>CAVREN010000097.1:0-20297 GCA_963720115.1 uncultured Alphaproteobacteria bacterium
GATCCTGATCGGGATGATGGCGATGACCGAGCGCGGTGACCATCATGGTCCCACGACCGCAGGCAGTGACTCAGAGAACGCCGTGAAGCGGAGAGGCCCTAAAACGCACCAGCGGCGCGGGGCATGGCGCTCCTTGACGACTATGCAGGCCCCTGCGACCCTTTGCTCGGTGGGAGGGCTGACGTGCTCAAATCAGAACTGGTCGTGCGCATCGCCGACCAAAATCCGCATCTGTACGTCGAAAAGCTCGTCGACACAATTCTTAACGAGATCGAAGCCGCATTGGTCAGGCGCGACCGAGTGGAGGTGCGCGGCTTTGGGGTATTTCTTGTGAAGACCTGGCCGGCTCGGGCTGGGCGCAATCCGAAGACCAGAGCCAAAATCAGTGTCCCTGAGACCCGTCATCCTGCTTTTCGGATGAGCAAAGAGATGCACGCGCGACTTAATGGCACCCCGGGAAGCGCGTTGCGCGCCGCATTCCACAAGTCGTGATCCTAGATGAAGGTTCTGATCCCGCGTTCAGTTGAACTGCTTGATCGCGTCCAAACAGCACTCACGCTAAACCGTCTCCCGCTCCTGATTGCAGTTGATGGCATGGACGGCGTGGGCAAGTCGTCGCTCGCATCCTGGCTGGCGTGGCAGACGGGGATGCCGACGGTGCACCTGGATCTGTTTATCACCAGCCTGCAACCCATCCAGTGGCTGACGGCAGACCTTAAGCGTGTGGTTGATCTCCGCCTTGACCGCAGGCGCCCGGTGATAGGTGTACTGGTCCTGGACGCGCTCGTTCACATTGGGCGTAAGGCGGACTTCGTCGTTTTCGTCACGGGCGGCACGGGGATAGCTCTAGCCTCCCAACTTGCGGACTATCGGATGCGACGAAAACTTCCAGATCGCGCCGATTTCACAATAGACGGATACATCGACTAGACAGGCGCTGGACTTGCGACACGGCGATGCGCCGCGCTATCAAGCCGATGGAACGTCTAGCAGGGCTGCCAGGCGGTCCAGGCGCCCGGCTCTGCGGTGATCGGAAGCGATATCGGGGGTATTTCCAGCGGCTTAGGCCGTTCCCGGTCCGCTTTCGTGAGTAGACCGGGCGCTATTTCTTCAGCTTCTTCGAGGCCGAACAACAGGCGAGCGCCAACTCCGTGTAACGCACGATGCCGTCGGCAAGCAGTAGCCCCAAAGCAAGCTCGTTGCCTCGCCGGCAGCACCAGTCGTCAAGAAACGCGAAAGTCATTACAGCGCAGACCCTGTGACGGCGGGCCTGGGTCCGACCACTTGCCGTATCTCGCTTCTTGACGGAATTCGGCATCGCGGGCGGCGAGTTCGTCTGAATACGTGTCGAGACTAATCCGCTCTCGGCGTGGTCCCGATAATTCGAATTGCTTCAATCGTCTGGTTTCGCGGTCGAACAAGGTTCGAATTCCCTGGCGATCCATGCTCCAGCGCATTGCAAGCCGCCCCTCAGCCGCCCCTCAATCGCCGCGCCACTCACGAAATGTTATTTTCTCTCCTTCACCGATCTCTTACCATCGCGCGCCGCGCATGCGCTGTGCCGGAGCGGGACCCTTCTTTGGGTCGTCGGCGAGCCACCCAGCGGAATCCACGATAGTGATGCAACTGCGCCGGTCAAGGGCCCCTACGTTGCCTGCGGTCTCCCCGCCCAAACCTCAAAATTCATCGCCGACTCAAAAAAAACGACATTGCAAATGTTCCGCGGCGAACAGACAACGAGTTTTTAGGATTCGTCAGTAACATTCTAAGTTATGACGAAAACGAAAATTGAGCGGTCGGACTTGCTCGAAATTGCCGCGATGCGTGCTCGATGGAAAGAGGAACGCGCGGCCGGAGCCACAGGCGAAACTTTTGCCCGCTGGCGTGTCAGGATTAAAGCAGAAGTGCTCGACGAACTCCGCAAAGTCCTTGATGACGAACGGCGCCGATGGCCCGATCCGCGCAAGCGCGATCTCGGCAAGCCGGAGCGGCGTAAGCGCCCTCGCGCAGTGTAGCCATGGCAAAGGATTGGCCGGCCCCGGCGAGTGGTTTGCCGCGATAATTCGGCCCGGTGCTGGGCTTCGAGACTTTTGCGACGGAGTATGAGGCGATCACCCGAGCGAATGCCACCATCTTCGGCCTGGCCGCCTCGATCTCTCGAAGTGGCCATTGGTGCCGTTACTGACGCCTCAGCGCCAGACGATGAGGTACAGATACTGAGGGGGCATTAGGCGCAGGCAGGAAGAGAGGGTATCGAGAGCACCCTTTGGCGCATCTCGTTTCTGACGGTCACAAGCAATCCCGGGTCATTGTATCCGCTGGCGGTTAGCTCTCGAACCATGCGGCAGGCGTAGTCAAGCGCGGCAGAAACATCTCGCAGCACCACGCGATGCTCGTCCTTGCGCTCGTGGTCGCACGACCGAATTGTAAAGTAATATTGAGGCATTGTGGCCCTCACGATCACAGTGGGAACAGCGTAGTGGTGTGCCATCTAGTCGATTGAGATATGGCCAGATCGACACACAAGCGAAAAGATTTTAGTCGGATCGACTTTTGGAAAATCGCGGCACTCAGCGAGCTAGCCACTATCGTTGAACGGAGAACTTGAACGGACCATGCTACAGCTCGATTACAACCTTTGGAGAAGTTATTACCGCTGTAACACCTAGTTTCGGTGGGAGGTGGTCCCGCTTGGGGTGGCGGTTTGGCTAAGATGGATTCACGGTCGGACGCAAAGGCATCGAGGAACTACTGTGGGTCATCGCCGATCCGAGCGACAAACGGGTGCCCGATGTTGTGCGCACATGTCTTGCCGCACTGGGCAGCCAATTGCTCAGTCTCAAAAAGCAGATCTTGGATTTTGATCGAATGATCATGGCATGGCACCGCTCCAATCAAACGAGCAAGCGCCTTAATTGCATCCCAGGCGTCGGTCCGCTGCTAGCCACAGCAATCGGCCGCCGAACCATTCCGCGATGATTATTTGCTCCTGTAATGTGCTGACCGACCACGACGTCCGTTCCACGCTCTCCGGCGCGGAAGGCGCCCGCACCGCTGGCGAGGTCTATGATCGTCTCGGCTGCAGCGTCCAATGTGGACGCTGTGCCCGCACAATCCGCCGAATCTTGAACGAGGCGCTCGCCGCGGGCGATTCCGCCTGCCGCCAAACGAACGGCGGCGCCTGTTAGCGCGTTTCACTTACGATCACGGCGCCGATTGGCCGCTCGATTGGCGCGTCAACGCCGTGGGCGAAGGAGCTGCCCTCACCGACATCGCATTCGAACCGGTCTCTTCGAACCGAAGTCTCCGTTGCGGGGAAACGGAATTTTCAGGGCAGAGACAAAGAGGCCGAAACGGCCTTGGAGATTTAAGGACGCCGGTGCAGAGACAAAATCTCGCTACGAGGCGAGTTTGACCCCAATGTATGGACCCGCCGTGCGTTGCAAGAGAAAGCGGTGAGGCTGGGGTGTACGGTCTTGCACCAATGTATCAGGCCTCGAATTGGAGCCCATGCTCCGGACCATCATGGAAATCCGCGCGCGTCCGACCTCATTAACGGCCATGCCTCGAAGGGCTCTTGGGGTCATCAGTTCTCGGGTGCGCTGGAAAGACCATTTCTCCATCTCGTCTGTTTCTCTCGCAGACCTCGGTGGGAAAAACGATAGGGTCTACATCGTGTTTCTCCTTATCTTGAGCGGTTTTTTGGTTTGACCGGTGGCCGTTGCTCGTCCTCGACGATGACGAGCATAGCGGCGAACTCAACCAGCTTGGGGCGCGGTCCTCATCGATCTGACCTCAAAGTTACGACCGCCATTGAGAACGCCCCAGGCGACGCGAGCTATTTTGTTGGCGAGCGCAATCGCTAGCTTGAACCGATTGAGCCGGCGCGCTGCAGCCTCGATCCAGGATTTGAGGCCATACTTCTGCCAGCTCTTCGGGCGCAGGAGGACGGAACGGGCTGCCTGGACGAACAGCATCCGCAAGTAGCGATTGCCGCGCTTGGAGATCGGCCCGAGGATGGTGCGCCCGCCGGTTGACATCTGTCGCGGCACGAGACCGAGCCAAGCGCCGAAATCTCTGCCCTTGGAGAATACGTCGCCGCTGCCGATCGCGGCGACTGTTGCGGTCGAGATGATCGGGCCAATGCCCGGTACCGTCATGAGGCGCTTGGCACCATCATCCTGCTCGGACAACGTCTCGATCTCGTTCGACACAGTCGCGATGCGAGCATCGAGATGGCGCCAGTCCGTACAGAGGTCCTCAATCATGTGGATCATGCGGGGCGACAGCTTGTCCGTCATGGCGAGAACATTGGGCATCGCGGTGCGCAGTGCCCGCAGCCCCTGGCGCACCGCAATGCCGCGCTCGAGCAGGAAGGCGCGGATCTGGTTGATCACACTGGTGCGCTGGCAAACTAGGCGTTCGCGCACGCGATGCAGCCCCTGAAGATCAAGTTGTTCGACTGTCTTGATGGCGACAAACTTCATAGTGGGACGCAGCACCGCCTCGGCAATCGCTTCCGCGTCGCGGAAGTCATTCTTCTGTCCCTTCGAATACGGCCGGACATACCGGGCAGGCATCAGCCGCGCATCGTGGCCGAGTGCCTTGAGTTGCCGACTCAGGTGATGCGCCCCGACGCATGCCTCCATGCCGATGAGGCAACGCGGCATGTTGGCGAGCCGAATGTCGACCTGGTTGCGCGACAACTTCTGGCGCAGAACGATAGCGCCCATTTTGTCGAGGCCGATGAGGTGGAACGTGTTCTTGCCGATGTCGATGCCGATTGTCCGACACGCTTCAAGGCTGGTGGTCTTGGGCGGCATGGGATGCTCCTGGTGTTGGCAGCCCCCTGCCACCTTTGCGGCTGGGCGGGGCAGGAGCACGGCGGGTCCATCCCATTAGCAGACCTCGACGAGGATTGTCAGTTAGCACGACCCTTTAGCCATCCCACCTTCGTTATTCGATCACCTCGTTGGCGGTGGCGAGGGGCGACGGCTAGGTGCGTGAACTGCGACGCCGCAATGGATCCGAAAACTTCAAGTGCAATCTGGGATATTGGTCATTCGGGAGTCCGCGAACTTATCAGGGCGGCGGTGGTTTGGCCTCGATGAGCGCGGCGGCCCTAAGTAATTGGTAAAAATGTGGGTATAATTTCGGGGAGTATGTCGTTGAGGAGTATCGCATGGCCCCGCGTGCGAATTGGAAGGGCTACCTTCAGCTGTCGCTAGTCTCTTGTCCGATCGCTCTCTATCCGGCGTCTTCTCTGAGCGAAAAGGTGAGCTTCAACCGGATCAACCGGAAAACTGGCCACCGCTTGAAGCAACAGAACATCGATTCTGAGACCGGCGAAGTCGTTTCTCGAGAGGACACGGCGCGCGGGTATGAGGTTGCAAAAGGCCAGTACCTCATTGTTGAAGACCAAGAAATCGATGCCGTCCCAGATCGACAGCACGCGAACAATTGAAATCGATCAATTCGTTCCGCGAAGTGAGATCGATGACCGGTATATCGACTCACCTTACTCATTATCAGCTCGTCTTGACCAAGTTGGGGTTGCGGATGCGCAAGAGTGGTTAAAGATAAAAGGGCGGCCGAAGCAGCGGTCGACCAGCTAACAGGCCAATCGTGACATTTAATGCAGCATGACCAGTGCGGCCAGAAATCCCTTTATTAAAAAAGTGGGGCGGATGTCACACCACGCGTTTTTTATGAAGCCCGTTGTTATAAGTCGAACATGCGTTTTTTAGCGCGCTCGTGACGACCGCCCGAAATCTCTGAACCGATCGGGCGCTAGCTCCGGTGCGTCGTCACTCTGACTCGTCGCTCGCCAAATAATACTATCTCACGTCATTGCCCAATTTGGTGTCGGCCTCGAATTACCCTCTGAGCGGCAATTACTGGCAAGCCGTACCTCGGCAGTCGGCATCGAAGATACGATCACTCCATAAATCTTGTGAACCCAGCGCCCACCGGTCCTTAAATTCAACACTTGTCTCGGATTTTTGCAATGCGCTCCAGCGGCTATCGAAGGATTCGACGGGCATTGTCGGTGGCGCGCTAACTGTGTTGTTGCTCGCGGTTGAAGGGTCTGCGTTGGCTTCCTGCTGTAGCGCAGGCTTCAGCTGCACCGCGCCGGTCCGTTGCGGTTGGCTGTTAGGCGTGTCGTTATTTACCGCATCGTTCTTGGTCGACTCGATCTTAGGCTGCTCACTGGGCTTCGACTTCGCAGCGGCGAAGGTCTCAATCTGGGACGCGAGTTTTGCTTTTGGCGTGGCAGTCGATCCGGTGGTGGCCGAGTCCGCTCCGCGTTCCTGCGTTGCCGAATCGGCCGAGGCGACTTGCATCTGTGAGGCCGGCTTCCATCCGAACAAGCCAAACAATTTACCCGCCAACGAACCATTGTTATCGGGCGGTTGCGGCGGTCGAGATCCCGACGGCGGCACTCGAGCCGGGGGTATGCTGCCCCCAACCTGGGCGAGAAAAACTCGGTTCATTCCCCCGTCGAGCCCGCTGTGGATTGGAGCGACTGACACGTTGGCTTTGACCAATTGCGCGTATTGGACCTCGTCGGCGCGTTGTTTTTCCCGCGCCGGCCGTGCGATTTCCGGCTTGACGACAAAGGCGGGGCATTTGCCGATCGGATCGAACACGATGGGCTTCGACGACTTCGGAGGTTGCTGCGCATCGAACACATAACGGCGATTGCACACCTCTACCTTGGGTTCGAGATGCGTCGCCTCGAAATGATCGTTGCCGACCTTGAGCATCTTCCAGAAGGCCATGTGCGGATTGGTGCGGTGGTGCGCCAGGTTCGCAGGCGTCATGCGGAACGGATAAGCCTGGATCTGGAATGACTGCTGGCTGCCGAGGAGTGAGTCGCGCGCCAGCGAATAGATCTCGCCGATCTGGTCATCGGTCATGGCATAGCAGCCGCGCGACGCGCAGTCGCCGTGGATCATGAGAAAGGCGCCGTCGCGATCGTTCGCCTTGTCGAAGGTATTGGGAAAGCCCGTGTTGATTGCGAGGTAGTAGTTGGAATTTGGATTCATCAGCTCCGGCGTAATCGTATAGAAGCCCTCGGGAGCCTGACGGTCGCCCGCATGAACCTTCGGCCCAAGGTCGCCCGACCACCGACAGATCGGATAGATCTTGAGGATCTGGAAATGGCCGGTGGTGTCCTGCTTCCAGACTTCAAGTTCCGATTCTTCCTTGAAGATGCGCACAAGGATCCGTGAATGTTTCGGCATGTTCTTTTGTTGGAGCAGCGACAGCAGCTGCGGCGACAGCTCCTTCGTAGCCTTCGCCGGCAACTGATAATCGTATTCGGCAAGGCACCGGACCGGCATCAAAGAGCCGGCGAAAGCCGCCGATAGCACAAGCGCGCGGACCAGCGTGGCGCGGATCAATGCTATACCCCCCGAGCGGGACATTCCCCGACACATCATTACCTCGACGAGGGCGGCTTTCGTAAGGCATAGCCTGGGATTCGTCGAATACAGCGGAAGCCAGTGAGACCCGACCCACAGACCGGGACACTTACTCCGACGACGCGCCCAGAGCGCCTTGCAATCGCCCTGCAAACGCTCGACCAATCCGAGCGTGTGCATTTCGGCGCGCCCGCTGCGATTCCATAGAACACAACGTGAACATTATCCATGCCAGATTCTAAGGGCCCGCTAACGGAAATCGCGCGGCTATACGTGGAGTCAGAAAACGGCAACCTAGTCGGGAGGTTGAAGCCTTGTTTGAGTTGAGTATGGCAATGAGTAAGCCACTTCGTGAAGTCATCAACGAATTTGTTATCGACTATATGCAAGCAAAGACAGCAGCGGGTGAAGCGATAGAAGCCGCAGAGATAGCGTACGAAATGGCGCAGAGCTTGGTCGATATAATAATAATGAAGGAGGAGGCGGAGGGGCAGGCGCTCCTGTTCGCCCTGGTGCTAGCAGGGCTCGGCGAAGAATACCTTCTGCGGAGCGGTGAACTCGATGCTGGGCAAAAGATTGCTCATTAGGCCGCCGACCGGGTCGCAACTGAAATCAGTTGCTCTTTCTGCGCGACAGGTTTTCCCACCGTTTCGCTCTGAGTAAGGAGTCATGGCTTCTTCAGAATCAGCGCGTGCAGTCCTGGGGAGTCGCGGCAACCGCTTATGCCGTATTTTTCAGTGGGCAGCGATGCTGCCCAACACAGTCTGCAGGATGTCGAAGCGCTGATTGAAAACTGGAAAGAGGCGTTCGCGATGACGCTCGGCGACGATGGTGTGTGGCACCTCGACGACTTCGTCAATACCGCCAACCAGCATCACGATTGCTACATGGCGCTGGTCAAGGATTGGAACAAGTTCGTCCCGGCCTACAACACCGCCGTCATCAAGCGCAATGTCGGGCGGCCGCTGGCGGCGAGCGACGCGCAAGTCGCCACCGTGCGCAAGCTGCGCGCCGACGGGCTGTCCTTGCGCGCCATTGCCGAAGAGACCAGCCTCGGCCTCAAGACGGTATGCACCATCATCGACAAAGGCGCCGGCGTCGATCGCACCACGATCAAGCATCTACAGCGCATCGATCCGGTTCGTGCCGCGGAACGACTCTGGCAAGCGCGGCGGCGGAGCCGCGAAGCACTGCCGAAGCAAATCGTCGCCGTCGAAAAGGCCAATGCCGACCTCCGCCGCGAGGCCAAGGGGCGCAAGTAGCGGGATTCACCCGTGGCCAATCACGCCGTCGCGGCGCCACAGCGCCGCTTCGAGTTTGCGGAAAAAATATCAGCGAGCCGCCGCCAGCGTCCGTGACGCCGTAGCGGACTTGCTGGCAAGCAGGGAACCCGGTCTTGGTTTTAGCGCGTCCCCGGATAGATTTACGCAATCCGCGGAAGCGTGATCGACTACTCGCAAATCGGACCCTTGCGATGCCCACGGCGCACGTCGATCGACTTGCAGGACTCGCATGTCGTGCGACCACCGAAAAAGCCACCGTGCCTTCAGCTCAAGTTCCAGAATTGACCGCCGTAATTTGCGAAATCGCCTCAGGGCTTTTCTACTTCTTTTCCGGCGATCTCAGGCAACCACCCCGCATCCGCCACGACCGACGTTGACTTGTCCTTAGCAGTCGCACGCGCGACCCTTGAGTTGCCACGATGCTTGTTAGGTTCATGTTTGCTCAGTTGCGCCACATGTGACCGGTACGGATGACCGGGTGCTTTGTTGGCTGCGGTGACAGTTAAAATTACGCTCAGCATCGCCGCACTTATGACGAAAGTCGAAAAAAGACTTGCCAAATATCCCAGCAAGACGATCATTTCCTGGGCCTGCGGTAGCTAGTTTGTCGAGGTTCGGTGAGGGGGCCCGTCCTGTCGGTCCAACCGCAAATTTACTTGTTGCCGTGGGCGAGCGGACCAGCCGAGTATCTGCAAACAGGAACCCCAAACACGTGCCACACCAACTTGGGCCTCGAAAGGGAGACGGCGACTGAATGGTACACATCACCGCCTCACCCGGTTGAAGAGTGGCGTAAGTAAAAGCGGCGATCGAGGCGAGGCGCCGCGTATCACCAACTAATACCCGTAACAGCCGTACGGGTAATAGTACGGATCGCAATAGTCGCCGCCGTAAGCATAAATGCCTCTACCAAAGCGACGGCCCTCGAAGTGACCGTGACCGAAACTGCCGCGGCTTGTCGCGAACCTGTGGCCTCCGAAACCGCCGTGGCCCATCGCGAACCCATGGCCTCCGAAACCGCCACCGCCAAAGCCGTGACCTCCAAAACCCCCGCCATGGCCTCCACCACCGCCATGGCCGCCACCTCCACCGCCGCCCCGTGCGAACGCGATTGTGCCGGTCGCCGTTGTGGCTATGCCGAGCACGATAGCCGTAGCTGCTACAATCACCTGCTTGCGCATTTTTCCAAACTCCTGATGTTTCATTTGATATGGATAGCCTCAGCATGACCGCTGTGCTCGTGTTGCTGTGATTGGTTCGCAATTGCACCAATCGGGAGGGCTGGGCAAAATAATTATGTCACCACCCTCCCCCCTCTCGGCGCTGTGCACCGCCAACGAGGTCGCAGCAGCGATGGAGGCGGGCCCTGGGAGAGAATCCTTTTTGAATGCAAACGGATGGGACCACCAGAGGAAGTCGTCGGCGGCCGTGCGGTGCTTGAGGTCGTCGCGATCGACGGGTTAGCCCAAAACTACGCCCGGCGGATCCGCAGACAAAGCTCGCTTAGTGAGTTTGCTGGATCCGACCAATGCAGATTCGTTTATGACCGCAAACGGACTGTTGAAGTGTTTCAGGACGTGCCAACGGCTCGCGAGAAGCCATGGAAATTTGTCGTAGAGGTTTCCTGAGGTCAGCGACCACAAGCTTTGTCGCCGCCGGCAACGCGACTAGCGCGCTCGCCTGGGCATCGGCCTCATGGGCCCATACGGAAGAGCCAAACGGTCGCCCGCCGTTCGACGTCAGATCATTTGGCGCAGCCGCGGACGGCAAGACCATCGACACTGGGGCCGTGAATCGGGCCATCGCGGCGGCTGCGGCGGCGGGCGGCGGCACAGTGCGTTTCCCACCGGGCGCGTACGCCTGCCATTCAATCCATCTCCAGAGTTATGTCGCGCTGCATCTTGAGTTGGGCGCTATCGTTTTGGCGGCCCCAGGCAATGGCTTCGACGCCGCTGAATCCAATGCAGCATTCGAAAGCTACCAGGACTTCGGCCATAACCATTGGCACAACAGCTTGATCTGGGGCGAGGATGTCCGCGACGTCGCAATCATTGGACCGGGTCTCATCTGCGGCCGGGGCTTGAGTCGAGGCGAAACGGCCGAACTGGGCCTGCCGCCGGCCGACGCGCCCGGCGTCGCCGATAAGGCGATCGCCCTCAAACGCTGCCGCAACGTGATCGTGCGCGACGTTGCGATCTTGGCCGCCGGCCATTTCGCCATCCTGGCGACTGGCGTCGACAACCTGACGCTGGAGGCGTTGAAGATCGACACCAACCGCGATGGTATCAATGTCGATTGCTGCAGGAATGTGCGCATCTCGGGCTGCGGTGTGAACTCGCCATGGGACGATGGCATCTGCCTCAAAAGCTCGTTCGCACTCGGCGAGCAGCGAGCGACCGAAAATGTCACGATCAACGATTGTTACGTTACTGGCGGTTTCGCGCTCGGCACTATGCTCAACGGCACTTTCCGACGCGCCGATGCCAATGACGGGCAACCGACGGGACGGATCAAATGCGGCACGGAATCGAGTGGCGGTTTCAAGAACATTGTGATCGGCAATTGCGTCTTCGAGAACTGCCGCGGCTTTGCCCTCGAAAGCGTGGACGGCGGGCCGATCGAGGACATCACATTCACCAACATCGTCATGCGCAACATATGCAATGCGCCGTTTTTTCTCAGGCTCGGTGCCCGGCTGCACGCCCCGCCGGGCATCGGCGTGGGAACGTTCCGGCGGGTGATGATCAATAATGTCATCTGTAACGCACCGACGAACGATGCCCCGGCGATCATCGCCGGCATTCCCGGCCACTTGATCGAGGACGTGCGCGTCAGCGACGTGGTCATGGTGCAGAAGGGTGGCGCCGCAGCGGCTCTGGCCGATATCGTTCCGCCCGAGCAGGAGCGGAACTATCCCGAGCCAAGCTTCTTTGGCCCGCTGCCCGCGCAAGGATTATTGATCCGTCACGCCCGGAACGTTGAGTTTCACCATATTGAGATTACGAGCGTTCAGCCTGACGAGCGGCCGTTCATATGGCTCGGGGATGTCGATGGCGCCGACTTCTCGCATCTGAACATATCTCCGCGGGATGACGTTCCAGCGATCCGGTTGCGCGACGTGCGCGGCGTGCGCCTCTCAGGGAGCCGGGGGCTTCCTGAGACGCAGCTCAATCACGTCACCGATGGGCGGATTCCGTAGCCTCACTCAGCGTTCGGCTGAAAGAATGCGATGATGCGTGCCCGTCGCTACAGAGATAGGTTACGCTGGTCGGCGCCGATCTCACCAATCTGGACAAGGCGGCTGGGCTCGGCGTGCCAGTCGCTTGCTGGTCTAATTAAGGCCCCGATTACTATTCCGCGATAGCCTTGGGTTTGCTGCTATTGCGAGCAGCACTATCAGATGGGCGGGGTCGTCAAAGGCTTTAGGGCCTAGCGAACATGGCCCGACAGATCATCCTATGAGAAACGCCCGAGCAGTGTTGGAAGACTTGGTCCTTCAGGTCCAGCCACCCAAAGGCTGCGCAATCGTTTTGACCGAACGGCCTATCAGCAAACCTAGCGATCCAAATTGGGTGGCTACGGTCGGTCCAATGGATTCGGAATACACCAGGCGCTACACCGCAAAGGTGGCCGAGCTACGGAAGACAAGTCTTAGAATCGACTGGTCTGAGGTTTCGAGTTCCGATGGACCACGCCGCCTGGCGCTCCGGCATTCCGAATTAATTGACCAGTGAGCCAGGTCTAGGCGGGATTTCCAATTTGATCTAAAAGACGCGACCGGGTTTGAGGGATCAAGTGCTGAACAATTACGCCGCGTCCTCGCATCAACCAGGCGCTAGCACCGCCCTTACGCCCATCTAATCCGGCTCTGTGAGCCTATGAAGCAAGGCTTGCAGCTTCTTTTCACTAGCCCGCTGCCTCTCCAGGTGACTTCGCAACCGCCCCATGATTACAGAGACCCGCGACCGCGCGGCTATCTCAGTGCAGCCATAGTCCGACGCCGCAGCCAGGAAGCGCCGTTCAGCCATCTCCAGCGCGCCCGCTTGATCATCAGGTGGAAATCCCAAAATAATCTCGGCCACGCGTGGAATCGCGGCAACTGCTACGTTTAGAAAGGCTTTTTCCTCAGCGGTTGATGTCATGAAGGTCAACGCGCCTTGTTATGCTGGCGAACGACCAGGGCTATTATCCTTAGCGAAGCGTGGCCCATCAACAACGCTCAGAACGAACTTCAAATGCGCTGCGGTCGCTGTTTCGTTCCGACGCTGCATTTCCTCGACAATGCGAGCGCGGCAAAGGGCGTGGCAAGCGTGGGCCGCCTTGTCCTTCATGCGCCTAGTCGCTTCCTGCGCCCTATAGATTTGCCCGCAGTCGGCAAGCGCGATATGCACACCATCGCGGATCGCCTCTGGGTTTTCGCCTTCAAGGGCGAGAACGTCGGCCAAGAAAGCCTCTATGCGCGCATCGGACATGGGCGTCTCCGTTCGCCCCAATCCCGAAATATATCCCGTCGCTCTGCACCATACACCACCTGTCGGTCGCTGCTTTCCACGCGACCGGGCTCGGGACAGGCGTTCGATCGAAACAATCAGCAATCTGTCGCGGTTCAGAAGTGGTTAGTCATGTGAGGAGCCCATCAAGCATTCTGCCTGCAGGCACTGGGGAATCCGGTAAAATGACGTTCGCATCGGAGGGTTTTATCCATGCTCCGGTTGGTTGGACCACTTATTACCTGTTCACTGGCACTCGCGAGCACGTCAGCGATTGCGCAGGCGGGCGCTACGCCACCACCTGCGAGCGGGGAAGAGGCAGCTCAGCGTATTGAAGGCCGGGAACAACCAGCATCCGCGCCAAGTGTTGCCAGTGAACTTTGCCCTACGTTGGAGCGGGCGGCAGCAGAGAATGGGCTGCCGCTCGATTTTTTTGTCCGTGTCATATGGCAAGAAAGTCGCTTCAACACGGTCGCAGTCAGCCCCAAGGGCGCTCAGGGCATTGCGCAATTCATGCCACGGACCGCCGATTGGCGCGGGCTCAGTAATCCGTTCGACGTGAACGCGGCGCTGAAGGCGTCGGCAAGCTATTTACGCGATCTACGTACCCGCTTTGGTAATCTTGGGCTCGCGGCTGCGGCCTACAACGCCGGTCCGCAACGGGTTCAGGATTGGCTCTCGGCGCGCGGCGGTTTACCCAAGGAAACGCGCCACTACGTTCAGATTGTCACCGGCCATTCCGCCGAGGAATGGTCGGGTGGTCCAACACAAGTGAACGGAACGCTCCCCGAACGGGTGCCGTGCTCGGATGTAGTCAAGTCTATCAGTTATCGAACGGCGGCGAGGTTAGACGTTGGCATGGCGAATGCGCCAAGCGGCGATGTTCTCCACGCCAAACCCGGCTGGGGAGTTCAACTTGTCGGCAGCGCTTCCCAAGCCTCTGCACTAGCCTCATTCCAACAACTGCAGAAGGCGTATAAGACGCTTTTAGAGACACGTCAGCCGACCGTTATCCAATCGAAAGTCGGAACAAGCAGTTTCTGGTATCGCGTGCGAGTTGTTACTGACAGTCGTTCCGACGCCGAGAGATTGTGCTCCGGCCTTCGCGCGGCAGGCGGCAGCTGTTTGGTGCAGCGCAATTGATCCCGCCGGCCTCTAGGGTTCTCTGTCGTACTTGGCGGCAGTATGGCACGAAGCCTCACGTTCCGAAGGGTCATGATTGGGGCGGTCTATCGTGTACGTTAACTCGGCTTCTCGCCGACCGATCCTGCGCGTGGTCGACAAACTCGAGCCGCCATTGAGGGGCGACTCCCGCACCGCATTGCTTCAGATAGACAGGCAAACGAAGCGCTCATTCAAGACGCCCGAAGCAGCGCGGTCCGCGGCACTGGAAATCAAAGCCCGCTTTCCGGCTTTGCAAGTTTCCATTTACGACAGCGTGAGTAGTTCGCGCACCATAGTGGATGCATCTCAGTCCTCGTCTCGAACAACCTGAGAGATTTTCTCCGCGGTAAAGTCCAGCAATTGTGCCAGGGCAGTTTTGAAGGCCATCCACGATGTCCTCGCGGTAACGCAGGCGGCCATTATCCAAAGGGCCGCCGCGCGCACCCAAACAAGGGACCTAGTCCAGGGGAATGCGGATATCGACGGGCTCTTTTGGCAGGAACTCGCCAGCGCAAGCACGCCGATGCAATTTCTCGACGGACGCTCCCTGGGCCCGCGCCGTCACCATTTTCGATGGATCAACAAACACACCTATCGGATTTTTGGCAAACTGATCGGACGTTCCCATCCACTCCGTTGAGGGCATTCCAATCGCCGAAATTATCTGACTGCAACTCGACGCTATTGCCGCCCGGATCAACGTAATAAGACGACAGACGCTCATTATGGCGTGGTGCGCACTCTCCATTCGCGATCACGGTGCCGGGACCGTCAAGCTGAACATCATCGGCGCTAGCGCAAAATTTCGACAGACTGCCGATGAATGACTGTTTCCGAGCTGCGGACGATTAATTGCTCGTGCTGGTCTCTTTTATTCGGCGAGTTTGATGATGAGGCCTTCTGCCTCTGCCCAGCCGCGAAATGCGTATCCGGCATGGCGCTCCTCTGATTCGCCCGAGGCTCCCTCAAGGCGGTATAAGACACTCGTCAGCAGCGCAGGTCGGCGCGCCTCTCGATAGCCGATCATGAAGCGAACCGCATCGTCGAGGTTACGGACGACGATGTTGCCCTTCAGGGTCAAAGGCGGATCAAATCTGAATTCTGGCATTGCTCTTAGTTAGCTGCTTTCAGTAGGGACCCGAACTCTTTGCGCAAGATATTACTCGCGTGCAGACGAACCTACTCCGACCACATTGTAAGCCGGCAGTGGCCGCCTGATCCCCTTCAATTCGAACTCCCCGACGGGCTCAACCTTCACGGCGTTCTCGACCCTCATTAACACGCGCGGGCTGATGAGGATTTGTCCTGGTTTTGCCTCATCGCAAAGGCGCGAGGTAACGTTGAACACGGTATCAATAGCCGCATCATCACGAACGTGTTGCCAACGAAAGTGAACTCGTTCCACTGTAGCTAGTCGAAAGCGTCTCCTCAGTCGGAGGCCAGCTCTGCGTCCTGATGGCCATCAGCATGGCCTTGAACGCCTCCTTACCATCGCGATGGCGTCGAATAATCAGGCTCATTACCTGTTCGGCGCGCGCCTGATCCAACGAGGTCATCTGCTCGTGTACATTTGCGAATCGCCTCGTCCAGGAGCGTTTCGTCATCTTTCAAAGCCGTCTGCCAGAGACGGAAAATGGCATGAGAGGATAGGCAAGCGGGTTTTGATGTCTATCAAATCTGTCATGACCTGCTCCTTTCTGCCAGAAAAGCCAGGCCGGGAAGCTAGTCGATAGGCCTGCCGCGCCGATGTGTTGAAGACCACAATCGCCCCGGCGGTGTGACTCGGATCACAGGCGTACTACGATGCGGGGCCGCAGGCGGCGCCGAGGCGCTGATGGGCCCCCGCTTGCGTCTGGCGCTGACGTTTCCGACATGATCAATCGAGGCGTCGCGTGCTGCGGCGCCTCTTCTCCTATCGTTGGTTCCTGCCAAGCGGCCTGCGCTGGTGCCCATCCGGCGCGGGCCGTTGCCTTTGGTCCGGGGCCTGTGAGCGCGCTGGACAACAGAACCCGAATTCGGCGGCAGAGTATCAACGGGCGCCTTATTTGAAGGGCATGGCGGCGCACCGGGACGTTCCAACTGAAGCGGACGAGACACTGGACAAGGCACCGGCTCAGCTTGCCGAGGGCGAGATTGCGCTTGGCTTGGGGAACGATCCGCCGAGGATGTGGATCGGGACGCCAGACGGTGTGAAGGAGTTCGGCGCCGAAATCCGCGAGATGCTCGCCGCGCTGGAGGCGGCGTGGCGGTTGGCGCGCGGCGATGACTCCGAGAAGCCGTGATAGCGGTCGCTGCGAGGATGGCGGCTCTTATTCTTTTGCCGCCCTTTGGAGGGCGGCGCTTGCGCCCTAAATCGTCGGATTTGGTTTAGCGCTGAGCGTGCCGGTATCGACGGGAATGGTGCAGCACACTGCGCGGCGGATTGACTACCTGGTTAGTGCCGCGCAGGTACTCGCCCGTTCCGAATACGTTGGATCCGTATCCGCCGAGCGATCCCAGCGGGGCCCCCGGCGAGACCGGAACCGGAGGCGGCTGCGGGACGACCAGTGAACTGCTCGGATTGAGAATTGGCGCCGGTGGGACATATGGCACAGGCGGGACCTGCGCGGACGCAATTCCGACCGACAAAGAAACGGTCGCGAGCGAAAGACAGCAAACGCGTGCGAAAAACATGCAGTGATCCTTACGTGTACTGTCACAGAACATTGTGCGGGATAAACGCTTTCGGTATCGCGGAAATCGCAAAAGGCCTATTCAGCTGCGCCGAACAATCAAGAGTCGTGCGTAGCGAGTCTCCCAGAGCCGCTTAGTCCACAGCGCTGTCACAAGCCCAATCCAGGCCGCATTGGCTGCGAGGAGTATTGCTGTCATCTAATCACCTCGTACTTGGTTGGTTGATCAAGCCGTCCCCGTTGTCTGCCGCTCCAATAGACTTCCCAACCGCGAGTGATGAGCGGCCTGAGAGGCCCCCGGCGCAGCCCTTGGGGGGACGGGGCCTTAGGGGAGCGGCCGCGCCGGAGCCCATCAACGTAACGATGCATACGCTCTGACGTGCCTCTGCGGGAGTTGTACTGAAAGGTGCTCGGCTAATCATTCAGTTTAGGAACCTCGCCAGTAGGGAGTAGGTCTTAGGCACCTCGCCGGTGCCGCGACGTGCTGCAGGCGGATCTGAGGGCGTTGGCGAGACTGAGTGGAGAGCTTACGCGAAGCGAGGCCTACCTGGAGGAGGCTCAGCGGCTCAGTCACACAGGGAGCTTCGGCTGGAGGGTTTCCAAACGGCGTTCGCGCGAATTGAGAGTCCGGTTTTTCGCAGGATGATCATCAACACGGCACGAGAGGCTGCTTCTTTTAGCTGCCCAACCGAGCCGCCGAAGAGTACAGCTTAATCTCAACGTGGCAGCGACCCGCGCGACGTGCAACGGTCCGAGCGGCTTGTTAAACTGAACCCCAGCGTGAGGTCCAGATGAGAGTCCTGGTCTGCGGCGGCCGCAACTACGACAACCGCGACTTGGTTTGGCGCGCGCTCGATCAATATCAAGAAAACTATGGGCCGCTAACGGTCATCCAAGGCGGTGCGCCCGGTGCCGACCAGTGGGCACGCGAATGGGCTCACCGGCAGACCCCCGCCCAGGAAGTCACTCTCGTCAGCGTGCCGGCCGACTGGGAGAAATGGGGCACCACGGCCGGGCCGAAGCGCAATCAAATGATGCTCGACCAAAAGCCAGATATCGTACTGGCCTTTCCCGGCGGTCGCGGCACCGCCGACATGATCGCGCGCGCCGAGCGAGCCGGCGTCGAGGTCGTCAAGGTCGGATGGAAGGCTTGACTGATAGCGAGCTGTTCGACCAGATTTTCGGCATCTGCGGCGCATCGCTGTCAGCAACGAGTCGTGCGGCCGGCGGCGAGGAGCCGTAAACGGTCGGCGCCCGGACCTCATCCGCGCCGTCGCCACTTAGGCCCCATACGCTCAGCCGTAGATTTTTGATTCGCCGAATGAGGAAGCAAGATGAGAACTGCCGGAGAGGTGTTGGAAGAACTAACAAGCCACGTGATGCCGCCCCGCGGCATTTCAATTGAGATAAAAGAGATGCCGTCAATTGCTTGCCGGCGTTCGAATTCTTCCGGGCGGCCCCCGCATAGAAAAGCCCCGGCCAGCTTTCGGACTAACCGGGGCTCGACTCGCTGTGAGGCAGCTTGGGGGCAACCTCACGGGTCTATTCAGGCCGAATGCTCAGCGGGAGCCAATTAGGCGGCTAGACCTGCGCGCTCTCCTTCACCGGCAGGCCTTTTTCCTTGAACAGCGATTGCAGCTCGCCGGCCTGAAACATCTCGCGGATGATGTCGCAGCCGCCGACGAACTCGCCTTTGACGTAGAGCTGCGGGATGGTCGGCCAGTTCGAATAGGCTTTGATGCCGCCGCGCAGGTCGTCGTTCTCCAGCACGTTGAGGCCCTTATAGGGCACGCCGAGATAGTCGAGGATCTGCACCATCTGGCCGGAGAAGCCGCACATCGGAAATTGCGGCGTCCCCTTCATGAACAAAACGACGTCGTTGGACTTCACCTCGCTATCGATGAATTGCTCGATGGACATCGCGGCCTTCCTTGTTGGCGGCGCGCAACTCCTCGCGCCGAATCTCATCCTTTTCGGTTACTTATATATGTAGCGTAAATCGGCTGCAAAAGCCATGCTCGCCGAGAAATCAATCGGGCGCATCTGCCCTCGCCGGCAGCACAACGTTCCACTCGTGAGCGGGAAAATGGGCGGAAATCGCCCCAAGGAAAACGACCCAAGGAAAACGAACACCATGCGTGCAAGCTCGGCTGCGAGGGCATCGTGTCCAAACGCTGACTGGATTAAGGTCAAAAATCCAGCGTCGCCGGCCGTGATGCAAGAGGCCGCGGAGGAGCGGGGCTAGGGTGACGGCTGATCGTCGCTTCCCGCCGCCACGGTCGATCGAAGAGCGTCCAGAGAGTGTCTTCGTCGTCCCGGGACGCGATCGGCCAAGGGCAGTTTCTGCGTCCCGATCTGTCCGTTTGGGACCGTTACTGGCGGTCGCCAATTTCAGGCAAATGCAAGGAAAATTCGCGCGCGTCCCTTAGGCAGCCCACAATTGCAGTTCGGCTAATAGTCTCAGTGAGAGGTGTTGAGGCGGCAACTTTGGCATCAAGCAAACCATTAAGTCTCAAGCGCCACTTTAATTTGTAAAGTCAGACCTTACTCACAGCGCCAATTGCTACTATCTGATTGGGGCAACACAGGGAGGGGTGCAGTCGCAGCGATAAGAGGCCCCTATGTCCGACCGCAAAACTATCGCCACAGCGGTATTCATCGCCGGTATCATGCTCGGCGCAACCACAGTGCAACTCAAAGATCAACTAAGCCTGCACCTCGGAACCTTGGGCTTCAATACAATCATGCAGTGCGCCGCGACGGGGCCATGAAGAAATTCGCTGGCCACGTTGCCGGAGAAAAGTCACAGCGGCTGTCGTTGACTCCAAAAGTTCTGTGGCCTGAATAGTAGCCGTGAGCAACAGAAAAAGATATTTCGGCGGGCAAGGCGAACTAGGCAGGTCAGTTGGCTGCGACGCAGGCATCTTCGTCTTCGATTTCCCAATGGATGGCGGTTGAAACTGGGGGAGCGCCGCTTACCGAGACTGCAACGTTGCGGGCCGTGCGTATTAGGCCTGCAGCCGTCCCACGATCAGATTTAGCTCCATCCTACACGGAGCGGAGAGCAGTTCGGGCTGTTTTGAAGATGTTCCGATATGCCAATTTGAACGGTCTTGAGTTAGCGGACTGAGCACAAGGATCAGCGCATTTGCCGGTTATGGAAGTGCCGGCGTCCTTTCGTGGGAGAGTCTAACAAACGCGAGTAAAAAACCCCGGGCGTTCTCGCCCGGGGTCCCTGAGCCGTTCGCTCAGAATTAGGCA
>CAVREN010000098.1:0-31787 GCA_963720115.1 uncultured Alphaproteobacteria bacterium
AACTACCGCGACGTGCTGACGCCGCTCCTCACGGCGGGGCCCGGGCGCGGGATGATCGTCAATCTTTCGGTCGACACGTCATCAGTCGAACTGATGTCGTTCGCCAAGGACATCGACGCCTTCTACATCGACACCGTGGTCGAGCCCTGGCCCGGCCTTTATACCGACCGCAACCGGTCGATCTCGCAGCGCTCGAACTATGCGCTGCGCGAAAGCCTGCTCGATTTGCGCCGGCGGCGGCCGGGCGGCATCACCGCCGTGAGCTGCTGCGGGGCCAATCCCGGCATGGTGTCGTGGTTCGTCAAGCAGGCGCTGCTCGACGTCGCCACCGAAATCGGCCTGAAGTTCGACGAGCCCAAGACGCGCGACGACTGGGCGCGGCTGATGCACCGCGCCGGCGTCAAAGGCGTCCACATTGCCGAGCGCGACACCCAGCGTGCGCGCGACCCGAAGCCGCGCGGGATCTTCGTCAACACCTGGTCGGTCGAGGGCTTTTGCTCCGAGGGGCTGCAGCCGGCGGAGCTCGGCTGGGGCACCCACGAAAAGGCGCTGCCGCCGAACGGCAGCAATCACGACTTCGGCTGCGGCGCCGCTATTTATCTGACGCAGCCCGGAGCCGGCACGCGCGTGCGTTCCTGGACGCCGACGGCACAGGCGCAGCATGCCTTCCTGGTCACGCATAACGAGTCGATCTCGATCGCGGACTTTTTCACGCTGCGCGAGAACGGCAAGGTCGTCTACCGGCCGACCTGCCACTACGCCTATCATCCGTGCGACGACGCCGTCTTGTCGCTGCACGAGATGGCCGGCGCCGCGTGGCAGATGCAGCCGGATTGGCGGATCCTCGGCGAAGGCGACATCGTCGACGGCATCGACGAGCTCGGCGTGCTGCTCTACGGCCACGCCAAGAACGCCTATTGGTACGGCTCCCAGCTCTCGGTCGAAGAAACCCGCGAGCTCGCGCCCTACCAGAACGCGACCGGACTGCAGGTGACCTCGGCCGTGCTTGCCGGCATCGTATGGATGCTGGAAAATCCCGACCGCGGCATTGTCGAGGCCGACGAGATGGACTTTCGGCGTTGCCTGGAAGTCCAGCGGCCCTATCTCGGGCCGGTGATCGGTCGCTACACCGACTGGACGCCGGCCGACGGTCGCGGCGGATTGTTCCCGGATGAGGTCGATCGCGACGATCCCTGGCAGTTCAGCAACGTGCTGGTGCGCTGGTAATTCAACGAACGGCGGGAGGAAAATCCTTCCGCCGTTTCGCTGTTGGGCATCGGCTTTGCGGCCGAGCAAACCGTCCAAGCGCGCGTGGCAATCAGCGCTTTTTCGGCGTTTGAAAGCCCGCACCGGCGCGAAACGATTTCGACATCCGCGCGACGATCGGATCGTATTTCTGTTTGAGGCCGGCCGGATAGGACGCGACAAAGCCTTCGGTCATTTCCTTGCCGTGCGATAAAAGGTGCCGCTCATAAAAGATGCGGTCGTTCTCCTTTGTGCCGGAGATGACGAACCAGTTGTCGCCATGCGTGCGATAGGTGATCACCGCATCGGCCCCCAGATTCTTCACAATGAAGTCCTGGAACCCCGCCAGATCGAAATCGAGCGCATTGTAGGAGGCGAAGACCGAGAACTCCGCGCCATCGGCGCTGCTGAATGCAAGACCGTCGTCATTGTCCGGCGGCGTTCCCGGTTTGAAGACATTCGGATAGTCGATGGTCGTGCCGTAGCGATCGTTGTGGTAGGTGCGCCAATCGTCAGCCAGGGCTGCGGGCGGCACCAGTACCTGAGTGACGGCCGCAACCATCAAGATTGTCAGGCTCAAAGCAGCCAAGCCAAATTGCGCCCGAGGCATATCGCTCACTCCCGTCCAACGATCCGCTCGATGCGCCGGTCAGGCACGAGCCAGATGATGGCGACCAGCACGTAGAGCGCGATCGAGAGCCACGGATTGACGAACGCCAGGACGATCCCGGCAACATAGAGGATCGGCGATATCTTGCCCTTGAGGTCGCTGCCGAGGGCTTCGGCCAGGACGGATTGCTTGCCCTGCCGGTGGACGATCGCCCGTTGCAGCAGCACGTAAGCGATGGCCGGCATCAGCAGCGCCGCGCCGTAAATCGCCGTCGGCAGCGGGGCGCCGAGATTTTGCCCCATCCAGGCTGTCGTCACCGGAATGATCGAGAGCCAGAACAAGAGATGCAAGTTGGCCCACAGAATGAGCCCGTCGACGCGCGTCACCGTATGCAGAAGATGATGATGGTTGTTCCAATAAATGCCTACATAGATGAAGCTCAAGACGTAGCTCAGAAAGCTCGGCGCTATGGCGGCAAGCGCCGAGGCGTCGCTGCCGTGCGGCACATGCAGCTCCAGCACCATGATGGTGATGATGATGGCGATGACGCCATCACTGAACGCGGCGAGACGATCTTTTCCCATGCCCTATTATTCTGGCCTCATCCGCCTGGCGTCGGCAATATCAACTCAGGCGGCTGGGCCGAAGCAATCGATGCGGACCGGCTGATCGAACTTGTCGCCACTGGCGGCAAAAGTCTCGTCGAAACGGCGCCGCACCGCCGGCGCCAGGACGGCTTCCTTGCTGTAACCGTTGAAGCGCATGTTTGCGATCATTTGCTCGGCGAAGGCGTCGAAGCCGGCATAACGCCGCGTATCCGCGTAGGTCGAAATTTCATCGGTCGCAAAGCGCGGCCGTGCAAACTGTGTCAGAGCCTCGGCTGCCGCTTTTCGCACCGCGGTTTCGTCGTGGAACAGCTCCATGACATATTGATGCGGCCCCTGCGGCAACGGCTCGGCGACGTAAAGGCGGCCCGATGGCCGCAAAATCCGCCGCGCCTCGGCGAGCGCGCCTTGAAGCTTCGCGCCCGGCACGTGATGGAGCGAGAAGATAAACAGGACGAGATCGGCCGATTGAGCCGGTTCAGGAATGGTGTCGGCACTTGCCTTGACTAGACGAAAGCGGCCAGCGCCATGGGCGACCGGATCTGTGCCTTCGATGAACGGATCGTAGCCGGTGACGTCGGCACCCAACGCCGCGAGCGCGCGCGCCATGTGGCCCTCGCCGCAGCCGATATCGATGACGCGCCGCCCCTCGACCTCGCCGACCGTAGCCAGCAACGCATCGAGATGCGATTTTGCACCGAGATCGCGAATGAGTGTTTCGGTCATTTTCTTTTTGACTCGTCTGGCACTGACCCGTCTGGAAGTGACTCGTCTTGAAGTGACTCGTCTGGAAGTGACTCGTCTGGAAGTGATTCGTCCGGCCGCCTCAAGGCTCGCCCGGCTTGAACGGCAATTCTTTGCCCGGCGGCACACTCTCTTCGCTCATCGCCAACACCATGGCAATCGATATGTAAGTGCCGGCGACGGTGGTCAAATCGACCACCTGTTGCTCGCCCAGGAGTTTCTTGGCGCGCTCGAACGTCGCGTCGGAAACGGCATGCTTCGTCGTCAGCTCGGTGACAAAATCATACACCGCGGCTTCCTCCGGCGGCATGTTCGACGGGCGTTTGCCGGCTTTCAATTCCGCAACGATATCCGGCGACAGCCCCGCTTTGACAGCGAGCGGCGCGTGCGCGAACCACTCCACCTGCGAGCGCCACTGGCGGCCGATAATGAGAATGGCAAACTCGTTGAGCTTCAACGGGACCGAAGTCTCCCACCGCAAATAGTGCAGAAGATCGAACATCCGCTGGCCGAGAACGGGGCTGCGCAGCAGCGGATTATAGGGACCGCCCAGGCCGACGCTCGAGACCTTCATGATCTGCTCGGCCAACGGCTTTTGCGCGTCGGTGAGTTGCTGCATAGTCAATTGCGGGAAGCGCGGCTCTTTGCTCATGACATGCGATCCTACCAATGCCAGCGCGACGGAGCCTGCGGCCGCGGCTAGCGCCACCGATGCGTACGACACCGCATATCTCATGAATGCTCCTGCCATTGAACAACGGCGCCCCGCGCCCGCAAGGGCGCGCGGTAGTATGCGCGCGCAAGCCGCCGCTGGTCTGAAAATCTAATCCTGGATCTGGCCGAAAGCCATGCCGATGCGCCCGGCGTTCGGCCGCCGTGAGATCGGGCGATGGAAGCGTTCGCTAGAGCGAGCGCGACAATTCCTGGTCAGTCGGCATCCGCCCGTTCGGCGTCAGGTGATCGACCACCTGGGGCAAATACTGACTGAGACCCTCAAGCAGATCGTTCTGCGCCAGGCCGGAATGCGCCGACAACGCGTTGACCCGATCGGCACCGAGAGCGCTTGCCAGATCGTCCGGCGAGATCGCTTTGTTCGGCCCGGTGCCGACCCAGGACTTGGCGACGTCGCCCTGACCTGATTGCTGCAGTTGCTTGAGCAGGTCGTTGAGACCTCCGCTCAACACGGTTCCCGCAGCGCCGCCGGCCAACAAACCGCCGAGCCCGCCCTTGAGGATGTCGTTCAAACCGCCCGGTGCGCCTCCCGCACCGCCGGCCTGCGTCGGCGCCGGCTCGCCGCCCAGGACGTTCTTGAGGATATCGCCCAATCCGCCGCCCGGGCTTGCGCCCGGCGTCGGCGCCTGGGTTCCCGGACCGGGTCCCGCATTGGCGGGCTGGCCGGTGAAGCTTTTCAACGCCTTGTAGGCAAGCAGGCCGAGGATCGCCATGGTGATGGGCGACATGCCCCCGCCGCTGCTCGATCCCGACGAGGAACCGCGCGCGCCACGCGGTCCATTCTGCATTCCATTGAGAACATCAATGAGACCCACGATAGCCTCCCTGGATTCACGTGCGCACTATCAATCCCGATGGGCCACCAGACTATTAGGGGAAAGTGTCAAAATTTATTCGGCTGAACCTATTCTGGCGCAACGCATTTTTGCACAAGGCGCCGGCGCGCGAAAGTTTGCCGCCCGACACAAATTTGTCACCCCAGTCGGGATGACGCTCCTAGAGTGGTGGAGCATGATCTTTCCGGAAAACCGGCGTTCTACCTTTCCGGATCATGCTCTTCCGGATCATGCTCAAGCGCGCGCAAGCCGCCGCTGACAAAGGGCACGATCTCGCGCAGTGCCGCGTCAACGTCGTCCGAGCGGCAGAGCCCGCGTGACAATCTCTCGATGCGCCCGGTGGCCGATATCACCTGCACCATGGTGCCCAGCAGAAACATGTAGCCCCAATAGACCGACGGCTCCGGCGCTTTCGGCATGGCGAGCCGCAACGCATTGATGAAATGCAGCGCCGTGGGGTCGAGCACCCCGCTCGCCAGCGCGGTGAATTTCGGCAGCACGTCAAGCTGCGAGACGAGACTGGCGTAATGCCGCCACCCGGCATCGCCGTCAGCGAGGCGCCGGAACATTGGCGCGAGAAACGCCGAGACGATTGCTTCGATCGAAGGCGATTGCGTGCCCGCCTGCTGCCGCGCCAGTTCGAGCTCCTTCACACGCTCGTCGTGAACAATGCGCGCGCGGCGCGCGATCACTTCGTGCAAGAGATTTTCCTTGGTGCCGAAGTGATAATTGGCAAGCGCCAGATCGACGCCGGCACGCTCGGTGATGGTGCGGAGCGAGACGCCGTCGAAGCCGCTTTCGGCAAAACTCCGCTCGGCCGCGTCGAGAATCGAGAGCCGGGTGGTGTCGCCGCGCCGCGCGACGACGCGCTCGCCGCGCGCTTCCGGTTTGCGCTTTGCCGGATTCCGCCGCGATTTCGGCGCTGTCGCGCTCTTGGTGTTTTTCGGCGCTGTCGCGCCTTTGGTCTTCATGCAAGCTCCCATCCCGCATCGGCGGCGGGCGCGTCCGCGACGCTGCCGAAGCGGACAGCTTGAACTCTATCCGAATTTCAACATTCAATGAAATAGAATAATACGACTGATCAAGAAACGGCTGACCAAGAACGATTGCTGCGATCGACGTCAGCAATCGATGGGGAGGACGAATGAGGCTCGTCACCTTTACGGCTTCCGGCGCAGTGCGACAGCGCATTGGTGCTTTCATCGATAGCGATCGCCGGATTGTGGATCTCTTGGCTGCCAGCGCTGGCGGCGATCCCGCCTACGGCAGCATGCAGATGCTGATCGAAAGCGGCGCCCCCGCTCTCGAACGTGCGCGCGCGATCGTCGCCGATGCGCAACGCAGCGGACGCGGCATCATCGACACCGCCGCGGTGAAGCTTTTGGCGCCGCTGCCGGTGCCGGCGCAAATGCGGGATTTTCTTTGTTTCGAGAAGCACCTCATCCAGGCATTCGCGCGCATGCGCCAAGTGCGCGCGGCGACCACGGCCGACCCGGAAAAAGCGATGCGCGAGATGGAGGCGGCCGGCACCTATAATGTGCCGAAAATCTGGTACGAGCGGCCGAGCTTTTATAAGCCGAGCCGCTTTGCGGTCTGCGGCCCCGATCAAGACGTCGTCTGGCCGGCCTATTCGAAGACCATCGACTACGAGCTGGAATTCGCCTGCGTGATCGGCAAGACCGGCCGCAACATTCCGAAGGACAAGGCCCGCGAGTACATCTTCGGCTACACCATCTTCAACGATCTGTCCGCCCGCGACGAACAGAGCCAGGAGATGCTCTCAAGTCTCGGCCCGGGCAAGGGCAAAGACTTCGACAATTCCAATCCGATCGGTCCCTGCATCGTCACCGCCGACGAAATCCCCAACCCTTACGCGCTCGACATGATTGTGCGCGTCAACGGGCAAGAGCGCGGCCGCGGCAATTCACGCGAAATGGGCTGGAAGTACGAAGACTGCATCGCCTTCGTGACCCGCGACGAGACCGTCTATCCGGGCGAATTGTTCTGCTCGGGCACGGTCGGCAACGGCTCGGGCCTCGAAATCGGACGCTATGTCGAGCCGGGCGAAGTCGTCGAGCTCGAGGTCGAAAAAATCGGCGTACTGCGCAATCGCATCGTACGCGGCTAAACTATCAGCGGGAGGAGATTATGCTGCAGAAGATCCGCCGGGTCGTCACCGGGCACAATGCCGCCGGCAAGGCCGTCATCCTGTTCGACGATCATGCGCCTAATGCGAACCCGCTCAAGGGCTGGCCGGGCGCCGGCGTCACCGAAGTCTGGGTCACCGACGAAATGCCGGTCAGCAACCTCGACTCGACGGACCGCTCGCTGCGGCCGATGCGGCACGATCCGACACCTTCCGGCACCATTTTCCGCGTCGTGGAGATTCCGCCGGAGAGCGCCGGAACGAAGATCGATGCCGGCGCTACCTTCGGCCAGCTCGGCAGCACCCACAAGCCGAGCGCAGCGGATTCCGCCAAGCATCCGACCATGCACAAGACCGACTCGATCGATTATCTGGTCGTGATCTCCGGCTCGATGCACATGCTGATGGAAGAAGGCGAAGTGGAGCTGCATGCCGGCGATTGCATCGTGCAACGCGGCACCAATCATGCTTGGGTCAACCGGAGCGGGAAGCCTTGCGTGTTGGCTGCGGTTCTGATCGACGCCAAGCCCGCACCATGAACAAAGGCGGCGGCGTACGATGAATCTGGCGGCCTGGGTCGAGAAATGGGGGCGCGCCGCGCCGGATCGTCCTGCGATCGCCTGCGGCGGCGCGAACTACTCGACCTACCGGCAATGGGCGGTGCGCTCGCGCATGCTCGCGGGCAACTTGCGCGCGCTGTGCAAGCCCGACGATCGCGTCGCGATCGCCATGACCAACCGGCCGGAATTTCTCGAGGCGCTGTTTGCCATTTGGCATGCGGGCCTGGTCGCGGTGCCGATGAATGCCAAGCTCCACAGCGACGAGTTCGGCTACATCGTCGGCAACACGGAAGCGGCGCTGACGCTCGCAAGCCCCGATCGGGCGGACGATGTCGCGCCGCATGGCCGCACCATCGCGACCGGCACGAGCGAGTGGCGGCGCCTTTGCCAGGGTGATGGCATCGACATGGTGCCACGCCGGCCGGATCAACTCGCCTGGCTTTTTTACACCAGCGGCACGACGGGCCGGCCGAAAGGCGCCATGCTGACACACGGCATCATGATGGCGCAGACGCTCGCCTACTTTGCCGAGATCGAGCCGGTCGGACCGGACGATTGCGTGCTTCACGCCGCACCGATGTCGCACGGCTCCGGCTGCTACGGCCTGCCGCACGTGGCAATGGGGGCAAAGACCGTCGTTCCCGAAAGCGCGGGCTTTGAGCCGGAGGAGATTGCCGAACTGTCGGCAATCCACGGCAGTGTCAGTTTCTTCGCGGCGCCCACCATGGTCAGTCGCTTGATCAACAATCAGCGCTTTGCCGCCGCCGACCACTCGGGTTTGCGCACCATCATTTACGGCGGTGCGCCGATGCATTTCGAGACGCTGCTGCGCGGGCTGGATTTGCTCGGCCCGAAATTCGCGCAGATCTACGGCCAGGGCGAAGTGCCGATGACCATCACGGCACTCTCCAAGGAACTGCACGCCGACCGCGCGCGGCCGCGCTGGCGTGAGATCATGGGCTCGGTCGGCTTGCCCCGCACGAACGTTGAAGTGCGCGTCAGCGACGAGGAAGACTGCGATATTGCCACCGGCGAAATCGGTGAAGTACTGGTTCGCGGCGAGGTGGTGATGACGGGCTATTGGCGAAATCCGCAGGCGAGCGCCGAGACTTTGCGCGGCGGCTGGCTGCATACCGGCGACATGGGCGCTTTCGACGAGGAAGGCTTCCTCACTCTGAAGGACCGCTCCAAGGACCTGATCATCAGCGGCGGCAGCAACATTTATCCGCGCGAGGTCGAGGAGGTTTTGCTGCGCCATCCAGGTGTGTTCGAAGTGTCGGTGATCGGCCGCCCGCACGCGGATTGGGGCGAGGAGGTCGTGGCCTGCGTCGTTGCGCGTCCGGAGCAAACGATCTCGGCGGAAGACCTGGACACGCTCTGTCTCTCCGCCATCGCGCGCTTCAAACGGCCCCGCGACTATGTGTTTCTCGAAGCCCTGCCGAAAAACAATTATGGCAAGGTCCTCAAGACCGAACTCCGCAAGCTGCACGGTCAGGCAGCAAATAAGACCAATAGCTGAACCATGGGAGGTTTCCGATGATGCAAAAACCAACACGCGCTACCGGCGCAAGCGGCCTTCGCACGGCCGTGCTGGCGACACTCGCCGCACTCAGCATGGCGGCCGCGAGCCTGCCGGCCGCCGCCGAGGAGCCTCTGAAAATCGGTTTCGGCATGGCGGAAACGGGACCATTGGCCGGCACCGGAAAATCGGCGCTGCTGGCGATGAACATCTGGGCCGAGGATGTGAACGCCAAAGGCGGCCTGCTCGGACGCCAGGTCAAGCTCGTCCACTATGACGATCAGAGCAACCCGGCCAACGTGCCGGCGCTCTATGCCAAGCTCATCGATCTCGACAAGGTCGATCTGATCATCAGCGGTTATGCCACCCCGATCATCGCATCCACGATACCGATCGCCATGCAGCACGACATGGTGCTGATGGGCTTCTTCGGTTTGGCCAACAATGCCAAGTTCAAATACGACAAATATTTCGGCATCTTCCCGTCCGGCGAAAAGCCCGCTTTGGCGATCATGCAGCCGTTCTTCGATGCGGCGATGACGCTCGATCCCAAACCGAAGACGGTCGCTGCCATCTATCCCGAAATGGAATTCGGCCAGTCCATCAAGAACGGCGTGCGGGCGGCGGCTTCCGCCGCCGGCCTGCAAATCGTCTACGATCAGGGCTTCCCGCCCAGCATGACCGATCTGACGACGGTGGTGCGGCAGATCCAGGCGACCAATCCGGACATCGTTGCCATCGGCACGCAGCCCGGCCAATCGATTGCGATCGTGCGCGCCATCAACGAAGTCGGCCTGAAGGCCAAGATCGTCGGCGGCGGCATGACCGGACTACAGACCAGCGACGCCGAAGGGCTGCTCGGCGAGCAGCTCAACGGCTTCGTCAATTTCAACATCTGGCTGCCCGCGCCCAAGATGCAGTATCCGGGCGTCATGGATTTCATCAAGCGCTATCAGGAGCGCGCCAAGGCCGCGGGCGTCGATCCGATCGGCTACTACGCCGCTCCCTGGGCCTATGCCGAGCTACAGGTCCTCGGCCAGGCGGTCGAGGCCACCAAGAGCACGGCCGGCGACAAGCTTGGACCTTACATTCACGCCACCACATTCAAGACCATCATCGGCGACGTGAAGTTCGGCGAAAGCGGCGAATGGGCGCAGCCGCGCATGCTGGCGGCGCAATTCCAGCACGTGAAAGGCAACGACATCGAGCAATTCAAGGGCACGGATAAAGTGGTCGTTGTCTCGCCCGCCGAATACAAGAGCGGCGAGCTGCTTTCGTTCGAAGACGCCCGCCGCTAGGCGCAAAAAGGGGCGTGCGGCTTCGGCTCGCGCCGCACAGAGTGGCGCGGGCCGATCCGGCAAGAAATCGATGGGGGAAGACAGCGCATGACGATAACTTACCCGCTGCTCGTCAATGCGCTGATCGCCGGACTGCTCATGGGCGGCTTCTATGCCGCGCTGAGCGTGGGCGCTACCGTCGCCTTCGGCCTCCTTGATATCGTCAATATCGCGCATCCGACCTTTGCGGTCGTTGGCGCTTACGCCGTTCTCGTTCTTAACCGCACGTTCAACGTCGACCCGATCATCTGCGGCTTGTTGCTGACGCCGGTATTCTACGGCGCCGGCATGCTGCTTTATCAGCTTTATCATCACTTCTTCGAACGGCGCGGCGACGATGCCATGCGCGGGCTCGCTTTTTTTTCGGCCTGATGTTCATCGCCGAAGTGGCGCTGATCATGCTGTTCGGCGTCGACTTCCGCTACGTGCACGCCCCCTACATCACTACGACCTGGAATTTCGGCGCCATTGCATTGCCTTTGCGATTGGCCGTGCCGTTCGCCGGCTCGGTTCTCATGCTGGTCGCGCTCGAATTGTTTCTGAGAAAGACCTTCATCGGGCGCGCCATCGTGGCTGTAGCGCAGGATCCGTTCGCGCTACGGCTCGTGGCGGTGTCGCCGGTCCGCATCAAGCGCATTGCTTTCGGCATTGCGTGCGCCAGCGCGGCATTGGCGGGCGCCTTTATCATCATCATCGAGCCGCTGCAGCCGGCCGTCGGCCGCGAATTCATCGGCCGCGTCTTCGCCATTTGCGTTTTCGGCGGCCTCGGCAGCCTGCCGGGCACGATTGTCGCAGCCGTATCGTTGGGACTGGTCGAGAATCTCTCCACCATTTTCATCGGCGCGTCGTGGTCGCCGGCCGTCGCGTTCGGCGTGCTCCTAGCGACGCTGGCGTGGCGGCCCTCCGGCTTGTTCGGGCGGAGCTGAAACGCCATGACGAATTGGCGCTTCCTCGCCGCGGCCGTCGCCGTTGCCGCCATCGTCTTCGGCATCGCCGCCTGGCTCAATATCGATTATCTGTTTTTCGCCGGCTACGTCGTTCTGCAATACGTCGTGCTGGCGATCGCCTGGAACATCCTCGGCGGCTATACGGGCTACATGAATCTCGGCGTCTCCGCCTTTTTCGCGCTCGGCGCCTACACCACGGTCGCGCTCGAAACCGCGTGGAAGCTGCCGCTGCCCGCGACGATTCCCGCCGCCGCCATCGTCGCGGGCCTGGTCGGAATCGCCATGGGCTATTTGACGCTGCGGCTGAAGGGAATCTTCTTTGCCATCGCCACGCTGGCGCTCGCCGTCGTCACCGAGACCTTCATCGCCAATTGGGATTATGTCGGCGGCTCGGCCGGAGCTTACATGCTGCATCCGAAACGCGGGCCATGGTTCGGCAGCTACATCGAATATTTGTTCCTGCTGATGCTGATCGTGGCGGCGTTCGCCGTAGTGGTGGCGCGCGCCGTGGAACGCTCGTGGCTGGGCTACGGCTTCACCGCGATCCGCGACGACGAAACCGCGGCCGAGGCGACGGGCGTGCCCACATTGCGCCTCAAGCTCGTCGCCACAGGTCTCAGCGGTGCGCTGATGGGAATGGCCGGTGCGCCGCTTCCTTATTATGTCAGCTTCCTTGAGCCTGCCTCGACCTTCAATCTCGCCTATGCGGTCAACACCATCGCCATGGCGATGATCGGCGGCACCACAACCTGGCTCGGCCCGCTGATCGGCGCCGTGCTGCTCGCGACCGTGCAGCAAGTCGCGACCGTGACGATCTCGTCCGAGATCAATCTCATGGTTGTCGGCGTCTTGCTGGTCGGCTTCGTCATGCTGGCGCCGAACGGCATCGTCGGGTTACTGCGTCGCCGACCGCGCTCATAAAAAGAACATTCGTGCCGCCTCATTGGGCAGGGCGGGCACTCGGCCGCCTGCGCGTATATTTATTTCCTATGACAAGCGCGAGCAACCAGCATCGAATTCATATGCGGCGATCGGCATATTCGAAAGGGCGCGTCATGCGCCCGAAGAGCCGGTTCGATGCAGCCCAGACGTTTCATCTCGGCGTGCTTGTTGGCGATCGCCGCGTTCGTGGCAACGATCGCGATCAATAGTATCTCCCCGGTGCAAGCTGAAAACAACGCCATCAGCATCCGGCGCGCGGCCGAGCGCACAAGCTTCAGCAACGAAGAGATCAGGGACGGTCTTCTCAAGACTGCTTTCCGCGCCGAGCTGCAATTCGGCCGCCACGAGGAACGCATCCGCAAGTTCGACGAGGCCGTTCGGGTGTTTATCGACAATCACGGCGCACCTGCGCGAACCGCCGACATTGCGGCGATCGTCAACGACATTGGCGCCCGGGTTCATCATCTCGATCTGGCTGTCACGGCCGAGCGCAAGGACGCCAATGTCGTGGTCGTCTTGGTGCCGAGGCGCGATTTCGCGCGCACCATCCGTTCCCGCTACGGGGAGAGCGCGGCGAAGCAGATTCAAAATTCGCTCCATCCCGAATGTCTGTCCGGAATTGCCAAGGATCAGAGCTATCGCATTCGGCGCGCTGAGGTGATCCTGCCGGTCGATGCCGACGAATTTCAATTTTACGATTGTGGCTACGAAGAACTGCTGCAATCGCTCGGGCTGATCAACGACGACAGCTCGGTGCCCTGGACGATGTTCAATGACGACGTGCAAATGGGTTTCTTCGACGTCTACGATCAGTACCTGGTCAACATCCTTTATGATCCGCGCATCCGGCCGGGAATGACCAAAGGCGAGGTCGATGCGCTGCTGCCGGATATTTTCCCGACCGTGCGGGCCTGGGTTGCGCACGCCAATTCGGCAAAAGGCGAAAGCGCGCGCGATAGCCTGAACGTTGATAAACGTAACCGCGCCGCGCCGAGCACGGCGTCTACCGTCCGTTCAGAATACACCGAAGCGCAACAGCGTCGCTGATCGACCTACCGGTTCCGGCTTAACGCTTCGGCTTTGACGATCTCGCCGAAGACGAAGAGAATTCAGTGATCGTGTAGCTGGTGTTTTGCGAGTGCCATTGCGTCTGGCCCGCATTGTTGTACTTCGACGGCGCGCTCGTTGCTCCGCCCCCGGCTTGGGCGGCGACCAGCGATCCTAAGGACAAGATCGCCGCGAGGCTTACGATCGCAGCAATGCTCTTGCACATGGACTTTCTCCCTTGAGCTCAGCAGCCTTTATACCCGCGCTTTCCTCACCCGAAGCTTAACTCGGCGCGTTCGGCTCTTCCGGCCAATATGATCCGCACTTTATAACTGCGCAATCGTCAAACAATTGATGCGCACAAAATCGGCAGGCTCTTGCGTTGAGCAAGAGTTTGCCAAGCATTCATGATGCAGTGCGACAAAGACAGCCAAAGCCTTGAGCAGAAGAAAGTAAGGGCATCGCTGCGTAGGCCGACTACCGGCGGCGCGACGCTCATAAGTGTGACAGTCGCAAGACCTTCGGCATTCCTTGTGCGCTGCAAACCGCCGCTTTGTAAGCCGACGCATAGATGCAAATTGACAAACGCCACCGATTGGACCGAGCCTAACGCGCCGCTGCCTCATTGGCGGATCTTCGGGGATTTGCAAGGCATGACGCTCATCGACGCCCCGGCCGCACCGGCAACGCCACGCCATAAAGACGTGCAGAACCTATCCGCGCGCGAGATCGCGGCCCGCATTGCCGCGCGCGAGTTCTCGTCCGCCGCGGTGGTCGAACACTTTGTTACGCGGCTCAAGGCCGTCAACGGCAAGCTCAATGCCGTCACCGCCGATTTGTCGGAAAGCGCGCGCAAGGCCGCTGAAGACGTTGATAAGGCGCGCGCACGCGGCGAGAAGCTCGGTCCGCTGGCGGGAGTGCCGGTGACCATCAAAGAATGCTTCGATCTGGCCGGCACCGCGTCGACCTTCGGGTTGCTGTCGCGCCGCGATGAAATCGAAAGCGAGGACGATCCCTACGTGGCGGCTTGGCGGGCGGCTGGCGCAATCCCGATCGCCAAGACCAATGTGCCGCAGCTGATGATCTACACCGAAACGGACAACCCGCTGTACGGGCGAACCAACAATCCGTGGGATCTGGAAAGATCGTGCGGCGGTTCGAGCGGCGGCGAAGCCGCCGTGATCGCGGCCGGCGCTTCGCCACTTGGGCTCGGCAACGACATCGGCGGCTCGTTGCGCATCCCGGCGGCTTTTTGCGGCATCACCTCGATCCGCCCGACCGCCGGCCGCACGCCTGATCGTTGCGCCCACGGCCTGCCGACCGGGCAGACGGGCATCGTCAGCCAAGTTGGGCCGATGGCCCGCCGCGTGGAAGATTTGATCCTCGGGCTCCGCGTGCTCGACCGCGCACGCGATCCTTTCGTCGTTCCCGGCGCGGAATTGGGCGACCCGAGCGCCGTTGACATAAGCCGGCTGCACTTTGCGGCCTTCACGGATGATGGTGAATTTCCGGTCGCGCCGGCGGTGCGGCGGGCGGTCGCTGAAGCCGCGGGCTTTCTCACGGCGGCCGGAGCGAAAGAAGTTGGGTGGAAGGGGCCGCCCCTAAGCCGCGCGCTTGATCTGTTGTTTGCTTGCCTCTCGGCTGACCGCACCGAGTCGTTTCGGCGGTTGTTGCGCGGCAATCCCGTGGACCGACGCCTCAGCCCGCTGCTGCTGGCTGCCCGCATGCCGCCCTGGCTGCGCGCTGCCACAGCCTCGGCATTCGATGCGATCGGGCGCCACCGGCAGGCTCGTAATTTGCGCCGCTTCGCATCCGGCAGTGTCGACGACTATTGGCAGACCATCGCGGCCATGGCCGCATTCAAGCAGGCGTTGCTAGCTTCGTTTGAAGACGCCGAAGGCGGTCCGATCGACGTGGTTCTTTGTCCCCCTTACGCGCTCCCCGCCGTCCGGCACGGCGCGACCGAGCTGATGCCGATGCCGGGCGCGTATGTACCGCTCGCCAATGTCAGCGGATTTCCTGCCGGAATCGTGCCGGTGACGCGCGTGCGCGCCGGCGAAGAAAGCGACCGCGGCGCAAGCCGCGACATCGTCGATCAGGTTGCGCGTGAAACTGAGCGCGGCAGCGCCGGCCTGCCGATCGCGGTGCAGGTGATCGCGCGGCCCTGGCGCGACCACGTGGCGCTCGCGGCCATGGCGACAATCGAAGCCGCGGCGCGAACGCAGCCCGGTCATCCAATGGAGCCTCCGCTATGAACGTGATACGCCCCATCGCGGCCGACATGCGCGCCACCTTCGATGCGCAACGCGCGGCTTTTCTGCGCGCCGGAGCGCCGACGCTGCAAGAGCGGCGCGCGGATCTGAAAAAACTCGCGGACGCGATTGGCCGCGGCGGCGAGCGCCTGGCAGCAGCGATTTCCGCAGACTTCGGCCACCGCTCGCGTCACGAGACGGAGATCGGCGAGATCTTTCCGGCGCAATCGGCTATTCGGCACACGCTGCGCCATCTCGCGCGATGGATGCGGCCGAAGCGCGTCGCGGTCGGCTTCGAACTGATGCCGGCCAGCGCCCGCATCCTTTATCAGCCGGTCGGCGTGGTCGGGATCATCAGTCCGTGGAACTATCCGTTCAACCTCGCCATCGTGCCGCTGGTCGCAGCACTCGCCGCCGGCAATCGCGTGATGCTGAAGCCGTCGGAACTGACCCCGCGCACGTCAGATTTTTTGGCGGAGCTTCTGGCTGGTTTGTTTCCGCCCGAGCAGGTAGCCACGATCGTCGGCGGGCCGGAGATCGGCCAAGCCTCTGCGCGCCTGCCGTTCGACCATCTGTTCTACACCGGCTCGACGGCGGTGGGACGGCTGGTCATGCAAGCGGCCGCAGATAATCTCACGCCGGTGACGCTCGAGCTCGGCGGAAAATCGCCGTGCATCATCGGTGAAGATGCGGCGCTGCCGAGCGCGGCCGAAAGCATCGTGCACGGCAAGCTCTTGAACGCCGGCCAGACCTGCATCGCACCGGATTATGTCCTTCTACCGCAGCAAAGGCTCGATGAATTCGTCTCGCTCGCCACGGAGACGGCGCGCAAATTCTATCCGACGCTGGCACAGAACCCGGATTACAGCTCGATCATCAACGAACGCCATTACCGGCGCGTCGCGCAATACGTCGCCGAAGCCAAGGCAAAGGGCGTGCGCGCGGTCGAGATCAACCCGGCGCATGACGCGCTGCCCGAGGAAGCGCGGAAATTGCCGCCGACCTTGTTGATCGAACCCGGCGACGATCTATCGGTCATGCGAGAGGAAATTTTCGGGCCGGTGCTGCCGGTCAAGACCTATCGCAACCTCGACGAGGCCATCGATTACGTCAACGGACATCCGCGACCGCTTGCGCTCTATTATTTCGGCGCCGACACCACGAAGCGGGATGACGTGTTGCGCCGGACCATCTCGGGTGGCGCAACCGTCAACGGGACTTTGTTTCATTTCGCCGCGGAAAATCTACCGTTCGGCGGCATCGGCCCATCCGGCATCGGCGCCTATCACGGCGAATTCGGCTTCCAGACCTTCTCGCACCGCAAGGGCGTTTTCCTGCAGAGCCGCCTCAGCGGGGCGCGTTTCCTCTATCCGCCGTTTGGCCGTCTCACCGATCTCATGCTGAAAGTGTTGAGCCGCGGATAGGCCGCGTCGCAAAGCATTGCGCGTGGAACCGCACGCCGCGGCGTGCTAGCAGCTAGACCGTGATCCAATTCGATTGAATCGGATCACGGTCTAGTTTCGAGCATGATCTTGTCCGAAAGCCGGTTTCCACTTTTCGGGATCATGCTCTAATGGCTGAACGCCCTCTGACGTTTTCCTTGCGTGATGACAAAAGCCGAGCGACCGACGTTCATCGAAAAGCATGGCTTGTGGAGCGACGAACAACGGCGGCTTGCCGCCGAGCTCGCGCGCCGCGTCGAAACCGAAAAGCTGCATTTCGTCAGACTGGCTTGGGGCGACACGCACGGCTATTCGCGCGCCAAGACACTGACGATACCCGCGTTCCTGTCGGCGCTGAGCGACGGCTACAATATCGGTGTCGCCACCACCACGCTCAATTCCGCCGGCGCGCGCGTCTTCGCTTCGTTCACGCCCGGCGGCGGGATGGGCCTCGCCGAGATGACGGGCTCGCCCAATCTCACCATCGTCGCCGATCCATCGACATTCCGCGCATTGCCATGGGCGCCGGGCGTCGGCTGGATCCTGGGTGATGAATATTTCAACGACGGCACGCCATTTCATTTCTCGCCGCGTCAACTTCTGCGCAAAGCGCTTCGCGGCCTCTCCGAGCGCGGCTATACGAGCGTCGTGGGACCGGAGATCGAGTGGTATTTGCTGCGCGTCGCCGACGATCATCTCAGCGCCGACAATATCGGCGCGCCCGGGATCCGCGGCCGCCCGATAAAGACGATCCCGGTCGAGCCGGGCTATCACTACCATTCAGAAGTCCAACATGGACCTGATGCAGCCGGTGTTCGACGCGCTCGGCGGCGCCTTCGAGGCGATCGGACTGGACTTGAGATCGATCGAAAACGAGTGGGGTCCCGGACAGGTCGAATGCACCTTCGCGCCGCGAAACGCCTTGCAAGCCGCGGACAATGTGTTCCTGTTCCGCACCGCGACCCGGCAGATTTGCCGCCGCCTCGGCTATTTCGCGACCTTCATGTGCAGGCCCGCGCTCAAGGGATATTATTCGAGCGGCTGGCATCTGCATCAGTCGCTGACCGAAGCCTCCACCGGCCTCAATCTGTTCACGCCGCAGACCGCCGGAGAAATCCTTTCGCCGCTCGGCCAAGCTTATCTGGCGGGTCTTCTGCACTATGCCGCGCCGGCGACCGTCTTTGCGACGCCGACGGTCAACGGCTATCGGCGTTTCCGTCCGAACTCGCTGGCGCCCGATCGCGCCAGCTGGGCCTACGATCATCGCGGCGCGATGATCCGGGTGCTGGGCGGGGTGAACGACCCGGCCACACGGCTGGAGAACCGGATCGGTGAGCCGGCGGCCAATCCATATCTCTACGTTCTTTCTCAAATCGTCGCGGGTTTGGCGGGGATCGATAGCGGCAGCGCCTTGCCGCCACCGAGCGACGCGCCCTATGCGGACGAGCGCCCGATACTGCCAAAGAGCCTGCCGGAAGCGCTCGACGCCCTCGATCGAGAGTCGTTGTTCCGACATACGCTCGGCGCTACCTTCATCGACTATTTTATCAAGCTCAAGCGCAGCGAGGCGGAGCGCTATGCACGGTCGCTGAAAGAAGCCGGGGTCGCATCAAGCGACGAGCCGAGCGAATGGGAGCACAATGAATATTTTGACTTCTTCTGAATCGCGAGCGATTTTCTGAACGTCGGCATTTATCGCGGCCCGAATAGAAAAACGGCGGGCGGGAAATCTGCACTATGCCCCAGGGACCCAACCTCAGTGAGTTTATCTCTCGCCACCACTCATTATTCGCCGAGCGTCCCCAAGCACCGCACGGTCAAGAGAGCCAGGATCGCACCATGACGGCGCTCGAGAAAATCAGCGCACCGCCGGCCGGGGTCGGCGGCACGGCGCTCTACGACTGGGATTATCTGGTGCAAGAGGACAAGGCGCACCGCCTGATCTACACCGACCCGGCGATTTTCGAAGCCGAGATGACGCATATCTTCGGCGGCACCTGGACCTACCTGGCGCACGAAAGCGAGATTCCAAACGTCAACGATTTCATCACGCGGCGGCTGGGTTTGCGCCCGCTCATCATCGTGCGCGATGCCGAGGGCAAAATTCGCGCGCTCTACAATCGCTGCACGCATCGCGGCACGACTTTGTGCCGCTGGGACAAAGGCAACAGCAAATCGTTCCAGTGTCCCTACCACGGCTGGAATTTCCTCAATAACGGCCGGTTGCGCGGTGTTCCCTGGCCGGAAGGCTACGCCGCCGATCTGCGCGATCCGAAATACAATCTCGCGCAAGTGCCGCGGGTCGAATCGTACCGCGGCTTTATTTTCGGCACGCTCAATCTGGATGCGCTGCCGCTCGTCGAGCATCTGGGGTCGATCGCGAAAGTGATCGACGAATGGCTTGATCGCAATCCCGGCGGCAGGGTCGTGGTCTGCGAGGCGAACCGGTTCCGTTACAAGGGCAACTGGAAGCTCGCCTACGACAATTCGTGCGACGGCTATCACGTGGCCTATTCGCATCGCTCGTTGCTGGAGACCGAGAATCGCTTCGCCGGCGAAAATGCCAAGGGCATGGCGTACTACCGCAACTCGCCCGACACCCAGCCGATGTACATGCGCTACACGGGCCACGGCAATCACTTCAAGGACAAGCGGCCGAACCTTGAAAAACGGCCCGGGGGCTTATGGGCACTGGAAAGCGCGCATCCCGGCATGGAGCACTACGAGGCGGAGTTCATCAAACGCTACGGCGATCGCGCCTTCGCGCTGCTCGACCTTGCCGGCTCCGAGCCGGTGAACATCAATGTCTTTCCGAACTTTTCTTTGCTCGGCAACCACATCCAGGTGTTCGAGCCGGTCAGCGTCGAGGAGACCAACGCCATCTGGTACGGCACCATGATCGTCGATGACAACGGCAGCCTCGGCGAAGAGGCCGTCACCGACATCAACGCGCTGCGCATGCGCACCCAGGAGGGCTTTCCCAATTTCGGCGAAGTCGACGACATCGCCAATTTCGAGCAGATCCAGCGCGGCTTGATGGCGGTCGAGGACGAATGGGTCTACATGAATCGCGGCCTTGGCGTGCCGGATCGGATCAAGACGCACGCCGACGGCTCGATCACCGCTCCGGCGACCGACGAAGCTTTCATGCGCGAGCATTTCAAGGAATGGAAGCGGCTGATGAAAGAGCGCGCCACGCTCGCCATCCAGCGGGAGCCGTAACGTGAGTGCGCCAGCGGCGCGCGATCCGTCGCGCAGCTCGTACTATGTCAGCGATGCGCTTTATCGCAAATTGATCGCCAATTTCGCCGACTGGCAAGACGACGCGCGGGTTCTCTCCGACCCCGCGGTGCGCGACGAATTCCGCCGCCTCATTGAGCGCGAGGCGCGCCTGCTCGATCAGCTTCGCTACGACGACTGGCTCGCCATGTACACGCCCGAGTGCGTCTATTGGGTACCGTCGACACCGAATGCCGGCGACCCGCGCCGGGAGATTGCGATCATGTTCGACGACCGGCGCCGGCTCGAGGATCGGGTCTATCGCCTGCGCACCGGCTTCGCCTGGTCGCAGGCGCCCGCCTCGCGCACCGTCCGTCTTATTACCAATGTCGAGGCTTTCGCTACCGGGAGCGACGACGTACGCATGCTGCGGTCGAATTTTCTGGTCAGCGAATTCTGGGGCGACGAAACCCGTTTGCTCGCCGGCTGGGCCGGGCACCGCTTGGTGCGCGGCGACGATGGCTGGAAAATCCAAGCCAAGCAGGTCAATCTGATCGATTGCGATCAGTCGATCCGCAATCCCAGCATCATTTTTTAGAACAGCATGATCTTAGGTTGGCTCGCGCTCGTCATTGCGAGCGAAGCGAAGCAATCCAGAGGTTTGGCAAAGCCTGGATTGCTTCGTCGCTAACGCTCCTCGCAATGACGAGGCTGTTTTTCGACCAAGAATCATCCCGCTCTAGTTCGAACTCTCCCCTACTCCGCCGCCTTTTCCGGCGGTTCATATTCCTGCTGGGCGCGCTGTTCGACCGGCTTTTCAAGGCGCGTCAGATTGTAAGCGGCGTTGACCAACGCCATGTGCGAAAAGGCCTGCGGGAAATTGCCGATCTGGCGTTTGAGGCGCGGGTCGTATTCCTCGCTCAGCAGGCCGAGATCATTGCGCACCGCGATCAGGTGGCGGAACAGCCGCTCGGCATCAGCCATCCGGCCCTGCAACACATAGATGTCGACCAGCCAAAAACTGCAGGCGAGAAAGGCGCCCTCGCCGGGCGGCAGGCCGTCATCGTCGACCGCCGTGTCGTAGCGCATGACGAAGCCGTTGCGCAGCAGACGTTGCTCGATCGCGGCGATTGTTTGTTCCATGCGCGGGTCGGAGACCGGCAGGAAGCCGACCGCCGGAAGGAGCAGCAGGCTCGCGTCCAGAAACTTGGTGCCGTAAGCCTGAACGAACGTGCCCAGTTCCGGGTCAAAGCCTTTGCTGAGAACCTCGCTGCAAATTTCGTCGCGCAGCTTGCGCCATTCGTCGATCGGCCCTTCCAAGCCGAAGGTCTCGGCGCTCTTGATCGCGCGATCGAACGCCACCCACGCCATCACCTTTGAATGGGTGAATTGGCGCGGACCGCCGCGGACTTCCCAGATCCCCTCGTCGGGCTCGCGCCAAATTTTTCGCAGATGGTCGAGGAAGGCGAGTTGCGCGTGCCATCCCGATGCGTTGGTCGACAGTCCGCGGCGGCGCGCCTGGTGGTGGACGTCCATGATCTCGCCGAACACGTCGAGCTGGAGCTGGCTGTGGGCGGCATTGCCGATCCGCACCGGCGCCGAGTTTTCGTAACCAGGCAGCCACGGCGCGGTCCATTCGGTCAGCCGGCGCTCGCCGGCGATGCCATACATGATTTGCAATTGGTCGGGACTGCCGGCCACCGCGCGCAACAGCCATTCGCGCCACGCCTGCGCTTCGTCGAAATAGCCGGCATTCATGGCGCCCAGCAGGACCAGAGTCGCATCGCGCAGCCAGCAATAACGATAGTCCCAATTGCGCTCGCCGCCGAGCCGCTCCGGAAGCGATGTGGTCGGCGCCGCAACCATTCCGCCGGTCGGCGCATAGGTAAGCGCCTTGAGCGTGATCATCGAACGCAGCACGACGTCCGACCACGGACCGGCCGGCCGGCACTTGGCCGACCACTCTTGCCAAAACGTCTCGGTGTCGTGCAGCGCCGTGGTCGGATCGAACGACGTATGTAGCGGCCTATGCGACGGGTAGTAGCTCAAGACGAACGGAATGGTCTCGTCCTTGTAGATGACGAATGTGCCGACCGTCGTCATATCGACGCCGCGCAATTGCACCGGCGTTCGCAAAACCATCATGTCCGGGCCGGCGATGGCCCGAAGCCCGCCGTCTTCCAGACGGGTCACCCACGGCACGATGGCGCCATAGCCGAAGCGCAGGATCAGCTCGGTGCCCATCGACATCCTGCCGCGAACGCCTCGCACCAGCCGGACGATGGTCGAATGATGTCCGTCCAGCGGCATGAAGTCGATGAGCGTCGCGGCGCCGTCTTCGGTCTCAAAATGCGTTTCGAGCACCAAGGTTTTCGGACGATAGCGGCGCGTGATGCGGGCCGGCTCCTGCGGCGCGATCGACCAGCGGCCATGCTCGCGCGTGCCGAGCAGCGCGGCGAAACAAGCCTCCGCGTCGAAGCGCGGGCAGCAATACCAATCGATCGAGCCATCGCGGGAAACCAGGGCGGCGGTCCGGCAATCGCCGATCAGCGCATAATCTTCGATGAGCGCCATGAGCCTTACAAAAATATGGGCCTCAGGAGAATTCGACGATGACTTTGATATCGTCGGGCTGCCGCTGCAGCGATCGGGTCCAATGTTCGGCGGGCTCGCGCCGCGTGATCATCATATCGAGCCAGCGTCTGTCAGCTTTGCGCAATGCTTCGCCCGCCATCTCATAATGAAGTTTGTTGGCGTTGACCGTTCCGAACACGGCATTGTTGTCAAGCACCATCGAACGGTTGAGCGCTCCGACATCGACCTCGAAGTCGTGGCCCGGCTCGGTGACGCCGACCAGACATGCGATGCCGCTCGCCGCCGTGTTGCCGAGCACGTCGCGCACGACGCTGGGCGCGCCGCTGCACTCCATCAACACGTCCGGCTTGAAGCGGAGATTGGCCGGCGTATCGACGTGATAGACGCCGCCAAGCCGGTTGACCATCGCGCGCTTGGCGCGATGTTCGTGATGATCGAGTACGTGAACCTCGAGCCCGCGCTGCGCGCCCATGAGCGCCGCCAAGAGCCCGACCGGTCCCGCCCCGGTTACCAGCAGTGTTCTTGGATTCCAGGAGCGGGCGCGCTGACCGATCCGCTCGGTATGGTCCCACGCCTTCGCGACCACGCTCGTCGGTTCGAGCAGAACGCCGGCCTCGCCGAGCGCAGGATCGACCTTGACCAGAAATTCGGGCTCGATGCGAAAATACTCCGAACCGAATCCGTGACGCTCCTTGATACCGCGCTCGGTATAGCGGCCGTTGCGGCACATGTCCCATTCGCCGACAGCGCATGACGGACACGGCACGGGATCGGGACGCCGCACGATGCCGACGACGAGATCGCCGACCTCCACGCCGCAGGCCGGCGGAGCCTCGCGCACCTCGCCAAGCGATTCGTGGCCGATCACCAATCGGCTTTGACCGGGCGGCGCCCAACCATAATGGCCGCAAACGATATCGCGGTCGGTACCGCAAACGCCGATGGCCATGGTGCGCACCAGCACCGCGCCGTCCTCGGCCGGCGGCTCGGGGACGTCTTCGATCCGCGCCGAGTTGGCATCCCCCGGCGCGACGGTAAGGGCTCGCATTCGCATGCTTCCATGATCTATGCGGTCCGGCCCGCGCGGCCAGACGGTCCCGTCGCCATAAATACCACAGATTTCCAAAAGTTCCGGTCACGGAACCAACGCAGCGCTGTCAGGGTTCTTCGGCCGCCGCGTAACAAATTTAACGAGGGCATGACCATGGACGCCATCGGTCACAAGCGCTGGGCGATCGCAGAAGGACACATTCCTTCGCAGAGTTCCTTTACCGACCGCGCACTTATTTCTCACGAGACCGCCTGCATCCTCAACGCCGGCAACGGCGACGCCGATGTTGCGATCACCATTTTCTTTGCCGACCGCAATCCGGTCGGCCCCTACCGGATTACGGTGCCGGCGCGGCGCACGCTGCATCTGCGCTTTAACGATCTCACGGAACCGTCGCCGGTTCCGCGCGACACCGACTTTTCTTCGGTGTTCGAGTCGGACGTTCCGATTGTCGTTCAACACACACGGCTTGATTCACGTCACGCCGAGGTAAGCCTGTTGTCGACGACAGCGTATGGCGAATCTTGAGCTGGCGGACGATCGCCGTGGTTCCAAACCATTTTGTTTTATTCCGCATAAAAGAAAATTTTCGCTTCTCCAAACACAGTTTCCAAATGACCGATGTGGAATGGAAATATCGTCTCAATGCAGGATGAACGAAACGAAAGAATGGAACTTATGCGCCGTGTGGCCGTTGTTGCAGCACGGAACCGAGGAGAATCCAGTGACTGTGATCGTCGTGTCCAACCGCGTTGCGCGGGCGAAATCCGATGAGCCGGTCGCCGGGGGGTTGGCCGCAGCGCTGATCCCGATGGTGAGGGACTCCGGCGCGATCTGGGTGGGATCGAGCGGCCAGACTTCCGATTACGCCATCAGCAGGGATTGTTTCTCGCAGATCGAGCCGCTCGGCACCGGCGCGCTCGCGACCGTCGACATGCCGACCAAACATTATCGCGGCTTCTACGAGGGCTTCGCCAACTCGGCATTGTGGCCGGCGCTGCATTCGCGCCCGGATCTCATTCAAGTCGGCGGCGAGGACTACACGTCCTATCGCGAGATCAACGCGTTCATGGCGCGCGCGCTGTTGCGCTTCAGCGAGCCCGACGCGGTCTATTGGGTGCAGGACTATCATTTTCTCACGCTCGGCGCGGAGATGCGGCGGCTGCAAATCAGCCGGCCGATCGGATTTTTCTTGCACACGCCGTGGGCGGACCGCCGGACGATGGCGGCGGTGCCGCACCATTCCGATCTCGTGCAAGCCATGCTCGCTTACGACCTCATCGGATTTCAGACCGACGAGGACCGTCAGAACTTCGAAGACTATCTGCAATACGAGCTTGGCCTGTCGATCTATGACGGCGCGGTGACGTCGTCCCGCGGCGTGACGCATCTGGCGACCTTCCCGATCGGCATCGATGTCGACGAGTTCAGCGATCGGGCCACCAAGGCTTCGGCGCGAGCCGAGGTGTCGCGGCTGCGCGGCAGCTTGCAGGGAGTGAAGCTCGTGCTTGGCGTGGACCGCCTCGACTATTCCAAGGGTCTTGCCAATCGCGTGCGGGCATTCGACCGGATGCTTGAGATCGAGCCGCAGCTCAAGCGTGGCGTCTGCCTGCTTCAGGTGGCGGTGCCGACGCGCGGCAATATCCGCGCTTATCGCGAGCTGAAGGCGGAGCTTGCTTCCCTGGTCGGCGAGATCAACGGCCGCCATGGCGAAGTCGATTGGATCCCGATCCGCTATCTCAACAAAAGCTTTTCGCAACTCACGCTCGCCGGATTTTATCGCGCAGCGCATGTGGGCCTGGTCACGCCGCTGCAGGACGGTATGAATCTAGTCGCCAAAGAATATGTCGCGGCACAAAACCCGTTCGATCCGGGCGTGCTCGTGCTCTCGGAATTCGCCGGCGCGGCGAAGCAGCTCGACACGGCCCTTTTGGTCAATCCCCATGATATCGAAGGGATGGCGCGGCAAATTGCGACCGCGCTGTCGATGAGCCTCGAGGAACGACGCGAGCGCTGGCACGCGATGGTCGCCAAATTGCGATCTTCATCGATTCAGGATTGGTTCGCCGACTTCCTGCGCGCGCTGAATGAGACCCGCCGCATGCCCGCGCGTCTTGCGATGTCGCGGCCGGCGGCGGCGCCGGTGCTGCTGGAAATGGCAGGGCGAAGCGCGCAGCGTCATTAGAACTTCGGATGCTTAGACGGCGCCTTCCACCTTATGCGTCTTCGCCTTGACAGCGTGGGTGACCGATAGGCCGGCTTCGTGCGCGGCAGCCTGCAGCGTGCGCCTGATCTCGTCGCGCTTTTCATGAATCGAAGCGATGGCGAGCCCGGTCGCCACGCCCAATCCAACCAGCGCCGCTTCCGATAGCTGCAAGCTCGCTTCGATCGTCTCGGGCACGGCATCGGTCGCGCCGAGCGCGTAAAGGTGGCGCGCATGATCGGCGTCGCGGGCGCGGGAAACAATGAGAATGTCCGGACGTATGGCGCGGACATGCGCCACCACCTCGTCGATCAGCCGCGCCGTGTGGATCGTAATGATGACGCCTGCCGCCTTGGCCAGACCGGAGGCTTCGAGGAATTGCGGATCGGTGGCATCGCCGAAATAGACGTCATGGCCCTCGCGCCGATCGCGCGTGACCGTCGTCGCGTCGGAATCCGCAACGATGTAGGGGATGCGGTGTTCGCGCAGCAGTTCGCAGACAACTTTGCCGACACGACCGTAGCCGACGACGATCGCATGGCTCTGCCCGGCCGTCGGCCGCACCGTCAGTTCGGCGTCGATCGGCTTATCCGGCGTGAGCCGCGCCGCAAGATGCCGGGCCACGAACGAAAGCAGCGGGGTCAGCGCCATCGTGATCGAGGTCACCGCAAGGATGAAGCTTGCGAGTCGCGGCTCGATCAGCCCCGCCGTGCCCGCCATGCCAATTCCGACAAACGCGAATTCGCCGCCGGTACTGAGCAATAAACCGATCTCGACGGCGGCCGGCCAGGAAAAGCGGAACAGCTTGGCAAGCGCGATGAGCAAAAGGGCTTTCACGGCAATCAGCGCGATGACAGCCTCGGCGAGCAGAAGCGGTTCACGCCAAAGCTCGCGAAAATCGACATTCATGCCGACGGTGAAAAAGAAGAGGCCAAGCAGGAGACCCTTGAAGGGAGCAACTGTCGTCTCGATGGCCTTGCGATATTCGGTTTCGGCCAGCAGCAAGCCTGCAACGAACGCGCCGAGCGCCATCGAGAGTTGCGCCTGCTGGGCGATCACGCTGTCAGCGATGATGACAAACAGCACCGCGGCGATGAAGACTTCGGTTGAACGCGCCGTCGCCACCAGCCGGAACAGCGGACGCAACAGAACACGTCCGAAGGCGACGATGACGACAATCGCGGCGGCGGCCTGCAAGAGGGCCGTGGCGAGGCTTGCGAGCACCGAGCCGCCCGTACGCGTGGCGAGAATCGAGATGAAGAGCAGGATCGGAATGACCGCGAGGTCCTGCGCCAGCAGAATGGAGAAGCTTGCCCGGCCTACGCTCGTTGTCAGCCGCTCCTGGTTCGACAGAAGCTCGAGCACGATCGCAGTCGAAGAGAGCGAGAGCGAACTGCCAAGCACGATGGCCTCGGACGGGCTCATCGAAAGCGCAAGCGCCGCCCCGGCAATCACCGCACTCGTCAGCAGGACCTGCAATCCGCCCAAACCGAGCACCAGCCGGCGCATGGCCGAAAGCCTGGAAAATGACAATTCGAGACCGATCAAGAACAGAAGAAAGACCACGCCCAGTTCGGCGATGCCGGCCACGTTCTGCGCGTCGGTGATCGTCACCCAGAATAGACCCGGCACCACGCCGGTGAGCGAACCAAGCCCGAGCGGACCTAATAGAGCTCCGGCGCCCAGGTAGCCGAGGACGGGACTGAGACCCCAGCGCCGCACCAGCGGAATCACCACCCCCGCCGTTCCGAGCACGACGAGGGCATCGCTGTAGGCGGCCATGTGACTGCTCGACACCCAAATCCTCCAACCCGCCAGCGCGTTACCTAGAGCAGGATGACTTTTCTTCGAATCGTCATCCGGCTTTGGCGTCTTGTTTGAGCATGATCCTTTCCGAAAGCCGGCTTCCACTTTTCGGGATCATGCTCTAATCGCCAGTTCAAGCTTTGAGCCGAACCCAATGCCAAATATCGTGATTTAGCAATGGATTGAAATTGCGCGAGCGTCTCTAACTTATGGAAACCTTGCCGCGCCAAGCTGGTTAAGCGATTCGCGACCTTTGCCGCCTGCAAGGCGCGCTGCGGGAAACGGGAGAGCGATGAAGCTATTTCAGTGCCAGAATTGTGGGCAGCCCTTGTACTTCGAGAACACGCGCTGCGAGCACTGCGGCTTGTCGCTTGGCTATTTGCCGAGGCGGGAAGCGATTTCCGCGCTCAAACCGCACGGCAGCGCCGACGATCCGCAGGGGCAAGTCTGGCGCGCGCTGGCCGACATGGAACTCTACCGGCATTGCGCCAACGCCACCTACGATGCGTGTAACTGGCTCATTCCAGCCGCGGCACCGGACAGCTATTGCGCAGCATGCCGGCATAACCTTGTCATTCCGGACCTGTCGCTGCCGGAAAATCTCCCTAGGTGGCGGTCGCTGGAAGTCGCGAAGCGCCGACTTTTCTATACCCTCTTTCAACTGCGACTGCCGGTCGAGACGCAGGCGGAAAATCCGGCGGGACTGGCCTTCCAATTCCTGGCCGATGCCGGACCGGCTCAATCGGAAGTCCTGACCGGACACGCTGGCGGCCTCATTACCATCAACCTCGCTGAAGCGGATGACGCCGAGCGCGAACGCCGCCGCCAGCAAATGGGCGAGCTCTACCGCACCTTGCTCGGCCATTTCCGGCACGAGATCGGGCACTATTACTGGGACCGGCTGATTCTCAACACGCCGCACCTCGAGGAATTCCGCCGCGTCTTCGGCGATGAGCAGCAAGATTATGCTGCGGCGCTGCAAAACTACTACGCGAGCGGCGCGCCTGCCGATTGGTCTGAGCGCTTTATCTCCGCCTACGCGAGTTCACACCCCTGGGAGGATTTTGCCGAGACCTGGGCGCACTATTTCCACATGATCGACACCCTGGAAACCGCGCACGTCGCCGGCCTCGCGATCAGTCCCAAGCTGCCCCAGAGCCCCGGCGCGGTGTTCGATTTCCATCCGCGCGACACCGACATCAGCCGCCTGGTCGAGACTTGGCTTGCGCTCGACCTTCGCGGTCAATTCGCTCAATCGCAGCATGGGGCTGCACGATCTCTATCCTTTTGTGCTCGGCCCCGCGGCGATGGCCAAGCTCGCCTTTGTCCACCGGCTTATCGCGACGATGTCGCCCGCGCGCGCCGAAGACGACGGGCCGTAGCCCGCCACGACCGGCGAAACGCACCCCGCCGCACACGATCCGAAGCCATGTGACTTTCTTGCAACGGGAATTGTCTCGATCAGGAGGCGATTTGCACAGTCAAGCGGTTGGTCTTCCTGAAAACGGACAAAAACGGCTTGAATTTTAACGTTTTTACGCCCTGTAATGCGGCCCGGATGGGCGGCAAGAGTCAGCTTCGTGACCACAACCGATTCGAGCAGTCTGTCGCTTGGCGCACAGCCTGGCACGGTCTCTTGGATAACGGCGACCGCCATTGTGGTCGCCGACATGGTCGGCGTCGGCGTTTTTACGAGCCTCGGCTTTCAGGTCACCGACATCACCTCCGGCTTTGCGCTGCTGCTGTTGTGGGTGGTCGGCGGAATCGTGGCGATTTGCGGCGCGCTGTCCTACGCAGAACTCGCCGCGATGCTTCCGCGGTCGAGCGGCGAGTATAATTTTCTTCGCCGCATCTATCACCCGGCATTCGGCTTTGTCGCCGGATGGCTGTCGGCCACGGTGGGCTTTGCGGCGCCGATCGCGCTCGCAGCCATGGCCTTCGGCGTTTATTTCAAGTCCATCGTCCCGGGCGCGCCGCCGCTCCTTCTCGGCTTCTGCGTCACCTGGCTCGCGGCGCTGGTTCATTTGGGCGGCGTCCGCTTCGGCAGCGCCTATCACAATGCCTGGACGGCTTTGAAGCTTCTGCTCATTGTGGCATTGATCGTTGCCGGCTTTGCGCTCGGCGATTCGCAGCCGATTTCATTTTTGCCGAGCGCCGCCGACCTCCCGCAAATCGTCGGCGCCCCGTTCGCCATCAGCCTGGTCTTCGTGATGTATTCGTACTCGGGCTGGAACGCGGCCACCTATATCGTCGGCGAATTGCACGATCCGATCCGCAACGTCCCGCGGGCTCTGTTCATCGGCACCGGCATCGTTATCGTGCTCTATGTTTGCTTTGAATGCGGTGTTTCTGGTGACCACGCCGATCAAGGAATTGGCGGGCCAGCTTGATGTCGCGATCATCGCCGGCAAGCATATCTTCGGCGATCTCGGGGGCCGCTTGGTAGGCGCGCTCATTTGCCTGGGGCTCATTTCTTCCATCAGCGCGATGACCTGGATCGGTCCGCGCGTCGCCATGACCATGGGAGAGGACTTGCCGCTGCTGCGCCTGTTCTCGCGCAAGTCGAAGCAGAACGCGCCAATCGCGGCGATTGTCCTTCAACTCCTGATATCGAACGTCCTGCTGCTGACCCAGAGCTTCGAAGCGGTGTTGGACTTCATCCAGTTCAGCCTGACGTTCTGTTCATTTTTCACGGTGCTGGGGGTGATCAAGATGCGAATCACGCATCCGGAACTCCCCCGCCCCTACCGGGCCTGGGGCTATCCGGTCACGCCGATCATTTTTCTCAGCGTGACGCTCTTCATGATGTATTATCTTGTGGTCAATCGGCCGCTGCAGTCCCTGGCGGGCATCGCCATGATGTTGGCCGGCCTCATCGTCTACTATATATCCCGCCCGCTCTCGAACGCTCCTTCAGATATTTCGCAAACGGTGGCCTAGAAACAATGTTCGCAACCATGCCCAAAACGATGGCGGCTGCCTTGACGGCGGTCATATTGACCGTGGCCGCGGCGCCCGCCTGGAGCGCCGAGACCGCCACGTTCAACGACACGGCGCGCTTCCTGGCCGGATTGCCGCCATCTCCTGATTCGCCGCTGACGCCGCTCACCAAGGATGCGGCTTGGCAGCAGCACGCCCGCTATTTCGACTCGATTTTCGCCCGCGAAGACAGCGCGCACCTCTCGAAAGTTCGCGCCTTCTCCAAGGAATTCCTGACCGAAAAACACGACACGATGCTGTACATGTTCAGCGGTCCGGACTTCCTCTATGCGACGTCGTTTTTTCCCAGCGCCTCGACCTATGTCATGGCCGGCCTGGAGCCGACCGGCGACATTCCGCAACTGACCAATCTCAGCCGGGGGGCCGTTTATGGCTCGTTGCGAAATCTCGAAGTGTCGATGGCGTCGCTGTTGAGCTACAGCTTCTTCATCACCAACAAGATGCGGACGCAACTGCACGAGGGACCGGTCTACGGCACGATTCCGGTGCTCTATGTCTTCATGGCCCGGACCGGAAAGACCATTCACGATGTGAGCCTGGTCGCGCTGGATACGGATGGAAATTTCATCAAGACCGACGAACCAGCCGCTTCGGGCGGCGACGCCAAAAAGGTGGCGGCGCGCAGCATCGCCCGCAGCGCCGCGCCCGGCGTGAAGATCGTCTTCTCGGACGGGGATGGGCCGAAGCAGACCCTCTATTATTTCAGCACCAACCTCTCGGACGGCTCGATCGAGCGAAGCGGCTTCCTGGCGTTCGTCGAGAAGCTCGCGCCGGCCGACAGCTTCATCAAGAGCGCGTCCTACCTCCTGCATTCGGGAGGGTTCAGCAAGGTGCGCGGCATGCTGCTCGATCGCAGCGCGACGATCCTCGAGGACGACAGCGGCATCCCGCTCGCCTATTTCGACTCGAAGAAATGGCGGCTGCAGCCGTTCGGCCGCTATGTCGGGCC
>CAVREN010000099.1:0-22027 GCA_963720115.1 uncultured Alphaproteobacteria bacterium
GTGGTGTTGCTTTCTGGTGAACCGGGCATCGGCAAATCGCGATTGACGGCGGGGCTGTTGGAGCGCGTTGCTGCTGAACCGCACACGCGGCTGCGTTATTTCTGCTCCCCGCAGCGCACCGACAGCGCTCTCTATCCGATTATTAGTCAGATGGAACGGACCGCAGGATTTACACACGCCGATACGAAGCAAACGAAACTCGACAAGCTGGATGTTGTCCTTGCGCTGTCATCGACTTCCAGACAGGACGCTGCGCTGTTCGCGGAAATGTTGTCGATGCTGAACGACGGACGTTATCCCGCGCTCGAACTGACGCCGCAGCAGCGGCGGCAAAAGACCTTGGAAGCGCTGTTCACGCAGGTCCAGACGTTTGCACGCAAAAGTCCGGTGCTAATGATCTTTGAGGATGCGCATTGGTCCGACCCAACGAGCCTGGAAGCATTCGGTCGGGCGGTGGACCGGATCGCAACTTTACCCGTCCTGCTGCTTATAACTTTCCGACCAGAGTTCGAGCCGCCGTGGATTGGACAGCCACACGTGACCGCCCTAACACTTAATCGGCTGAAGCGACCCGAAGTGGACGCGATGATCGACCGCATCGCTGGCAACAAGCAGCTTCCCGCGAACCTCAGGCAAGACATCATCGAGCGGACCGATGGTATTCCTCTGTTCGTAGAGGAAATGACAAAGGCGGTGCTGGAAGCGGAGAGCCCGAGTGATGCGGGGCGCGCGAGCTGCTGCCATTCCGTCGGCAGCCGTTGCTGTGCCGGTGACCTTGCATGCCTCGTTGATGGCGCGGCTCACGGTTTATGGCCGCGCGCCCGTGACCTTGGACGTGAGGTTGGCGACGGGCCCAAGCTATTTCGGGCGACCTGGGGGCTTCGGCACAGCACAAGCCTCACGGACAACAAGCAATCCCGGAAGTGGACTGAAGAACTGACTTCCCTCGCGCAACGGCTCGGCGACGACAGCCTTCTTCTAGAGGCGCAACACTGTCGGTGGGGTGATGAGTTTTACGGTGGCAACGTGCCACAACTTCTGGAGACTTCAGAGGATGGCATACGGCGCTACGATGCCAAACGGCACGCCCAACTTGCAGACGCCTTTGGCGGGCATGATCCAGGCGTGTGCGCGCTCGGCTGTCAAGCGATGGGGCTTTCGCTGCGCGGCCTCCCTGATCAGGCGCGCCGCGCTGCGGAGAGGACTTTAGTGCTTGCCGGATCCTTGTCGCATCCACCGAGTATCGCGTTTGGCCACAGATGGGTGGCGTTTTCCTTCCTGATAGTTCGCGACCGCCACGGCTGCGAGGGGATCGGTGCGCAGTGCGTGGCGCTTGCAGAGAAGTTCGACCTTCCGATTTTCCGCTGGGTCGGCCGGTACTTTATGGGCTGGGGGAAGGCGCAAGGGCTTACCTTGTCGGAGGGTCTCGCTTTGATGGAAGAGGCGTTTCCTCCCATAGTGAACGAGCAACACTATAAGTGGTTGGCTGCCGCCTTGGCTGAGGCGCGGTTCGACGCGGGCAGTGTGACGGACGCGCTCGCGCTCGTAGATCACGCGCTCAATACCGGAGAGGGCCCGGCGAGTGGACTATTCGTCCCGGAAATCCACCGGCTCCGAGGCGTGTTCTTAAGGAGCCTTGGGTCCCCCGCCGAGGAAGTTGAGAGCGCGCTTCGTACCGCACTACAGATCGCAGAGGAGCAGGGCGCATTCCTTCTCAAACTTCGTGCCGCCACCAGCCTCGCGCGCCTCTGGCGCGACCAGGGCAAGGTGAGCGAAGCGCGCGAACTGTTGGCTCCGGTTTACGGGTGGTTTACGGAAGGGTTCGACACGCGCGATCTGAAGGAGGCGAAGGCGTTGCTGGAGGAGCTTCAGTAACTCGGGCGCTCACAAGTGTTCTGAACGGAGTCAAATCCAACGTCTCGCGAACAAACGCACCAGCCAGACTATCGCAAGCCCAGCCATCAACATTTCCGTTAGCGCTCCAGCTATGATCTTCACCTGAGTGGCGAAGCTGGACAGTTCGACGACAGCGTTCGACAGATCGGGCCATGTCCACAGCATCACCGCGACACAGGCATTCTCGACCACGTCAAGGGTCGCCATGAGGATCGGCACAGCGGTTAGCGCCCAACGCACCTTCAGGGGCACTGGCGCCTTCCCGATGCGCCCCGGCATCGTCAGCCACCACAACGCCAGCCCGCGAGAGACTGCGTAAAGCGGCGGATAGAACGCATCGAGGATTAGTTCTGGACTGGCATAATACGCGCGACCTTCCGCGCCGATGGCTTCGAGGAACGCGCGCGCCTCAGCGTAGCTGTAGCCCCAGGCCCGAATGTCGAACGGTGTCAGGCCATCGGCTAGGCGCGTGAGATGCGCCAGCGTCCCAAAGAACATCACGGCCCGCAGGAGGCCACTAGCAACAAGTAGCGCGGCAACGAGAACGCCTGGGGGACCGTGCTTTGGCCACTTGCCTGAGCGGATCATCGGGGGAACGCCCTAAATCCAGCAGTGGCCGCGCGGTGACTCGACGGACGCGCTGCTGCGTTAGTCTCGGCTACGACCCTGCCGGGCTAAAATGGCATTCAAATTTATGGCTGCTGCAGTTGCGAGCTGGTATAGGTTGGTGGTATCAAGCTTACGGCAGGCAACGCAAATTCTTTCGGAATTTCATAGTGTTCAGGTGACTGTCGCCGCCTCTCTTCGGGCGCGCCAAAAGCCCAATATTCACGGGGATGGACGTTGGCAGACGCACTGGCAAAGGCGAGCGCAAACGCAACAGTGGTCCGCGCATTGTGGTGTCGTTTTAGTTTCGATGACAGCAAAACGCGCGGGCCGGCGGACCGGTGCCGCCGTCCAATCGAAAGAAATCCTTAAGGCTTCTAAAAATCTCAGGCCCGTAACAGAGGGAACGATCTTTTGCGCGCCCAATGACCCCCCGGCCTGTCCAGCATGGGGGTGGGGTCGCACTCGATCCGTCAGTGCTTCGCGTGAGAGCCGGCTGCAGAGGTCAACTCTTCACGGAGAAATTCTTTGTCGTAATGCATTATCCGTCGCATCAACTGCTCGACGATCGACCGAGGCACACGCTGCAGCGGTCAGAAGGGCGATCCCGGGGATCCGTCGCCAGCAGGTTTAAGGGTTCGATCGCTCAAGCTCGCTTCACGGTGAAACGAAGAAAGCGGCGCCAAACTGAGTGATCCGTCCTCATCCGCCCGCCAATTCCGACTCCCGTTCAAACGGGTTAGCCCAATCTGAGCTGAGACGGATTTCTGCAGCTGGCGGCAGCTGCGGTGTTTGGGCCAGAGACCGATGCAGACGCTACACCGGCGCGCTTTCAGATCTGGTGCCCACGGTGCCGCTGATTGGGAAACCAGATGGAAACTGAGTCATCCGTCCTCATCCGCCCGCCAATTCCGACTCCCGTTCAAACGGGTTAGCCCAATCTGAGCTGAGACGGATGTTCTGCAGCTGGCGGCAGCTGCGGTGTTTGGGCGCCCTTGTAATGTTTGCCGGGCCTGACCGTGTCGCCGTTTGGGGGTTGAGGCAGACGAGCCGCACCGATGCTTGTGTGGGTGCTTTGGCTGATGGGCGGCTGTGGCGGGGCGGGGGCTTGATCGCTCCAGATCAGTCCCCGGTGCGGCACGTCATCTCACGAAGCACCAGGGCCGATTGGGCGTAGTTTGGGAGCACGTCTGCCCGCGATTTCTTTACCAAAGCATTAGGTTTAGGCGTGATTGTTGATTACGCCAGGCGCACACAGCGCCCAGAAATTGGAGGCAAACATGAAAGCGGAACGTAGGAAAAGTCGTCAGGCGCAAGCACGAGAAAGACTGTGGGGTGCGTCAATGCGCGCGGAGGATGAGGCCGTTGCCTTTCTCCACAAGTTCGATCCGGCAGTCGCTTTCGCAACCGCATGCGCTGTGGAACGAACACTGGCGATCGAGTGGGAGGCGGAGCAAGAGGAAATGAGGCGGCGGCGCGATCCGCGTAAGGTCAGGGAAATAGGCAGCACGAGAGTGCGAGAACTGGATGCTGCACTCGCCCGTCTGCCGCAAGGCGTTCATCCCGACATCGCGGCTGAACAGCAGCTCCTTCAAATATTGAAAGATTTACCGCGTGACCGAGCGTGGTGGGCAGCACGCACAGTTGTCCGCTATCAGGATGCTCAATTCGATAGGTCGCAACTACCGGCTGACCGCGGGCGACGTGCGGACGTGCCAATTTCTGAAGTGGAATTGCTTGAAGCGATACGCCCCGCCGCTGCTCGAGCGGCGTGATCCTATTCGGAGTGAGCCGTGAGAGCGCTATCGTTCAGGGAGAGGATGCGAGAAGAAGCGGCGAAAGCTGCCGCGGCAGAGACCGCCGATCCGTGGCGCCTGCGTCTCGAGCGCGCGCGCGGCAAAGTTGACTCCTTTGACAGGTTGGAACGCATCAGCAGTCAGACGTTGCTGGATCTTCTTGAGGTCCCTCAACGCGATCGGACCGCGGGTACGTTCCGGCGTTTATCCAAAAATATGGCCGAGCTCGGCTGGACGGCGGTTAGGGTGCGGGATCTCACGCGGGGCGGATACAAGGAGCAAATAAGAGGGTATTGCCGCCAACCGCGCAACATGCACGCTGCCAATTGAAATCGCTGCTGCTATGGCCGCGCACCTGCATATTCGGTGTTAAACCCTCAACCCAGAGCATATCGCACGCAGGAATGAACGCCGCGCCTGACGCCAATAGCGTGGTCAGCCGCTGAAATAGCCACGTCGGTGACCATCCCCCGACGCCTCCAGCCGTGGTAGCCTGACCTAAGTGTGCTTGTCCTGAACCGAGGGACGGCAATGCGGCGGCGTTCCAGAGCAGGTGGCGAACCAGCGAAACCGCAACGTCGCAAGACGGCGGCGCGCAAGGCCCGTATTGCGCCAAAGGCGCCCCCTCGCAGCCCCTCAATCGCCAGCCTAGAAACGAAAGTCGCACTTCTCACCCGCGAACGCGACGAGGCGCTGGAGCGGGAGAAGGCCACGGCGGAGGTGTTGCGCGTCATTAGTTCGTCTCCAGGACAGCTTGAGCCAATATTTCAACCCATACTGGAAGACGCGGTTCGCATTCTAGAAGCGAAGTTCGGAGTGTTGTTTCTCTGCGAAGGTGATCTCGTCCGGCCCGTGGCAGGTGTAGGGCTGCCGCCGAAGCTTCGCAAGTTCCAGGCTGAGCGCGGAGCGTTTGTGCCGCCACCCGGCTTGCCTCTTGCCCGGCTGATCCAGACGAAAAACGTCGTTCAAATGCTTGACGATCCAGAACGGCTTAGTCCGGTGACAAAGCTAGGCGGCGCCCGGAGCCATCTCGCCGTACCAATGCTCAAGGACGGCAAGGTGGTGGGCGCCATCTATATTTATCGGCAAGAGGTGAAGCCATTTACCAACAGACAGATTGAGCTCGTTTCGAACTTTGCCGCCCAGGCCGTCATCGCCATTTTTCTCTATTGTGATATCCTAGCTTGGTTCCTCCTAATGGGGGGTAGAGGGGGGTAGAGGGGCGAGAGAGAGAGAGAGAGAGAGACCTACAATAGAGAAATGCCCTGACTGCCCTGACCAGCCTGACCGGCCAGTTTTCGGCTGCCCCTGCCCGGGAGTTCCATGCGCGCGCGCCTTCTCAATGAATTACGGCAACGCACGACCGATCTAACGGAGTCGCTTGAGCAACAGAATGCGACGAGCGAAATCCTGAATGCAATAAGCAACTCACCAACAAACGTGCAGCCGGTGCTGGATACCATTGTGCGTACCGCAGTCACCATTTGCGACTCGTATGATGCCGTTATTCTACTGAGGGATGGTGAGCAGCTTCGGATTGCAGCGCACCACGGGCCTATGAAGATTGACTTTGGGGGAGCTCCGATTTCACGCGACTGGGTCTCCGGTCGCGTCGTTGTGGATGGAGCTGCGGTGCATGTGCACGACCTCACCGCAGACGGTACAGAGTTTCCCCTCGGCCGCGACATAGCGCTCCGGCTTAATCAGCGGACTGTGCTTGGCCTTCCTTTGTTGCGCGAGGGAAAAGCTATTGGTTGTCTTTTCTTACGTCGACCGGAAGTGCGGCCGTTCACTGAGAAGCAGATATCTCTGCTTCAAACTTTTGCCGACCAAGCGGTAATCGCGATTGAGAACACGCGATTGTTTGAGGCAGAGCAGCAGCGAACCGGCGAGCTATCGGAGTCGTTGGAGTATCAGACTGCAATCAGCGCCGTGCTTAACGTCATTTCCCGTTCGCCCAATTTGCTGCAACCCGTCCTCGATACGATCGTTCAAACGGCAGCGCGCCTCTGCGAGGCGGACTTTTCAGTTGTTTTCAGATTACATGAAGGCAAATGTCACATCGGCGCAAGTAATTACGCCGAGAATGACTTCATCAATTTCGCGAAAAAAAATCCGTTTATTCCGACACGCGGGTCATGCACCGGACGCGCGCTGCTAGAAGGACGCCCCGTCCACGTCCTCGATGCATCAACCGACCCTGAATACGCCATGTCGGACTACCAGCTCGTCGCAAACAATCGCACAATGCTTGCAGTGCCTCTAATGCGTGATGGGATCCCCTTGGGCGCGATTACGCTTTGGAAGACAAGAGTAGAGCCATTCACGGAAAAGCAGATCGAGCTTATTACAACATTCGCAGACCAAGCCCTCATCGCCATCGAGAACACCCGGCTATTCGAGGCGGAGCAGCAGCGCACGCGCGAACTTACGGAGTCATTGGAGCAGCAGACGGCGACCTCGAAGGTGCTTCAGGTTATCAGCAGCTCACCGGGCGATCTTCAGTCAGTATTTGCAGCCATGCTGCAGAATGCGGTCCGGATTTGCGACGCTACGTTCGGCAATATTTATCGGTGGGAGGACGATGCTCTGCACCTTGTTGCGGCACATAATACGCCGCCCGCTTGGGTCGAGGAACGCAAGCGCTTTCCGCTTCGTGTCGCCAAGAATCCGGATATCGGTCGCATGATAGCGAGCAAAAAGACGCTTCACGTGACCGATGCCACAGCACTATCTGGATACATTGACCGCAGCGACCCGGCTACTGTTGGAGCCGTCGAACTTGGCGGCATCCGAACGACTCTTGCCGTTCCGATGCTAAGGGACAATGAACTAATCGGTTCGTTCACCGTCTATCGTCAGGAAGTGCGGCCCTTCACCGACAAGCAGATCGAATTGGTCGAGAACTTCGCCGCCCAAGCCGTCATCGCCATCGAGAACGCACGGCTGCTCAACGAGCTGCGCGAGTTGTTGCAGCAGCAAACCGCGACGGCCGACGTGCTCAAGGTCATCAGCCGGTCGACCTTCGACCTGCAACCGGTTTTGGACGCGCTCGTCGAGACAGCTGCCCGCCTCTGCCAGGCCGATGTTGCTAGCATTACCAACCGCGATGGCGAGGTCTATCGGGTGAGTGCAAATTTCGCTTACTCACCCGAGCTGCAAGTGGCCACACGCGAACAGGTGCTGAAGCCCGGTCGGGACAGCATTAGTGGGCGGGCCGTGCTCGAATGTCAGGTGGTCCATGTTGCTGATCTCGCGGCGGATCCCGAATACGCTCTCCCGGAGATGGTAACGATCGGGAAGATCCGCACTGCGCTCGGCGTCCCGTTGTTGCGCGAAGGCGAGCCGATTGGCACCCTTTTCCTCGCTCGCCAACGGGTGGAGCCGTTCACCGAGCGGCAGACGGAGTTGGCTGCGACCTTTGCCGACCAAGCGGTGATCGCGATCGAAAACGTGCGCCTGTTCGAGGCAGAACAGCAGCGCACACGTGAACTTGCTGAATTGTTGGAGCAGCAGACGGCGACCTCGAAGGTACTCGATGTCATCAGCCGCTCAGCGTTTGATCTCGGCGCGGTGTTCGACGCCGTGGTCGAAAGTTCCGTCAGGCTGTGCGGAGCTGAGCGCGGGTTCGTCTACCGTTTCGACGGCGAGATGTTCCGTATGGTATCGTTCTACAACGCCTCTCCGCAACTAGCGCAGTGGGTGGAGCAACATCCGTTTCGTCCCGGTACGGATCGCGCGTCCGCCCGTGCCGCGCTTGAACGCCGAACTATCCACATTCCCGATGTGCAGGCCGACCCCGACTATACCGGTGGTGCGAAAGCTGTCGAGTTGTATCGCACCTTGCTTGCTGTGCCCATCCTCAAAGGTGATGCCCTGCTCGGCATCATAACGATTTACCACCTGGAGGTCAGGCCGTTCACGGACAAACAGATAGCCCTGGTCGAAACCTTTGCTGACCAAGCAGCCATCGCGATAGAAAATGTTCGACTGCTGGACGAATTGCGCCAGCGCACCAATGAACTCGGCCGCTCGGTCGAGGAACTTCGGGCGCTCGGAGAGGTGTCGCAGGCGGTGAACTCAACACTTGACCTCGAAACTGTCCTTTCCACCATCGTCGCCAATGCGGTGCAGCTTTCCGGCACAGAGGCTGGCGCAATTTACGTTTGTGACGAACTGCAGCGTGAGTTGCATCTGCGCGCGACCTACGGGATGGATCAGGAATTGATTGACGCATTAACGCAGCGGCGCATCGGTCTTGACGATCCAAATGTCGCGCCGGCAGTTGAGCAGCCCGAGCCCATCCAGGTGGCTGACCTGACGGAGGAACCCCCCTCGGAGATAAACCAAATCACTCTAAAGGCTGGCTTCCGTGCGCGACTAATAGCTCCGCTCCTACGGGGTAAAGATTTCGTCGGCATGCTGGTAGTACGCCGGCGCGCCCCTGGTGCCTTTTCGCAAAACACTATCGACTTAATAAAGACTTTTGCTGCCCAATCGGCTGTGGCGATCGAGAACGCGCGCTTGTTCAAAAACGTGGAAACATCGTTGGAGGATTTGCGAACGACCCAAGATCGGCTTGTCCAGACACAGAAGCTGGCCTCGCTTGGTCAACTGACCGCCGGGATCGCGCACGAAATTAAAAACCCGCTCAATTTCGTCAACAATTTCTCGGCTGTCTCTGCTGAATTACTTGACGATCTGCGAGAAACACTTGGCAAAGTAAAGGTCGACGCTAATACGCTCGCCGAAATAACCGAACTGGCGGATACACTGCGCGACAATCTCAACAAGATCGTGCAGCACGGCAAACGCGCTGATTCGATCGTCAAGAACATGCTGCTGCATTCGCGCGAGGGCTCTGGAGAGCATCGGCCGGTGGACATCAATGCCCTAGTCGAAGAAGCAGTCAATCTCGCCTATCACGGGGCGCGAGCGGAGAAGCAGGGATTTAACATCACGCTGGAGCGGTCCTTGGCCCCTGATGTCGGCCAAGTCGATTGTTTTCCACAAGAGATTACCCGTGTCCTGCTCAATCTGATTTCAAATGGGTTCTATGCAGCGAACAAACGCAAAGACCAAGCGATGGCCGATGGTTTCGAACCGATTCTGACCACTACAACAAGAAGCCTTGGTGACCGGGTGGAGATCAGGATTCGGGACAATGGCATTGGTATCCCGGCCGAGGTACGTGACAAGATGTTCAATCCCTTCTTCACGACCAAGCCAGCTGGCGAGGGGACCGGGCTTGGCCTTTCGATCAGTCATGACATCATCGTGAAGCAACATTCGGGATCCATCGAGGTCGACACTCTGCCCGGTGAATTTACCGAGATTCGGATTGTTCTGCCGCGTGTGGCTGCGTTCATTGCTAACGTCGGGAGAGCCCGTGAACCCGCTTATTCTCGTGGTTGACGATGAGCCTGACGTGGAGATCCTGTTTCCGGCAGCACTTCCGGCGTGACCTACGCGCTGACCGGTTCACCATGGAGTTTGCCTATTCGGCGTCGGCAGCGCTTGATCGCATCGGCGACGCAGCAGGACGTATCGCTTATCTTAATACTCTCCGACATCAACATGCCGGGCATGAGCGGTCTTGAACTCTTGCCCAGGGCAAAAGCTCTCCGACCAGACGTTCCAGTTATAATGGTCACTGCCTATGGCGATGCGGAGACGAAGCGAAAGGCGCTGGAGAACGGCGCGGAGGCGCTGCTTACCAAACCAATCGACTTTGGGACGCTGCGCAGCGAAATCGATATGCGCGTTGAACGCGCCCCATGACAGCGCGAATCCTAGTTGTCGACGACGAACCGGACCTGGAGGCGCTCATCCAGCAGAAGTTCCGGCATCAGATTCGCGACGGGGCCGTCAGCTTTTTGTTCGCCAGCGACGGTGTTGAGGCCTTAACAGTGCTGAAGGCCAATTGCGACGTGGATATGGTGATTACAGACATCAACATGCCTAGGATGGACGGACTATTGCTCCTCCAGAACCTGCAGGAGAGCGAAGAAAAGCTCTCGACTATCATCGTCTCGGCCTATGGCGACATGGCGAATATCCGCACGGCGATGAACCGGGGCGCGTTCGATTTCCTAACCAAACCCATCGATTTTCTTGACTTCGAAACAACGATCGCCAAGACCATTCGGCATGTCGAAGTCTTGCGCGAGGCGCGGAGGCGGCAAGCGGAGGCTGAGCGGGCGCACGCCACGCTTTCACGTTACTTCTCGCCCAACCTGGCCGAGCGGCTTGCCAGCGATGCAGACGCGATTGATCTTGGCGGGCAGCGCCGCGAGATCGCGACATTGTTCACTGACATTGCCAGCTTCACAGCGCTCGTGGAGACGCTCGAACCCGACGCGCTTGGACCGTTGCTCAACGACTATCTCACAGGCATGACCGACCTTGTGTTTTCGTACGATGGTACGGTTGCAAAGATCGTTGGTGACGCCTTGCATGTGCTGTTCGGGGCCCCCGGTGAGCAGGCGGACCATGCCGCCCGCGCGGTCAATTGTGCGTTGGCTTTGGATGCATTTGCACAATCGTTCCGCGAATGCTGGCAGCAAAAAGGGATTACACTGGGGGTCACTCGTATTGGTGCTCATGCAGGGCCGGCGATCGTCGGCAATTTCGGCGGTGGTCGCTTCTTCGACTACACAGCTTACGGTGATACCGTAAACGTTGCGGCGCGACTGGAAGCCGCCAACAAGCAACTCGGCACGCGCGTATGTGTCAGCGCAACGCTTGCGGCGAGGGTGGAACAATTCCGGGGCCGACCTGTGGGCGACCTGATTTTGAGGGGTAAGACGGAGGCACTGCGTGCTTTCGAACCCCTTCGGGCCGAGCAGTACGCAGATTTCGCGACAAAGAGTTATCTCGAGGCCTTTGCCAAGCTGGAAGCGGGCGATCCCGGCGCGATGGCAGCCTTTGCAGGGCATGTTGGGAAACACGCCGATGATCAACTCGCCAGCTTTCATCTCAAGCGACTGTTGAATGGTGCGTCTGGCACGCAAATCGTTATGGACTAGCGGCCAAGGTGCCGGGGCGTGGGCTGGGCGGAGGTCCATCGCATCGCTGGAGAAATCGCGCTGATGTCGCCGGAGCCGGACGCGGCAAAAGCGGAAGCGTATCTCGAGCGTGCGCTCGCGGTTGCGCGAAAGCAGCAGGCAAAGTCCTGGGAATTTGCGCGCAGCGATGAGCGTGGCGCGGCTCTGGCGCGACCAAGCGAAGCCACAGCAAGCTCGCGAAGTGCTCGCTCCGGTTTATAGCTGGTTCACCGAAGGGTTCGACACGCGCGATGTGAAAGGAGACCATGGCGTTGATGGACGCGCTATCGCCGCCACCCGATGCTCCTCTCACTTCAAAGGATGCGACATGACAGCACTCCGTGCCGAGCCCAATCCGCTCGTCGGAACGTGGAAACTCGTTTCATTCCAGTTCGAGGCCGAGGGCAGCAATGAACGACTCGACGTGTATGACGAGCATCCCGTCGGATTTATCATTTTCACAGCTGATTGGCGCGTATTGGCGTTGGTAACCGCAAGCGAACGAGCGGACGACGAAACCGCTCGTACCTTGTTTGACCGCATGATGGCGTATTCGGGCCGCTACCGGATGCGAGTTGATGGCTGTTTCATCACCATCGTTGACAGCGCGTGGTATCCGGCTTGGATCGGCACCGAGCAGACAAATTTCTTCACGGTAGATGGCGATACCTTGTCGATCATATCCCCGCTACTGCAACACCCGAAGTTTCCCAATGACCGCGTCCGAGGCGTGGCGATCTGGCGGAAGGAATAAACAGAACCCCTATGGCGACAGGTTGATAGACAAGACCGTGTGCCGTTTCACGGTCGCGTGCTGGCGCCGGCGACTGTTAGTTTAGACGGGTGAGCCACACAGAATGGGCTCTGGCAGGCAAGCCTGCCAAATGTGCGCGTAGCGAAGAAAGGCGTTTTCAGTGAGGACGACACGAGCACGCCTTATGTCATGGGCAAGGTCGTTTCGCGTCTGGAGATGGACAGCAGATGGGCCCTGGCGCGTTCGGTCCGGGCTTTAGTTGCGGGGCGTGACGCGCTGAAAGAAAGGCTCGACGTTGGGCAATGCAGTATTTCCGATGTTGTCCCAGGACCAGATATCGTCTTTGTAGCTTTGGGAGCGAAGCGGACATGAACCGGCAGGCTAGATCGGCCAAGTTGATCGCGAATGACCCTGGCTGTGTAAAAACTCTAGGCGGTATGACCGCACCCGGAATTTTGGGCTCTACGGTCATGCGGAGAGCAAAAAAACGCAAAAATTTGTCTTCCGCTCGGCATTACGACCAAATCAGATTTCGTTTTCACTCGGCCAAGATCTGGGAAAACAAGCGCAAAGCTTGAGGCCCTCAATTGAGCGATCCGAGGCTTCGCGCGGGGTAAGTCCAAGCTCAATTGGGCAAAGCTGAAACAATCGCCGCCAAGACCCAACTCGCTTGCATTGGGTCAGCACATCAGTCCGACGAGGAGAATATCTTCTCGATCTCGTCGATGAGCGGATGACTAAGCCCCGCCTTCCGCAGCTCGGCAAAATCTTCCAGGATGATCGTCTTCCAGGACTTGCCGTTCTGCACATCCTTCTGATCGCGAAACTTGAGGTAAAGGGCGCGAGCCTCGTCAGCTCGATTGAGGAACATGAGCGCGTGAGCGCGATTTGTGTAGAGCCAAATCTTGTCGGGGGCGAGTGAAATGGCCTGATCGGCCGCCTCCAGCGCGTGCGCGAAATCGCGGGCCAAGACCAGCCAATAGGCCATGCTGCCGATGTGGGCGATGCTCAATTGCAAGTCGCTTTGCCATTGAGCGTTGGTTTTGTCTTTTGCCACCAGGGCCAGACGGCACCGTGACGACTGTCGGATAGGATTGCAGCGCTCCAGGAAGATCGCCCTGAGCTCGCTGCGCGCTTCCTAGCTGATCGATGAATCGAGAGATCCTGCTGAAGGCCATCGTTGTCGGGATTGGCCTGAGCCAGACCGGCCGCTATCGCCAGGCCCGCTTTATAGGACTTCGATGCATCGTCTGACGCGTGCAGCTCTGTGAGCGCGTCTCGCACGCTGCCGTAGCCAGCCGCCAAAATGCGGCGGATCGCAATATCGGCCCGCTCGGATTTGCTCAGATCATCGAGGACGGCAAGGCATTCGGCATAGGATTTTTTTGCGGCCGGCAAATCACCCTTGGCCGCATAGGCGAGGCCGCGTCTGAAGTAGGCGTCGAAATAGCGCGGCTCAATGCGGATGGTTTGATCATAGTCTTCGATTGCGCGATCGAATTCCTTGTTGGCGTAGTAGATGCCGGCGCGATCGTAGTAAGCCTTGTAATAGCTGGGATCGATTTCAATCGCCTGGCCGTAGTCAGCGATGGCGTGATCAAGATCATGCTTGGCCGCGTAAGCGCGACCACGGCTGTCATAGGCGCAGCGGCATTTTTCGGATCGAACTGGATTGCTCGATCGTAATCGGCGATGGCGCGGTCATATTCTTGCTTTATCGCGTAGGCGATGCCGCGGTTATAGTAGGCGGGGGCGTAGGTGGGATCGAGTTCAATCGCCTGAGTGTAATCGGCGATGGCATTATCGTAATCGTTCCTGTCGAAATAGATCTTGCCGCGTTCAGTATAGGTGACGGCGCGTGGATCTCCCGGCCGCGGCGATCGCCTGCCCGCTTTCTTGTCCGCGAGCCATTGTGCCCACCGCTCCGTCTGGTAAGGCCATTTTCTTCATCCCAATACACCATGTTGGCGGATCGGGATCGAGAAAAAACTTGTTCCGTTGATCGCTGGTCAAGCAGCGCGGAACTGCCAGCTTGGCCGCGTCGACCAGCTCCTCAGCATCGATCGGAAAGAGGCGCCAAAGGCGCAGGGTGTGCGGATGCTCGCTGCCGGTCACCAGAAATCGGCCGTTGGGACTAACAGTCGTGGCATGAAGATAGTCGCTGCCGGCGTCGAGGATTGCGACTGCCTTGCCGGTCGCGGCGTCCCAGACCACAGTTGTATGGTCGTCGGACGACGTCACCACGCGCCGTCCGTCCGGAGCGAAGCCGATGTTCCGGCATATCGCCGAGACTCCGGTGATCATTGCGATCTGTTTGCGGGTACGGACGTCCCAAAGTCGGGGCGGTTCTGTCGTCGGACGACGTCACCACGAGCTCTATCGGGGCTGAACGCAGCGCTCCTCACAAGAAAAGTATGTCCGAGAAGGATGCCGTTGAGGCTGCCGTTCGGCGTCCCAGATCCGCACGGTATAGTCCCGTGACGACGTCGCGATCCACGACCCATCGGGGCTGAACGCGGGGCTGGAGTATCTTCGGTATCTGGGAACATGGCGATCGTCTTGCCGGTTTCCGCCTCCCATAGCCGTGCCGTATTATCCCGAGACGTTGTCGCCACCCGCCGGCCGTCGGGGCTAAACACGGCGCTCGCGACTTTTTCGGCATGTCCGGAAAGAGACGACCAATTCCTTGCCAGTCTCCACGTCCCAGATTTCGGCGCTGTGTTGTCGATAAAGGACGCCAGCACGCGCCGACCGTCCGGGCTGAACCTGGCGCTGTTCAACCCATCCGGCCCCACGATCACGGTGAGCTGTTTGCCGGTCACCGCATCCCAAATCCTGGTGGTACCATCTACAGATGCGGTCAAGATCTCGCGACCGTCCGGACTGAAGGCAGCGACCGGCCACGGGAGGATCCCATTGTCGTCGCGCCTGGCAGAATTTTCAGGGGCGGTGAGAACGCCGACCATTTTGCCGGTATTGGCATCCCAAATCCGCGCTGAGGCGTCTTCGGATGCGGTGACGATGCGCCCGCTATCCGGGCTGAACGTCGCGCTTTCCACCAACGCCTGATGGCCTACCAGCATAATGTCCCTGTCGTGCGCGGCATCCCAAAGCCGTGCCGTTGCGTCGGCAGAGGCTGTGACGACGCGGCGTCCATCGGGGCTGAAGCTCGCTCTACGCAGCTCGTCCGAGTGTCCAACGAGGACGTCGAGCAGCTTGCCGGTCTGCGCGTCCCAAAGCCGCGCCGTGTGGTCCTCCGATGAGGTGACCACCACCCGGTCGTCCGGGCTCAGCGCCGCGCTTCCCACCGGGCCTTCATGTCCGGCCAGAACGACGATCTGCTTGCCGGTTTTCGCCTCCCAAATTCGAGCAGTGTTATCCAGCGCGGCGGTCAATACGCGCGCCCCGTCGGCACTGAACGAAGCAGCCGTCAGATAGCTCTTGTGCCCTTCCATGACGGCAATCTGCTTGCCGTTAAAGGCATCCCAGACCCTCGCCGTCTCATCCCAGGATGCCGTCACGATCCGCCGGCCGTCCGGACTGAACGCGGCGCTGACGACATCTCCGTGGTGCCCGATCAGATTTGCAATCAGCTTACCGGAGCTTGCATCCCAAACGCGCGCACTTTCGTTACCGGTAGTTACCACCCGGCTCCCATCCGCGTTGAATGCCGCGCTGTTGAATTGGCCGACGTCCTTGAGAACTGCCAACTCTCTTCCAGTTTCGGTATCCCAAATCCGCGCCGAGTCGCCCGTTGTCGTGACCACGCGCCGGCTATCCGGACTGAATGCCGTGCTCGTCAATGGCGGACTATTGGTGTTGAGCCTGTAACCGGGGAACACAGCGATCTGTCTGCCGGTCTCGCTGTCCCAAAGTCGCGCCGTATGATCGGCGGACGCCGTAAGGATGCGGCGCCCATCCCAACTGAAGACGGCGCTCGCGACGCCGCCGCCGTGCCCCTCGCAGGTGATAATCAGCGCGCCCGTCTGGGCGTCCCAGATGCGCGCAGTATGGTCATTCGATGCTGTCAATACATGCCGGCCGTGCGGGCTGAACACGGCGCTGTTCACCACATCGCCTCGTCCCAGCGTGACCATCTCGTTCAACTCGAACAGCTGGTTGGGGCGGCCGGACGTGTTCTCATGAGACAGAACGATCTTCTCGCGAAGACGATGATGCGCCGCGAACAACGCCGCTTCGGCCTCCGGAGCGTAGGGCCGGGCAACGCCGCCCTTCTCGTCCGGCAACCCTTCGAGGGCGAGCAGCGCTGCGGTCACGGGATCACCGCTCTGCTGTCGCGAGAGATCCGCCAGGAATCGCGATTGCGTAAGCAGCGCCGCGTCACGCTGGGCGACGGCGGCTTGACGCTGCTCCGCCGCGACCGTGGCGTTTTGATTGGCGCGCCGTTCCTCCTGCTGCGCCTGGGCCCTGGCGGTTTCGGCCACCCTGCTCTGATCGACGGCGAATCTAGCCGCTATGGCGGCGCCGAGAGCCAGCACCGCAAAGACGATCGCCGCAGTCCAAGCGATGAAGGTGCCGCGATTGGCTCGCACCCGAGAGGCCCTTACATAGGCGTATGAGTCTCCTCAGCTAGTTCATCGCCGTGGGTTGCAACGATGTCTTCAGCCTCGGCGAGTGGCAGACCACGGGGCAGCAGCAGTTCGCTCTTTCGCTTCGCCGCTTTCCATTTGCGGCGCATCGCCTCGATGTCATCACGGACACGGATGAAGTTCTGGCTCTCCGCAACAATCCGCTTAGCTCGCGGCCAATTCTCAATCAGTGCCTCGTGGGCGAGGCGGACTTCGGGACCCTTGCCGCGATCTTCAACGGTCAGCAGTCGCGCATCGGCCCCGACGAATGCATCGATCAGGCGCCGCTGTGGGCTGGATGTGGGAAATGTCGCAAGCGGTAGCGGCTTGGCGGTCAGGGTGTCCCCCGAACTTCCCGCGCTCACCAGGGCGCGAAGTACGCTCGGTAAAGCGTCCGCTGCTGCGGGATCCGGCTCCTGGATGGCTTGCAGCTTGCGCTCCGCGCGCTGGCCGATTGCCGCGCGCAGACCTCCGAGCGCGCGATAGCTTGCAACCGTCAGCAATCCCCCGGTACCCGCTCGCTCGACATCGCGGACATAAAGATCATCGAGCATGACCGAGAGAAGCGGCAAGACGCCGGGCTCGGCGGCCGCCTCGTTGGCCAGCATGGCGTCGAGCGCAAGTCCACTGCTCGGATCCGTACCGAAAGCGAGGCCCGCCGCCTGCGCCGGCTGGCGGATGATTTCAAGGAGCTGCGCCGCATCCGGCGCCGCCAAGGTCAGCCGCGCACCGCGCTCGAGGAGTTCGCGCAGTCCTTTCGCCTCGTCGAGGCGATGCAGCAGGTCGGGCGCATGGTGGCAATCACCCAAACCACGCCCGAAGCGGCCAATGCGGCGATAATCCGCGTGAAAGCGCTCCTGCGCTCCTCGCGGCTCTCAGGACGGGTGAATATTTCTTCAAGCTGATCGATCACCAGCACCATTCGGGCCTGCTCATGGGGTAGCAAAGCCAGCTTGGTGCGTTCGGCTGCCGCGAGCTCCCGAAGCGTGCGGGTGAACAGAAAAGTGGGGTCGCCGCCACTGGCCAGATGAGTGGCCAATTCCTCGGCCGACATTCGTGTTCCAGCGAGTTCCGGAAGCCCCTCTCCCTTTGACGGATCGCCCAGGACGATCGCGCGCGCCAAGGCGAGCAACGGGTCGCCGCCGGCATCGCCCGGCCGCATCACGACACGCCGCCAGAGCCCGACGTTAGCCACTGCCTTGGTGGCGACCAGGCCAGGCAATAGTCCGGCCAGCGCCAGCGAGGATTTACCGGAGCCGCTCGGGCCCGACACCAAGAGGAAGGCAGTCCCCGATTGTGCCGCTTCGCTCAGCCGGCTGAGACCCGCGCGGGTCTCGCCATCGCGGCCGTAAAAAATGGCCGCATCGTCGAAATTATAGACTTCCAACCCGCGGAACGGGGAGCCTTTCAGCCAAATCGTGGTGGCTTGGTCGAGGTGACGCTCCCTGATGTGGCGTTGAATGAGCTTTGCGAGATCGGCCTCCAGCCTGCGGTCGAATTGATCGAGAGTTTGGTACTCGGTATAGCCCGCCAGAAACTGGGTGCCGGTCTTGAACCAGCGCTGCCAAAAAGCTTCCAGCGCTTCATATTGGCTGATCTCTTCATCGCGTTTGGCGGCATTTTCGAGCGAGGCAGTTGTACCGCCCATCCGTCGGTACACAAGCATATCAGGCGGACCCTTGCCGCCCGTAGCGCGGTTCGCCTTCAGGGCGTCTTCGAATTCCCATTCCGTGCCGGTAACCGGCGCGCGCCCGTCGATGCCGCGGTATTCGCGCACCGCAGTCTTTTCCGGCAACTTAGTGCCAAGACGCGACCATACAAATAACAAGACAATGTCAAAAGTGCTCGGTGGCTCGATCGCGTCCTGAAAGTGCTTCGACGCCAACAGCGGCTCGTACTCCCACAGGAATGGTTCGATCGTGAAATAACGCTGATAGTCGCGCGCCAGCTTTTGGATAACGAGGTGAGCACGTAACCGCTCCTGGTTCACGTCCCCCGGAGACGAGAAAAAAATGCGCAGACGAGGTATTGAGTTCGATGCAGTGATCACGCTCGGCCTACGCTCAGATTTGCCGCGGCATCCTCAGCTGTCCGAACGACACGAAGCCTTCGCGCAACTATTGCGAAAGAGTACGTGTGCGGTTACTTGAACTCAAGGCTGGTTTAGGTGCAGAGCACCGATGTACCGGTGATCGATCCTCCGGCAAAATCCGGCCATCTACGGGCACTGATGATCCGGATGATCATCATCTATATGTTTGCGATCCGCTCGGAGCGGCTTCTATGCCGGTCGGCAATTCTCGCGCGCCAGCCTCGTATCTCAGACTACCAGCCCCCCGCCTACGCGTCGAGGTTTTTCTCAATTGTGATGTCTGCTCTTGGGCACTTCTGCGACATTGGGCGATGTCGTTCTTGCGTCCGTGATGCGCCGCGAACGAGGCGTTGCGCAAGGCCGCCGAAGGTGATTTCCCCTGTTTTAGCTGGAACGAGCCATAATTTGATTGCCCTCTTTGAAGCGCGAAAAATACTTTCAAAGGAAAGATATGATCGGTGCCGGAAGATAAGTGGTCTGACGGGTTATTGAAGAGTCCGATCGTGTCGTGCGGCGGCTGACCCGGATTCCGGCATTGACTGAAGGTGTTTTCGGCGACGCCGAAAAAGCGAACCGGTGGCTCCCTGAAAATCTGGCCATTCTCGCCGAAAAGCAGCCCGACGTCCCGGTTCCTCCTCGTAATATACGTAAGCGAGCGCGCGCCCGTTTCTGTCCTTCACGAGCAGCGTCGGGACCATGGTACGAATGAGCTACGTGACCCTGTACGTCGCCAACTGCAAAACTTCGCGTGTCAGATGAAGTGATTCGCCTTTGCGATCGGAATCAGGTCGCCGGGGAGATGAGACTCTGACCGGTAAGCATGGTAGTCCCGGCTGGTCGCGACCATCGCTGGCATGAAGACCGGATCAACGAAAGTGGTTCGTTGCGCGATCTATACCCGCGTCTCGACCGACCAAGGACTCGAACAAGACTTCAACTCGCTCGACGCCCAGTATGAAGCCTCGCAGGCCTATATCCGCAGCCAAGCGCACGCCGGCTGGACCGCACTGATGTGGCGCCGGCGCTCGGATACGGGCAGCGCGTGCTCTACCTCGGCGACTTCGACTGGCAGGGTGGCCAGATCGAAGCCAACACGCGGCGCGTACTCGAGGAGCTCGTCGGCGAACTCGACTGGGAGCGGCTGGCGCTGACCGAGCAGCAAGTCAATCGCTATCGCCTGCCGCGCCTGCGCAAGGAGGACCGGCGCTACGACGAGAGCTCGCCGCTCCGCTGGCATGAGGCCGTTGAAACGGAGGCACTACAGCAGCAGGTGATCGTCGACATTGTCCGGCGCCGCCTCAATGCGCTCCTGCCAGAACCGCTGGCGGCCGTACGAGAACGCGAAGTGAAGCAGCGCAGGCAGGCTATCCAGCGGCTGCGCCATGACTGAGTTGGATCGGCCAATATAATGTCTCGCCGCCGCGCCCCCTTGTCACCAGGTGATCTAGTGCGCGCCATCCGCAACGCCGCGATTGGCCAAATAGATCGATGTCGGGGTTTTCGACGTGCGCGACACGCCGATCAAGACCACATCGGCTTCCTCAAGATCGTCGTGCATCTGGCCGTCGTCATGCATCATCGTGTAGTTGAGTGCGTCAGGCGAAGGATGAAGGCGTCGTAACCCGGTGGGAAAAGGATGGCGTCGAGGTTATCATCAAGCCGCTCAACATGAATGACGCTGCCAGTGATTTGGACAAATGGATAGCCGCGCATGCGGATGCGAATCAAAGGCATTAACGGCATCACCAAGCAACTCGCCGATGGTACGCGGCGGACGTATTGGTATGCCTGGAAGGGCGGACCACCGCTGCGCGGTGAGCCAGGAACACCAGAGTTCATCGCCAGCTACAACGCCGCCGTGGCACACAAGGTCGCGCCACCCGATGGCGTGCTAGTCAAGTTGCTTCAGGAGTACCAAGAGAGCGACAACTTCCGCAGTCGCCGCGACCGCACCCGGCACGACTACATCCAACAGATAAAGCGCATCGAACGTGATCTAGGCGACTTCCCACTGTCGGCGCTGACCGACCGGCGCACCCGTGGCGTCTTTATGGCGTGGCGCGACAAGCTGGCGTTAAGCTCGCGGCGGCAGGCAGATTACGGGTGGCAGGTCTTGGCGCTTGTGCTGTCGTGGGCGAAGGAGCGCGGCAAGATCACTGTCAATCCATGCGAACGCGGTGGACGCCTCTACCGCGGCAACCGTGTCGATAAGATTTGGACCGACGATGATGAGGCCGCCTTCTTGCGGATCGCGCCGACCCATCTGCGCTTGCCATTGTTGCTGGCGCTATGGACCGGACAACGGCAAGGCGATCTATTACGGCTCACTTGGTCGGCCTATGACGGGACGCACATCAGATTGCGCCAGTCCAAAACTGGCGTGCCGGTTCGGGTCAAGGTCGGAGCGCCACTGAAGGCAGCGCTCGACGCGACGCCGAAGGTCAGCCCGCTGATCCTGGTCACCACGACCAAAAAGCCATGGACCGGGGGCGGCTTCCGCGCCTCTTGGCGCACCGTGCAGGCTGCGGCTGGCGTCGTCGGTGTGACGTTCCACGACCTGCGTGGCACGGCAGTAACGCGATTGGCGTTGGTCGGCTGCACCGAGGCCGAGATCGCCGCCATCACCGGGCACAGCTTGCGCGACGTCGGACGCATCCTCGACGCTCACTACCTGCACCGCGACCCAGCCCTGGCCGATGCCGCCATCACCAAGCTCGAAACGCGAACAAAATCTCCCAACTGACCTCCCAACTGGTCAACGAGAGTAAATGAGAACGTGAGAAACGCCGAGCGCGATCAACGACTAAGTAGTCATGGTGCGAGCCTTATGCAACGGTGCATAAGTCCGGAAGTGTGCAGGTTTTCGGACGCCGGGAATGATGAGACACTCGCACGCTCTGGCAGCCGGCGTCCGAAAAGCGCCAAGGCACGAAATCGCGGTCGGTAGTGCACCGGCGGTGCGGCGGGCGCTAAAAGAAATTGAGCGTTGCACGAGAGTTCGAGGCCGTGTGATTTTTTAGCGCTGTCGGCCTCAGACGAATGCACAACTTGGACGTTACGGCACGATTGTTGCTAATTGGGGATTTGAGGTTTCGTGCCCTCTGTGATTTCAATGAGTTATGCGTGGCAGAAATAGCACACTGCGCAACTCTTGCGCGATGACCCTCACGACGAGCGTCCGGCATCATAGGGTGAGCCGATCTTTGATGACTTCCACAAAGCTCAACGATGTCCAACCGAACCTGTTT
>CAVREN010000100.1:0-32834 GCA_963720115.1 uncultured Alphaproteobacteria bacterium
CGGTTTTCGGGCACAAATCGCGCGCCGAAGGTAGAAAGTCCTCATACCATTTCAAATAAAAGCGGCTCCAACCGCTGCGAAAAAACGAATGGAAACCCCAGTCGTTGTGCCGCGCCGCCGTACGTATGTGGCCGTCGCCGTACAAGACCAAGGCCTCGTCGCGTATAGTTCGCCAGTTGTCTTGCAAGGCTTTCAATTCCGGAAACTCGCTGGCCTGCAAGATCGGCCGGTTTGGCACCGCCGAGAACAGGTACATCAGTACGTTGTAGGGAGCCAACAGAGTGGAATGATCGAATATCTGCCGACCGAGCCGCAATCGTTCCCGGCCGCGCAAGTGCACGAAAGTGGCACAGGCGCCAAAAACATAAAGCAAAACAAATTGAGGCGACAGAAGCACGGCAAACATACGACCGCCCCTGATCCCGAAGAGGATTTTAGAAGAAATAGCGAACCGCCTCAAGGATTGACGATGTTCACCGTTAGGCATGGTGCCTAGCCGAGGACGGAACCTGCGGCGCCGTTCTGCGGGTGAAATGATAAGGCATCTTGAGAAGCCGCATTGTATCCCCACTCCGCCACCACCTTAGCAGGGCGAGCCTAGGAACAACTCCGCAGCCGTGCGGCTGAAACACCGGACGTGGCCCACGTCGGAAAATCAGAGTGCCCAGGCGCTTCGCACGCCGGAAGGCGGTCCGCTGCCGCCGAACAGCTTCGCCGAGTTGCGCCGCGACATGGCGCGCCTACGCTTCGTCATGGACCAGATCAGGGGAGATCGAAGAGACCCGCTTACGCAGACTGGAACACAGTCCTAACGAAGGATCGCACCCGATGGTTCGGTTGCTGGCTTGCGTCATCGGCGTCGGGATTGAGACCGCAGATATGCTCGTGCACGAGATATTATCACGCAACCTGCGAGATCAAAAGAGCGGTCGCTCGCTACGCCGGCCTCACCGGCCGACGAAAGCGGCAAGAGGCGACGGGAAAAAGGACTCGCCAGGGCTGGCTTGCCAGTCTCGGTCGCTGGCAGGGTACGAGACCGGCTCGACCATGTGAGTGCTTTTGCGCGGTACGGGCTTCTTTCAAAAGGTGCGGTCAGTATCACCTGCGAGATCGTTATGGGCGCGGGAGGAAGCCATGAGGCGACGCGCTTTCATAGCGCTTTTGGGCGGCGCGGCAGCAAGCGTGCATTCGGCACGTTGCAGCGCCCAGTCGCAGCCATCGAGGGTCTACAGGCTTGGCTATTTGGCGCCAGGGCGAATTCCTTATGTGTTAGAAGCTTTCAAGACGGCTTGCGGGAACTTGACAATGTCGAGGGGAAAAACCTCAAAATCGAATACCGGTTCCTTCATGACGCAGGCACCTCGCCCGACGCGCTTGCTGCTGAGCTTGTGCAGCTTGGTCCCATCTCATCGTCGCTGTAGCTACGCCGATGGCGGTCGCAGCGAAACGAGCGACCACAACTATCCCTATTGTTCTGGGCCCCGTAGCCGATCCGCTCCACTCGGGCATTGTAACGAGCTTGGCGCATCCCGGCGGTAACATCACGGGAACGACGCTGTACGGAGTAGAGCTCGGCGGCAAGCGGGTGGATATATTTAAGCAAGCGGTACCAGCGATCGGGCGCGAGGAGGACTGGGGTAATGGGCGCGGCACAAGGGGGGAGCCGACACAGACGACACCAGCTGAGCTACAATCCCACCGAGGATCGCGTCGTTTCAGAATAGCCGATAGCTATTTGTGGGCATCAACAAGGTTTCGGGCAGCATCCAAAACCGGCATGTCGGTGTGGGTGATGCAATAAGTTATCAAATCGCTCGCTCGTAGGGAAAGAGGGTCGACAAGCGTCTTGTTACGCTCGCCATTTACGTAGCCGCTCAGCCATTTGGAGAGGGTATTTCGCGTTGGTCAGTTGACCGGCGAGAAACTGATCACACGTGATTTTTGTAATATCTATTGTTACTTGCGCTTGCACTGCTTGCAGCCCGACCAACGCTAACCCCGGACCGAGCGTGATGAGCCATGGTCTCATTGTAGTGCCCCGTTCTTTACGCATGTTTCAACGAGAACGCCGCTCCAATAAGCCTGCCAGCGCAGGCGGCTTTAGGCAACATCTTGAAAATCGCTGCTGGAAAAGACCCCTCCCGGGGATGGTCGCTCGGCAGAGGCTCGCTTGGGCCCGAGTGTTCGGTGGGAGTTCGCGTCGGCGCGTGTCCATCGATAGTTCACCAATCGGCTGGGGTCGTGCCTCGACAAACGAGGCGACGCTGATAGCGGCGCGGCATTACCGCGAAGTCGTTTAAGGCCCATTTGGAAGCCGTGAATCGGGTAAGTACTCAGTCCGACGCTTGGCTTGAGACACGAGTAAAGTGAAATCCGCTGCCGCCGCTGTGTGGCCCTATCGTCGGTGTCGCCTAAACCGCAATCGCGTTTTTTTAAGACTCGCTAACGCGCCTGCGTATCGGCGGATCACAGTCTTCCAAAAGCAATGTGGCACGGGCGACGAGCATGCTGTGAAGACTTCGCCTGGGCAGCTGGCGGCATAACAGAAGGAAACAGAAGAAATGGCTTTTGAGCCAAGCAAACATGTGAATGGCCGGATGTGGCCACCTGGTGTCTCTGGCAACCCGAATGGCAGACCTGTTGGCAGTCGCACCGTATTCAGCCAAAGCTTTCTGAAAGACCTAGCCTCTGTCTGGGCCGAGCGTGGTCGCGCCGCCATGGAAAAGACGGCAATCGATCAACCCATTGTATTCTTTGCAACGTGCGCCAGACTGATCGGCCCCGAGGTCAAGCTCACTATCGAGCAGACCCCACCTGGCAACTTGAGCGCCCAGGATTGGGCGATCATGCGCGAGATTGTCGACGCTGTGAAAACCGCCGTTTCGGATGCAGCCAATAGGCCAGCCGGCGAGGTGCTCGAATACGTGCGCAGCAGGCTTACCGACAGTGTAGAGAATGATCTAAAAACGAACAGTTCTATTTGCTCCGGCGAAATTCGTGAATGAGATCACTGGTCGATTTTACAACTGAATGGCGAAATCACTTCGCATTCCAATTTTGCACCTTTTTAGGAGTTCCATGACCGACCAAGACGAGTTTGCTGCCCGCTCCCAGCTCAAATGGACGCGGGAAGGCGACGCATGGATATTGCTCTATCGCCGCCGGCGAATGGGCCGCGTGGTCCCCGACAAGGACCACTCCGGCATGTGGCGATCAGTCAAAGTCGACGGCATCCTAAGCGACATGGCCAACCTGAGTTGGTCCAAGGATGCTGTACTGGCTCGAGCCGCGAGGGAGGTCGCCTACGAGCGTGCAAACACCCCCTCAAAACCCCAGCAAAACAGGGGGTCTTTTCAACCAAAATCGTCGCCCATTCATTTAAACGCGGCCTAGGTATTAGGATGGCGGACTATGCACACAGTGGTGGCCATTCTCATCGTCATTGTCCGCTGACAACGCCACGTTTAGTGGCTGCAACTTTCGGCGGCTTCCCTTTCAGGTATTTTGCCTGGCCGGCAGCGACAGCGAGAAGTTTTGGGCATCGGCGAAGGCCTTGCGGAACCCTTCGCGCCTGGCAAGCCGCGATATGTAGCTGCCAAACAGCTCGTCCTGGCAGAGCCCATAGCAACGCGCCCAGGCAACATTGTGCCCAATGACGCAGTCGGCAGCGGTGAACGAAGGCCCGCAGACAAATTCGGCAATCTTAAACCGCTGCAGCAATTGCAGCTCGACTTCGTTCACGAACTTCGAGCGATAACGTTCTATGGTTCGCCCGTCGCTTTGATCGCGCGGTAGAAGGTGTTCGTGAATGCGGATCTGCCAGAGCATCATGTCTATCCAAGATCCACCGAAATGAAGCATCTGCAGATAGTCAGCGCGAGCCGGCGACAGCGCATTCGCAGGCGGCGCAAGGCCCTTGTCGGGGAAGGCGTCGGCGAGGAACGCGACCATAGCGGCGCTTTCGAGCATGGTAGTCGTTTCAGCCGAGGCCCAGCGAATTTCGAGCACCGGCACGTTGTGGTTGGGGTTTAGGAGAAGGAATTCCGGTCTGTACTGCGCGCGTTTGTAGAGGTCGATGACTACCGTCTCGAATGCGTCGCCAACAGTTTCGTACAGGATCCATTTGGCGCGGGCGCTGCGCGTCGCCGGGAAATGGTAAAGTCTGAGGCTTTCGATCTGCAAGGGCTTCTCGGTGGCGGGTCGGGGTCACTTTAACACAGCGCTCGGTCTACTGGTCGAACCGCGGCTTCAAGTAGAGGGTCCAGTTTACAAGCTTGCCCCCCTTATCCCAAGCTTTGGACACGACCAATCAATGTCTGCTTTCGGATTTCGATGACGATGGAACGCGCCTGGCGTTATCGAGGCTGCTCCCCGCAAACGCGAGGTCGATCACACGCTGCCCGTCTTTGCTCCACTGTTCGACCTTGTAGAAGTTGCGCCGGTCGGCATGGGTCGGATCGTCGGTTTCTTCATCGGACCAGTTGCTCATTACGCGGCGCGCGAGACGATAAGAGGCTGCTGCATGAGCGATCGTTCGAGTTCGAGGCTGCGCCGCAGCAGTTCTTCAAGCATCTGCGGCGATGACGGCAAGAAATGGCCGGGGTACATTGCTTCAATTTCAGGATGGCGTTTAGGAAAGCGCCGATCGATCGGCCCGTAAACTGCGCGGATGTAGCGATGCTTTCTCGGCATCGATGACGGCCTCACGTTCCGCTTCTGCAGGTGCTGCGGTATGCGGTGACGGCGGCGATTATCGTGGGCGAGATGCAGCCTTGGCAACCCCGCAAAACGATTACCCCGAGACCGGAACGACCCGCGTTAGAACGACGGTATCTACATTGAAGGCCACAAGCGGGCATGCAGAACGGCGTCCGCTTCGGTCGTAAGCCCAAGCTCTCAGAATATCAACGCAGGGAAGCCATGGCGCGCCGCCGGAACGGCGAGACATTGGCGCAGAGCGCTCGCTCGTACGCTGTCAGTGTGAGTATGATTTCGAGGTTATGAAGGGAGGGGAGGCAAATGACATGGTACTCGTGATATTGGCTCTTTCTGGAAACGCGGCTGCCACGGGTCCCGGGCTATACCTCTTATGAACGATGCTTGGACGCGTCGGTGCGGATGCAGAAAGAACTAAGGCCTATTTCCCCGAACTCCTTCGTGACGTACTGCATCCCGGGCCCTTAAGTTGTCCCCGCAGGAAAGCCCCGGGCAAAAGAAAGCCCCGCAATGGAGACAGCGGGGCGAGACGGCAGTTTGTCCTGTGTGGAGGATTTGTGCTTGGTGCCGTCTTGCCGCGACAACGGCCGCCGATACAGAAAGGTTCACGCGGGGCTGCCATAACCGTGATGGCGATCAGCGCTCATCAAACGTGCAGAACGAAATCGGATTCCTCATACGTTTTGAACGGACTGAGAACGGCATCAGCGCGCCGCGCTGTCGATTCCGCCGATTCCGTTCGACTGTAGGCGGACAGGGAACCTAGCTCGCAGGCGCACGTTGGATAACCGGACGGAGAGTGACCTTTTAGCCCCCCAGCTTCCAGCGATGTCTCCGTCCAAGCCCCGGTCCTCCCAAAGCGCCGGGGCTTTTCATTGGCGATCAGCGCGGCGCACGCCGTCAACGGCGACCATGACCGCCGATCCACCAGCGGGCAATACTGATCGGCAGATCAAACGCTCCAAGCCAATACAGATAGAGCACTGCGGCAACTAATAAGCCGACCGTCACTATGATGCGGATCATGGCGTCCCCTTGGTGACGGTGCCGATCAGCGCGGCCATCGCTCCAGCACACGCGATCGCTGTCGGATCGTGAGCCTGATCCGAGGCCGATGCTTGGTCATGCGTTCGAAGATGCGCTTGGCCTTGTCGAGGCTGGCTCCCGCGAACACGAGGTCGAGCACGCGCATCCCGTCTTTGCTCCACTTCTCGACCTTGTAGAAATTGCGACGGTCGGCATGGATTGGGTCATCGGTTTCTTCGTCGGACCAGTTGCTCATTGCATCGTGATTTTCACTTACGCATCAGCAGCTCAGGCAGCTTGGCGATGCCGGCTGCGATCTTGCGAGCCTCGTCCTTGGTCATCAGTTTCGCCGCGGCACGTCGGCCGGGCTCTATCTCGAAATAGACATACGCCACGGCGAAATTGTTGGCGTCGCGGACGATGTAGGAGATGTCGCGGTATTCCTCGACCGTCCATGGTGGTGGGAAGCGGCGCTCAGCCGTCACGTGCTGCGGGTCAACAAGAGGGCGACGAGAAGGATCACCAAAGCCCCTGGGATAACCAGCATCAACGCGAACGCAAAAAACGACGTCATGGCACCAGCATTGACGCCGAAGCGGGCAAAAGAAAGCCCCGCACATAGAGAGCAGGGTGCGGGACGGCAGTGTGTCCCATGGAGAGGGTTTGTGCCTGGTGCCGTCCTGTGCGGGCAACACTGAGCGCTCCGGAGGGTTCGGGACGGGGCAGGGATGGCGGTTTGCCACTTCCGCCAAAAGCGCCTGTATCAGGGTGCACAAAAACGACGGGCGTTTGCCACTTTCGCCAGCCTAACCCGTTGGTATTTCGGCAATAAGGTATACCGCTCCGTTAACCATTGTGCCGCCACGGTGCGGTAGTCGAATATTCATCGAACAGCCGACCATGGCAGTGGCCGAAAAGGGCAGGCGGAGCGGATGGGAGCGTCAGGCCAACGGCCTCGTCACGTCGCACGTCTCGGTTGGCACGAACGCTAAGGCCGCCGTCGATCGGGGCGGGACCTTGCTCAACCGGCGCAAGGCTTTGCGGCTGGTTCCTGAAACCGGGGCTGATCCGGTCTCCCTAAGCATCGAGACCGGGCTCGCCCGGGAGCTCGATCAGGCCTGCGCCGAAATCGCCCGCCAGAAACGCCAGTCGCCATCTGTGAGCGCTGCGCCATCTGCTCCGCGGCGGTCGGCAGCGGTCTTGGCTAACGCCATGAAGCCGGCCGAAAAGGCTTCGGAAGGATTGCCGACCGGGGCCGGCGGTAAGGCTCGTGAAGAGCGGGCCGACCGCCTCGCCGCCGAGAACGGGCTCTTGGCGCAAAAGCTCGCCGAGAGGGATAGCGCGCTCGGCGACGCGCGCGCGCGCATCAAGTCGCTTGAGGAGAAGCTTTCGGCTGCGGCGGAGGGCGCCGCCAAGCACACCGAAAGCCAGCAAAGCGAGCTGCGCGTGGCGCGCGACCGCCTGCAAAAAAAACTCGATACCACGACCAGCGAGAACGCGCGGCTGTCGCGCGCCGCGACCGAAAAGGACCGCGTGCTCGCCGATGCGCGCACCAGGGTCGAATATCTGGAGGCAGCGCTTGCCGCGGCGGAAGCCGAGTGCGGCAGGCTCACAGCCGACGCCGCCAAAACGCGCGACAAGCATCAGGCCGAAACGTCGCGCGCCATCACGGCCGAAAAGCTCCTGGCCGAAGCGCGCGAACGTCTGCTCGCCCGCATCATCGAGATCGATGCGGTGCGGCAGCGTGTGGCGCAGGCAAACGCCGTCACCAACGCGGCCTACGACCGGCAGCGCCAACTCGAAGATGCGCTTTGCCTGCAGCAAAGCCAGTTCGAGGAACTCGAACGCTCGCAGTCGAAGCTCGCCGAAGCGACCAAGGTTTTGTTGCAGCGGTTCCGCGATCGCGAGCGTGCGCTTGTCGTCGCCGAGAAAAAGATCAAAGCGCTCGCCGAGCGAAATGCGTGGCTCGAGGCTGCGCGAGATCGTGCCCGCAGTCCACACCAGCGCGGCCGCGAAACGCCACAGTCAAATCCCGAGGATGCCGCCGATGCGGCGCTTCAGGATTGGGCCGAGCTGGCGCGCCTTCTCGGCGACTTCGCGGAACGTAAGGCGGCGGCCACGCCGGCGACGCGGCGGGCGCGCTCCGCCGCCTGATCTTTTCGGATCTGAAAAGCAGGTCCGCCTTCCTACTCGTGGGAGTCGTCGTCCCCGATCCTGCCGCCGCTCGCCAGGCATTTTTTGAAATAGGCCTGCTCGGCAAGGCCGTTGCCCTTTGCGCTCCCCGCACCCGGATTGCCGATGACGCGTGGAGGAAAAACCTTGGCGGTGAGTGCAGAGCATTTCTTGGCCACCTCGGCCGTCACCGCCCCCGCGCCATACGGCGTCGATGCAAGGGCGATGAACATCAGGCCAGCGAATGCGAGTACAAGTCTTGGTTTGGCAAGCACGGTCTGTCTCCTCGCATGAGCGTCCAGCAAATAGTGACGACTGCGCACAGGTCAGTCCACGCCGAACTGGCCCATGAGCCAAGGGTGAATTGCAGGGATGAATAACGAATGGCGAATAGGGAACATCGATAGTGCCTCCCGCCGTCTACAATTCGCTACTCGCCATTCGCCATTCGCCTACTTCAACCGCTCGATCAACGCCATCGCAGCAGCCGGCGCGCGGATTTTGCCTTCGTGGATGACGTAGGCAAACACGTCGCGGGGTGCCGCCGTGGGTGTGCTTCCAGCGTCGATGTGCGGCAGGTCTTGTGGCGATTTTCCTTCCGCCCAAAGCCGCAAGCGCTTGGCCCAGGCGTCCAGCTCCTTCGGCGGATAGGCGGTCGGTATCGTGTCTTGGCCTCTTTGCAGCCGCGCATAGATGAAATCGCCGGTCGCGTCGGCGAGCGACGGGTAGCGCGCGTGGTCGGTGAATACGATCGGGGTGCGAAAGCTGCGGGCCAGCGCGACAAAGTCCGGCGCGCAAAAACTCGGATGCCGGACTTCCACCACGTGGCGCAGCGCCGTGTTGCCAGCTTTCGCCGGCAGCAATTCCAGGAATTTTCCGAAATCGGCCGGATCGAATTTTTTGGTCGGCGCAAATTGCCACAGCATCGGCCCGAGCCGGTCGCCAAGCTCGAGCACGCCGGAATTGAGAAAGCGTTTGATCGAGTCGCCGGCTTCGCCGAGCACGCTGCGGTTGGTGGCGAAGCGCGGTCCTTTGACCGAAAACACAAAGCCGTCCGGTACCGTCGCCGCCCATTTGCGGAAGCTTTCCGGCTTCTGTGAGCCGTAGAACGTCGCGTTGATCTCGATCGAGGTGAGATGGCTCGACGCATATTCCAGTTCTTTGGCTTGCGGCAGGCCCTTCGGATAAAACACGCCGCGCCACGGCTCGAAATTCCAGCCGCCGATGCCGATGTGGACGCGGCCCGGTCTATGATCGACTTTCTTGTGATCGACTTTTGCTGGCATGGTGTTGCTCGGTTTAATGCGGTGAGCCGTGCCTGGTTCGCAATCTCACTAGCTTTCACGTTTGTGAACGTTCACGTTTGTGAACTCCAGGTCTCGCTTGCTACCTAGCGGCCACATCGCACTGAATCTCATCGCCTCTTGCCTTTAAATCGTGGCGTTCAGAGCACATTTGCGAAATCATAGCGATCTGGGAAGGTCTCGGCACGGGCGTTCTGGCGGGGACCAATTTGATAAAAGCGGCAGTGAGGGGATTTTTAGCCACTTCTGGCGACAATCGGTGCGTGGCCGGCCGCCCGCGGCTGGCGCGCCCACCCGCCTGTGGTAATCCAGTAATTCTGCTGCTGGGGGTTGGCTAGTGGGTATCCGACGTGTTTTGCGCCTGCGCGCGGCGCTCAAAAGAACGAGCGCGCTTGGTATCCTATCGGCCTTGGCGTTGCCGTTACCGGCGGCTGCGCAATCGGTTTGGGGCGGTGGCGGCAGCACGAGCGCGACGACCGACTACAACACCGCGACCAATTGGTCGAACCCTCCGGGCGTTGCGCCGGCCTCGCCGGGCACGTCGGCGGTGTTCGCCAATACCGGGCCAGGCTCGGTTAGCGTCAGCGCCGCCGTCAACCCGGACTCCTGGACCTTCGCGACCAACGCGCAAAACTACGCGATAACGGGCGGGAACGTGACGTTCAACACCGGCACCGGCCTGATCGACAACGCCGGCCAATTGATCAGCATCGCCAATTCGCTCGGCGGCGCCGGCGCGCAGCTTCAGCTCAACGGCAGCGGCACGCTGATACTATCGGGCATCAACCCTTATACCGGGGCGACAACGATCAATCCCGGCGCAACGCTGGCGCTGTCCGGCTTCGGGAGCATTTCCAATTCGAGCGTCGTGACCGCCAATGGCACGTTCGACATCTCCGGTTCGCTTTTTCCCTTCAATGCCATCACGACACTGGCCGGCAGCGGCATTGTCCAGCTCGGCAACAACGGCTTGGTGATTACGGCCGGCTCGACCGAATTCTCCGGCGCGATTGCCGGTCCGGGCGGCGTCGAAATCGTCGGCGGCACGCAGACGCTGTCCGGCGTCAATACCTACACCAACGCCACGCAAATCGATCCCGGCGCGACGCTGGCGCTCAAGGGCAATGGCTCGATCGCCAATTCAGCCTTCATCAGTTTTAGTCCTGGCGTCAGCACCAGCCATTTCGACATCTCGCAGACCAACAGCGGCGCGAGCGTCGCCGGCCTGTTTGATCCCATCGGAATCGGCGTCGTGTCGCTAGGCTCAAAGACGCTGACCTTCACCAGCAATGTCGGGTTTTTCAACGGCGTCATCCAGGATGGCGGCATCGGGGGCGGGACCGGCGGCAATGTGACGATCGCCAACGGTGGTCTCGCGACCTTCGGCGGCGTCAATACCTATACCGGCCTCACCACGATCAATGCCGGCGGCGAGCTCGACATGAGCGGCAATGGCAGCATCGCGGCCTCTAAGGCGCTCATCAACAACGGCATCTTCGATATATCCTGCCTGTGCAGTGGTAGCGGCTCGATCACTAGTCTTTCGGGTGCCAGCACTGGCGTCGTCAATCTCGGCGCCAATACGCTCACCATCACTAATGGCAATGGGACTTACGCCGGCGCTATCCTCGACAGCGGTCTCGGCGGCGGCCTCGCCATCACTGGCGGCAAGGAAGTGTTGACCGGAGCGAGCAGCTATACCGGCGCCACGACGATCACCGGAGCCACGCTGGAAGTGGACGGCTCGCTTAACGGCACGTCGGGCGTTACGGTGAATAAGGGCGGCATGCTGTCGGGCACCGGTACGATCGATCCGCCGGCGGTCACCATCAATGGCGGCGCCACTTTGGCGCCGGGCAACACCGCAAACCCATTCGGCACGCTGACGATCACCGGCACGCTCCTGTTCAATGCCGGAAGCTTCAACGCGATCAATGTCGCGCCGGGAGCCGGCAACAATTCCAAGACCGCGGTGGCCGGATCGGCCGCGCTTGGCGGCAATGGCACCGTGATGGTGACGCCGCAGCTTGGCCACTACAACGCCACCTATCAGATCCTGACGACGACGACGGGCCTGAGCGGAACGTTTGCTGGCTTGACCGTCAACGGCAATTTCGTCGGCAACATGACGCTCGACTATGCGAGCAATCCGGGCAATGTCGATCTCAACGTCTCCGGCGCGTCGCTGCTGCCGACGCCCTCGGGAGGAAATCAGAACCAACGGAATGCGATCGGCGGCATCAACAACGGAATCCTCAATGGTCCGGCCAATACGCCATTGCCCGCGCAGTTCCTCGGCCTCGGCAACCTTTCTGGTCCTTCGCTGCTCAACGCGCTGACGCAATTGGACGGCGAAGCCGCGACCGGCGCTGAACGTGCCGCGTTCCAGTTGACCGACCAGTTCCTCGCACTCATGCTCGATTCGTTTGTCGACGGCCGGCAGGGCGGGTTCGGCACCGCCGGCGGCGGCGCAATCGGCTTTGCGCCCGAGCAGGCGGACAATCTGCCGCCCGATGTCGCGCTCGCTTACGCCGCGATCCTCACCAAGGGCCCGCCACGGCCGACCTTCGATCAGCGCTGGACCGCCTGGGGCGCAGCTTACGGGGGCAGCAACAGAACCAATGGCGATGCGGCGATCGGCTCGACGAATATCACTGCGCGAACCTTCGGCTTCGCGGCCGGCATGGACTATCACGTTAGCCCGAACACGATCGTCGGCTTCGCGCTTGCCGGCGGCGGCACCAACTGGGGGCTCGCCAATGCGCTCGGCAACGGCCGCAGCGACGCGCTGCAAGTCGGCGTCTACGGCATCAGCTATCTCGGACAGGCTTATATCGCGGGCGCGCTCGCCTTCACCAATCACTGGTTCACGACCAATCGCTCGGCGCTTGGCGACCAGCTCAATGCCAATTTCGACGGCCAGAGCTACGGCGCGCGGCTCGAGAGCGGCTATCGCGTTAGCGTCCTGCCGACGCTCGGTGTGACGCCCTACGGTGCGCTTCAGTTCCAGGACTTGCACACGCCGGCTTACAGCGAGGCCGATGTCAGCGGCACCGGGTTCGGGCTCTCCTACGCGGCGATGAACGCCACCGACGTGCGCACCGAGATCGGCAGCCGCTTCGATGCGCCGACATTGCTCGCCGGCATGCCGCTCATTCTGCGCGGCCGCGTCGCCTGGGCGCACGACTTTGTCAGCAATCCCGCGCTGAGTGCCGCGTTCCAGGCGCTGCCGGGCGGAAGCTTCACGGTCAATGGCGCCCCGATCCCGCACGATTCAGCGCTCACATCTGCCGGCGCCGAGCTGTTCCTCACGCCGCGCTGGACCTTGCTCGCCAAGTTCGACGGCGAGTTCGCGCCCGGCTCGCAGACCTATGCCGGCTCCGGTACGCTGCGCTATTCGTGGTGAAGGGCGGCATGGCTCGCCAACCCGGAGCAGGAAATTGAGACAATGGAATATCGTCGCCGCCGTTGTGCTGCTCGCAATCGCCGCCGCGACATTCCAAACTGGCGCCGCAGGCAAACTGAAAATCGGCTTCGTCTATCTCGGGCCGATCGGCGATCTCGGCTGGACCTATCAGCACGAAATCGGCCGCAGAGCGGTGGTCGCCGCCTTTGGCGACCGGATCGACACAACTTATCTCGAAAACGTGCCCGAAGGCCCTGACGCCGAGCGTTCCATCGAACAGCTTGTGCGCGCCGGCCACCAGCTCATCTTCGCCGTCTCGTTCGGCTATATGGATCCGATCATCAAAGTTGCGGCGAAATATCCCAACGTGCATTTCGAGCACGCCACCGGCTACAAGCGCGCGCCCAACGTCAGCACCTACGCTACCCGCTCCTACGAGGGCAACTATATCCAGGGCGTCATCGCCGCGAAGATGTCGAAGACCGGGGTGCTCGGCTACGTCTCATCGTTTCCCATCCCGGAAGTGATTTCCGGGCTCAATTCCACAATGCTCGGTGCTCAGACTGTCAATCCCAACATCAAGATCAAAATCATCTGGGTGAACACCTGGTTCGATCCGCCGCGCGAGGCCGACGCCGCCAAGGCGCTCGCCGATCAGGGCGCCGACGTGCTGATGGCATATGCGGATTCGCCCGCGACTTTGCAGATCGCGGCGCTGCGCGGAATTCTGGCGTTCGGCCAGAGCTCCGACATGATCAACTTCGGACCGAAGACCCAGCTCAGCTCGACCATCGACAATTGGGTGCCGTATTACACGAGGCGGACGCAGGATGAGCTCGACGGTACGTGGACATCGCAAGACACCTGGGGCGGTTTGGCCTCGCAGATGGTGCTCATGGCGCCGTACACGAATATGCCAAACGATGTGAAAAAGCTTGCGATGCAAACCGAAGCCGCGCTTGAGGCCGGCACCTTGCATCCCTTCACGTGCCCGATGCTCGATCAGCACGGCGGTTCCGTCGAATGCAAGGACGGCAACCATCTCGGCGACGCGCAGATCCGCAGCATGAACTTTTACGTCAAAGGCATCGATGACAAGCTGCCGGCCAAGTGAGTTGCTGCCCCGGCGAAGCGGGTTCCCGCTCGCCGGTGTCATCTAAATTTCGGAAAATCGACGCTATCCTGACCGGCCCTCGCCCATCGAATTGCCAGCTCACGCTCTCGATGACGCGCCCGGTTGCTGGTCGGCGCGAGCTTCGGCGCTCAAGACGTGCTAAAAACGGATGGAGGGGAGGGCTCGAACGGATCGAACAGCGGTCAGGATGACAGCGCGATGTCGAGCAATCGATTTGCAGCAAAACGTTTGATCGCAGTCCCCGCGGCATTCGCTATTTGGCTCTGCGCATTTTTCTCCGCGCTGGCGGTTGGCGACGACACCGAAGCCGGCCCGCCGCCCGCGCTCGCGCCCGGTCAGGCGCCGCCGCTGCCGAAGGCCGGACCGCTGGCGGCGCCGCGCTCGCAAGATCAGATCGGCTTCCCGGCGGAGCTGACAAAGTCGGTCATTCCGCCCGGCAGCCCGCTGACGCCGTCCATCGTCGCGCTTGGCGAAAAGCTCTTTTTCGACAGCCGGCTCTCGGGCGACGGCACCGTCGCCTGCGCAACATGCCACGATCCGGCGCGCGCCTTCACCGACGGCCGCCCGGCCTCGATCGGCATCGCCGGACGCGCCGGCCAGCGCAATGCGCCGACCATCTTGAATGCGCTCTATAACAAGACGCAGTTTTGGGACGGCCGGGTCAACACGCTGGAAGAGCAGGCGGCGCTCCCGATCACCAATCCGTTCGAGATGGGCGCCGCCAGCACCCGCGACGCCATCGCCAACATCGCGAGCGACGCCGATTACAAGCGGCAATTTGCGCAAGCCTTCGGCCGCGACGTGAACGAAAAGGACCTGCTCACGGCCATCGCCACTTACGAGCGGACGCTGGCGTCCTTCGGCTCTCCCTTCGATCGTTTCATCGCCGGCGATCAGAATGCGATCAGCGATGCAGCCAAGCGCGGATGGGAATCCTTCAACACCAAGGCACGCTGCAATCTGTGCCACGCTTTGACCGACAATCAGCGCGACGTCACGGTCTTTACCGACAACGACTTCCACAACATCGGCATCGGGATCATTCGCCATCGCGTGGTGCCGCTGGCGGTTCAGGCCGAGCGCGAACTGGCACAGGGACGTTTGCAGGATATCGACCGCGCCGCGATCGAGAGCGAGACGTCAGTGCTCGGCCGCTTTCTCATCACCAAGAAGGAACCCGACATCGCGTCCTTCAAGACCCCCGATCTGCGCAATGTGCTGGTGACCGCGCCATACTTCCATGACGGATCGCAGCAAACATTGTGGGATGCGGTCGATCACTACAACAAGGGCGACGGGCTGGCGAACCCGTGGCTCGATGAGGACATCCAGCCGCTGGCGCTGACCGAACCCGAGATCGATGACCTCGTCGCCTTCATGGCGTCGCTCACCAGCCCCCAATACAAGGAACTGGGGGAGAAGGAATATGCGCGCCAGCTTGCTCTATCGAAGACGAGCCGGCCGCAGCGGGATACCGCCCGCGCGTTCGGCCCAAAGCCTCCACGTCCCAAACCGCCACGGCTCACGCCCACCAAGGGCGAGGGCGGCAAATAGCGGTTCCCGGCGCAGAAGCTTCATCAATCGTGGGCACGGAGCGGAGCGGATCGGGCCGGGTAACGTAGGCAATTCTCCCTGGGGAACGGCGCGGACCTGACGTTCGGCGTTCGCCTGCGGCGAATTGCCATGATTAAGCCAAAGCTTTCGCGATAAGTTTCGGCCCTTCAGGGAAGGGGATTCCATTGTCTACAGCACGCCGGTTCGCTGCTGCTGCAACGGCATCGTTGCTGACGGCAGGTGCACTTTTCGCCCTCCTTTGCTCGACCGCGGAATCGCAGGCTAAAGCCGGCTCCGGCGCCTGCGAGGAGGCCGACGTCGCCTTCTTGGCGTCGCCGGTCGCGCCGTGGAAGGGCGCGCCGTTGCGCGTCCTGTTCTCCGCCGAGAAACCCTTCGAGGGCGAGCTTTCGCTGATCGGCCCCGACGGCCGGGTGGCGTTTACCTCGCGCACGCGGCAGGGCGGCCCGCCTTATTCCTGGTTCGGCGAGGTACCTACCCCGGCCGCCGGCACCTGGCAGGCGAAGCTCACCGGCGACTGCGGCACCGTCACACGCGAGATCGCGGTGCGCGCCGACGTTCCGCCGAAGCCGCACAGTGCGGGCGCAGGTGTGTGGCCGGTGCGCGATGCCTGGAACCGCGAAACCGAGAATCTCTATTCGGCCTGGATCGAGAAGCTCTTTGACGCGCCGCTCGACGACACGCTGTCGTGGCCTGCGCTGCACGTCGTGCTGCGCGACAAGTCGCGCAACTTCCTGTTCAACCATTTGGGGCTCGGCGAAGACGAAATGAATATGGTCATCCGTCCCGACTGCGCCGACCTCCCGTACTTCTTGCGCGCTTACTACGCCTTCAAGATGGGGCTGCCTTACGGCTTCTCGAAATGCTCGCGCGGCGGCGGCGGCAAGGGACCGCATTGTGTCGGGTGGTCGAGCATTCTGAATGCCCAGACGGCCGCCACGCCGGTGCCGGCCGGCGGCCAAGGTCCCGATTTGGTGGCGTCGATCAGCCAGAGTCCGGAAGCCGCAGCGCCGAAGCGCTTGGGATTAGCCGCATCCTTTGGCCAGTATCTGCGTCCGCTCGCCGACGGCGTGCATTCCGGGTCGGCCCGCACGGCGCTGAACGACAACAACACCGACTATTATCCCGTGCCGCTGACGCAGGAGACGCTGCGTCCCGGCGTGGTCTATGCCGACCCGTACGGCCACGTGCTGATGCTGGTGAAGCGCATTGCGCAGACCAAGGAGGCCGCCGGCGTTATCCTCGCCGTCGACGGCCAGCCTGACGGCACCGTCTCGCGCAAGCGTTTCTGGCGCGGCAATTTCTTGTTCGCGCAGGATCCGGCGCTGGGCGGCCCGGGCTTCAAGCGCTTTCGTCCGATCGTGCGCGAGGCGAACGGCGGGCTGCGGCGGCTCTCAAATGAGGAGACCGCCAAGGATCCGCAATACGGCGATTTCTCGCTCGAGCAGGCGAAGCTCGGCGTCGAAGACTTCTACGACCGCATGGATGACGTGATGTCGCCCGCCCCGCTCGATCCGATGCGCGCGATGATGGAAGCGATCGCGGCGCTCGACGAGCAGGTCAAAGCGCGCGTGACCTCGGTCGAGAATGGCCGCAAGTATCAGAATAGTGGCCGCGGCGATGTCGAGATGCCGGCCGGACCGTCGATCTTTGAGACCACCGGCGCGTGGGAAGATTTCGCCACACCCTCGCGCGATCTGCGCCTGCTCATCGCGATCGATGTGGTGCGCGGCTTCCCCGATCGCGTCGCGCGGCGGCCCAATCGCTATGCGATGCCGGCCGGCCGCAGCGTCGCCGACGTGAAGGCCGAGATGGAGCGCGTACTCGCCACGGAGCTTGCCAACCGCAAGTTCTCCTACCTGCGTACCGACGGCTCCAGTTGGACACTTGCGCTCCAGGACGTGGTCGCGCGGCAGGGGGCGCTCGAGATGGCCTACAATCTCAACGACTGCGTCGAGCTGCGCTGGGGCGCTCCGGACAGGAGCGACGAGGCGTCGACCTGCAAGCGGCACGCGTCTTCCGCGCAGCGCTCGAAAATGACCGAATACCGCGCCTGGTTCCACGAACGGCGCCGTCCGCCGCGCGCCTAGCTACTTCCCGGCGCAAAATTGACGCTTTCAGCATTGTGGTCAACAGCGCCTGGCAACGCAAAACCCGCCGGGGCAACCGGCGGGGCGTACCGAGATCGATGTGCCGGGGTGATTAAGGGGCGGCTCGCTTTTCCATGGCGCGACCGATGTTGACGACATTGTCGGCGATGACGCCGAGGCCGACCCAGCGGTTCATTCCGAGGTAGCCTTTGTAGCGGCAGCGGTCGAGGCCATGTCGCCGTTTGACGACGCTGATGCGCCCCTCGCTTCCGGTGCGCCATTTCTGGCCGTTGCGGAACCAGCGCTTTCTCTGCTCACGTTTGCGTTCGAGGCTTTTGGTCGAGCGGTTGGGAATGCAAACGCGCTTGACGCCCTTTACCTTCGCGGCCGTCTCGTTCTTGGCAGAATAGAATGCGGCGTCCGCCGCCACCAAGTGGGGCGTGCGTCCCAATAATGCTTGATGCACCTCGATAGCTGCCACCAACAGGTCTGAGTCGTTTGGCCGGCGAGCGTAGACCTCGTAATCGGTGATGATCTGGTTCTCCGCCTCCTGCAACTTCACCATCTTGCCGAACTCGTTGGGCTTGCCTGCCTTGCCCTTGCGAATGACTTCAGTCGATGGCTCGAACAAACTAAGGAGCTTGTCTTCGCTGCGCGTGTTGCCGCGGAAGATGCGCGCCCTGGTTTGTTTCATCACCTGTTTGACGAGCACCGTCATCTCATCAAGCTCTTGGCGCAGGCCTTCCAGCACCAGTTGCTTCAAAGCATTCGTTGACCGCTTCACTCCTCGGACGATCTCCTCGGAGAAGCGCTTCGCCTGTCCCACGACCCGGCCCGTTGCATCCAACAACTGCCGATAGCGCTGCTTCAGTTTGTCTTGATTAACCGGGCCTTTGGCGCGCGCCACCCGCCCGATCTCCAAGAGCCGCAGTTTCACACTCCGACTTCGGTCGCGCAGCTTGGTTCCCATCGCGCCCGCGATGGTTGCGATCTTCCGCATGATGCGGGTCAGCACGCGAACGCCGTCCCCGAGCAAGGTGCTGTCAGTCGGGTGGTGGATATCGGTCTCCACCACAGTGGTGTCCACGCGCATCCGTCGTCCAGCGGTCACGCCCTTGTCTCGGGCTATTCTCACCACGCATTCATGAACTTGCTTGAGCACCTCCGGCCCGAGCGCCACGCCCCAGCGACCCATGGTCTTGGCATCCGGGGTCTTGGCACCACCCACATGGGTGAAGTCCCGGTACACCAGATTGGCGCGGACCTCACGCTCCAGCACCTCATAGCTCCAGTTCCGGATGTGCTTGAGGACCAACAACCGCAGCACCATGTCGGCCGGCATGCCTCGACGCCCACGGCAACGGCTCTTGGGATGCCGTTTCGCCAAAGCCTCGTACACGGCCGCAACTATGGCTTCATCCGCCAGCACCGTATCGGCGTGCTTCATCCAGTCTTCGCGAAGATCGCTCACTTCCTCCGCAATCAACCCGTCGCCGAAGCTGCGTTGCGCCCGTCGCATCTCAATCATGACGCTTGCTACGCCCCCTTGATGCGGCCCGTTCCGAACGCAGCAGTTCATGATTGAGCTCGCAAATGGTCTCGATCGCCTGCTTCAGTTCCTGATAATTGTTCAGCCAGCGGCGCACCTCAGCAACGCGCTCGCGCCGCACGCTGAACTGCCGCGTGCGTCCCCCCGGATAGGTCACAGTCAAAACAAACACTCGATGCCCTTCGCCACGTGCGCATTTCGGGCAGTCTTTGGTGTGTCGAACCGTCCGCTCCAACAGCGAGCCGCGGAGCAACTCGCCGCTGATCGGCAATTTGCTTACTAGCCTCTGGCGCGCGCGCAGGGTCTGCCCACGAATCATCTACAAAAATGAATCAGACGGTGCGCCCGCCGTCAACTTCAATTCCGCTCGACCTTGCAGTTTTCCGACCGTCAGCCGATTCTGCGCAAAGACCCAGGCCGTTCAATTTTGCGCCGGGAAGTAGCTAGGCCGAGTCCCGTCGCCAAAAAGCCGGGAGAGCTGCCCCCGGCTTTTTGCTTTTGCGTTTCGACGGTCAGTCGATTTCGGCGGCGTCCTCAAACCCCGGCAGCGCCTTGGTGTGCTCCATACGCACCGCGTCAAGTTCGTTCGGGTTAAGCCCGAGCGCTTTCAGGATCGTCGGGGCGATCTGCGTGGTGGCGACCGTCGATTGAACGACCGACTTCGGGAGATCCGGATGCGCCACCAGCAGCGCGACGTGAACGTCATCCGGGTTGAAGCCGCCGTGCTCGGCGATCTTCGATCCACCGGTATAGATCACGCCGACGCGGGTAATGCCGATGATGTCCGGCGCGCGCGAGTCATGGGCCGGGTCCTGGAACATGTCGGCGAGCGCATCGCCGAACAGGAAGCTTTGGATGCCGGTATCGCCGGGGAAGTTCTGCAGCGCCGAGACCGCGGCCGCGGTCTTCCCGCCGGTATTGTCCTTGAGCCAGATCAGCGCGCCGTCGTCGGCAATATCGAAAGCGAAATTCGAACCGATGGGAGCGGCGATCACTTTGGAGTCGTCGAGCGCGATCCGCTTGGTCCGGTCGATCGGGGACTGCCCGTGTTTGGCGCTGATGATTACCAGCGTCCGCTCCGCCAAGCCGCGATTCTGCAGCGTGGTCAGCATCTGGCCGATGGAGCGATCCACGAACGCAATGGCATTGGCGAGATTGGGGCTCGGCGTGCCGACGGCGTCGGAATAGCCGCCGATCTTCAGCTTCTGTCCAACGCTCACGGCTTGGAAATTCATCCCGAAGATCGCCGGGGTACCGACCTGAACGGTCCCCATATGGGTGTAGCCGTTGATCTGGTTGATGATCGCCGCGACCTTGATGCCATCGTAATACTCGATGCCATCGATGGACGAGGTGAAATCGCTGCCGCAGTTCGGTCCCGGACAATTTGGATCGGTGGCCGGTGCCGGGGCGGTCGAATGCAGCCCAAGCGAAGCGATCAGCTGTACGTTGGCGTTGCTCAGATCGGAATTGATTTCCGGCGCGAAGAAGTCGTCGACGTTGGTGCCGGGCCCGTTGGTCGGCTGCGAGTCCGGATCGTTGCCGTTGATGATGTCGTAGGCCGCATGCTTGTCGGACCATGCGGTCCGCAGATGATGCCGGTGGATCACCTGAAAGATCGTGTTGGTGCGCACGAAATTGTGCGGCCAAACCGGCGTGCAGACGTTGCGCACCCGCTGCCCCGGCAAATTGTTCGGATTGATGGCGACTGCGCTGTTCGGTCCAGTGAGACTTGCCGGCACGCCGCCGTCGATTGAATGTCGGTCGGTATCGAGATTCTCCGCATTGTTGGTTTCGGCGCCCGGCCCCGATGCGCATGGCGCGGGCGGATTGCCGGCCGGCGCAAACAGCGTGCGATCGTAGCTGTCGTCGTAATAGACGCCGGTGGATTTCGAAGTGCCGCCGGTCAATTGCGCCAGCAGGCCGGGAAACGAATCCGACGGTTTGGTGGTGAAGGCGTTGGCGTAAGTGGTGCCGTGCTGAGCGAGCCCCGCCAAATGCGGACAGAGGTTGCTGGCGATGCAGGTCGAGAGGTCGACGGCGTGGAACCCGTCGATGCTGATCAGCAGGACATGCTCGATGTGGTGACGGGGGTGACGGAACTTGTCGTCGTCCGCAAATGTCGTCGTTGCAGTCAGTTGCGAGAGCAGCGCCACGATCGCGGCCGCTGCCGTCTGTGCGGTTGCTGACACTCTCATGTTTCTCATGTTTCGCCCCGATGAGTTTTTGGAAGGGGCCATCAATGCAGCAGGAAGTGACACGCGCGTGTCGCTTCGGTGAATGAGTGCGTGAATTGCTACTCGCGTGTCGGCGTGTTCGATCGCTGGCGCGTTTCAACAAAAGATCGCGCTTGGTTCATTCAGGTTCGATCGCGATGCGAAGTGCTGCAGCACCGAATGTCGTCAATCCGACTAACGACGACTGAGTTTTAGGATCGCTCGGCGAACGCGAGCCGTCTTCCTCAACAGCGTCGGGCCGAGGTCATCGTTTCGATCTTGTCGGCTTTGTTTGGATCGCGCGCCGTCGTGCTGAATGCGCAGGCCGTCGATGAACACATCGACCAGCCGCAGCACGCTCTTTTGCCATCCCGGCTGATTGTGCGTGTAGCACATGCCGACAAGCGCACGCAGCAGGTCTTCCGCGCTGATGTCGTCGCGAATGTCTCCAGCCGCGATCGCACGATCGAGCAGGCTGCCGATAGCGCGGGTCAGGCTGTCGTACGAATATGAAAAAAGTTCCGAATTCTTGTAGGCGGCAAGCGCCAGCGCTTCCGACATGCCTTTTTTGGTCGCGACGAATTTGACGTTCGAGCGCATCCACTGGCGGAGCGCATCGAGCGGATCCGGCTTGTCTTTCAGTTGCTCGGCCAAATCGGCAAGGTGCTGCACCTCGCGGCGATAGACCGCCTCGAACAGCGCCTCGCGCGTGGGGAAATGCCGGTATAGTGTGCCGATGCCGACGCCGGCCCTGCGCGCCACCGCTTCCAGGCTCGCATCCGGGCCGCCGGCGCTGAACACGGCGTTCGCTGCTTCAAGCACGCGCTCGCGGTTCCGCACGGCGTCGGTGCGCGGCTTTCGTGCCGTCTTGCGCGCTTCCTTGATGCCGGCCGTCAATTTCAGCCCCTTGATTAGACCCCTTGAAAAACGGAGGCGCCCTCCGTATCTCCCGGATCGCAGCACGGCTGAACCATAGCATTGGTGTCAAGCCATGCCGACAAAGTCCGGGGAAACGCCTGACGGACGGGCGAATTTCCTCGCCGGCGCGTTGGACGCGTGCGTGTCCGCGTCGCTCCGGAACCATCAAAGCACAAGCGTCCGCCGCCCGGCGGGCGTTCCTGACCATCGCTCTTATGGAGCATTGCATGGCCTTCTCAACCACGCTCACCGTAAACGGTGTCACGCGCACGATCGAGCTTGATGATCCGCGCGTCACGCTGCTCGATCTTCTGCGCGAACGGCTCGATCTGACCGGAACCAAGAAGGGCTGCGACCGCGGCCAGTGCGGCGCCTGCACCGTCATCGTCGACGGACGGCGAATCAATTCCTGTCTGGCGCTCGCGGTCAGCCATGACGGTGCGCACGTACTGACGATCGAAGGCGTCGCCGAGCGCAACCGTCTACATCCGGTGCAGGAGGCCTTTCTGGCGCATGACGGCCTGCAGTGCGGCTTCTGCACGCCCGGTCAGATCATGAGCGCCATCGGCCTGATCGAAGAAGGACAGGCCGGCGACGATCCGGAGCGCGTGCGCGAAGGCATGAGCGGAAATCTCTGCCGCTGCGGCGCCTACAAGGGAATCACCGAAGCGGTGGTGGAAGCGCAACGCGCGCTTGAGGCGCAAAGCCGCAAGGGGGTCGCATGAAGCCGTTCGAATATGTGAGGCCGAGAACCATTGCGGAAGCGGTTGCCGCCGCTTCGGAGCCGGGCGCCGTCTATCTCGCTGGCGGCACCAATCTTCTCGATCTGATGAAGGGCAGTGTCAGCCGCCCGAGCCGGCTCGTCGACATCACGCATCTTCCCGGCCTCGACGAGATCGGGGACCTCCCCGGCGGCGGCGTCCGCATCGGCGCGCTCACCCGCAATGCGGAGCTCGCACACGATGCCGATTTCGTGCGGCGCTTTCCGGCCGTCGCCGAGGCGCTACTATCGGGAGCATCGGCGCAACTGCGCAACGCTGCCACCGTCGGCGGCAATCTCCTGCAGCGTACGCGCTGCGCCTACTTCTACGATGTCGCAAGCGCCTGCAACAAGCGCGAACCTGGCGCGGGTTGCGATGCCCGCGGCGGCGACAACCGGCTGCATGCCGTCATGGGTTGGAGCGAAAGCTGCATCGCGACGCATCCGTCCGATTTCTGCGTGCCGTTGGTCGCGCTCGACGCTATCGTCGAACTAGAGGGCAAAGCCGGCCGGCGCGAAATTCCGCTCGATCGTTTTCACCTTTTGCCCGGCAACACGCCCGACCGCGAAACTGTGCTTGAACCCGGCGAGTTGATCGTCGCCGTGCGCCTGCCGGCGCAAGCCGCGCAGTTCGCGGCGCACGCCCGCTACCTCAAAGTGCGCGAGCGCACCTCCTACGCGTTCGCTGTGGTCTCGGCAGCGGCCGCTTTGCGCATCGAGAACGGCACGATCCAGGATGGGCGTATTGCGCTCGGCGGCGTGGCGCTCAAGCCTTGGCGAGCGCACGAAGCCGAAGTTGTTTTGCGCGGCGCCAGCGCCGACGCCGCGAGTTTCCGTCGTGCAGCCGAGGCGGCGCTCGCCGAAGCGAAACCTTCCGGCGGCAACGCCTTCAAGATCGAGTTGGCGCGGCGGATCGTTGCGCGCGCGCTGACGCTCGCCGCCGCTGGCACGCCCGAGCGCCTGCCCGCGCTGCCCTCTTCCCCCTTGGCCACGATTTCCGGAGTTGCCGCGCATGCTTGATATCGCACTCACGCAGTCTCCCGCCCACGTTCGGCACGGCTCGAATATGGGCCAGCCGCTCACCCGGCGTGATGGCATTCTCAAGGTCACTGGCGCCGCGCGTTATGCCGCCGACAATCATCCGGCCGGCATGCTCTACGCGGTGCTGGCGGTGAGCGGCATCGCGCGCGGCCGCGTCGCCTTTCTCGACGTTGCCGCCGCCAAGGCGCATCCGGGCGTGGTTGAGGTGATGACGCCGGCCAACAAGCCGTCGCTCGCGGAAGATCCGGACGCCAAGACAAATCCGTTCATGTTCCGGCTCGACACGTTGCAAAACGATCGCGTCCGTTACGCGCATCAGCCGATCGCGGTCGTGATCGCGGAAACGCTCGAAGCCGCGACCGAAGGCGCCGCGCTGCTGTCGCCGCGCTATGAGACCGAGCCGGCGCGGGTCGGGCTCGATGCCACCGAGAGCTTCGTGCCCCCGAGCGTGCGATTGGGAAATCCGACGCAGGCCCATCACGGCGACGTCGACGCCGGTCTCGCCGCCGCTTCAAAGCAGATCGAAGCCACCTACGAAACCCCGGCGCAGTACCACAATCCGATGGAGCCGCATGCGATCGTGGCGGCGTGGGACGGCGATGCGCTCTCGATCGATACGCCGAGCCAAGGGCTCATCATGGCTCAGGGGCGCATTGCGGGGCTGTTTGGCATTGCGCCTGAGAAGATCCACATCCGCAGTCCGTTTCTCGGCGGCGGCTTCGGCTGCAAGGGCTTTATCACCGGGCCGCAAGTGCTTGGCATCATGGCCGCCCGCATGACGGGGCGGCCGGTGAAGCTCGTTCTGCGCCGTGAGCAGATGTTCGGTCCGGTGGGGCATCGGCCGCCGACGCGGCAGACGCTGCGCCTGGGTGCGGACCCCGACGGCCGCCTGACCGCGATCGATCATCGCACCAAGACCGCGACAAGCGTGTTCGACGACTTCTTCGAGCCGGCGTCCGAAATCTCCCACACGCTCTATGCCAGCCCGGCCGTCGCCACGTCGCACGAAGCTGTCCGCATCGACACCGGCACGCCGCTGTTCATGCGCGCGCCCGGCGAGGCCACGGGCTCGGTCGCGCTCGAAAGCGCCATCGACGAAATGGCACAGGCCTGCGGCATGGATCCGCTCGCGTTTCGACTCAAGAATTATGCCGAGGTCGAGCCGATTTCCGGCAAGCCGTTTTCGTCGAAGGCGCTCCGCGACTGCTACACGCAAGGTGCCGCGCGTTTCGGGTGGCAGCGGCGGCCGCTCGCGCCGCGGCAGATGCGCGATCAAAACGGATTGCTCGTCGGCTGGGGTTTGGGCACCGCGACGTTTCCTGCCCTCATGTTCGCGGCAGAAGCCAAGGCGGTGCTGCAGCGGGACGGCCGCGGCGTGATGGAAATCGGCGCCCACGATATGGGGCAGGGCGCCTGGACGGCGCTCGCCCAGATCGCGGCGGATAGCCTCGGGCTCGATATCGATCAGCTCGAGTTCAGATCGGGCACGTCCGATCTTCCGGACGGCGGCATCGCCGGCGGATCGGCGCACACTGCCACCGCCGGCATGGCGATCCACAACGCCGGAGCCAATGTCATCGCGTGTCTTGCCGACCTTGCGACCAACGACGATCGCTCGCCGCTGTTCGGCGCCGGCAATGCCGGCGTGATCGCACGTGGCGGCCGCCTGTTCCGTCGCGATGACGAGAGCCGCAGCGAGAGCTATGCCGATATCCTCGGCCGCGCCGGGCTAGCGGCGATCGAGGCGCAAGGAAAGAGTGCCTCCGATCCGGCGGCGCAAGCGAGCTACGCCATGCACGCGCACGGCGCCGTGTTCGCCGAGGTGAAGGTCGATCCCGATCTCGGACAAAAGCGGGTCACGCGGCTCGTGGGCGCTTTCGCCGCTGGACGGATCATCAATCCGCGCATGGTGGAGAGCCAGCTCTATGGCGGCATGATCTGGGGCGTGTCGTTTGCCCTGCACGAGCACGCCGTCATGGATGCGCGCTCCGGCCGTCCGATGAATCGCCAATCTGGGCGAGTACCACATCCCGGTGAATGCCGACGTGCCCTCGCTCGAGGCGATCCTGGTCGAGGAGCGCGATCCGCACGTCAATGCGCTCGGCATCAAGGGCGTCGGCGAGATCGGCATCACCGGCACGGCGGGCGCGATTGCGAACGCGGTCTGGCACGCAACCGGCATCCGTGTGCGCGAATTTCCGATCACGCTTGACCGCTTGCTTGCGCGCTAACAGTGCAGTCTAAGCGTGACGCGCGGTCGGCGCCGGTCGCCGCACCGCAGCGGAACCGGCGCGATCGAGTCTCGCCTCAGGTCGTCATATGTTTGACCGCCTTGGGCGTGTCGAAGAACAAGTCCACGAGCTTGTAGCGCTTGCCCGCCAGGCAAAAAATGTGTTCGGGCGTTTGCGTCGCCATTTCCGGCACGGGAACTCTGACGATCTTGTCGGCGCGGCTTGATCCGTATTCCCAGGTGAAGCCGACGCCGAGCTCGTTGGCGACCGCTTCGAACACGCCGTCGCGGGTGTCGAGCACGATTTCCGGCTTGGGCTTGACGCCGGCGGCGCGAAAGGCGCGGTCGACAACGCGCTGGGTCGATGATTGCTTGGTGCGGAAAACGAGACGGTGCTTGGCGAGATCGGCGCAAGAAATTCTCTTGACGCGTGCGAGCGGGTGGTCCGGATGCACGATCGCCACCACGCCTTGCCGCACGCACACCTCCCGGTGAAAGCGGTTATCGCTCGGTACGTCCGGCAAGACGCCGACATCGACGCGCTGATCGACGACCGCATCGATGATCGAAGCCCAGTTGCCCATTTCGACGGCGATCTGGATGTTCGGGTAAAGCCAGTGGAATGCCGAGATCAATGCCATGCCGGGCATGGCATTGCCGAGCCCAATGCGCAATTCGCCGCCTTTCAGTGCGTCGTTCTGACGAAGAACCGCCAAGGCTTGAGCCTCAATCCCATGCATTTGCGATGTGACGGCGACGAACTCCCGGCATAAGGCGGTCGGCATGAGCTTACTGCCGCGCCGTTCAAACAGCGTGACGCCGAAGTGTTTTTCCAGGCCGCGGATCTGCTGCGTGATGGCGGGTTGCGACATGCCGAGCCGTCGCGCGGCTCGCGAGAAGCTGCCCGCATCGAAGACGGCATTGACCGCGCGCATCCGCGAGCTGGTCAGCGACATGGCGGCTCTCCCAATGATGGCACTTCGTCGTGTTGAAGAGCGTGTTCGTGCCAGACGGCGTCGTGTCGAAAGCGCAGCCTAGCGCCGTTATAAGCTTTGATTATGAAGTTTATGACAGTGTCAAACAATCCATTTAATCCGATGCCATCGGCCCGCGGGTCACCGAGCACGAGATCCGTTGAAACATAGGATGGATGGACAATGCTGAAGGAAACCGATCGCATCTTGACGACGCATACCGGAAGTCTTCCGCGTCCAGCTCAAATTGAGAATCTGCTCGTAGCCATCGATAGGGACGCCGCGGTTCGCAGCAACACCAAGGACCTGCCGCGGCTACTCGATGATGCAGTTCGCGACATTGTCGAACGCCAACGTGCGGTGGGTATCGATATTGTTGGTGACGGCGAAACGAGCAAGTTCGGCTATTCGACCTATGTGCGGGAACGCCTGACCGGACTGGATGGATCGCCGGCGCCGCTGGCGTTAGCCGACCTTGCCGATTTTCCGGAGTTTGCAAGCACCATCAAGCTTGATATCACAACGGCCTCCTGCGTCGGCCCCGTGACCTTCCGCGGCGCCGAAGCGGTCGAGACCGACATCCGGCGTCTTAAGCGTGCGCTTGCCGCTACGGGCGTCGAGACCGCGTTCATGACCGCGGCATCGCCGGGAATAATCTCGCTGTTCCTCGCCAACAATCACTACTCCAATCAGGAAACCTACCTTTACGCGTTGGCCGACGCGATGAAGGCCGAATACGACATGATCGCCGAGGCCGGTATCATCCTCCAGCTTGACTCCCCGGACCTGGCATTGGGGCGGCACTTGAGCCCGCTGCCGCTGTCGGTAAGCGACTTCCGCAAGAAAGTGGCTTTGCATGTCGAGGTGCTCAACCACGCGACGCGCGATATCGATCCCGAGCAGATGCGCATCCATTTGTGCTGGGGCAACTATGTGTCGCCGCATCATCACGATGTCGAATTAGCTGACATCGTCGATCTCATCTATCGCGCGCGTCCGGCCGGCATCAGCTTGGAGGCGGCGAATCCGCGGCATGAGCATGAATGGTCCGTGTTCGAGCGGTACCGCTTGCCGGAAGGCAAGGTCCTCATCCCCGGTGTCATCGACACGTGCACCAATTATGTCGAGCACCCCGAAGTGGTCGCTCAGCGGATCAAGCGATTTGCCGACGTCGTCGGTGCGCGCAATCTCATCGCCGGCACCGACTGCGGCTTTGCCACCTTCGCCAACTTTCACACCATCGATCCAGACATAAGCTGGCTCAAGCTCAGGTCGCTTGCCGATGGCGCGGCGATGGCGAGCGAGGCGCTGGCCGGTCGAGATCGCGTCTTAGCTTAATCCCAACCGAAACGAACGCATTCGGAGCAGGCGTATGGAACAGGTCATGACCAAACTCGACATGCGGGAATTCAAGACCGAAGAAAAAACCGTCACGGCGCAAACACCGGTGACGACGCCGACAGCACCGGCCACGACGCCGGCCGCGCCTCCGCTTCCGGAGCCTTTGCGCGGCGATCCGGCAATGATCGCGTTGCCAACCGTCATCGCCGGTGCCGTCGGCCTGTTCCTGACCACGATCGGCTTTGTTCCCGCATCTGCCGGTCTCGCGGCGATCCCGGTCATTCTGGCAGCGACGGTGCTCGGACTATTGATCAGCACCATCTGGGCGGCGATGCTGGGACAGAACGTCGTTGCCACGCTCTATGCCGTGTTCCTCGGCTTCTATGCCAGTTATGTCGCGCTCCAGCTCGGCATCGCCAACAACTGGTGCAAGATCCCGCCCGATCAGATCGGCAACACGGTCGCCGTCTATCTGATCTGTTGGCTGGTGGCGATCGTGATGCTCACGCTTGCGACCTTGCGTCTGCCGGTGGCCTTTACAATTCTGCTCGGCTTGGTCGACGTGGTGCTCGCCGTTCTGCTGATTACGATCTACCAGCCGTCGGCCGTGCTGCAGATCGTGGCAGGTTTGCTGGTCTTCGCCTTTGTGGCGGAGGGCATCTACCTCTACTTTCATGTGATGTCGCTGGCGTTCGGCGGAAAAGGGCTTCCACTCGGCAAACCACTCATCGCGGCTTAGCGCTCAGCCGGTTTGCTTGCGGCGCCTTTCCACCCGAGGGAGCGAGTCGGTTCAATGAAGTTTGTTATTCTGACCGACACGCACCTCGTTCCTGCCGGTTGTCGTCTCTATGCGCTCGATCCCGCTGTGCGGCTTGAGGCCGCGGTCAAGGCGATCAACCGCGACCACGACGATCTTGCTTTCGCGATCGTGACGGGCGATCTCGCCCATTGCGGCGAGCAGGGTGCTTATGAAGCGCTCAAAGACCGGCTGGCAGCTTTGCGAGTTCCGGTCGTGTTGATGATGGGCAATCACGACCGCCGCGAGGCGTTCCGCGCCGCCTTCCCCGAAGCGGACGACGACGGCAACGGATTTGTGCAAGCGGTCCGGCACTTCGATCACGCGACCATCCTCACACTCGATACGCTCGGCGAGAGCACGGACGTCCATGCCGGGCGGCTGTGCGGCAAGCGTCTTTCTTTCCTGCAGCACGCGCTGTCGGATGCGCCGCGCGACAAGCCGCTCCTTCTATTTCAGCATCATCCGCCGCTTGACCTCGGCCTGCCGCACATGGACGCCTTCAGGCTCCAGGACTCCGAGGCGGAATGGCAGGTCTTTCAGCGCACGCGGATGCCGGACTTTATGTTTTTCGGCCACATTCACCGTCCGGCCGCCGGCGTCTGGCGTGGCATCCCTTTTCATATTCAGCGCGCCACCAGTCATCAAGTCGCCTTCGATCTGACGACATCCACATACATTCCGGGCGCCCACGAGTGGCCCGACTATTCTTTGGTTACCGTCACCGGCCGAGATATCGTCATCCTTCAGCGCTCGTTTCTGTATGAAGGCCCGACATTCTCCTTGGATGGCAGTGGCGCCCAGGCGGCATCGTCCGTGGACGAGCTACAGCGCTGAAGAAGATGTGGCTCGACCACTATCGCGGCCTGCTGTGCGACCTTGATGGCTGTCTCGTCGCCGGCGGCAGGCTGTTGCCCGGAGCGCGCCAGCTCGTCGCGTATGCACGCGATCGATTGATCATCGTCTCGAACAACTCGACCGATACGCCCGCAACGCTTGCCGCCAAGCTTGCGCGGCTGAATTTACCGATCGCCCCGGAGCGGATCGTTCTGGCCGGCGCCACCGCTGTGGAGCATCTCGCCGCCACCGTGCGCCAGGCCCGCGTCGCCATCTACGGGGCGCCGGCTATTGTCCGTTATGCGAGATCGCTGGGCTTGGTGGTCGATCATGACCGGCCGCATGTCGTGCTGCTGACGCGTGACCGCCAATTCTCCTACGCTCGTCTGCACAGGCTCGTCCGGCAGATCGAACGCGGCGCCGATTTCATTGTCTCGAATGTAGATGTGTCGCACCCAGGTCCCGATGGAAGCCGGGTTTTGGAGACCGGCGTTCTGTTAGCTGCGGTCAAGGCCTGTTTGCCTGTCATCAAATACAAGGCAATCGGGAAGCCTTCGCCGCTGCTCTATCAAGCTGCCATGCGTCGGATTTCCGCCAGCCAAGATGAGCTTCTTGCCATCGGCGACAATCCGGCGACCGATCAGGAAGGCGCGCGGCGCATGGCGTTGCCCTGTTTGTTGGTGGGAGGCGATCCTCGCGCGCACTTTCAAAACCTGGCCGAGTTGATGCAGAGCCGCGGGCCGCCACGAGGATCGGAACCCGTCCGCGGCCGCCGTTTGCGCCGGCGCGAATTTCATGGCAACTCCGGTCTCAGCTTGCGCCAGGACGCGAAATCGAACCTAAACGGCGGTGGTTAAAGGGGAACTCGGCAGGGAAGGGCGTCACATCGCTGTCACCGGGTCGCGCCATAGTGGTGTTGCGCCGGATCAAAACCGGTGCAATCGGCCACGGTGTGCCGGTGACGCCGGATGAACGCGCACTGTCCTCGTGGTCGTTCTTGACCAAGTCATTTTCATCGGTGCCTTTCACACGTCATTTTCGTAGTTCTGTCCCTAGCTGTTGTCCCACGCGATGAAGGCCCGGATTTTGCCGGGCCTTCATACGTTTTGGGCCCTGTTTTCCAGCGCCGGCCGAGCCTTTCGGCCCCTCGGGAACTAAGGCTTGTTGGCTCGGCCCAAGCCGTCCTGCTATGTAGCCCGCCTGTTCGGTTGTGGCGCGGGGACAGCGCCGTTTCAGGCTAAAGGGAAAGTCGATTGGTTGCGTTCGGCAGCGCCGCCGTGCCGGAGCGGCGGTATGAGACCACGGTCGCCATCGCGATCTTCGTGCTTGTGGGTGTGCGGCTTGCCTGCGCCGCCTTCACGCCGCTCTCGTTCGACGAAAGCCTGTACTGGATCTGGTCCAAGCACATTGCCGGCGGCTATTACGACCACCCGCCGATCAATCCCATCCTGATACAACTCGGCACCACGCTCTTCGGCAATACCGAGTTCGGCGTGCGCGTGTTCGGCGTGCTGCTGGCGTTGCCGGCAAGCTTCGCCGTCTGGCGCGCGGGCGCGATCCTCTTCGAAGACGGGCGCGTCGGCGCCACCGCCGCGCTCTATTTCAACCTGACACTCGTGATGGCGGTCGGCTCGGTGCTGGCGACGCCGGACAATCCGGTGGTGATTGCCACGACCTTTCTGCTGCTCACGCTCGCAAAACTCCATCAGACCGGCCGCGGCGCCTGGTGGCTTGCCATCGGGCTCGCCTTCGGCGTCGGCATGTTCTCCAAATACACCACGATCTTTTTCGCGCCGAGCATCCTGATCTGGCTGCTGCTGGTGCCGGAGCAGCGCAAATGGCTCTTGACGCCATGGCCGTGGATTTCCGGCGTCATCGCGCTTGCCGTATTTTCCCCGACGCTGATCTGGAATGCGCAGCACCACTGGGCTTCGGTGCTCTATCAGTATAATCGCTTGGTCGTGCACGAATGGTCGCTGCGCTATCTTGGCGAGTTTCTCGGCGCGCAGATCGGCATGGCGACGCCATTGGTGTTCGTGCTCGGCGCCATGGGCCTCGTCGGATCGTTGCGCGGGCAGGGCGGTTCTTTCAGCGCGCGCGTGCTGATCAACGCCATGTTCTGGCCGATCCTTCTCTATTTCGTCTGGCACACTTTCCACGGCCGCGTCGAAGGCAATTGGCCCGAGCCGATCTTCGTGCCCTTCGTCATTGCCGCCGCCGTCGCCGTCGAGCGGATCAAATGGGACGGCGTCTGGGCCACGGTCGAGACGATCTCGCGGCGGCTTGCCGTGCCAGTCGGGCTCGGCATCGCCGCCGTCATTTATGCGCAGGGCGTGTTCGCGGTCGCTCCGCTCGGCATGGAGGATCCGACCGCGTCGAAATTGGGCGCCGGCTGGAAGGAACTCGGCGCGCAGATGGACGAGGTGCGAAAGCGCATGGGCGCGCCAATCATCCTGACCTACGACTACGGCCTCGCCAGCTGGCTGTCCTTCTATCTGCCGTCGCATGCGCCGGTCGAGCAGATCAATCTGCGCATGCGCTACGTGAACGCGCCCGAGCCGGACCCCGCGCTGTTCGACGGCCCGATCATGTATACCTGCACGGTGGTCTGCGCCGACATTCCGACGCTGCAAAAGCGCTTCAGCAAAGTCGAGCTTTTCGACCATCTCACCCGCAGCCGTCGCGGCGTCCGCCTGCAGGACTATGACGTCTACTGGCTGTCCGGCCCGATCGGCCCGCCGCTTGACCCGC
>CAVREN010000101.1:0-50596 GCA_963720115.1 uncultured Alphaproteobacteria bacterium
GGCAAGCGCGATCGCAAGCACGTTATGGTGCAGAAGCGAATGCCTCGCATGAGTTCTTCGCAGTTTGACCCAGATGTATGGTCCGGCCGTGCGTAGCAAGAAGATTTTGAAGAGCTGGCGGTCGGCGGTCTTGCATCAATGTCGGCAACTGGAACAGCGTCTTCAAGCGCTACCGCGACTGGGTGAAGGCTGGCGTTTTCGTCCGGCTGTTCGAGGCCTGCTCAGACGAGCCGGATATGGAATACGCCATGGTCGATGCCACCATCGTCAAAGTCCATCGCCACGGTCAGGGCGCAAAAGGGGGACGCAGAACCAGGCGATCGGCCGCTCCAAGGGCGGCATGACGACCAAAATACTCGCGCTGACCGACGCGCTCGGCAATCTGGTTCGCTTCGTCCTGCTGCCCGGCCACCGTTTCGATACGGTCGGCGTCGCTCCGCTGATCGACGGAATCGCCTTCGGCGGATTGATCGCCGACAAGGCCTTCGACAGCAATGCCATCATTGCCGACCTTAACGAGCGCGGCGCAAAGATCGTGATCTCTCAGCACCCACGGCGGGCGCTGCCTATGCGGCTGGACGCCGAACTCTACAAGTGGCGGCACCTGATCGAGAATTTCTTCTGCAAGCTCAAGGAATTCAAACGCATCGCGATGCGGGCAGACAAAACCGATCAAAGCTTCGCAGCCATCATCCATCTCGCCGCAGCCGTGATAAACTCACGATGAATCTCAACAGGCCTTAGGCCAGCTTAAGTTGTTTCGTCCGAATAGAATGGCCCAATCGCGCACCTCTCCTGCGATCTTTAGTTTTGATTTCCAATTCTGGCCGTTTTCAACGGCGGCTGGCATGGCGGTCCCGCGAACCGGCGGAAGTACCCGGCCGAGACCGCTCTTTCTTTTCAGAACCACCACCAGGTCCTGGCTTTGCGCTGGGCTTTTTCATTTTTAACGGAGATATTTCCATGACCAAAGAAACGCCGCAGCAAACCCAGCAATGGAGAGACAGAGCTGTATCGCCATTTCAACAGCGACGACGTTTTGCTCTACGTTGGAATAACCGGCGAGCCCGTTATGCGGCGCCTACAGGGGCATCGCGGTCGGTCCTCCTGGTTCAAAGAAATCGCGCAAATCACCCTTGAGCACTTCGAAACCCGCGCGCTAGCAGAGATTGCGGAGCAGATAGCCATCCTAGTCGAGCGGCCGCTATACAACACCCGCAAGGACTCCAACCTTGCGCGCCGCCATGTTGATGATGAGACCTATGTCTGCGCTCAGGACTATCGCCATCTGTTGCGCTCCAGGCTGGACGAATTAGATCGGCTGGAGGCTGAGAAGAAACAGAAGAGGGCGGCGTGAAATCCAATCGACGAACTAAGGCCGAAGCCATTGCCTCGGTCGTTGCTTATCTAAGCCGGTACAGCATCACACAAGACGACCTCATCAACATCGGCGGCGAAGATCTGGAAGAACCTAGGTTTGCTGCTAAAGCCCGACGCGTTGAGAAGTGCTCGGCATTGATGGCGTCCTTAAAGGTCATTTTCGCCGATTTGGAAGCTGCAACGGGTGAAACTACGGCGGAGAGGCCGTCCACGCGACGTGGCGAGGGGGTACTTCTGGAAGCCATTGAAAACATTGAAGAAAATCCTATTCAACCACAGAAAGCTAAGCCATTGAAAACAAACGATAATCAGGATAATGCACCGATTGAGGAGTCCGAAAAACGGTCCGCCGCCGCCAGGAAACGCTGGGCCCATAAACGTAAACTCAAGGACGCCGCATGAGACCTCGCCGCCTCCGCCTCCGCGCCACCGTCTGGCTGATCAGGCGCATCATCGCCGTTCTCGATATTATCGGCGATTGGGAGATCCGGCGCAGGTATCCGCAATAAATCTTCCCGTAGGCTTCCCCAACCAACATGCTGGGAAGATTGAACACTGCTAAGTGTCTGATTTGATGGTCGGAGCGCCGAGATTTGAACTCGGGACCCCCAGTCCCCCAGACTGGTGCGCTAACCGGGCTGCGCTACGCTCCGCCGATGCGGCCGGACTATAGTCAGCGACCTCCCGGAGCGCAATTCCTTCGGGATTTGGACGTCGGCGTCCTACGGCGGCTCGGAGCGCAATATCGCGGTAGACGTTGCGATGGCGAGAGCGCGGCCGAAGTACCGCAGGAAGTGACGCCAAACCCTCGATACCGCGACGAATTCCGTCGACCGTGCCGCATCCAAAGCTATGATGCGCACCGGGCAATCGGGGGACTTCCGTGAAACGCGTTGCAATCGTTACCGGCGCCGGCCGCGGCATTGGCGAAGCCACCGCGCGTGCGCTGGCGCGCGACGGGCACGCGGTCGCGCTGGCCGATCTGAATGTCGGCGAAGCGCGCCGGGCCGCCGACACGCTTCCCGGCGACGGGCACGCGGCGTTTGAAGTCGATGTCGTCGACGAGCGCTCGGTCGAGGCGCTGTTCGACGCGGTCGAGGCGCAGCTCGGTCCGGTCGCGGTGCTGGCCTGCGTCGCCGGCGGCCCGTTCCTGACGCCCGGGCGCCGGCCGAGTATCATCGCGACCACGACGGAGAATTGGATACGCACGGAGGCGCTTAATGCACGCGGCCCGTTCCTCTGCATCCGGGCGATGCTTCTGCGCCGGATGCGAAGTCCGGTGGCGGACGGCCGCATCATTACCGTCTCATCGATGTCCGGCATCACGCCCGAGAGCCCAACCGGCCCTGCTTATTCGGCGGCGAAAGCGGCGGTCATTCATCTGACGCGCTATGCGGCGCTCGAGGCGGCGCCGCTCGGCATTACCGTCAACACGGTGGCTCCCGGCTTGACCGATACGCCGGCCGTACGCGGGGATCTCCCCGCGGAGCAGATCGAGGCCGCCCGCCGGGCTATTCCGATCGGCCGACTTGGGAAGCCGGAGGATATCGCCGAGGCGATCGCCTTTCTTGCCTCGGCGCGCGCGGGCTATATCACCGGCGCCGTGCTCGAAGCTCATGGCGGGCGCCAGCCGCCATGAGGCGGTCCCTTTGCGGCCGGCACGGAGGGTTACGGATCTGCGCCAGCTTGAGAGGCCGCCTGGCGCATCAACTCAGAGGTCAGGCACCGAACTCGCCTTCATATCCTTGATAAGCCACTTGCCTTTCACTCGGGTTAGGGTGTCGTCCGAGTTGGTGTGGGCCGCAATGTTATTCTTTGCCTTATCTACGTAGAGGCACTCGAAGTATAGGTGCGCTTTGTCCCCTTCTACCGCGTACTTGATCCGAAAGGCAGGCGTATATGCGACCCAATGGTTCTGAGGCTGGAACGGTCCGGCGGACTGCCAATAGCCCTTTATCTCCTCCTTTCCTCGATACGTCTTTCCTCCGGAAGTTAGCGTCGCATCATCCGCAAATAATGACATCATTAGATCGACATTCTTAGTTGTACCCGCTTCGTGGAAGGTGATCTCAATCTTGTGAATGCCCATGAAGTCTTCGGCGTTTTCTTCCTCCTCGGTGACAGCCTGAGATGCGAAGCTAAGTGACATAGCGAGTGTGGCGGGCAGAACTAAACTGAACCAGCGCATGATGTCCTCCCTGCTTTTCGATACAGCGGCTATTGGTTACGTGGTCGCCGTGGCTGCATAGCCGGCGCGCGCGATTGGGCAGACCAGAAATTAGAGGTCTAGAAATTTGCCCGCCGACGGCATCAAGAGCTGCCGCCAAAGCACCAAACAAGAGAGGATTTCGGCACGTCCTCGTTGGCAGCTTTGTAAAAATATACAGCCATCATGATTACGGCAATGTGTGATCTCTGGCACTAGTGAAAATTGTGACGTCGGCCCTTCGGCCGGGGTTCGCAGAACTGGAACAACAGCGCGGAGAATTGGCGGAACAATCCCAACAACTGGCAGAACAGTTCGTCAAACTCGCAGAACACGTCGCAAGACTGGCGCAACAGCCCGGAAAGCTGGGCAACCAGCGTGCAGAAACGGGGGTCGCCGCACCGGCTATCAGAACTACGAGAAGGGCTAGCGGATCATCGCTTCGATTGAATCGATTGGGGCGCCGGTATTGGCGGCCGCAGTGCCAGTGTCGCGGACGAGGTTGTGGACTTCGCGGAGATCGAATTCCAACTCGACGACCAACCCGGAAGATTTGCGCGGCTCGAAACCGAGCTTGCGCGCCAGCCGCAACATCGGAGTGTTTTCGTAAAGGACGAGAGCGCTCAACGTACCAAGATTTTGCCGCGCCGCACGCGCCAACGTCGTGCGCAAGAGCTTTTCACCAACGCCTCGCCGCGCGCGATCCGAGCGGACGATCAAAGCGATTTCGGCTTGCGCCGGCGATAGCCGGACGAGATGCGCGATGGCGCAAATATCACCGCCCTCCTCCAGCATCCAAATCATCTCGCCGCTCCCGCCCTTGATGTCGAAGAAGCGTTTGAGCGTGTGATCGTCGGCAAAATCGGCCGCCTGACCAAACCGCAAGCGCAAGGACTCGCGACTGGTCTTGCCAACAAACGCGCGCACCTTGTCCCACTCGGACTCCGTCAAGGCGCCGGTAAGGACGACTTCGCTGAGGCGGACATCGCCGCGCGGCCGGGCGGTTTTCGTTTGCCCGGAAATAACCGGCGGCGCCGGACTGCGCGGGCGGAGCGCGTATTCGTGCTGCAAGCTCATCATGCGCACAAAAATCGCCCCGACAGCCGGCGAATGCACGCGCGATGTTTTCACGACCGGCTAAGTTTCACTCAACGCGTGTTAGACCATGATCCGATCAAGTTGGATCGGATCATGGTCTAGATATTGCGTTGAAGCATGATCTTTTCCGGAAACCGGTTTCCACTTTTCGGGATCATGCTCCAGCACGTTGCCGCGAAAAGGGTATTAGGCGATTTTCCGCCGCGGTTTTTGCTTGCTGCTTGGCTGCACCGCACCGCCGAGTTCGTCCAGCAGCCATTGCCGAAAGATCTTCACATCCTGGCTCTGAAAATCCGCATCCATGGTCACGAGCCAATAGCACCAGCCGCTCCGCACGCTATCGAACAGACTGACAAGCTGCCCGGATTTGATCTCGGCCTCAAACAGCGGCGTGCGTCCGAGCGCGATGCCGTAGCCCCGGCGGGCCGCTTCGAGCGCCATGTTCGCCGTATCCACCCGCAATCCGGCGCGCACATTCGCCGGCGCCGCGGCGCCGACGATGCGAAACCATTCGGCCCAATCGCCCGAAACGGACGTCATGTGGATGAGATCGGCGCTGGCGATGAGTTTGAGCCCGGAGAGGCCGGCATGCTTCTCCAGGAGGCTCGGTGAGCAAATCGGCACGAGGCACTCGTCGAGCAGCCGCGTCCATGACGGCATGGCGCGCGAAGCCGGCGCGAGCCGAATGGCGGCGTCGATGCCTTCCATCGGCAGATCGACCGCTTTGAGTGAGGTCTCGATGTCTACGCCGGTTTCCGGGTAGCGCTCGGTGAACCGCGACAAGCGCGGCAGCAGCCAGCGCGCGGCGAAACCGGGCGCGGAGCTGATCGCAAGCCGTCCCTGCGAGCGCCGACCCGGAAGCCGCGCGGTCGCTTCTGCGACCGCCTTCAAAGCTTCGCCGACCGCGACCGCATAGGCGGCGCCGGGCTCGGTCAATCCAAGCTTGCCGCCGCCGCGCTGAAACAACGCAACGCCAAGCCAATCTTCCAGATTCTGCACGGCGTGGCTCACCGCGCTCGCCGTGATGTTGAGCTCTTCGGCCGCTTTCTTGAAGCTGCCGTGCCGGGCCGCCGCCTCGAACACGCGCACGGAGCTCAATGGTGGAAGCTTGAACCCCATTCTTTCTCCTCCGCGGCAGGACCACAGGTTACGGCAGCCCTTGGCAAAAGACCAATAGACCTCCACGGCCGCGGCTTGGCGCCTCCGGCCGCGCAACGCCTTCCACCCCTTGCCTCGCGACGGTGAGCGCTTTTCATCGCCGCCGCAGATTTTCTCGTTTGCTGGAGAAGAGACGTCAGACCACGTTATCGGTCGTATCAGACATGGTGTAAATCATGGCTCTTCTGCAAACCGATCACGACAATGCTGCTTGGCTGACGGGCTCGCCGCTCTCGCCGGCACGCTATGCTGAGCAGCGCTTCGCGCATATCCGCGAGTACCTTTTTGCACCGATCCGGCGTTGGCTCGAAGCGTTGCGGCACCGGTCGATGCGGCGTCATGTCCGCGCTTGGCGGACCATGACCGAGCGCGCGCGGCAACGGCGCGCGCTGGCGCAACTATCCGACCGCGAGCTGAGGGACATCGGCATCACGCGTTACGAGGTCGAATTCGTATTGCGACAATCTCCTTGGCGCTAAAAGCGCGGGCGGCAAACGCTCCCCCGGCCGTGCAAGCAGCACCCTTCACCGCCCAATCGTGAAGAGGACTTACGATATAATCGCGCGCACGATAACGATTCGGGCGACTGTCTTCTTCGAGCAGCAGTCCCAATTCTTGGTGCTTGATGGAGCAGCGATGCGCACAAATCTTCTCACCGCTTTCGCGACCGCCGCTGTTCTATTGAGCGCGATGGCAATGCAGGCCGATGCCGCCATGCCCCTTTGCTCGCGGCCGAGCACCGCAGCGGCCCACCTCCAAACGATCGCAAGTGTGTGCGGCTCGAACGGCTGCGTTCGCGTGCAGACGCAGCGCGTGGTCAAGCAGCAAAAGGCTGGCAACGTCGTCCCAAATCGGCACTGACGGCAGCAAACAATCGGCCCGGGAAGCCGCGAACTGAAACCGCGGCGCGCTGTTAGCTTGTTTCGTCCGGCCGCTCTTGCGGCAAAATAGCGTCTGTCAGGACCGCTTAAATCAGGCCGCGGCAGGCGACGAGTTCGTCGAGCGCGGCCTGCAGCTTTTGCCGGCTTTGGCCATCGGCCGAAATCCGCACTGGCGGCGCGGCCGGCGGCACCAGATTGGGCTCGCGGCGCTCGTCCGTTCGCGCGGCGGTTGTAGCCGGCCCGGCAAAGAACGACGGCTCGCGCGGTCGGCTTGTAGCTGCGGCCTCGCCCTCATCTTCGGATTCGGCTTCGTCTTCAGCTTCGGCTTCGCCTTCGAACTCGTCGGCGCTCTGGGCTTCGTCTTCATCCTCGAGCTCAGTCGCAGCCGGCCGTTCGGCGGCTGTCCGCCAGACGCCTTGCACGAATGACAGCCCTTCTTCGCGCAAAATGCGCTGTACACCGCGGATCGTATAGCCTTCGCCGTACAGCAGGTGGCGCACGCCGCGCAGCAAATCGACATCGTCCGGACGATAGTAGCGGCGGCCGCCGCCGCGCTTGAGCGGCCGGATCTGGGTGAAGCGGCTTTCCCAAAAGCGCAGCACATGCTGAGGAACGTTGATCTCCTCAGCAACTTCGCTGATTGTGCGGAATGCGTCCGGCGCCTTTTCCAGGGCCCCTTCTCCCGCTCGTTGCTACCAGAGCGCGATGGCCTCAAGTTGAATCGTCATCGCGCGCTAGATTTTTGAGCATGATCTTTTCGGAAAACCGGTATCCACTTTTCCGGATCATGCTCTAGAGCTACTCCATGGTCGGCTCGCCGCCGTCCGGCCCGGCGTTGATCCGCTGCTTGAGAATGGCCGACGGCTTGAACACCATCACCCGCCGCGGCGAGATTGGCACTTCCTTGCCGGTCTTCGGATTTCGGCCGATGCGCTGACCTTTCTTGCGCACCACGAACGAACCGAAGGACGACAACTTCACCGTTTCGCCGCGCTCAAGACAATCGGTGATTTCCTTGAGAACCAGCTCGACCAACGTCGCTGATTCCGTGCGCGACAGACCGACTTTTTGATAGACAGCCTCACACAAATCAGCACGCGTGATCGTCTTCCTCGTCATCGCCAGCCCCACTCTCGGCGATCGATGCCCATCGATCAATCGTATCGTTTTGAATTATCAACGATATTAGCTTCTCGCCGAACGGTCAACGGCTTTGCATGGGCTTGTTCACCAGCGAACGAGCGCCGCGCCCCAAGTAAAACCCCCGCCCATCGCCTCGAGCAAGATGAGGTCGCCGCGCTTGATGCGGCGGTCGGCGATCGCGTCGGCCAGCGCCAGCGGTATCGAGGCCGCCGACGTATTGCCGTGGCGGTCAACGGTGGTGACGACCTTGGCAGGGTCGATCCCGAGCTTGTGCGCCGAGCCGTCGATGATGCGCTTGTTGGCCTGGTGCGGCACGAACCAGTCGATATCGGCGACGCTGTAACCCGCCACTTTGAAGGCGTCCTCGACCACATCGGTGATCATCGCCACCGCGTGGCGAAACACCTCGCGGCCTTCCATGCGCAAATGCCCCACCGTCCCGGTCGACGAAGGCCCGCCATCCACATACAACTTCGACTTGTGTCGGCCGTCGGAGCGGAGCCGCACCGTCAGCACGCCACGGTCGTCGCGGGTGCCGGGCTGATCTTGCGCTTCGAGCACGACGGCGCCGGCGCCGTCGCCGAACAGCACGCAGGTGGTGCGATCGGTCCAGTCCAGGATCCGCGAAAAGGTTTCCGCGCCGATCACCAGCGCACGGTTGAATGCGCCGGACTTCAGCAGGGCATCGGCGGTCGATAGCGCATAGACGAAACCGGAGCAGACCGCCTGCAGGTCGAAGGCGGCACCATGGTTGATGCCGAGCGCGCTCTGCACCGCGACTGCGCTTGCCGGGAAGGTGTTATCCGGCGTCGAAGTGGCCAGCACGATCAGGTCGATGGCCTGCGCATCGAGATGGGCATGCGCGAGCGCCGCGCAGGCCGCGTGCACAGCCATGTGCGAGGTGAATTCGCCGGGAGCGGCAATGCGCCGCTCGTGAATCCCGGTGCGCTGGACGATCCACTCGTCGGAGGTATCGACTTTGCGCGCCAGATCGGCATTGGTCAGGACTTGGTTCGGCAGATAGCTGCCGCAGCCGAGAACAACAGAACGACGTACAGTCACGAAGCGGCTCCGATCAGCGCCTGTTGCGGCTCGCCGCCCACGTCCCGTCCAAGCGCCGCCGTGATCTTGGCCAGCAGCTCGTCGCGCACCACGTCGTAGCCGAGCTCGATGGCGGCGGCGAAGCCCTCGGCATCGGTGCCGCCGTGGCTTTTGATCACAATGCCATTGAGGCCGAGAAAGACCCCGCCATTGGCGCGGCGCGGGTCGAGCCGTTCGCGCAACTTGTCGAAAGCAGAGCGTGCGAACAGATAGCCGATGCGGCTGCCGAGCGAGCTCCGCATTGCGGCCCGCAGATAGCCACCGATCTGGCGGGCGGTGCCTTCGGCGGTCTTGAGCGCGATGTTGCCGGCGAAACCTTCGGTGACCACCACATCGACCTTGCCGGTGCCGATGTCGTCACCTTCGACAAAGCCGACATAATCGAGATCGGGCATGTGCCGCTCGCGGAGGATCCGGCCGGCTTCGCGCACTTCCTCTAATCCCTTCACTTCTTCCACACCGATATTGAGAAGCCCAACGGTCGGGCGCTTGAGCCCGAGCAGAATGCGCGCGGTGGCGGCCCCCATGACCGCGAGATTGACCAAGTGCTCCGCATCGGCCCCGATCGAAGCGCCGACGTCAAGCACGATCGATTCGCCGCGGAGCGTCGGCCACAGCGCCGCGATGGCCGGACGTTCGATGCCCGGCAGCATCTTAAGCTCGAATTTGGACATGGCCATCAGCGCGCCGGTATTACCGGCCGACACGACGGTGTCGGCTTCCTTCTTCTTGACCGCGTCGATCGCAAGCCACATCGAAGACCTGCGGCGGCCGGAGCGCAACGCCTGGCTCGGCTTGTCTTCCATGCGAACGGCGATGTCGGCATGTACGAGCCGCGACACCGCTCGCAGCGCGGGGTGCTTCGCCAACAGCGGCGCGACCTGCTCGGTCTGCCCGAAGAACAGAAACTTGCAGTCGGGGTGGCGGGCCAGCGCGAGCTCCGCGCCGGCAACAACCACAGCCGGGCCATGGTCTCCCCCCATCGCATCGAGAGCAATGCGAACCGTTTGCGACATACCTGACCGCAATCCTAGACCTTGATCCAATCTGCCGTGCCCGGATCGCGGTCCCGATTTTCCTCCCGGCGCCTGATCCTTTCCGAAGAGCCTCGTCGAACGTTCGGAATCATGCTCCAGGTCCAAATAGAGGGGGGCTGAGCGCGGCGGGAGAATAGCGTTTCGCGGCCCGGAAACAACTGCGATCAGGCGCCATCACGGCCTTTCTTGAGCACACCCAAAGCCGCGAAGGGCCCTTCGTCGGGTTGGGCGGCCACCGGCGGCTGGAAGATCGCTCCCGGCTTCCGCGGATAAGGATCAAGACCGAGGATGAGAAATTCGGTTGCGAGCGCGCCCAGATCGACCTTGCCGTCGAGGAGCGGCTCGGCGTCACCGTCCACGCTTCGGCCGGGAGCATCGCCCTCCGCCTCTTGCGGCACCGCGGGCGGCGGCGCGAACAGAAGGTCGATGTCCTCGGTCACCTCATTGGCGAGGGGCTCGAGCGTCACGACGCAGGTCTGGCCGGCGGTTGCCGAGATGCGCCCGGCCACATGCAGGCCGGCACGGCCTTGGCGTGTCACGTCGAAACTTGCCTCGAGGCGGGGAAGATCACGCAAGCCAGCTATGTGCGCGACTGCGGCGCGGGTGTCGGCATCGGCAGCGAGATCGAAATGCTGCCCCTCCTCCGGCACATCGTCGAGTGCGACCGGCACATGCCAGGGCAAGGGCGCGATTTTTTCTCGTTCAGGCATTCACGAAAGTCTCCGGACTTGGAAAGACGGCCCTGCCCGCGATCAAGGCGTCTTCCGGCTGGGTGCCCAATTGCGCAGCCGCCGCACGCATATAACGCGCCAGCGGCACCGCTTTCTCCCCGGCATCCGCCTCATCCAAGATATTGCGTGCCAACGCCTTCTCAAGCTCCTGCGGATCGGCTGTGCCGAGCGCCGCCGCATAGGCCGCCTGCCGGCCGTAAAAGGCCTCGCCGAACTGGCGCATCTTGCGCGGCACGGCGAGATCGCCGACGCCCATCTCCCGCAAATTGTCGTCGAGGTCGCGACAGAACACATCGAACAATCGCTGCCCGACGGCCGAGCCAGGACCGAGCGCCGGGCCGCGCGAAGCTACTGCCTGCTCTGCGCCGAGCCGGCGAAGCACCAGCACGAGGTGCAGCACGATCAGCTCGAAGCGTCCCTCGACGCTGTCGGAAACCCCGTAATGGGTGTAGAAAACGGGCGAGCGGGCCTGTGCCACGATGGCGCCATAGAGACCATCGATATTGCGATTGGGGTCACCACGCCGAAATGCACCTAAGATCATAGAGATAGCTCGTTTCCCTAAAGCTGAGCCGGATTTCGCGGAACACTGAAAATTGCCATTTGCCGATTTCGGGGGTACGGCAGGCGGCGCTGGGACACAAGGTAGAATACCGATATGCGGGGCAATCGGGGGCGAAGAGGACATCGGCGACTGGCGGCGCACGCGCTCCTCTTGGCGCTCGCGCTTCCCCTGGCCGGCTGCCTGGGCGAAACGTTTCAGCGCGGCTACGTGCTGCCCGATGGCGCGCTGGAGCAAATCCGGCTCGGCGCCTCGCAGGAGCAGGTGCTGATCGTGCTCGGCACGCCCTCGACCGTCGCCACCGTTTCGGGTGAGGCGTTCTACTACATCTCGCAGACGGCCACGCGCGCTGCCTCGTTCATGCCGACGACCATCACCGATCAGCGCGTGGTGGCGATCTATTTCGACAAGGACCGGCGCGTGCAGCGCGTCGCCAATTACGGCATCAAGGACGGCAAGGTGTTCGATTTCGTCAGCCGCACGACGCCGACCGCGGGCTCCGATGCGAACTTCCTGAAGCAACTGTTCTCAACGATTCAGAACAGCCATTTCACGCTGCCGTTCTGACGATCCGACTTGTCGGTAGGCTGGCTTCAGCGACAGCGAAACCCATCAGCGAGCCGAGACGCCGCAAGATGGGTTTCGTTTGACTCAACCCATCCTACGCCGTGACTCCACACGTCTTAGTGCGCCAGCACCGCGAGCAGCAGCAGCGCGACGATGTTGGTGATCTTGATCATCGGGTTCACCGCCGGGCCCGCGGTGTCCTTGTAGGGATCGCCGACTGTGTCGCCGGTGACCGCAGCCTTGTGGGCATCCGAGCCTTTGCCGCCGTAGTGGCCGTCCTCAATGTATTTCTTGGCGTTATCCCAGGCGCCGCCGCCCGAGGTCATCGAGATGGCGACGAAGAGACCGGTGACGATCACGCCGAGCAGCATGGCGCCGAGCGCCGAGAAGCCGGCCGACTTACCCTGCGCGCCGCCGCCGGCGACGAAGTAGATGATGAAATAGCCGACGATCGGCGAGAGCACCGGCAGCAGTGACGGCACGATCATTTCCTTGATCGCGGCGCGGGTGAGCATGTCGACCGCGCGGCCGTAATCGGGCTTGTCCTTGCCTTGCATGATGCCCGGCTTCTCGCGGAATTGCCGGCGCACTTCTTCGACGATCGAGGAAGCGGCGCGGCCGACCGCGGTCATGCCCATGGCGGCGAACAGATACGGCAGCAGGCCGCCGAACAGGAGGCCGGCCACGACATACGGATTGCTCAGCGAGAAATCGGGCGTGACGCCCTGGAAATACGGATGCTTGTCGGCGCCGGCGACGAAGAATTTCAGGTCCTGGCTGTAGGCGGCGAACAGCACCAGCGCGCCGAGGCCGGCGGAGCCGATGGCATAGCCCTTGGTCACCGCCTTGGTGGTGTTGCCGACGGCGTCGAGCGCGTCGGTCGACTTGCGCACTTCCTTCGGCAAACCGGCCATTTCGGCGATGCCGCCGGCATTGTCGGTGACCGGACCGAAGGCATCGAGCGCAACGACGATGCCGGCGAGCGCGAGCATCGTGGTCACGGCGATGGCAATGCCGAACAGGCCGGCGAGGTTATAGGTCACCAAGATACCGGCGATGATCACGATGGCCGGCAGCGCCGTCGCCTCCAGCGAAATGGCGAGGCCCTGGATCACGTTGGTGCCATGGCCGGTGACGGACGCGAGCGCGATCGAATGCACCGGCCGGAAGTTGGTGCCGGTATAGTATTCCGTGATCCAGATGATCAGCCCGGTCACCACGAGGCCGACGATGCCGCAGTAGAACAGATCGGCGCCGGAGTAGCCGACCCCCGGGAGCGCACCGAAGCCGATCAGATAATGGGTGACGCCGGCGATGCCGATTAACGAGAGCACCGCGGTTGCGATCATGCCCTTATAGAGCGCGCCCATGATCGACTGGCTGGGGCCGAGCCGCACGAAAAAGGTGCCGATGATCGAGGCAATGATGCAGATGCCGCCGATGGCGAGCGGATAGGTCATCATCTTGGTCACGGCTTCGGCCGACCCGCCGAAGAAGATCGCCGCCAGCACCATGGTCGCGACCGTCGTCACCGCGTAGGTCTCGAACAAGTCGGCCGCCATGCCGGCGCAGTCGCCGACATTGTCGCCGACGTTGTCCGCAATGGTGGCCGGATTGCGTGGATCGTCCTCGGGGATGCCGGCCTCGACCTTGCCGACGAGATCGCCGCCGACGTCGGCGCCCTTGGTGAAGATGCCGCCGCCCAACCGGGCGAAGATCGAGATCAGCGAAGCGCCGAAGCCGAGCGCCACCATCGAATTGACCACGGTGCGGTCATTCGGGACCAAGTGCAGCGCGCCGGTGAGGAACATGAAATAAAGCGTCACGCCGAGGAGCGCGAGGCCGGCGACCAGAAGGCCGGTGATGGCGCCCGCGCGGAAGGCGAGTTCCAGACCACCGGCGAGCGAGCTGATCGCGGCCTGCGCGGTGCGCACATTGGCGCGCACCGACACGTTCATGCCGACAAAGCCGGTGGCACCCGAGAGTATTGCGCCGACCGCAAAGCCGAGGGCCACCAGCCAGCCGAGGAAAATGCCGACGATGATGAAAATCACCACGCCGACCACGGCGATGGTGGTGTATTGCCGCCGCAAATAGGCCTGCGCACCCTCGCGGATCGCCGCGGCGATTTCCTGCATCTTGGCGCTACCGGCATCGGCGCGCAGTACCGAACTCGTGGCCCAGATGGCGTAGATGATCGCCAAAACGCCGCACAGAACGATGAGCCACAAGGTCGTCATGAAAGGAACCCCGGTTGATGGGGGCCAGCAGCTAGTCCGGCCCGGAAGGAAAGAACGCGCGTTCACGCGCCAAAGCGCGGGTCCCGCACAAATCGGCGCGGACATTGCCAAAAATGATCGGGCGGTGCAACGGCGGCGAGCGGTTAGGAAGCGGGCCTTCACCAAGACTTTAAGGACTTTTCGCCGCTGGATCGCTGATGAGGAAAGGAGCCGCCGCGGTGCCCACGATCCGGGTTCCACCGCTGCCCCCTGCCCCGTCGAGCGATCAAGCCGAGCCTTTCAGCCAGCTTTTGCTCGGTCGACGCTCACGACGTGGGCGCAATGAAGGCGCACAGCGGCAGATAAGGCAGAAGCGTGCCGGTTTGCTCCTTCGCGCAAACATGACAAAACTGATCCTGCGAGGGCTTCACCTGCGCACCGTTGAAGAGCACGACGCCGCGCCACATGATGCCGTTTCTGGTCTCGATCAGTTCGTCGCAAGGCACCGGACGGCAGTCGGCGCCGTGGCAGCAGTTTTTAGGATACCAGGAGTGGGCGTCGGCCGCGCCACTGACCAGCAGCGCCGCCACCGCCAGGACAGCTCCAGCCGCACGCCGCCGGACGGCGGGTCGTGTGCGAAGTTCAAAGTCCGCACAGTTGTTCGTGTACAAACCAGTCATGATTTTCTCTGCGCGCAACCCGGCATGAACGCGCGCAGGGCTGAGCGCAGCAACGAGCGCGCTGAACATTGGTGCCCCCATCGCTTTTTCTAGTGATTGTTCGGTATCGATTGCCTCGATACCGCCGCGGCGCGACATGCGTCGTCCGATCGCCCGCTAAGGGCGAGCCGCCACCGCTTGTTCAGCCGTGCAAGATTGTTGCCAACTGCCTCGGCTCAGAAGCTCGAAGCCGGGAAAGCCTGCGATCACCGGCCCCGCATTGGCGGCCGGGCAAGCGGCGCGCAGGTGGTCCACTCACACGACAATGGGCCCGTCGGCAACGTCGAGCATTGCGGACAGAACCAGTGGGCACAGCGGCAGCCCCACGGTCCATTGCAGAGCTTCCCGCCGACGATCTGGCCGCGCGGCACCACCGTGATGCTTGGAGGATTACAAAAGACCGGCCGCTCGCGCGCCTGAGCGTTCGAGCCGAAACAAACAACCGCTGAGATTGAGAGGACCAAAAAAGGCAGCACAGAACAGCGCATGTTTCTGTTCCTCTGTCCGCCCTCAGGCGGCCGAAGCAACGCATAACAGCCGGCCAGACTCCTCCTACTCAGAGGGTCTAGTAGAGCTTGTTGCGATAGCCTTCCTCGACCACCTCATCGGCCTGTTCGACGGTGACATTGGCGGGTTTGGTCTGCTCGACGATCATGCGGCCAAGCGAGGGGAAGTCTTTCTTATCGACGCGGTAGTCGTCGTGCCACAGCCTGGAGCGCTTGAGCGCCTTGCCGCAGTGGAGGAAGGCCTCCTTCACCGTGACGAGGATGACGAGACGCGGTTCGCGTCCGTTGACCGCCGCCGCGGCCAGGAGCTGCGGGTCATGCGAGAGTCGCGCCGTGCCGTTGATGCGCAGCGTCTCGTCGATGCCGGGAACGAAAAACAACAGCCCGACCTCGGCGTCGGCGACGATATTGGACATGGTATCGAGCCGGTTGTTGCCCGGCCGGTCCGGGATGGCGATGGTGCAGTCGTCGAGCACACGGGCAAAACCGGGCGCGTCGCCGCGCGGACTCACGTCGGCGCCCTTGCCCGGCCGGGTCGAGGCGATGACGCAAAAAGGCGAGTGCGCCAAAAAATTGCGGCAATGCGGATCAAGCCGGTCGAGCTGTTTGAGCAGCGCAAGCTCCATCGGCGGCTGATAGAGCCCGCGCAGGGCCGCTTCGTCGCTGATGCAATCCAAATTGGCGGTACGGTCGTCCATATGACTCTCCGTCTGCAAGATTATCGTCCACTGTAGGTGAAGGCGCTAAGCTACGCCACACCGAGATAACGGATCGGACCGCCCGGCGCGATCGCTTGCGCGGCCGCGATGATGGCGTTGGCGTCGATGCCGTAGTGCCGATAAAGGTCGGGGATCGAGCCAGTCTGGCCGAAATGCTCGACGCCGAGCGGGCGGACCTTATGGCCATAGACGGCGCCGAGCCAGGCCAGCGTCGCCGGGTGGCCGTCGAGCACGCTGACAATGCCGCAATGCGGCGGCAGGCCGGCCATCAGCCGTTCAATATGTGAGCGGGCATGGACGCGGCCTCGCTCGCGCGCGCGGCAGGCAGCACTCCAGCCGGCATTGAGCCGGTCGGCCGACGTGACCGCCAACAGCCCGACATCGCGCCGGTCCTCCGCCATCAGGCCGACGGCATGAATAGCTTCAGGCGCCACAGCGCCTGTGTAAGCGACAACCACCTGGCAGTTGGGCCCCGGCTCACGCAGCCAATAAGCGCCGTCCACGATCGCCTGGCGCAGCGTTGGTGTCATCGTGCGCGAGATCTGCTCGATCGGGCGTGTGGAGAGACGCAAATAAACCGAGCCGCCGGTTTCATCGCGCAGCCAATTGCGCTCGCTCGCCTCGCCCTCCCCGTCGCGCTGAATGTAATCGAGCGCAAAGGCCAGAATGGCGGCGAGTTCATCGACGAACGCCGGCTCGAAGGCGGCCAGGCCGTCCTGCGCCAATCCGATCAGCGGCTGCGCGATCGACTGGTGCGCGCCGCCTTCCGGCGAAAGCGTAATGCCTGACGGCGTCGCCACCAGGATGAAGCGGGCATCCTGATAACAGGCATAATTGAGCGCATCGAGGCCGCGGGCGATGAACGGATCGTAGAGCGTGCCGATCGGCAACAGACGCTCGCCGTTGATCGTATGCGACAGGCCGAGCGCGGACAGAAGAATGAACAAATTCATCTCGGCGATGCCGAGCTCGATATGCTGGCCGCTGGGGGAAAACTCCCACGTGAAAGTCGACGGAATGCGCTCGCCCTTGAACGTATCCGCCATCGCTTCGCGTGCGAACAGGCGGCGGCGGTTGACCCAAGGCCCGAGGTTGGTCGAGACGGTCACGTCGGGTGAAGCGGTGACGATGCGCGCCGCAAGCTCGCTCGTGCCGCGTGCGATCTCGTTGAGCAAGGCGCCGAAGCCGACCTGCGTCGCCATTTTCGGCTGGATCGTCACCGGCAATTCGCCGGGCACGTCGATACGCGCGGCGTGCAGGCGACGCTCGCCGCTGGCCGCGAACGGAACGTGGCTCAAAAAGGCACGCAGCTTTTCAGGCGGTTCGCGCAAGCCTTCGAACACATCCCATTCGTAGCCGGGTCGAATGCTCATGGCCGCGCGGAAGGTTTCCATCTGCGCCGGCGTCATCAGGCCGGAATGGTTGTCCTTGTGGCCGGCGAACGGCAGGCCTGAGCCCTTGATCGTGTAGGCGATGAAGCAGACCGGCCGGTCGTGATCGATCGCGTCGAAACTCTCGATGATAGCGCGCAGATCGTGGCCGCCGAGATTGCCCATCAGCCGGGCGAGCTCATCGTCGCTGCGGGAATCGATCAGCCGGGAGACGGGCCCCTGGTCGCCGATCTCATCGGTCAGGCGCTTACGCCAAGCCGCACCGCCCTGGAACACCAGCGCCGAGTAGAGCTGGTTCGGGCAACGGTCGATCCAGCGCCGCAACACCTCGCCGCCCGGCTCGGCGAACGCGGCCTGCTGCAGCGAGCCGTATTTGAGCACCACCACGTCCCAGCCGAAATTGCGGAACAGATTTTCGTAGCGCTCCCACAGCCCCTCGCGCACCACCGCGTCGAGGCTTTGCCGGTTGTAGTCGACGATCCACCAGCAATTGCGCACGCCCTGCTTCCAGCCCTCGAGCAGCGCCTCGAAGATATTGCCTTCGTCGAGCTCGGCGTCGCCGAGCAGCGCGATCATGCGGCCTTCGGGGCGATCGAGGCCCCAGCCGTGGGCGCGCACGTAATCCTGCACGAGGGAGGAAAACAGCGTCTGCGCCACGCCCAAGCCCACCGAGCCGGTGGAGAAATCGACGTCGTCGGTGTCCTTGGTGCGTGAGGGATAGGATTGCGCGCCTTTATAGCCGCGGAAGTCTTCGAGCTTCTCGCGGGTCTGCCGTCCCAGCAAATACTGGATCGCGTGATAGATCGGTGCCGCGTGCGGTTTTACAGCCACGCGATCGGCCGGCCGCAAGGTGTGGAAATAAAGCGCGGTCATGATCGCCGCGACCGAGGCGGACGAAGCCTGATGGCCGCCGACCTTCAAGCCGTCGACATTGTCGCGCAGATGATTGGCGTGATGGATGGTCCAGCTCGCGAGCCACAGCACCTTGCGCTCGAGCTCGGTGAGGATTCGCAAGTCCGCTGGAGAGACCGTGTCTGCCATGTCGGTTTTCATCCTTCAGCCAGATCGGTTTTCACCCCGCCGCATCGGCCAGATGAAATCGCCAGCGCTAGAGCACCAAACGGGACGACACGCAAACCCGTACATCGACGTCAACGGCGAAACTATAGTGCAATTCAGGGGCTTCTCGGCGCTGACCGTGGAGCCCTCGGAGGCGCGGAATTACGGGGTCGGCAGACCGATGTCGGGAAGCCGCTCAGGCTGATACGCGCCAGCACGAATGGCTTTTTGCAATGCCTTGAACTCGGCGCCCGCTTTCATTTCATCATAGACGCGCGCGGGATCGAAGAACGTGCCGATCGGATTGGCGGCAAAGTCCGCTGACGAGCGCATGAATTCGCTCGACTTCGCCCAATCGCCGAAAATATCGCTTTGCAGCTCGACGAAGTTGCCCTCCGGGTCCCGGTAATAGAGCGAAATGGTCATGCCGTGGTCGAGACAGAATGCCGGCTCGATCCCTTCCTTGCGCAGCCGGTCGAACGACGCCATCAGATCTTCGAAGCTGCCATACTCGAAGGCGCAGTGATGCATGCCATTGTGGCTTGGCTTCTCCTTATCGTCGGAGAGCCCCGGCACCGCCAGAAAGGCGATGCGGTGATTGGCCTCGTCATTCGTAGTCCAGGCCGCGGTCCGGTCCCGGAACTGTACCTTCGCGCCGATCACCGCTCCGTACCAGGCGATCATTTCGTCGAGGCGGCCGGTCTTCAGCGTGACATGATGGAGCTTAGGTTTGATCATCGCTGGCCTTCTTTCTTGTTCGCGTTGGGCGGGATTTCGTACCGCACCGTTATCATAGCGAGGCGGCAACGGACCTGATAGGTCCGCCACGACCTCCGCACGCTTGTCGGCATCGACAGAAAACGGCGGATGACCGGCCTGCAGGATGCGGCTCAAAACGCGCGTCTATCCCGGCGCCTTCGCCCACCGACTTTCCTGCCTGATCCGATGAACCGCGCCGCGCGGTCGCTTGAGCGCGAGAAGAGACTGGGGAGCGGCCGATGCGGGCGCAGCCCTTTCAACATTGCCTGCCGCAACGCTTCAATATCACACCGGCTGGGCGCGGCGCGTGAACGTGCCCCAGGCCAGCAGCGCCGCCGCCGCGATGACGACCGGGAAGACGAGTTCGGTCACCGTCGTCCAGCCGTAGCGGGCGAGCAGCGCGCCGGACGACAGCGAGGCGATCGCCATCGAGCCGAAGATCAGAAAGTCGTTGACCGCCTGCACCTTGTTGCGCTCCTCCGGGCCATGGCACTCGGTGACCAAGGTGGTCGCGCCGATGAAGGCGAAATTCCAGCCGACACCGAGAACAACAAGCGAGAGCCAGAAATTCCACAAGCCTATGCCCGCGTAGCCGATGGCTGCGGCGGCCGCGATCATGACCAGGCCCGCCGCCATCATGCCGCGCAGCCCGAAGCGCAGGATCAGCGCGCCGGTGAAGAAGCTCGGCGCATACATGCCGATCACGTGCCATTGGATGCCGAGCGCGGCCTCGCCAACCGAGTGATTGCACATCACCATGGCGAGCGGCGCCGAGGTCATCAGCAGATTCATCATGGCGTAGCTCGCAAGCCCGCAGGTGGCGGCGACGATGAAGCGCGGCTTGAGCACGATCTCGCTGAGCGGGCGGCCAGCGGCGAAGCTCCGGGTCGCCGACAGCTTCTGGATTTTCAGAAATGCCAGCACGATGGCGGCAAGCAGCGCGCAAGCCGATTGCGCCAGATAGGTTCCGGTGAACAGATAAGCCGGCCACGCGTCCTTGGTGAGAATGACGAGCTGCGGCCCGATCACGCCGGCAAAAACGCCGCCGGCCAAAACCCAGGACACCGCCTTGGCGCGGAAATGCGCACTCGCGGTATCGGCGGCGGCAAAGCGGTACGATTGATGGGCGGCGGCATAGAGGCCGCCGCACAGCGTGCCCAGCAGCAGGAGCAGGAACGATCCCTGCAACATCGCAAGGCATGAGACGATGCCGGAGAGGATGCCGAACACCGAGCCGGTCTGCAGCGCGACGCGGCGGCCGAAGGCCTTGGCCAGCATCCCAACAGGAAGCGTGCCGGTCCACATGCCGACCACCATCAGGCTGATCGGCAGTGTCGCCAGTGCCGGATCGGGGGCGAGAATGGACCCGGCGATGCCGCCGGTCGCCACGATCACGCTGGCATTGCCGCCGGCCAGCGCCTGCGCCACCGCGAGCACCAGCGTATTGTGCTTCGCCAGCCGGTCGTCGACGACTTCGGTAATGGGCTCGGCCAAGACTGCCATGGAAGACCGCCCGGGGTTAGTTCCAAAAGCGGTGATCGTTTTAACGATCGCCACCGTTCGCGGCCAGACCTTGTCTCTATAAATCGGGGATTTGACGGCATGGACGAATTGCGGCCTCAATAGTGGGGAACCTTGCCTGGAGGTTGCGCTCGCGCACCAACGCCTTTCGCTTTGCCGATGCGGCCCCATTCCAACGCGGAACTTCGCCTTCCGCGCCGAGGTTCTTGATGAGTTTGCGAGCCGAGCTTCTGCGCCTGTCGCTGAAAACGTTGAAGGCCGCAAAGAAGGTGCGCAAGCCGCGCAATATCCCGCCGGAAAAGGTGCGGCGCCGGCTCAAGCTTTTGGAGCCAATGGTGCCGCGGGCGCCTTCGGGCACCAAGACCACGATCATCGACATTGATGGGATCAATGCGGTCGAGACGGTGGTGCGGCATGCCCGCACAGACTGCTGCGTGCTCTACTTCCACGGCGGCGGGTACAGCTTCGGCACCGAGCCCCTGGTGCGCGACTTCACCTGGCGCCTCGGCGCCGCCGCCGGCGCCGGCGTCCTCTATTTCGATTATCGGCTGGCGCCCGAGCACCCCTTCCCGGCTGCCGTCGAGGATGCCGGTAAGGTTTATCGCTGGCTGGCGCGCCGCATGGATCCCTCACGCATCGTTTTTGTCGGCGATTCGGCGGGCGGCGGCCTGGTCTTCGCGACGCTGCACAAAATGCGCGACGAGGGCCACGCAATGCCGCGCGCCGCGGTCGCCATTTCGCCCTGGACCGATCTCGCGCTGACCGGCCGCTCGCTGCACACCAACGCCAAGGCCGATCCGATGATGGACGTAAGACACTTGCCGACGTTCGCGGCGCACTATCTCGGCGGCGCCGATCCGCGCCATCCTTATGCGTCACCGCTCTACGGCGATTCGTCAGGGCTGCCGCCGGTGCTTATCCAAGTCGGCAGCGACGAAATTCTGCGCGACGATGCGGTGCGCATGGCCGAGAAGCTGCGCGCGGCCGGCGGCGAGGTGAAGCTCGAGGAATGGCCGCGCATGCCGCATGTCTGGCATCACTATGCGCGGATCATTCCTGAGGGCCGGCATGCCATCGAGCGCATCGGCACGTTCGTGCGGACGCAGTTGAACTAAGCGACGCGTTTTCGCGATGGCCGCGCCGGATCGCTTGTCTCGCGGTGATCGGCTGGCCGAGATCGGCCGGCCCCCGAAAAAACGGTCCGCCACCGATCCGCTCTAATCGAAAAGTTTGCTCACACTGAGGCGGCCGTTCGCGCCCAATTCCGTTCCGAGCAACAACACACCGCGTGTGAACACGGGACGGCAGGCGGTCAGCACGCGGTCGGTGAGGACGCTTGCTCCCCAGCTCGCGAGCACCGTGCCGATCAGCACGAGCAACCCCTTGGCAATGGCCGGCATGGCCTGATCGAGCAGTGCGTATTGCAGCCACAGCAGGATCGGATAGTGGAAGAAATAGACGCCGTAGCCGTGCTCGGAAATGTCGTCGACGACCGGCAGGCGGCCGTGCGCAAACCGCTGAAAGAGCCCGGTCATGCTGAGGCAGGCGGCGGCCGCGAAAATCACCAGCCCGAGATCGCCGATCACGCTCAATGCTTTTACCGGCACGTTCGGCACCTTGGCGATCAGCGCAGCCGGAATGATCCAGAGAAAGAACGCGGCGAAAGCGCCGGCCGTCCAGAGCGGCCAGCGCCGCACCAGCGTGCCCGCTTCATCGAAGATGCCGCGATCCAAACCCTGAGCTCCGATCGCCAAACCGACAAAAAAATAGATCGCATATTGCGGGGCGAAAGTGGCCTGCACTTCGAAGGGCCCGATCTGCGCCCAGTACCACGGCGAATAGAGCGCCGAGAGCGGCAGATACGCGAGCGCCGTGATGCAGATCACGACCACAAACACCGTTCGCGGCTGCCGCGTGACTTTCTCGATCAGGTCGGCGACGAAGCCGCCGCCGCCCGACGCGAGTTTGAAGATGCCGGCCGCGCAGAAATCCAACGCGATCAAGAACCACAGAAACCACATCGGCCCGGTCGGCGTGATCGGCAGCGCCGTCCAATGCGCCCAGAACGATGACCAGGATGGATCGACGGCGGTGACGCGATAAACCGGATAGAAGGCGATCGGCATCACCAGATAAACGCCGATCACGAATGGGATGCCCAGCCGGACCAGGCGGTGGGCGAGGAATCCCTTCCAGCCCTTGCGCTGCAGGCTCGGCCAGACAAACAGTCCGGACAGAAAAAACATGAATTGCATCAAATAGAGAAATTGAAATGCGCAAAAAAGATCGAAGCCAAGCCAACGCTCGTTATCGATAATCGGGAAAACCCGCCAATCGTAGGGCGGCAAGTCGAAGGCCGGCGGCGTCGTGGGTTGCGTGACGATATAGGCGGAAACCGAATGGAAGGCGACAATAAGGAGCAGCAGGACGCCCCGCAAATTCTTGAGCGGCAAGTTGGTTTTCGACATTTCCAAACGCGCCAGAACAAGCCGCAGTCCACGCTGCGGATGCCGGCGATAATACCACTTGTCAAAAAAACGTCGACGCTGCGGCCTTCGTTCCTATCGCTGGAAATTCGTTCATGATGAATTCGTGAGCAGCTGCACCGCGTCGCTGGGAAAGATGCCTTGCGTCAGAATCCTTCCGCTACGAAATTCTCCTTCCGCAACAAATTTTCGGCCGTGCAAAAGGCCTGGTCGTCGTTCGCCGTCTTTGCTCGAACGCTTGGGCAGTTTGACCTTCGGCTGCGCGATGTTCTTACCGGGACTGAGTTCGAGCGGACCCGCCATGCAGTGAGTCGTCCTTCCTATTTGTTCGATCTGACAATGTGCGCCGTGTCGGCGGCCAGATGGTGGCCCCTAACAGACGCCCCTCATCAATGAGGTCGATGAAGGAGCGAGCATCACTGCCGACCTTCGCATTTGCGGCGCCTAATCGAGACGAGTGCATGACCTATACCAGCGTCTAAGGTCGTTGCCGCTTGGTGCAATAGAGTTGGCCAGCGCATTTACCATAGTTTGGCGCATACGGTCTTGCTGGTGGCAGCTGGCCGCAAAAAGCGCAGGTCTAACGAAAATGCGTCAGGCCAGGCATTTGCATCCGGAATGGGGCTTTCTTGCTCCGACCCCGAGCTTCTCGCGCACCCTCCGCATCTTCGTTATCGCTACGATCGTGGGCGCGACGGCAGGCTCAGGCGTCATTTTATCGCTCGCCGGTCGCGTAGCTGATCAGATGGCCGTGGCGGCGCCTGCAATAGCCGCGCCCATCCAGGCCGCGCCGACGCAGCCCCCTTCGCTAACGCTGCTTCGCGCTCAGGTGAAGCCACAGAGCGTGATCGAAGCCGGGCCGAAAGCAACAGTGTTGCCGGTCACGCCGACCAAGCCCGTGGCCTATTCGGCGCCCGCTCAAAAGAAGGCGAGCAAGAAGCACCACGCGGGACCGCGTTACGCGTCGCGCGGCCGACAGTTCACGTCCTTGATGGATGACTGGTACCACGCTGTCGGGCTTTAGCAGGCGAGGTTAAATCGCCTAAATCGCCAAGACCTAACCTGAATTGCCAAGCCTGAAATCGCCAAGGAATTGCCGCGGACGCAAAGACACGTGCGCCGCCGAAGATCGACGGCCGCACCGCACCGCGCATGATTTCTTCAGACGCCGTCAGAAGACAAATGCCAGCGCCACGACGGCCAGAACTCCAAAGCCCAAAATTGCAAGTCCGAACGGATCGTACGCGGGAATTTTAAACATCGTGGCCCTCACACCTTGGCAACGTTCAACACGCACTCGCTGGTCTATCGAATGGCCGGCAGCCGGCCGCTCACAGCAGTCGTCGCACCGGCTTTCACCAGAGGCGCCGTGCCGAGATCAAGGTCGCCGATGCGCGAGAAGGAGCCGACGGCGGCAACCACGCCCGCGAACAACAGACCGACCACTAAAATCTTCACATGAGTTCGCCAGTCGGCGCTTAGCATTGAATGATTCACGGGTGCCTCCAATCTTGCAGCACAGGCGTTGTTTTGGGCGCGCACAAGCTCACGACACGCATCGACCGAAAAATTGCTTGCGTGCCGGTTCGGCGAGAGGGCTGAATGCCGGGTCGCATCCGATCGGCCGGCGGCCGACCGACATGCTGGATTGTCGTGGCGCACTCGCCGGGTTTGACTTCGCCATGACGGTTTCCAGCCGATCGGCCTTGTTGGTCCGATTGACGGAAATCTCAAAACCTCCGCCGGCAGCGGCACGCGGCGTGCTGGCCGAGGAAAACGTCGCAGCGGCGAAACTTCCAAGAACGACGGTCGCGATAGTCAGCTTGAGAGCAGTGTTCATCGCGGGCCTCCCGCCAATTTGGCGTTCTTCAAAGCCGGGGCTTTGACCGGGTAAGTCGAGGGAATGATGCGGGCAGTCGGTGCTGTGCGGCCGGCCTGGCGGCCATCGCGGAGGCATGACTGCTCGTAGTAGGGCCACGTCTGCGTGCAGGCGGAAGCCACGGCGACGACGGGCGCGCTGTCGATCGCGACGTTGCTCTGCTCACGCGGAGCTGGTCGCGGCGTGGCAGCTGCGGCGGCGGGCTCGGGTTGTGGAACGAACCCGACAACAATGCCGGCGCAAACCGCGGCCGCTAAAATCGCTGAAAGCCCTTTGAGCATCTTGATTCTCACCGCGTTCAGCGCAGATTGTTTGCCGGGCCGCTCGTCGCGGACGGCGCGGAAACCATGGCGATCTGGTGATGGCTCGTTGGAAGCACCACGACCTTGGTGCCAATCTGCGTTCGCGCGTACAGGTCGATCACATCCTCATTGAGCATCCGGATGCAGCCGCTGGACACGTGTTGTCCGATGCTGGACGGCTTGTTGGTGCCGTGAATGCGGTAGACGCTGCCGCTGAGATACATGGCGCGGGCGCCGAGCGGATTGCCGGGGCCGCCGGCCATGAAGCGCGGCAAATAAGGCTGTCTCGCCAGCATGTCGGAAGGAGGCAGCCAGTCCGGCCATTCGGACTTGCGCTCTACCGTTTTGACGCCGGACCAGGTGAAGCCTTCGCGCCCCACGCCGACGGCGTAGCGGATCGCTTTCCCGCCACCGAGCACGAAGTACAGATACGTGTTCGGCGTATCGATGATGATCGTTCCCGGCGCTTCCGGTGTCGCGAAGTTGACGACTTGACGCCGCAGCCGCGCGCTTGCGTCCGTTGCCAGACCTCGGCCCGGCATATTTGCCTGGCCGAAAGCTGGAGCGCTCGGCTCATTGAACGCAAGCACCTGCGCTTGCGCAGTGTCTGCCAGAAAAGCGCCTGCAAACAGCAGGGCCGCAACTTTGATGACGCGTACAGCGCCCAATTTGTTTGGGCCGGTGAGATAACCGTCCATTCTCCGACTCCCCGCTTTTATCTTTGTTGTTCGGGACAGTAGGGTCGTGCCTTGTCCGGCTCCATTGCACGTTGGTTAACGCACGGTGTCGAAAGGGTGCCGGTCCTATACGTTGGTTTAGAGAAGCAGGCCGGCTGGAAAGGAAGACCGGGTGGCGCTTCGCGAAACGGCCTGACCGAGAAAAGCGCCGGAGCTCCGGGCCACCGCGTTGGCGGCGCGATCATGCCGCTCGTCAAACGCGATTTTTCCTGCGAAAATGCTGTCGAGACGTGGGGCGGTGGCACCCGATGGTCGCTTGCCGCTTCAACTGGGGGGTTTTTGCGTCAGCCGGTCGATCGAGCGTCGCGAGGGGTCGTGGAGGGGTATCCCGCAGCGGATGCAGTTGTTTTCGTCGTCGATGACGACGCCTCCTTGCGTCAGGCCCTTGTGAGCCTGTTGCAATCCGTCGGCTTGCGCGTCGAGGCATTCGGCTCGGCCGCCGATTTCCTGAAAAAGGGGCAGTTGCGCGATGCCGCCGCCGCCTGCCTCGTTCTTGACGTCCGCCTGCCGGGCGTCAGCGGACTCGATTTTCAGGCCGAACTGACCAAAGCCAAAACCCAAATCCCCATTATTTTCATTTCGGGTTTCGGAGATATCCCAATGACCGTGCGCGCCATGAAGGCAGGCGCCATCGAATTTCTGACCAAGCCGTTCCGCGATCAGGATCTTCTCGACGCGGTTCAACTCGCACTCGAACGCGACCGCGAGCGTCGATCGCGAGAGGTTGCCGTCTCGAAATTGCGCACCCTCTTCGATGGGTTGACCCCCCGTGAGCAAGAAGTCATCGGGTTGGTAACGTCCGGACTGATGAACAAGCAGATTGCCTCTGAGCTTGGCGTGAGCGAAATCACGGCCAAGGTGCATCGCGGCAATATCATGAGAAAAATGGGCGCGCGTTCACTACCTGAACTGGTGCGCATGGCCGATGCACTCGGAATTCAACGGCGGCCGCCGCGCGAGCGCTAAACCTTCGTATAACGTCTCTAGTGTCTTGTGAGCGGTGATATTCGCCAACGTTCACTAGAACCCGCTTGCCATGCAGTCTAGACAATGTGACAAATAGTTGGGACCGAGCTGTGGCGCCTGCACGCGACAAAAGCAACCGCCACAAAAATAAGCGAACCTTGGAGCGCTCAGATGAATCGTCAAACGCGGAAGGCCGACAGAATCACTTCTCACTTGACGCCCGCGCTTTCTCGGTTGGGTCGCCGCGCGCATGGTTCTATGTAAATGCGCGCGTGAGAACGCCCCCTAGCGCAACCCCCCACTATCGATCAGATTCAGAAACCTCCGCCCTCGAACTCTTCGACGCAGCAACTTTCGCATTGCTCGATCGCCAGCGGCGGGTGAGACCCAGATTGCAAAACCTGGAGATGACATTGGAGCAGACCCCTTTGATCTCGATCGTTGACGACGACGAGGCCGTTAGGGAGGCGACTAAATCCCTGATCCGGTCACTTGGCTATAACGCGGAGACCTTCGGCTCTGCCGAGGAGTTTCTGGCGTGGACGCAAATCGAGGACACCGATTGCCTGATCACTGACGTTCAGATGCCGGGCTTAAGCGGAATGGATTTGCAAGACCGTCTTATTTCGGCCGGGCACGAGATGCCGACAATATTTGTGACGGCCTTCCCGGACGCCAAGTTGGAAAGGCGGGCTTTGAGCGGCGGGGCGATCGCCTACTTGCGCAAGCCTATTGAGGAAAGTCATCTGCTCGAACATATCGGTACCGCCTTGAGACGGCGTCGCGATTGATACAAGGCCGCGTTTCGCTGTCGCATTGGTAGGCGTCGAGCCTTCATTTCTCATAATGCCAACTCGATAATACCAACTCGGTAACGCGACGCCTGACCGGCGTGAGCTAGTGCTTGCGCGTGGCAAATCCACCGCCGACTTGCAGTCAGGCTGTATCAATTCCTCGTCCGGCGCCCTGACTCCCAGCCCATCCTGCGCGCAGCTTTCACGGGCTGATGTCGCGGAGATCGGGGTGATTCCGCGGATTTGCCTCGCAAATTGAGTAATGCCAAACTATTTCAGCAGCATGCGCCTGTCGCCGATCGGTAAAATTGGATGGCAGCAGCAAATGACGGCGAGCAGCCAGAGGCTGAAACCGGATGCCTTTCGGGTTTGCGGGTCCTTGTCGTCGAGGACTCCTGGCACGTCGCGACAGCTATAGAAAGTCTGCTGCGGTCGTTCGGGGCGGAAGTGGCCGGCCCGGTTGCGAGCACCGCGGACGCCGAGCGGCTGCTCGCCGAGCAGCTTCCTCATGTCGCGATCGTCGATATCAATCTTCGCGGCGGCGAATTGGCCTACGATCTCATTGATAAATTGAGTGATCTCGCGGTCCGCGTCATCGTCGTCTCGGGTTATTCTGCGCTGCGGCTGCACCAGGACAAGGTTGCTGCCGTGTTGCAGAAGCCCATCACCGAGGCGGAACTCCTCGCTGCCTTTCAGATCCCAAAGAAACAGTCGTAGGCGAACCGCACAGACCCTTGGATTTCCCCCCGAGATCGGCAGCCGCGGAGCGTTGATCGAAGCCCCCGTGGCTCACGCTATACGAACGTATTGAACTCATTGTCATGGAGATACCTGCTAACTACGAACGTACAGTGGAGATTGGGGGGGTTGCCGGTAGATTGGCGTTCGTTAACTTCGACGCGGTGGTCCCCATCCCCCCGACACCCCGCCGCCGCGTCGCGGGTCCCCATTCGAGGGAGCCAAGAACCCCAGGCGTCACGCCTGGGGTTTTCCATTTTAGAGAGCGCTCGCAGTCTCACACCTAGGTAAACTTCCGGCCCTGAGCGCGCCGTTCGGGCTCTTTCCGTTCACCTGCTTCGCCGGATACGATGGTTCGCGGCAGGGGCAAAGACCATGAAAAGGCGTTCCAAAGCAGGTGGTGAACCGGTCAAGACGCGGCGCCGCAAGCCTGCATCGCCCAAACGCCAGAAAGCCGCGCGACGTTCGTCGATCACGCAATCAAATGCGACGATCGGCCACCTCACCCGCGACCGCGATCAGTTGCTGGAGCAGCAGACTGCCACTGCGAATCTCCTTGGAATCATCAGCCGATCGAAATTCGATCTGCAGCCGGTCCTGCAGACCGTGGTCGATACCGCTGTACGGCTGTGCCACGCCACGAGCGGGGAGATTTTTCGTTTGGACAAAGGGGTTTATCGCTTCGAAGTCGGCTGCAATCTCGATCCGCGCTACGTGAAACGGCAAAAGCCGATTGCCCCAGGACCCGGCACCATGGTCGGCCGGGCGGCGATGAGCCGACACGTCGAGAAGATCGACGACCTTCTGAGCGATCCCTCTTACACACTCAAGGAGGATGCAAAGATCGGCGGCGCGCGTTCGATGATCGGCGTGCCGCTTATGCGCGAAGGGGAGCCGATCGGCGTCATCATCCTGGCGCGCCATCGCGTCGAGCCCTTCAACGAACGCGAAATCAAGGTGGTGACGGCATTCGCCGATCAAGCTGTCATCGCAATCGGCGCACGCGAACGCGAAAGCCAGATGGCCCGTCAGGCGCGTTCCGCGGAGCAGGCGCTTGAACTTTTGGCCACTGTGTCAAAAGCCGCAAGCACCGCCACCGATCTGCACACCCTGGTGCTTGATTGCCTTGTTCAATCCGGCAAGTCTGCGGGATGTCAGTTCGGTCAATTGTGGACTCCAGAGCCCGACGGCGATCTGATCAGATGCATGGCCAAGGACTGTTTCGGCGATCATTTCGCAGAATTTCATTCTTGGAGCGTTCAGCGGAGTTGGAAGAAGGAGGACAAAAGCATTCCCGCGGTCGTTTGGCAAAACCGAGCGCCGCTCTGGGCCGAGGATCTGGCGTCGCTGAGCGACTTTGTCGGCGTCGAAAAAGCGAAGGCGGCCGGGTTCAAGTCGTCCTTGACTGTTCCAATCACGATCGACGACGACGTATTCGCGATTTTCGAGATGTACTCCACATATGTGCTGCCCTCCAATCAGACCATGATGGCGGCGGTAGTCAAATTGGGAAGATTGCTTGGCGATATCCTCGTGCGCAAACGCTCGGACTTGGCGCTGCGCGCGGCGCATTCGGAACTTGCGCGCGTCTCGCAATTCTCGGCAATGGGAGTCATGACGGCCTCGATCGGCCACGAAATACGCCAGCCATTGGCGGCGATCGTAACGGGCGCTCATGCGGGATTGCGATGGATCTCGAGATCGCCACCGAACGTCGATGAAGCAAAGCAAACACTCAAGAACATCGTCCAGGAGGGTCAGCGCGCGAGTGACATCCTCGACACGATCAGAGCGATGTTCAAGAGGGACAGCAAGGAAACCGTCCCGATCGACGTCAACAACCTTATTGCCGACGTTCTCGAGCTTGTGCAGAGCGAGGTGCGAAAGCAAAACGTATCGATCGAGACCCAATTGGCGGACCGTCTCCCGGAGGTTTCCGGCAACAGAATTCAGCTACAGCAGGTCGTCCTCAATTTGACGATGAATGCAATCGAAGCCATGAGCGCAACGACAGGGCGCGAACGGATCCTGCGACTGAAAACCGCCGTTCACGGGCCGGATGGGGTGTTGGTCACCGTGGAGGATTCCGGCCCCGGGATCGATGCCAAAGATGTCGAACGCATCTTCGATGCCCTTTTCACCACTAAATCCAAGGGAATGGGAATGGGCCTGTCGATTTGCCGCTCCATTATCGAAGCTTACCACGGGCGCCTTTGGGTATCGCCCGGCAAGGAACATGGATCGGCCTTTCATTTCGTGTTGCCGGCCATGGGCGCCGAAGCTGCATAGAGCCTTGGCGCGTCTCGTTGCACCGCGCTTTGTCGGGCTATCGCAAGTCTCTCGCGCAGGCTGAAGGTGCCCTTGGGCACGACCTCTTCTATATTTGCGCGCGGACCAATCGGTGCACCGGCTGAGGCTTGTTTGTCCAAAATACCGATGTCGGTGGGCGGAAGCTTCGGATCGCCGCGGCATCCTTCTGGCTTCGTGCGCTTCGGACCTTAAACCAGGGTCCCGAGACTCGCATCTTATTCTGCAACATGCGAGACTTCTCGGCCTGAGCGGGGGTTCATTTTGGCTGGATTTCCGACAATGGTCCGGCGCCCGTTACCCAGCTTTGTTGGCGTGACGCGCAGCAGCGCAGCCTGGCTGCTGCTCACAATCGCGGTCGCGATCGCATATTTTCTTGCAGCGCGGCTGGCCCTTGCGCTGCTGACAAAGCCCGACGGCGTCGCCGTATTTTGGCCGGCAGCGGGCGTCGCCGCCGGATTGCTGATCGCGCTTGGTCCGCGCGCACGGTGGCCGGTGGTCATCGGCGCGACGGCCGCGACCATCAGCGCTAATCTCCTTGGAGACAGAAGCGTCTGGAGCGCCGTCGTATTTGCTGTTTGTAACGCCGGCGAGGCCTTGATCATCGCCGCGCTTATCGATCGCTATTTCGGGTCGCCGTTCAGCCTCGACCGGCTCAGCCACGTGATCGGGTTCCTCGGTGCGGCGGTGGCGGGAACTGCAATTTCCGGCATCGGCGGCACGCTGGGGTTCCTATTCCACAATTCGACGGCGCCAATCCTGACCACCTGGTATCACTGGTTTACCTCGGACGGGCTTGGCGTCGTTACCGTTGCGCCACTGCTGATCGGTCTCAGAGCTTCGGTACGCGATCCGCCGTCCCACCGGGAATTGTTTGAGGGCGCCGTGGCGCTCGGCACGCTCATTGTCTTGAGCGCAGTCCTCATATTCTTGCCGCGGGAGCGCTGGGCGACCATCCTGGCGATAGCGGCGCTTTTTCCCTTGTTGCTCTGGCTGGGGGCACGTTGCCGGCCTTTTTTCTCCTCGGCAGCCGCATTCATCGTTTCGCTGACGATTGTTTGCACCACCACATTCGGCATTGGGATCTTCGGCGATACAAACTTCCCCGTGGCCGAACGCATCCTTTCGGCTCAGGCCGGAATTCTGGCGGTGTCGTTGTGTTCGTATGTGCTTGCCGCCCTTTTCGAAGAGCGGCGACGGCACGAAGCCATGCTGATGGAGAGCGAGGCGCGTCTGCAGGAGGCTCTGACGGCCGGCGGCGTAGCCGCGTTCGATTGGGAAGTGAGCAGCGACAAGTCCCGCCGCAGCGACAACGCCGCGCTCATCCTGGGCTTCGATTCCAAAGAAAAGTTTGGCGGTGCGGAATTCTTCGCGCGCGTTCATCCGAACGATCAAGAGCGGTTGCTCGATCAAATACGCGATCTGCAACCCGACCGTCCCATATTGGACAGCACCTTCCGCTTCATCCGGAAGGACGGCCGCGAAATATGGCTGGAGCAAACGGCCAAAGCCGAATTCGACTCGGCCGGGCGACTTGTACGGATGCGCGGACTGACGCTCGATATTACCGATCGAAAGCAGGCGGAACAGCGTCAAGACCTGCTCATTGCTGAACTCGATCACCGCGTCAAAAACGTGCTCGCGCGCGTTGCCGTTGTCGCCAGGCAGACGCGCGAGGGAAGCAATACAATGGACGACCTCGTCGAATCGTTGGACGGACGCATTCAGTCCATGGCCGCCGCTCATTCGCTTCTGAGCCAAACGCGGTGGCGGGGTGTCGGGCTCAACGATCTTGTCCGCGACCAGCTTGCGCCGTATGCGGTGCAAGCAAATGTCAAGATCGCCGGACCAAACATAGTCCTCGCCGCGACGGCCACACAGGCAATGGCCATGGTGCTGCACGAACTTGCCACCAACGCGGCAAAATACGGCGCGTTGTCGAGGGCCGGCGCCGTTTCAGTTACGTGGCACAAGCCCGTCGCGGATGGTACCGCAACGACCCTCACCGTCATCTGGCGCGAGCTCGGCGGCCCGCGAGTGACCACGCCGCTACAATCCGGATTTGGGACGAGTTTGATTCGCGACCTCATCCCGCATGAACTCGGCGGGCGGGTTGATCTCGCATTCGAAACTGACGGCGTAGTCTGCCGGATCGATATTCCTCTCGCCAGCGCCTGAGGCGATCGATCGCTTGGCGGTGCGACTATGGCGTGATCTGCAGAGCCGCAAGAAGTTGCTCTTCGACCATCGGTTTTTGCAAAACGGCCGCCACCTTTTCGGGAGACACCGGTAAAGTGGCATAGCCGGAAATGACAACGACCCGGACGGAAAGCTCGTTCAGCTTGTCGATGAGATCGAAGGCCAGTTCACCGCCGCGCAGATTAAAATCGACGATCGCAGCATCAGGAACCTGCTCCGCGATCAACCGCTCGGCCTCAGCGGACGTCGCCACCGGGCCCGCTACTTCCGCACCAACCGACCGCAGAAGACTTTTCAGGGCTACGCCAAGATGCCAAGAATCTTCGACCACGAGAATGCGTTGACCTGAAAGATTGGTCATCCCGCCCTCTTAGAATGCCCAAGGGATCGTTCTGCCCGGTCGAATCGCTCGACGCTTGCAACATAGTGTCTGTTGAGGTCGCCCGGTACTCCTCGGTTGGCGAGGCAATGACCGACCCCGCCTCTCTATTGCTAATTAGATTTGAGCTTAAAACAAGAACCCCAACCCACCCGATGAATTTTTCGCGGCAAAATGGCGTCAAAAGGGGCTCGCGCCCCAACGAACTGTGTCGTTCATGCAACATAGCGACTAATTTTTAACAATGATCAAAATTTACGAAATTTAAGACCGATTTAACTGGCAGTCTGGGACCCTCGTGAACGCTCCCTGTCATGCGGTGACGGGGGCTTGAGATGGAGCGCCTCATGAACGCGGGCCTAACAACTCACGATCTGCCCGACGAATACTTTGTGCTTCAAATCGACGGGCGAGTAAGATCAGGACATCGACGCTTTGCGGACGCGCTGAGAGCAGCGTTGCTGCTGAGAGACCAGTTTCCGCAGCACGACGTCAAAGTGCGGGCGATGCAGGCAACGCCCAACTTGAAAGACGCGCACTAGGAAAGTCGGCGGCTGGCAACCAGTCGACGACCTAGCCGGCACCGATCGCTTACGCGGTTGTTGTTGTGCGATTTCGCGTATTTGGCAGGAAGCTGACATGCCGCGGTGTCGGACGTTGGCCTGTTCTTGAGGTCTGGCCTGAACATTCGGCCATTCGCCACCAACAGCAAATTCTGAGCGCGGGCTCTGCACGCGCCGCGGTAGGTGTACACAAACGCTGCAGCGTGATACCCGTCACAACACTTTTCACGGTACACGAGACGTGGAGCGGGAAGCGCTCTTCCACCCAACCGCAATATGAATACTGACAGCGAAACGCCGCTCCCGCAGACGCCGTGGGCGCGCCAAGTGGGTGTTGTGAGTGGCCAAGTCCGGTAATTTGAAGATCGTCACGTTGACAGCATCGTTGGCTCTTGTGTGGATGGCCGGCGAAGCTGGCGCCGCACAGTGCGGCAATACGTCGGCCGGCTTTGACGCATGGAAGAGCGAGTTCGCCAATGGAGCGCGCGCGCGAGGCGTCAGCGCCTCCGGCATAAGCGCCCTGATGGGGACCAATTATTCGACCGCAACCATCGCAGCCGATCGTGGCCAAAGAAGCTTCAGTTTGTCCCTCGAGCAGTTTATGGCCAAGCGAGGCGCCTCCACCATCGTTGCGCGCGGGCGCGCGCTCAAGCAGTCTGATGCGGCAATGTTCGCGTCGATCCAGCAACACTATGGCGTGCCGCCGGGGCCGCTTCTCGCCATCTGGGGAATGGAAACGGGCTTCGGAAAAATTCGCGGCAACCAGCACGCTTTGTCGGCTGTCGCCACGCTTGCCTATGATTGCCGGCGGTCGGCCTATTTCACCGACCAACTCTACGCGGCCTTGACGCTGATCGACCGCGGAACCTTGTCGGCAGCGGCGCGCGGCTCGATGCACGGTGAGATTGGCCACACACAATTCCTGCCCAAGAACATTCTCAACTACGGCGTTGGCGGGAATCTCGACGTCGCCGCCAACGCGCTCGCCTCGACGGCGAATTTTCTGAGGGCCCATGGCTGGCATCCAGGCGCGGGATACCAGCCTGGCGAGCCCAATTTTGCGGCCATCCAGGCCTGGAATGCCGCCCCGGTCTATCAGCGGGCGCTGGCAATCATGGGCCAGCAGATCGACCGATGAAGGCGCCGGTAGCGGTTGCCGCACCTCAACGCGCCGTTCATGCGAGACAAGCGCAGCGGCCCGCGCCAAAAAAGACGGCAAGGAATTGAGCGGTCTGTTGGGTAGCTGGAAGAACGAGTTTGGGTTACCGCATCTCTACCGGATAGAAGAGTGGCGGACAGGGCGAGAAGAACCGCATTCCCGTCCTCGGCTAGGGATTTGAGTCGGGAGGCCGTCCCAACCACCGCCGCAGTCTCCCACCGAGGCTCGTGCCGGCCGTATCGCCGCTCTGACAGGCTTTTTTCTCGGCGGCCACGCGGGCTGTTTCCGCGTCGGCGAGTTTGCGCTTAACCGCCGCCTCCGACTCCCTTGCACCTTGTGCGTCCGCTTTTGCGCGTTCCGCTTCGGCTTTTGCTTGCGCGACTTCTTCCCTTGCTCGCCGTAGCGCCGTTTCTGCATTAGTGAGTTTACGCTGAGCCTGTGCTTCAGATGCCTTTGCGACTTGAGCGTCTGCCTTGGCTCGCTCGGCTTCGCCCTTCGCCTGATCCAGCTCTTTTTCCGCCGCCGGCGGCGAACTTCTTCCGGTCGACGCCGGTGGCGCGGCGGGCGCGGACGGTACGGTCGGCGTCTCAATCGCAGTCGGCTTCGAAAGCGAGGAAGCCCGCCTGGCGGTCTCCGAAGCTGCCGCGGCTGCCGACCTCATGACTCGTACATCACGAGACATTTCCAGACATGTCAGGAGCTCGGTGTTACTCGACTCCCCGCCTGTCTTGGCCAATTCAACGCAATGTCGCTTGTCGGCTGCAGAAAACTCGCCCCAGCGCTTTCCTATTTGCTCGCGAACGTCCTTTTCGCTCTCCATGCATCGTTGAAAGGTCTCGCCTTGGCCGCCTTGTCCTACACCAGGATCCGCCGCTTGACTGGCAATTCCGCGACACACCGGCCGCACGTCGAGAGTTGGAATTTCGTCGGAGCGTGCGAGCGCAATAGAGGGCCCGATCGCAGCGATCATAATGACAGTTGTAAGAAATTCGCGCATTTCCAAGGGCCTCCACGGGACATCAGGCCGAAGTAGCGCGAGCAATTACCCTAGATCACGAGCGTGTTCAAATTTTAGCGCGTCGTCATTTTCGTCCGCCATACCCGCTCGCATTCGCGGCAGCGCCGCACGCGCTTCCTCGGAATTTGACAATGACCCGTTTTTGACTGTCACCCGGATTCAGTCTCTCAATCCGTTTAACTTATTTTCTGCAACACTGCGTGGAAGAACACAAAAAATACGGCCGACGATCGCGGCGCCTTCATGGACGGAGAGAACGCGAGCAGATTGCGCCTCAGCACGCGAATGATGCTTCCGCAGAGCGGCCCGCTTGGTCAGGCGGCGAAACAGTGCTTGAATCGGGGCGTCGCGCGGAATCGTCCTCATGATGAGATCCCTACTACGCTTGTTGCGGCGGTTGCTCGTCCTCGGGATCGGCGCTTTCAGCGTGTGGCTGATCGTCTTTGTCGTCTTCCCCATTGCCGACAACCGGCTGCCCTGGATTCTCGCCGCCGCCCTCACCTATGCTATTGTGGCCTATGTCGTGCTGCCGCGCGCCGTGCGCATGAGCCTGAAGGTTCTGCAGCGCAAGCATGTGCCGCGCTACACCATCACGGGCGACGGCTTGCCGGGCGATCCGGTGAATTTGGTGCTGAAAGGAACGCGCGCGCAGCTTGATGCGGCGTTTGCCGCCGCCGGATGGTTACAGGCCGATCGGCTGACATTGGCGAGCTCCTGGCGCATGGTCCGTACATTTCTGCTCAACCGGCCCTACGCGACCGCGCCTTTCAGCACGCTTTATCTTTACGGCCGCGGCCAGGATGTCGGCTTCCAGAAAGCCATCGATAACAGCCCGCGCCGGCGCCATCACGTGCGCTTTTGGGCGTTGAGCCTCGAGCGCACCGAAGCAATGTTGGGCCAGGTGAGCTTTTGGTGGAATGATGACCGCCCGGCTGATCATGGCGAGGTCTTCTGGATCGGAGCGGGCACCAAGGATACCGGCTTCTCACTCACGCGACTGACCTTTCAGGTCACGCACGCCACCGATTCCGACACCAATGCCGAGCGCGATTTCATCATCGCCGAACTCAAGCAATGCGGCGTGATCGGCGAGGCCAATGTCTATCAGCCGCGTCAGCGGCTCCCCGCCACGCGCGTCAATCACTACATCACCGACGGCGAAATCGCGGCGGCAAGCTTGTCGGCAGACATCGGATCGCGGCCCGCGGCCGGATGAAGTTTCCGACCGCAATCCAAGCACCAACGGCCACATTTCTGCTTGAAGACCCATAAGGGGGATCCCTTAGGGACAATATCTGAATTTCTGCAACGCGACGCTGGGGTTAATGAGAAAGTCGAAGCTCCTCAGGGAGCGGTCAACGGGGAGTGACCGGCCATGCAGAGCAACGATCTTTCCACAGCATTACCGCAGACGCATCGCGGACGAGATTTGGCAATCGGCGGATCGGTTGTCAGCGCAGTTCTGATCGCCGGCATACTCGTGTGCCTGCCCATTCTGGTCCCAACGCTGGCAAGTGCCAACGGCCCATCGATCATGTCGGCGATTGCGGGAGGCGGAACAGTCAGCAATGCCGCGCTGAAGGGCGACCGGCTGTCGAATTCGCACCCGAAGGGTGAGCATCCGAACGCCAGCGCCGTCACCAACCCGGCAGCGTCTGCCGACGTCGGGGCCACGCCAAAGCGGCATCTTCCGATTGGATGCGAAAGCGCCTTCGGCGCTCTTGTGCGGGCCGGCAACGCGGCGGCGCGGTGCGTTACCGACATAGCGCCGCCAACGCGCGCCACGTAGCGGCCGATGCCAAGCCAAGCCACCAGAATGTGATCTTCGTCAAATACCCGACGAACCGGTTTGGTTAAGTAAGGGCACGGCTGGCTTTCGAGGGAGATGACGATGAAACTGGGTGTGGTTGCCGTCGCGGCGGCGCTGAGCACCTTCACGGCAGGCGCTGCGCACGCTCAATGGGCGGATTTGAACGGACAATATCGCTGCGTGGAGAACTGCCTTGGGCCCGGTTTCGCGTTCATCACGATGCAAGGCTGGGACATGAATTTGGTCAACGAGGCCGGATTCCCGTCGCGCGCTTGGGTGGATTATCCCGGCCATCTCTGGGCCGAAAACTGGCGCGAGGGAGCCTTTTTTTCCCCGGACGGACTGACTGTTCAATTCGACAACGGTAGCGTTTGGCACCGAATCATTCCGGCACCGGTGGTGCCGGTACGAGGCCGTTACTAACCAGGCGACGCACTAACCAGACGACGTAAACTGAGAGCGACGACGGTGATGGCCGGACTGGTTCCGGCCATCACTTTTTGGGCAAAAGAGCGCGATCAGAATTGCAGCGCGCCGGGGTGGCGTGTGGTCAGCGTGCGCGCGGCCTCAACGCCGTGCACGCCCAGTTGGCCGAGCGCGGCCTGAGTCTCCTCGATCAACAGATCGACAACATAGCCCGGCCCGTCTTCGCCCAGCGCGCCCAATCCCCACAAGAACGCCTTGCCGGCGAAGGCGGCGCCAGCGCCGAGCGCGCAAGCGCGCACGATATCGCTGCCGCTGCGCACGCCGGAATCCATCAGCACGGTCGCCCGCTTGCCGATCTGGCGAACGATGGCCGGAAGCGCATCGATCGAGGCCGGCAAAGCGTCGACCTGGCGCCCGCCGTGATTGGACACAATGATGCCATCGACCCCGAGCGCAACCGCGGTCTCCGCGTCCTGCGGATGGAGGATGCCCTTGACGATCAGCGTGCCTTTCCAGCGGTCGCGATACCCGCGCACTTCATCCCAGGTGAAGGCGCCCTGAATCTCGCGCCGCGCGAAGGCGATCACATCGTTGAGCGAGGGATCGGCTCCGACATAGGTTCGCAGGCTGGCGAACCGCGGCATGCCGTGTTTGAGGATAGCCGCCGCCCAGCCCGGCGCCCGCATGATCTGCGCCAGAATGGGAGGAGTGATATTGAACGCGCCGGCGATGCCGGTCGCTACTTCGCGCGGGCGCGTGGTGCGCACCGGCACATCGAGCGTGAGCACAAGCGTGCGGCAACCGGCGGCTTCCGCGCGGTTGACGAGATCGCGGCTGACGGCATGATCGTTGGCGGGCATCCGGTAGAGCTGAAACCAGAAAACGTCAGGCGCGACGCGCGCCACTTCTTCGATGGTCGCGCCGCCGGCGGTGGACAGCGCATAGGGAATACCGGCGCGTTGCGCTGCGCGGGCCAGATGAAAATCGCCGCCCGGCCAGATGATCGACGGACCGCCCATCGGCGCGATACCGATCGGCGCGTTGTAGCGGCGACCGAACAGCTCCACCTCGCAGGTCGGAAGCTTCGGCATGACGCCGTAGCGCGGCACCAGCTCGACTGCGTCGAGGGCTGCCCAATTGCGCCTGATGCCGGCATCCTCTTTGCCGGAGCCGCCGTCGGCATATTCGAAGGCAAAATGCGGGATATGGCGGCGGGCGCGTTGCCGCAGATAGTCAACAGTCGGATAATGCCGGTGGAACTGCGCATGGCGCGGACCGCGGCTGTAAGCGGCGACCGGCTTCGTCTGTGGCGCGGTTCGTGGCGCGATGATCGCGGTCGTGTCGTGCATCGGCATGTCTCCCACACGAGCGAGGCACTATAGCGCGTTCGGCGGACGGCGACGCGGCAGAGTCTTCAGGAATCCGCGCGGCGCAAGATGGAAGCCGGCCAAGGCGCGAGCAGTGCAACCGGCACTTTGACCATGCTGGCGAGCCGCGCGGTCAGCGCCTTGCCGACACTCTTTTTGCGCCGCTGCCCTTCCCCGGTCTTTCCTTCCGTCCGCAAGCCTCCATCATAGGCCCAGGTCATGTAGATGCCGCCCCAGGTGAAGCCGCCGCCGAAGGCGGCGAGCAGGAGCCGGTCGCCGGTCTTGAGCTTCTTCTCATAGTCCCAGAGGCAAAGCGGGATCGTCGCCGCGGTGGTGTTGCCGTATTTTTGTATGGTCACCATCACCCGCTCCGGCGCCAGCCCGATGCGCTCGGCGGTGGCTTCGATGATGCGCATGTTTGCTTGATGCGGAACCAGCCAATCGAGCGTGTCCTTGGTCAAATGGTTGCGGCGCATCAGCTCAGTGGCGACATCGGCCATGCGCGCGATGGCGAACTTGTACACCGCCGCGCCTTCCTGATGGACATAGTGCAGGCGCTTGGCGACGGTCTCCGCGGTCGGCGGCAGGCGGCTGCCGCCGGCTTTCTGATGCAAATGCTTCATGCCGGAGCCGTCGGACGAGATCAGCGTATCGACGATGCCGTACTTTCGGCTCGGCTCGATCAGCACGGCGCCGGCGCCGTCGCCGAACAGAACGCAGGTCGCACGATCCGTATAGTCGATGATCGCAGACATCTTGTCGGCGCCAACGACGATAACTTTCCGATACGCGCCGCTTTCAACGAATTGTGCCGCGATGGTGAGCGCGTACACGAAGCCGGAGCAGGCCGCCTGCACGTCGAAGCTGCCGATATTGCGGATATCGGCCATATCGCAGATCAGATTGGCGGTCGAGGGAAACACCAGGTCCGGCGTGGTGGTGGCGCAGATCAGCAGGTCGACATCGCCGGGCGCCGTGCCCGTTTTCTTCAGAAGACCGCGCACCGCCTCGGCGCCCATATGCGAGGTGCCGAGCCCTTTGCCCTTGAGGATGTGGCGTTCCTTGATGCCGGTGCGCTCAACGATCCATTCGTTGCTGGTGTCCACCATGCGCGACAGCTCGGCATTGGTAAGCACGTCCGGTGGGACATAGCCGTGGACGCCGGTAATAGCGGCCCGGACAGCAGACTTATGCTTTTTGGATTTTTTCGTCATTCTCCCGTGGACCGTAAGGATAATCCGATCACGCGTGGCTCTCGATGGCAAGATGGAAGTATGGTGATACCGCGTCGCAGCGAACAAGCAGTTAACTCGACGCGGCGGCGGGAAGCAGGTGTGGCCCACGGCCCGTGTGTGCCGCGTTTAGAACGACCGCGGCGGCTTGGGCGCTCGGCATCGTTTTCAGCGCCATGATGTCGTCAAGGCGCGCGAAAGCCTCGATCTGGCGCCGCCATTCCGGTGTATCGGACAAAAGCGGGACGAGCGCCTCGGCAAGGCGCTCCGGGGTGCAATCATGCTGCAACAGCTCCGGCACGATGTTTTCGCCAAGCACAAGATTGGCGAGAATGACGCTCGACAGCCTTTGCTTGATTCGCGCGACCCGCGCGATGATTTCTTCAACGAAAGTGATGCGATAGGCGGCCACTGTGGGCACGCCGGCGAGCGCCAGCTCGAGCGTCACCGTCCCGGACGCTGCGAGAGCCGCGCGCGCGGAGCGGAATGCCGCCCATTTCTCCGCCGGCTCGGTGACGATGCGCGGCTTCACCATCCAGCCGGCTACCCCGGCGCGCACCCGCTGCAGAAGATGAGGCATCGTCGGCAGCACCAGCTCCATCGCACCGATGCGCGCGCTCACACGCGCGATGGCGTCGCCAAAGACCTCAAGCAGCAGGCGTATTTCGCTCGAGCGGCTGCCGGGCAGGACCAGGACAAACGGCGGCTCGGCGCGCCGGCGCTCGGCCTCGCGCGTGGTCGGGCGCAGATCGGCCAGGCGCTCCACCAGCGGATGGCCAACATAGATGCAAGGCGGTCCGCCAAGGCGCCGGTGAGCGGCCGGCTCGAACGGCAGGATTGCGAGCACGCAATCGACATAAGCGCGCATGGCGCGCGCCCGGCCGGACCGCCAGGCCCATACCGATGGCGAGACGTAATCGACAATCGGAATCGATGGCGCACGGGCGCGCACGCGGCGCGCCACGCGGTGGGTGAAATCCGGGCTGTCGATGATCACCAGTACGTCGGGTCGCGCCGCGACAACGGCGTCCGCAGTTTCGCGAATGCGCCGCAAGATCAGCGGCAGCCGCGCCGGTATGGCGCTGACGCCGACGATAGCGAGCTCGTCGATGGAGAACGGACTGACGACGCCCTCGGCCGCCATGGCGCGTCCGCCGACGCCGGCGAGCGTCAGCGCCCCGCCGGCGGCAGCGCGCAACGCGCGCACAAGCGCCGCGCCAAGCGCATCGCCGGATTCCTCGGCGGCGACCAGATAGATCGACAGCGGTCGCGGTGGCGCGCCGTTCATGAGCCCGGCTCCTCCGCCACCCCAACGAAGAAAATCCTGGCGCCATCGGCGGCCGCGCTCACCTTGTCGGGCTCGGCAACGATCGCGCTGCCGGCGGCGACTGCGAGCCCGGCAAGGCCGGCGCGCGCGACATTTTCGATCGTCTTCGGACCGATCGCCGGCAGGTCGAAGCGGCGATCCTGACTCGGCTTGGGCGCTTTGACCAGAACCCCGACACCGGGCGGCTTGGTGAACCGTCCCTCGCTGCGCAATTGCGCAACCCGCATCAGCATATTGTCGGTGCCTTCGGAGGCTTCGACGGCCACGACATGGCCGTCGGCGACGACCACCGCCTGGCCGATATCGAACGGGCCGAGGGTGGCGATCAGTTTAAGGCCGTAGGCGATGTCGGCGCGATCGCGCGCCGATGGCGTGGAACGCCCAAGCGTACCCGCGGGCACGATGATTTCCGGCGCAACCTCTCCGACGCCGATGATGCGCACGCCACCCTCTTCGAACAGTGCGGCAATTCCGGAAAGTAGCCGGTCGTCGCCGCCGCGAAACACGGCGGCGATCCGCGGCATCAGCCGCAGCATCTGCCAATCGGGCCGGATCTGGGTGAGCGGCGGGCGCAGCAGCGTGCCGATGAACACCGCCTCACGGCACTGTTCGGCGCGGGCGAGGCGAAAGAAACGGCCCGCTTGTCCGATGGCGATCCAATGGTGGGTGTAGCGCTCCACCACTTTCGGGTCCGCCCAGCCGCGCACGGGGAACATGACCGGCCAGCGACCGCGTCGCTTGATCGCCTCGGCGACGGCGCCGGGGAAACTGCCGCCACCGCAGATGATCGCGAGCGGCTCGCCGCTGCCGGCGGCCGCGGTGTCTGCGCTCGGCGCGTTAGATACCATCGGCTTCGCTGTCCCCGCCCGCGTGCGTGGCGGCCGGATGCATCAGCGGCCGCTTGCCGCTGGCGCGAATGAAAGCGATGATCTTTTGTATCAGCGGATCGTCGGCAAATTCGATCGCCGCTTGCGCGACCCTCTCGGCAAACATGCCTTCGCCAAGGAACAGCGCGCGATAGGCCTGCCGCAGCCGGTGCAGATCGGCCCGCGAAGCGCCGCGCCGGCGCAGGCCGACGACATTGAGACCGTCGAGTGTTGCGATCTGCCCCTTGGCGAAACCGAACGGGACGATGTTCGCCGCCACGCCGCTGACGCCGCCGACCATGACGCCTTCGCCGACGCGGACGAATTGATGCACCGCAGAATTGCCGCCGAGAAAGACATTGTCGCCGATGCTGACATGGCCGCCAAGCACAGCATTGTTGGCAAATGTCACGTCGTCGCCGACGTCGCAATCATGCCCGACATGGGAGGACACCATGAAAAAACCGCGCGCGCCGACCCGCGTGATGCCGCCTCCGCCCGCGGTGCCGATATTCATCGTCACCCCTTCGCGGATCTGACAGTGTGGGCCGATGACAAGCTTTGTCAATTCGCCGCGATAATGCACCGATTGCGGCGGCGTGCCGAGCGAAGCGAAGGGATAAACGATCGTGCCTTCGCCGATCGTGGTGGCGCCGGTGACGTTGACATGGCCGACGAGACGCACGCCGTCTTTCAGCTCCACGTGCGGGCCGACCAAACAATAAGGCCCAATCTCGACGCCATTGCCGATACGCGCGCCATCGGCGACGCGCGCGGTCGCATCGATCGCCGCCATCTTATTCCTCGGACAGAAAGGCGCCGAGTTCGGCTTCGGCGATGAGCACCCCGCCGACCTTCGCCTCCCCGCGATACCACCACATGTTGCGGCGGCGCGAGAGTTTGTCGACATGATATTCGAGGACGTCGCCCGGACGCGCCGGCTTGCGAAACTTGGCCTTGTCGATGGTCAGAAAGAACATGACGCGCTGCTTATCCGGCGGCGGCAGCAAGCGCAGAACCAGTATGGATGCGGTCTGCGCCATGCCTTCGACCATCAACACGCCGGGCATGATCGGATTGTCGGGAAAGTGTCCGGTAAAGTGCGGCTCGTTCATCGTCACGTTCTTGATGCCGATGCCGTGATCCTCGCCGCGGATATCGGTCACGCGATCGATCAAAAGAAACGGATAGCGATGCGGCAACAGCCGCAGGATTTCCTGAATGTCGGCGGCGCCGAGGGTTTCTTCGCTGATCATTCGTCCCCTTCGGACTTGCCGCCAGTGCGGGCGAGCTTGCGCAACATCGTGAAGGTTTTCATGAATTCGCGGACCGGCACCGCCGGAGAGCCGAGCCAGCGGGTACCGGGCGGGATATCGGACATGTAGCCGCTCTGCGCGCCCAGCATCGCGCCGGACCCGACATTCACATGATCGGCCAAGCCAACCTGCCCGCCCATCATGACAAAATCTCCCACCTGCGAGCTGCCGGAAATGCCGGTCTGCCCGGCGATCAGGCAGTGACGCCCGATGCTCACGTTGTGCGCGATTTGCACCAGATTGTCGATCTTGGTCCCCTCCCCGATGACGGTGTCGCGGGTCGAGCCGCGGTCGATCGTGGTGTTGGCGCCGATTTCCACGTCGTCCTGGATAATGACGCGGCGAGTCTGCGGGATTTTCTGATGCCCGCGCGGCGACGGCAGATAACCGAAGCCGTCCTGCCCGATGCGGGCGCCGGGATGGACGATCACGCGGTCGCCGATCAACGCATGAACGATCGTGGCGCCGGGGCCGATGGCGCAGTCGCGGCCAATGGCGACCCCGGGCCCGATCACGGCGCTGGGTCCGATCAGCGTTCCAGCGCCGATCTCGGCATCGGGCCCGATCACCGCCAGCGGATCGACGGTGACGCCCGCTTCCAGCCGAGCGGAGGAATGGATGCGCGCATCAGACGAGCGGCCGGTCGTGTCGAACAGCGAGGACGGCCGCAGCGCCGCGGGAAAGAGAGCGCGCGCGACCGCAACGAAGGCGCGATAGGGCTCGGGCGCGACCAGCACGGCGAGCTCGTCAGGCGCCTGCGTGGCAAAGCGCGCCGCCGCCAGGCAGACGCCGGCGCGCGTCGTCGCGAGCGCATCGAGATATTTCGGATTGTCGAGAAACGTGATGTCGGTCGAGCGCGCGCGATCGAGCGGCGCAATATCGCGGATGCGCCGATCGAGCGGCGTATGCGGCCGCGGCTTGGCGCCGGTGAGCTTGACGATCTCCTCGATCGTCAGCTCGCGGTTGGGTGGGAAGAAATCCGGCATAGCACTAGTGCGGTGGATTTGAAGTTCCTAAGATCAAGCGGCAAATTCGGATAGGGACTTCAAATCCGAAAACCGCACTAGCATCATAAATCTGCTGGTGTCCCTTTGATTCCGAAGTTCGCATCAGGACGTACCGCCAGCCCTTGCGAACTTCGGAACCGGGACACCGGCCCCCCCCCGGCGCAGATCGCGAGGCGCGATCAGAACCGCGTACCGCCGCCGAACTGGAACCACTGAACGCGGTCGTACGACTGTTTCAGGATCGGATAGGCGAAATCAAAACGCAGCGGACCGAACGGCGAGTCCCAGATCACGCTGGCGCCGACCGACACGCGCGGGGCCGCGGTATCGGCAAACTGCAGGCCGCAGCTGTTGCAGACGTAGGAGGTACCGGTACTGGTGGTGATGAGGCCGTTGACCTCGCCATTCGACGGCCACGTCGTTTCGCCCTTGTACCCCCATTCCGCACCGGAATCGATGAACACGGCGCCGCGGAAGCCCGCGTCCTTGGGCAGGAAGTAGAACGGATATTGCATTTCGAGGCTCGCACCCCAGTAGTACGTACCGCCGAGTGCGTCGCCGGAGGCGCCGACTGTCAGGTCGCGCGGTCCGAGGCCGGCGGGCTGAAAGCCGCGCACCAGGTTGGGACCCATCTTGAAGTCGTCGAGCATGCGTACATAGTTTAACTCGCCGTTCGGCCCCTTGGTGAGGCCGAACATATCGCCGCCCTGCAAATGCAGGATGCCGACGAGATCGGACACGACCTCGTAGTAGGTGCGGAAATCCACCACCGTGCGCAGATATTTGGCATCGCCGCCGAGGCCGGCGACATCCTGGCCGAAGCTCAGGAGCAAGCCGCTGGTCGGACGCTTGTTGTTGTCGAGCGTATTGTAGGTCAAGCCGTAACCGGCGAGCGAGGTGAGATAACCGCCCTGCGAAAGCTCCTCGCGCACCGGCAACGATGCGACGTTGCTTGGTCCGCCGTTGAGGACATCGCAATTGGTCTGCAGCCCGCCCGCGTTGTTGTTGCTAAAGCCCGGATAAGCCGCGCCAAGAACGCCGGCGAGGCTCGCCGCAGTGACCGCGTTCATCGTCGGAAACGTAGTCGAGAAATTCGGATTGATGTTGTTACAATTGTTCAAGCTCGAAACCAGGTTGATCTGGGTCCAATAGATCGAATAGCGCACCTGCAGCGACAGATCCTCGCGCAACGGCACGCCCATTTTCAGATTGGTTCCGTAGCTGGTGCTGCCGTACGAAAGATACGGGCTCGATAAGGTCTGGCGCGCGAACAGATCGATACCGGCGGAGAGGCGCTGGTCGAGAAAGTAAGGTTCGACGAAGCCGAGCTCGATGCCGCGGATATATTGCCCAAAGGTGCCCGAGGCTCTGCCGTAGCGGCCAGTGCCCATGAGGTTGCGCTCAGAGACCGAGACCTGCCCCATGAAGCCGTCGGCGGTGGAATAGCCGCCCATGACCGAGAAATCGCCGGTCGATTGCTCCTCGACATCGACGTTGATCACCACCCGGTCCGGCGCCGAACCGGGCTCGTTGGTGATCTTCACGGTCTTGAAGAAATTCAAATTCTTGATGCGCCGCTCGGCGCGATCGACCAATGCGCGATTGTAGGGATCGCCTTCGGAGATATCGAACTCGCGCCGGACCACGTAGTCGCGCGTGCGCGTGTTGCCGCGGATGTTGATGCGTTCGATATAGGCGCGCACGCCCTCGTCAACGACGAAGACGACGTTGATGAGGTGATTTTGCGGGTCGCGATCGCCGCGGGGACGGACCGTCGCAAACGGATATCCGTGCTTGGTGATCTCGACGGTGACGTCTTCGACCGTCTTTTCAACGAAGTCGCCGTTATAGATGTCGCCGCGATGCATGCGCAAGACGCGCTGCAGCGCTACGGGATCGACCGAGCGGATATTGGACTGAACGTCGACATTGCCGAAGCGATAAAGGGCGCCTTCCTCGATCGTGAAGGTGATGATGAAGCCCTTGATGGCGGGATCGTATTCGCCGGTCGCCGAGACGACCTGCACGTCGGCATAGCCGTGGGTCAGGTAGAAGCGCCTGATCAGGTCGCGGTCGGCTTCGATGCGATCGGTATCGTAGACGTCGGTGGTTTGCAGAAAGCTCAAGAAATTGGATGTGGAGGTCTTGATCACCTCCTTGAGCCGATAGTCCGAATAGGCGTGGTTGCCGACGAAGATGATGGATCTGACGCCGGTCTTTTCGCCTTCCCTGATTTCGAAGATCAGGTCGACGCGATTGTTCGGCCGCTCGACGATCTTCGGCACGACCTGAACGTCGAAGCGGCCGTTGCGGTGATAGACCTCGATGATGCGCGTGACGTCGGCCTGCACCGCCGCCTTCGACAGCGTGCCGCGTGCTTTCGACTGGATTTCCTGCTGGAGTTGCTCGTCCTTAAGCTTGCTGTTGCCCTCGAACGCGATGCGATCGATGACCGGGGCTTCGACGACGGTCACAATCAACCGGCCGCCCGATTGCGAAATGCGGATATCCTGGAAGAGGCCCGAGCCATACAGCGCCTTCAGCGCGGAATCGATCCTGGCGGCATCGAGACGCTCGCCCGGCGGCACTTTGAAGTAGGAGCGGATCGTTTCGGCTTCGACGCGGCGATTGCCTTCGACGACGATCTGGGGGCCGGCAGATTGCGCCAATGCCGGCGCGGACGCGACAACGGAGGACGCGACGCCAAACAAAACTCCACCGAGGAGCAAGCCGACCACGACTAGCCCTCGTCTTACCCGCACACACATTGTCATGCGCCAAGCGCCCTTATTCCCCACGCGCCGCCCCCCCAGGGCGGGTTAGTCGCAGTCTCCCTCGGTTTACATCTCAGTTCGGTGACACACTCTCCTTGCCCCTGATTGGCGCTAGCCCCCACCCGATGTTGCGGCATGGCGCCCGCTCCCCAACGGACGCGCTAGGACGTGGCTAAATGAATGATGTCATTGAAAGTTGCAAATATCATCAACATCAGGACGATCGCGAGCCCGATGCGGAAGCCCACTTCCTGGGCCCGTTCCGACAGCGGACGCCCGCGAATGCCCTCGATCAGGTAGAACAAAAGGTGACCGCCATCGAGCAGCGGTATCGGGAAGAGATTCAGCAGACCGATCGAGACCGACAGGACGGCGGCGAGCTGGATCAGCGGAACGAAGCCGAAGCTCGCCACTTGGCCCGACATTTGGGCGATGCGGATCGGACCACCGAGCTGGTTGGCTGCCTCCCGGCCGGCGATCACGCCGCCGATATAACCGAGCGTGCGCTCAATGACGGACCAGGTCTCCTTCACCGCAAGCACTACGGCTTGCGGCGGGGCCACCGGATGGAGCTTGAGGTCTTCCGGCGCCATCGAGCGGCTGATGCCGAGGATGCCGACCCGTTGCACGTTGCCGAAATTGTCTTTGACCTCTTTCAGCGCGGGCTTGGCGTTGAGGACGAGCTGGCTGCCCCCGCGATCGACCGTGATGGCGAGCGCTTCGCCAGCGCTCGCGCCGACGATTCTCTGCATTTCGGTGAAATTCTCGATTGGGCGGCCATTGATGGCGACGACCACGTCGCCGGCCTTGAAGCCCGCTTCGGCGGCGACGCTGTCAGCCTGCACCGAATCAACCCGGGCGCTCATGGTCTGCTTGCCATAGAGCATGAACACGCCGGCAAAAATCACGATGGCCAAAAAGAAATTGGCCAGCGGCCCCGCAACGACGATGGCCGCGCGCTTGGCCACCGGCTGGAACATGAAGCTGTGGGCACGCTCGTCCGCATCCATAGCCGCGAGCCGCGCGCTATCGGGAACGCTGGCGGCGTTCTCGTCGCCGAAGAATTTCACGAAGCCGCCGAGCGGAATCGCCGAGATTTTCCAACGGGTTCCGTGCCGGTCGTGGAAGCCAATAATCTCCGGCCCAAAGCCGATCGAAAACACCAAGACGCGCACGCCGCACCAGCGGGCGACAAGGAAATGGCCCAGTTCGTGAAAGAACACGACCAAGCTCAGCACGAACAAAAAGGGGATAATGTAAGCCACGACGCCGCCGCCAAGCGCGCTCAAATGCGCCAAAACATACGTTCCCATGCGCCCGTTACCCCAACCCTGATGACCCGACCCGCCCTAACCCTAGGATGCCATTGCGGCAATTTCGGGCAAGAGCTGGGTCGCGAGCCTTCTTGCATTATGGTCAATGGCGATCGCGTCCTCGACGGATCGCGGTTCCGCCATCGAACCCTCTCGCTCCGCGGCCTCGAGCGTTGCCTCGACGAGCGCTGGAATCCCGGCAAAGCCGAGCCGCCGGTCGATAAACTCGCGAACCGCGATTTCGTTTGCGGCATTTAGCACCGTCGGCGCCCCTTCGCCGGCGGCAAGCGCGCGGCGAGCCAGCGCCAACGCCGGAAAGCGCGTCAGATCTGGCTCTTCGAAGGTGAGCGTCGCGATGCGGGCGAGATCGAGACGCGCCGCCGGCGTCCCCATGCGCACGGGCCAAGCCAGACAATGCGCGATCGGGATCCGCATGTCCGGCGAGCCAAGCTGGGCGACAACCGAGCCGTCGCGGAATTCGACCAGCCCGTGGATAACGGACTGCGGGTGAACGACCACATCGAGCGCCTCAGGCCCCAGGGCGAACAAGTGGTGAGCCTCGATCAATTCGAGACCCTTATTCATCAGGGTCGCCGAGTCGATCGTGATCTTCGGGCCCATCGTCCAAGTCGGATGCTTGAGCGCCTGCTCGACCGTCACCTTGCGGATCGCCTCGATCGACCAAGTGCGGAACGGACCGCCGGAAGCGGTCAGCACGATCCGGCGTACATCCTCGCGGCGGCCGGCGCCGAGCGCCTGGAAGATGGCGTTATGCTCGGAATCCACCGGCAACACAGTGGCGCCGGCTGCGGCTGCGCGCCGCATGAACAATGCGCCGGCGCAGACAAGACATTCCTTGTTGGCAAGTGCGACA
>CAVREN010000102.1:0-307361 GCA_963720115.1 uncultured Alphaproteobacteria bacterium
AATCGACAGACCCGGGTGTAGGGCAAGGTGCCCAAGCCGAAACCTTCCAACGATGTCTCGAGACCGAGGAACTCGTTCATGAACAACTAAAAAAGGAGTGGTCCACTTTTTCGGCAGCGGATAAGGAACATTGCGTTGTACTGGCCAGGACAGGCGGAAGAGTCGAGCAACACCGAACTCCTCACCTGTTTGGAAATGGCTCGCGACGTGAGGGTTCTAAGGTCTTCGGCAGCCGCCCGTCCAGGAACCGAGACCACCAAGCCTAGATCGCCGACCGTGCAACAAGTTCCTGAAGGATCAAATCCAAAAGCGCCTCAGGACAAGGAGGCGCGGAAGGCGGAAGATCAATCGACAAGGGAGGTCGAACAGGCGAAGGCGGAAGCTCAATCCGCAAAGGCATTGGAAGCGTTGGCCCGGCTCAAACTCGCTGATGCAGAAGCGGCCCTGAAGCGAGCGAAGGAAGAAACCGGGCGAGTAATCGCGGAAGCGGAACAAGCAAAAGTAGATGCACAAGGTGCAAGGGAATCAGAGGCAACTGCGGTGCGCAAGCTCGCTGATGCGGAAGCGGCTCGAGTGAAGGCTGAACAAGCCTGTCACCGCGACGACGCTACAGCACCGAGTCTTGGTAGACGATTGCGGAAATTGTTTGAACGACCAAACGCATCGAGTCCTTGAGACTATCAGGCCACATGGACAGTCGAACCAACCAGGGGTCGCTTAGGGATCACCTTGACACTGGACATGCGGCCCGATCCGAAAAGTGGGAGGAAGATCGCTACGTTCGCGTGGGTGCGCTTCGCAAGTGGCGACAGTATCGTGGACGATCCGAGCCAAATCTTCTGGAGGGATAGGGAGACGTCGATGAACCAGGCACCCTCAATAGAAGGCATCGCCCAGGGGCCGAAACGCGGTCTTCCTTTCGAACGTGTCGTGCTCGTGCTCCAGGGGGCGGCGCTTTGGGCGCTTATCAAGCCGGCGTGTACGAGGCGATTCACGAAGCCAAGATTGAGGTGGATTGGATTTGCGGCACGTCGATCGGGGGCATCAACGGCGCCCTGATCGCGGGCAATCCGCCCGAGCGGCGCGTCGGACGACTACGCGAATTCTGGGAAGCGGTAAGCAAGCCGCCGATTGGCATTCCCGATGCGCCGTTGTTTGCCGCACTATGGAACGGCAGCGGTGAGGTCCATTGGACCAACAGGCTAAGCGGGTTAAGCTCGATGCTTTACGGGGTGCCGGATTTCTTCACGCCGCGTCTATTTCCGCCGCTGATCTCTGTCGCCGAAAGTCCTGACCTCGCTAGTTATTACGACACCGCTCCCTTGCAAGCGACACTTGCGCGCCTGGTCGACCTCGATCTGATTAACTCCAAGCGACCGCGTTTCTCGGTCGCGGCTACCAACGCTCGCACTGGAGCGCCGGTTTATTTCGACAGCCTGCAACACCCGATCACGTCGGCGCATATCATGGCAAGCGCGTCTCTACCACCAAGCTTCCCGCCCACCGAGATCGATGGCGAATATTACTGGGACGGTGCCGTGGTGTCGAACTCACCGATGCAATATGTGATCGACGATGCGTCGCGCTACACGGCACTCGTCTTCCAAGTCGATCTCTGGGACGCCAACGGCGAATTGCCGCTCGACATCCCGTCTGCCTACCTGCGGTCCTTTGAAATCCACAGCGCCACTCGGTTGAACATCACGCTCGAACAGTACAAGAAAACGCAGAAATTCCGGCTCGCGCTCGCGAAATTCCTGGAACAACTGCCCGACGCCTCCCGGAACGATCCAGAGGTGCAGTTCCTGGCGGAGGAAGCGCGCGTCAGGATCGCTACACTCGTGCAGTTGAAATACCAGTCGAGCAGATATGAGACGGCGACCAAGACCTTCGAGTTCTCCCGTGCCGCTATGAAAGAGCGTTGGCAAGCCGGTTACGACGATGCCAAAATCGCACTCGGCGAACCCCGCGTGTTCGTATTGCCCCACATCACGGAAGCCGCGCGCATCTTCGACGTTCATCACGGTTGGACTACTTAAAAGTTGCTCCGTGCGGCTGTTTGCTTGAAGCGGCTGCGGAAAGCGAAGGACGATTGGCGAATAGACCGGAGGTCCACGGTGTTCGCTATTTCCCTGTTCCGATTGGCGAATAGATCGGGGGTCAGCGGTATTCGCTACTTCCCGTTCGCCGTAGCAATCATCTTGGTAATCAGGACATCGTCCGTAACAAGAGTGTAAAGCGTTCTTAGCCCAAGCGAATTGTACTACAAATTTTCCAAATTTAATCGCTGAAACTTGAGGATCGTGCGTCAGACTTCGCCGAGCAAAGCCAGCAAGACTTGATCCAAATCAACTGTGGTCCCTCAGCAAATAATATCGTGCGCATAGATGATGCGATGTGAGCCCCCGATGACCGCATTCGAGAAAAGTCTCAGCAGGCAACCAAACGATACGGCTCAGGCTATGGCGTGCGGTAGCCTTACTACTTTCTTCAGGGAAGTCATGTGCGTGTACAATTGCCGCGATCTGCGGGCGGCTAGAACGCCGCGTCATTTCCTCGCGCGTGTTTTTACTCGTGTCTCCGCCCAATTTGGTACACGCATTGTTCGTAACAGATTTCAGAGGCCTGTTCGCCTGGCGGGAGCATCTGCTCTTTTTTGCATCGCCCTGTCCATTGCCGGATCGGTACTAGGATTTTCCGGCAACACCTTGTTCATTGACAGCGCACAAGCTCAATCTGCGCCGCCAAATCCAGTCGAAGATGCCCGAAAAAAGGTTGAAAGTCTTATAGCAAGGTTGCAGGGCCGCACGATGCCCGAAGGCATTATCAAATCGAACGGCCGAGTCGAAGCAACCGAGGTCGATGTGGCGACGAAATATGCCGGCCGGTTGGCGACGCTGAGCGTGAATGAAGGCGACGAGGTCACGGCCGGACAGGTCGTCGGCACAGTCTCATCGCCGGAAACCGAAGCTCAGCTGCGGGAGGCGCAAGCGCAACTCTTGAAGGCCAAGCAGGCATTGGCCGAAGCACTGGCTCTCATCGCTCAGCGCAACAGTGACTTGACATTTGCCAGGACCGATTATGACCGTGGCAAGGCGCTGCTGCAGAACGGGACCATCACTCAGCAGACCGTTGATCAACGGCGCAACAGATTCGAATCCGCCGAGGCTAATTATGTTGCAGCGAATGCCCAGCGTGATCAAGCCGAGTCTTCAATCAAGGCGGTCCAAGCTGACGTTGAACGACTGCAATCAATTCTGGTGGATCTGGTGCTCGTCTCGCCGAGGAGTGGACGCGTGCAATATCGGCTGGCCCGCGCCGGCGAGGTGATCTCTGCTGGGCAACGCGTTCTGACCATTCTCGATCTGAATGATGTGTATATGACGATCTATCTGCCGGCATCCGAAGCGGGCAAACTCACGCTGGGCGACGAGGCGCGCGTGATAGGCGATCCGTTACCCCAATATATCATTCCCGCCACGATCAGTTTCGTCGCGACCGAGGCGCAGTTTACGCCAAAGAGCGTGGAGACGGCGGAGGAGCGGGAAAAACTCATGTTCCGCATCAAGCTTCAGATCGATCCCAAAGTCTTGGTTCAATATCATCAGTTTGTGAAAACAGGCGTCCGCGGACTGGGCTTCGTCCGTACTCAAACCAAGATCGCCTGGCCGGACGAGCTAACAGTCAAGCTTCCGCAATGGCAATGACGAACAATGTCATCGCACGGGTGGAGCGCGTAACCCACCGGTACGGAAAGACGTTGGCGCTCGACGACCTCACGCTCGATATCCCCGCGCATTGCATGGTCGGGATGATCGGGCCCGACGGCGTCGGCAAGTCCACTTTGCTCGCCCTGATATCAGGGGTACGCAAGATACAAGAGGGCACCGTCACGGCGCTCGACGGAGATATGGCGGACGAGCGCCATCGCCGAGCGAGTTACGGCCGCATCGCCTACATGCCGCAGGGGCTTGGCCGCAATCTTTATCCAACCCTTAGCGTGTTCGACAACATTGATTTCTTCGGGCGGCTGTTCGGGCAGGGCGCAGTCGAGCGGCGCGCGCATCGACGAGCTTCTCAAAGCCACGGGGCTCGACCCGTTTGGGAATCGTCCGTGCGGCAAGCTCTCGGGCGGTATGAAGCAAAAGGTCAGCCTCTGCTGCTCGCCGCCGACGACACTGAGGCGCGCGAAAATGTCGGCTACATGTCGCAAGCGTTCTCGCTCTACAACGAGCTTACCGTACGGCAGAACCTCGAGCTGCACGCGCACCTTTACCATATCGCTACGAATGAGATCAAAGGTCGAATCAGTGAATTGCTGGAACGATATGATCTAAAAGATGTGGCCGACGCCAAGCCAGAGAGCCTGCCCCTTGGCGTGAAGCAGAGATTGCAGCTAGCTGTGGCCGTGTTGCACCGGCCGCCCATGCTTATTCTCGATGAGCCCACTTCAGGCGTCGACCCCGTAGCGCGAGACGCTTTCTGGCGAACGCTGATCGATCTCTCCCGTGATGATGGGGTCACCATCTTTCTCTCGACCCATTTCATGAACGAGGCCGAACGCTGCGACCGTATTTCATTGATGCACCAGGGACGAGTGCTTGCCGTCGGCGTCCCGAAGGACCTGGTCAATGAGCGCGGCTGCACTACTCTGGAGGACACCTTCATCTCCTACCTGGAAGAAGCGGCCGGTACCGACGAAAAAAAGAAGGCACAAGCCGCGCAACCCGCAGCAGCCCCCGGCGTGACGACGGCGAAGCCCGAAGAAAAATCGAAGGCCGAACCGGCGCCGCAACCCGCGGCAGCGCCGGTCGGGACGGCAGCGAAGCCCGTCCAATCGCGCGCCTCCAGGCGATTTGATCTCGGACGGCTGTGGGCCTATGCCCGGCGCGAAACGATGGAACTGCTGCGCGATCCCATCCGGCTGGCATTCGCGTTCGTCGGTCCTTTAATTCTGATGGTAGCGTTCGGTTATGGCATCACGTTCGATGTAGAGAACCTGAAATATGCGGCCTTCGACCAGGACAACACGCCGGCAAGCCACAGACTGCTCGAAGGCTTTTCGGGCTCTCATTACTTCTCCGAACGGCCACCGATCAGGTCTCCAGAGGAACTGGAGCACCGGATGCGGAGCGGCGAACTGGCTCTCGTGGTTGAGATTCCGCCGGGCTTCGGCCGCGATCTTTTGAGCTTGCATGCGCCCGAGGTCGGTTTCTGGATCGACGCCGCCATGCCGTTCCGCGGCGAGACAACACAAGGATACGTTACGGGCACTATGCTGCACTATATGCAGGACCTCACAACCGAGCGTTTTGGCCCTAACCCCGTCTCCAATGTCTACCTCGGCAATCTCAATATTGAAAATCGTTTCCGCTACAATCAGGCTTTCAAGAGCGTCTTCTCCATGGTTCCGAGTGTCATTGTGATCATGCTGGTTCTGATACCAGCGATCATGGCGACGATCGGCGTCGTGCGCGAGAAGGAAACAGGCTCGATCTCCAATTTTCAGTCCACGCCGATCAGCAAATCCGAATTCCTTCTGGGCAAGCAGTTTCCGTACGTCATCGTCGGGATGGTGATGTTCATCATTATGGTGATTGAGGCGCTTGTCGTTTTCCAGGTGCCGGTCAAGGGATCATTCGGAGCTCTCGCCATAGGTGCTTTGCTCTACGTTTTCTCTACGTGCAGTTTCGGACAAGTCGTCTCGACATTCACCAAGACCCAGGTAGCGGCGGTCTTCGCCACCACGGTTATCGCCATTATTCCTACGGTGAACTTTTCGGGCCTACTCGTGCCTGTGTCCTCTCTCACCGGCCAAGGAAGGCTGATCGGCCTGATGTTTCCGGCGGCCTGGTTTCAGCCGATCAGCGTCGGTGCCTTTACCAAAGGACTGGGCTTTTCTGATCTCTGGGTCAATGCGCTCGTTCTCGTGATCTTCATGGCCGGCTACTTCACTGCCTCTCATCTATTCCTGCACAAGCAGGAGACTTGACATGTCGGCGACCAGCCAGGCGGTGGGCGCACCGGAACAGGCGACGGCGCACGCCGCGACGCAGCCGAGGCGACCGAGAAGCAGTCCGTTCACCAAGCTGCGACTGCACCTAGCCAACATCTACCGGCTGATGATCAAGGAGTTGCGGGGCATCCGCTCCGACCCGATCATGCTGCTACTTGTCGCCTATTCCTTCACTTTTGCGATCTACGCCGCTGCAACCGGCGCCTCGACCGAAGCGACGAACCTTTCGGTTGGGATCGTCGATGAAGACCATTCCGATCTGTCACGCCGCATCGCGGATGGCCTCACGCCACCCACTTTCCAGCCGGCAGTTCAGATTGCAGCGACGGAAACTGAATCGGCAATGAATTCGCAACGTTTCCTTTTCGTCATCGAGATTCCTCCGAAATTCCAGGAGGATGTTCTCTCGGGTCGGCAGGCTTCCGCCGAAATCGACGTCGACGCGACCGCGTCTGCCCAGGCGTTCAATGGGATGACCTACATCCAGAACGTCATCCAAAACTATGTGGCCCAGTTCGTTAGCCAACGCGAAGGATTGCCCGGTGCACCGGTCAAGGTGATTACGCGAGCGAAGTTCAATCCGAACTACAAGTCGAGTTGGTTCACCTCGGTGATGCAGATCATCAGCAATCTCACCATGATCACCGTCATTCTTACCGGGGCTGCGCTTATTCGTGAGCGCGAACAGGGTACCGTCGAGCACCTGCTCGTGATGCCTGTGGTTCCGGCCGAGATCATGCTTTCCAAAATCCTGGCCAATGGCCTCGTCGTTCTGATTGCAACAGCATTATCGCTGAAATTTGTCGTCGAGTGGTGGCTGCAGGTGCCGATCGCTGGATCGCCTGTGCTTTTCCTAGGCGGCGCATGCTTCTACGTATTCACGGTCGCAGCGCTTGGCATTGCCCTCGGTACCGTCGCGTCCACAATGGGCCAATTCGGTTTGCTGTCAATCCCAGTGTTGCTGGTGATGATGCTGCTTTCCGGGAGCACGACCCCGCTGGAAAGCATGCCGGTGTGGTTGCAGTATCTCATGAAGATCATCAGCCCGACACCGCACTTCGTGATCTTCGCGCAGGATGTGCTTTACCGCGGCGCCGATTTCTCTATCGTCTGGCCGGAGATCTTGGCAATGACCATTATTGGCGCTGTCTATTTCGGCTTCGCGCTCCATCGTTTCCGGCGCGTCATTTTCGGCAGCGGCTGAAGATTGAGGCCGCTATGAGCACCGATTTGCTGCTCACACTCAATGCCGGCTCCTCGACGATCAAAATCGCACTCTTCGAAGTCGCTCCGTTAGGCACGCGCCGAGCAGCAAAAGGATTGATCGACTTACGTGGGAATCCACCGAGCTTCCGTATCACGGAGGGCGCCGCGACTTTCGATGTGAATCTTAAGACAGATGTATCCGACATTCGGGGTATCGTGGCGGAAGCCTTTGGCTGGCTTGCAACGCATTTCGACGTGAGCCGTGTCAAGGCGGTAGGCCATCGCGTGGTGCACGGTGGCGACTCGTTTGGCAGCCCCGTCCGCATTGATGACGTGACTCTTGAGGCCGTTGACAAGCTAACAATGCTTGCACCGCTGCATCAGCCGCAGAGCGTCCGCCTGATCCGCGCTATCCGACATTTGCGGTCCGATCTCGTCCAGGTCGCTTCCTTTGATACGGCGTTCCATCGTACCAATGCTGAAGTCGTCCGGCGCTTTGCAATCCCGCGCGCGTTGAACGACCAGGGCGTCAAGCGCTACGGTTTCCACGGACTATCCTACAAATATGTCGCCAGAGAGCTAGCGCGGCGCGCTCCCGATCTAGCGAGCGGCAAGATTGTTGTTGCGCACCTGGGCAGCGGCGCGAGTCTGTGTGCACTCGATGCCGGCGTCAGCCGAGATACCAGCATGGGTTTTTCTACGCTAGACGGCATCCCGATGGCCACGAGGTGCGGCGCCTTGGATGCGGGCGTGCTGTTGCATCTGCTTGGTCCGCTTGGTCGCTCCCCCGCGGAGATCAGCGACACGCTCTACCATAAGTCTGGCCTTCTCGGCATCTCGGGCATCAGCGCTGACACCCGCGAGCTTCTGGCGAGCGATCGTTTGGAGGCGCGGCAGGCGATCGAGGCTTTTACCTTCCGCATTGCTGGTGAGATCGCGCGTTTGGCGGCGACGCTCGGCGGTCTCGATGGTGTCGTCTTTACCGCCGGTATCGGTGAGAACCAACCACAAATTCGCACTGAAATCTGCAATCGGCTGGTTTGGCTCGGCGCCGAGATTGATGCCGCGGCGAACGCGAGAAATGCGGAAAAGATCAGCAAGGGATCGAGTTCGCATTGCTGCCTTGGTGATTCCCACCGACGAGGAGCAGGTGATCGCTGATGAGGCTCTATCCGTGTTGAAGCAAGAAGGACTGGGCCATGGCAGCCAGCGTTGATCTCGTAGCTAAACGCGGCCTCGCAATCACTGATCTTAATGGGAAGCTGAGACGCGGTTCATCGCGCCGGTTGGGGTGTTGATTGGCACGAAAGTCGTCATGCAGGTCACGGCGATTTCTTTTTGTCGTGTGCGACGCCGCATCCTGGCCCGATCGTGCCAATGCCTTCTTGCTTCCCCAGTCGCCCGCGCCAATGAGGTGATCGAATGAAGCGCAACCAACCGCCCGGTCCGCCGACTATGCTCAGAAAAGAGGTCCTCGAGCCGGCATTCCATAAATGCGTCGACCCGTTTCACATCGTCAAAGACAAGGGATTTCGACTGAAGAATTTTGACCCGGGCGACACCCGCGGTCTGACGTTGGATAAGGGTGATGCTGCTGAACTCCTCGAACGTACCAGCACATGGCTCTCAGAAATGCAGGACATGCTTTACGCTCAGGACCGCTGGTCACTCCTCCTAATTTTCCAGGCGATGGATGCCGCTGGCAAAGACAGCACGATCAAGCACGTCATGTCGGGCGTCAATCCACAGGGCTGCCAGGTATTCTCATTTAAACAACCCTCGGCGGAGGACCTCAACCATGACTTTCTGTGGCGATACGTCAAGTGCCTACCCGAGCGCGGGCGGATCGGGATTTTCAATCGGTCCTACTATGAAGAGGTTCTCGTCGTGCGGGTACACGAAGAACTCCTGAAACGGCAGAAGCTGCCCTATGTCGGCAGGCAAATCTGGGACGAGAGGCTAGCCGACATCGCACATTTCGAGGACTATCTCACGCGGCAGGGGACGATCATTCTCAAATTCTTCCTGCACGTATCACGAACGGAGCAAAAAAACCGCTTCATCGAACGTCTCGATCAGCCGGACAAGCACTGGAAGTTCTCAGCTGCCGATATACAAGAGCGCGAGTTCTGGGGCGATTATATGCATGCCTTCGAGAAAGCAATACGAGCCACCGCGTCGAAGCATGCGCCCTGGTTCGTGGTGCCGGCAGACAACAAATGGTTCACCCAACTCGTTGTGGTGGCGGCAATCGTGAAGGCGTTGGACGCCCTCGACCTCGCATATCCTCAAATCGACCCGCAGAAGGCGAAGCAGTTGGCGGCCGCACGGGCAGCCCTTGCTAAGCAGAAATAACGGATATGCCGTGAAGAACATGCCCTTGCCGTCGGTAGGGCTCTCACCATGAAATTGCGCTTTCTTTTGGAGGATCGGCCGTGCTGTCGTCGATCGACGGCGATCTCGAATCTCAGACCAAGTTTTTGCCCGGAGAAATGTCAACTTGCTCGTGATGAAACGTGTATTCATCAAGCCGCGCTCTTAGCTCGTCCGATCGCGTGTTCGCCGACCACTTAAGCATCAGGCCGTGGCGCGCATCTTGCAGCGCTTCGGAGTAACTGAGAGTGGCGCCGCAGGCCTGCGCCTCATGTGCAATCAGCGCCTCCATTTCGCAAAGAATCAATGCCGGCTTGAAGATCTTTCCGACCGGGGTTGTCGGTAGGGCAGACACGATTTTGATTTCTTTTGGCCATGCAGCCCGCTCCGGAATTGAGCTTTGCGCATAGCGAAGAAGCTCTTCTGCTATCGTTCTCTGATCGGGTCTAAGCTGAATGTACGCGACCGGCAACTCGCCGGAATGCACGTCCGGCCTGCCTATGGCTGCTACCAGCGCAACCGACGGATGCTTTTGCAAGCATTCTTCGATCAAGCGCGGGTCAATGTTGTGCCCGCCACGAATGATCAGCTCCTTCTGGCGTCCACTTAACCAAATGTAGCCGTCCGCATCGATGCGACCTAAATCTCCGGTAGTTGAGCCAGCGCTCGAGTTTTCTGTCTGCGCCGGGCCGCATGACCCAAGTCTGACGATTGTGTTCCAGATTGAGGTAGCCCTCGAATAAATTGGGCCCGTTGATGCAGATGACACCAACTTCGTCGATGGCCGCATCGCGCACATAGCCGCCGTCTGCATCGAGCTTCATGGATAACACGCGCTGCCACGGCAGCCTGATGCCGATCGAGCCGATCTTGCTCGCTCCGGCAGGGGGATTAAGGGTGGAGACGCAACCGCCTTCGGTTAATCCATATCCTTCGAGAATCCTGATGCCGGTCTCGCGCTGGAAGCGATTGAACAGCTCTGTGGGCATCGGCGCGGCGCCGCAGATGCCGTATTCGATTGTCGTGAGGTCGCGCCCCTGCCTGGGCGCTTGCAAAAGCGAGGCGTACACGGTGGGCACGCCGGAAAATGAAGTGATTTTGTGGTGGGCCGCAACATCCCAGAAATTCTAAATCAATCCTGGGGAGCGGTAACCTTGTGGCGTGCCGAGAAGCACATGGCCACCCGTCGCCCAAACCGTAAGCCCGGTGCCGATTTTGCGCATTGACATGGAAAAGCGGCAATCCACAGAAGACCACCTTTCCGTTCGACAAGCCCGAACCGAACACAGCCTTAAGCTGGAGGGCGTTGGCGCGTTCGGTCCGATGGCTTCTGACCGCGATCTTCGGGAGTCCAGTCGTGCCGCCGGTACAGAAGTAGGATGCAATCGAGTCTGCCGCCGGAGGCTCGAAGGTAAGCGCGCCGGCGGCGTGTTTGTTTAATTCGGCGACCAGATCGAGGACTTTCAGATGCGCCAATCTCCGGGGCGTCCGGGTTCGCGCCAGCGCTCCGAACAAGATGCCGGCTGCTCCTCGCAAGTATCTGGAGGGATTCGCGGTCAGTATTCCTTGCAGGGAAGGCACGCGAGGAGCAACGCCGGAGACCTTTTGCCAGATATCGGTTCCGGACGTTGGCCCGATGGTGACCAGCCATTTTGCCTTGGCGGCCAGAAGAAGATCGAGGATGAGCGGAGCTTCCAGCAAGGGATTGATGGCAAAAACGATGCCCGCCGCTTCTCCGCCCCAAATGACCCAATGGGTCTCGGGAAGATTCGGCATCACGAAGGCGATCACGTCTTGTCGTTGGACGCCGAGCTTCCGGAACATATTGGCTGTTTGAGTAATCTGGCCCAGCCATTCGCCGTATGTCCAACTCCAGGGTCGCCGATAGTCCGCTGCGGTCAGGAAGAAGGAAAGCGCCCGCGCCTGCGGCGCTCGTGCCGCGCTCTGCACCAACAGCTCGTAAGTGCTTTCTTCGGCTTCGACCAGAACTCGGCTTATTTTGCTCCAGCAGCGCGACATCATGCTCGCCTCGAATAGCGAACAAGCTTTTGTCCTCTGCCGTTTGCTTCCCTGCAGTAATCAATCTCATCCTCCAGGGTGTCTGACCGAGCCGCGATCGGCCGAAAGAACCCATCAAGCTTCGCTACGCCCCGGCTTGACGCAGGATCATTGTAGCTTGCGGATGTGCTGGGCGCCCCAGCGCCGCAAGGCGCCTCCAACGACGTGCTATCCGCCCGGCCTGATCCGGCATTCGCACTGCCAGAGCAGAGCGCAGATGCTTCCGGTCACAGCCTCACGCCCGCGACGAGCCTTTGGTGTCGCCATAGCGCGCGCGATAATTTTCGATTGTGTCCATGGCCGCGCAGAATTCGATGTTGTTGTAGTCCGGGTCGTAGAAGTAGCAGGCGACGTTACCGCCGGTCTCGCCGTCGCCGAGCGGCGGCTCGCCGTTGTGGCGCACCGGACCGTAATTCGCCACAAAGCCCGCCTCTTTCGCTTGCGCCGCAAACCTGATGACGTCTTCAAGGCGGTTGCCTTCAAGCTCGAATGCGGCGTGAAAGAAACTCATCCCCGATGGAGCGGTGACTTTCCCTCCAGGATCGCGTTCTTCGACCAGCACGAGACATTCGTCGTGTTCGCCGGCGCTCATATAACAGCAGCGAATGTGCCAGCCCGCCTTGAACGGATGGGCCTCTTCTTCGCAGGTTCGGCTATGCCGTAGGCCGGCGAGCCTCTCATACCACCGGCGCGACCGGGCAATGTCTTGCACATAGATCGACACCTGGCCGATATTCGCGATCCGGGACGGTTTGAATACACCGTAGTCCTCGGTCTTGTTGGAGAACCGGCGACCGCTCAGTGTCGGCGGTGTCAGCACGAGCTCCCGGATCCACTTGCGTTTGAGCAGCGGGGCGAACTTCTGCACTATCGGCGGCAGCACATTCGGGGGAACATAGGAAACAGCGGTCATTTGCTGGGCTCCTCAATGATTTCGATCCAATGGTGGTCGGGGTCCTGGAGGCAGAACGCGCGCGCTCCGGGCGAGGTTTTCGCGGAAGCGATCAGGCGTCCATCGCGGGTCGGAATCCCCATGTCTTCCGCACGCTGTCGGATGGCATCGAATGCGGAACGGTCGCGCGCCACCAATGAGAAGTGCAGCATTGAGCCGTTGTCCATCTTCAGCTTGTGGTGCTTCACCAGGCAGATGTCGTGATGATAAAAGCCAAAGCTGAAAAAGTGCATCTCCATGTGAGCAAGCCGCATGACCGCGCTGCTGTCTGGGTGATTGTGGGCTGAGAACTGCAGGTCGAACAGCTTGGTATAAAAGTCGGTCGATCGCTTGAGATCGCTGACATAGATGACGTGGTGTTGCAGCTTGGCAGCTGCGATCTGTGCCATTCCAACATGCGCGTTCATCGTGCGTGATCCTTCTCTTGCTCGGGCGTTTAGGACGCGGCCGCCAAGCGGCTGTCGTGTTGATCCTTTGGTTGCAGTTCGGCTGCGGGTCGCGACTTGCCGGCAAGGCCGGCAAATGGATCGAGGCTTGTCAGATCGCGCCGCAGATCGAGGCGCTGGGCGATAAAGCGATCCGGACGGATGAGGACGCCACGAAGCTTGTGGTTCTTGGCCCAGGCCAGGAAGGTTTGATCGTGGCACCGCAAGGCTTGCGTCGGCATGATGACTGCCGCGCTGTTGATCGCCAAAAAGCGCGCACCAAGAGCGTCGAGAATTGCCCGGTCACGGGAAGACAATTCGGCGCGTGGATCGATGCCGATGCCGAGCGCCAGCCACTGATGGCAGCCGATGCACAAGTCTAGCGAGCGTTGATCGCCCGCCACCTCCGGCTGCGGCAGCATCCGACCGACGACCGGGTCTCTCCGGGCCGCCGTCAGCGCGCTGCGTGAGATATGCGGCGGCGGCAGCATGCCGCCGCGGTGGACGAACGAACGGAAGCCGCCCGAAAGGTTCAGGAGCGCAAAGGCGACGTCGCGTGCACCCGCAATGATGCGTTTTGTGGGCATGATCACTGCGCCGAGACGGCGAGAGAGGTTCACCATGGCGCGGACGCTGTGCGCGCGCTCGACCTCATAGGTGTCGAGAACTTCGTCGCCGGCTTGGCCCGCCAGCACGGCAGCCAGTTTCCAGGCGAGATTGGCCACATCCTTCATGCCGCCATTCATCCCCTGGCCGGCAAACGGCGGCATCAGGTGCGCCGCATCGCCGGCGAGGAAGACGCGGCCATTTCGCCATCTGTCGGCGACGCGCGCATGGAAGGTGTAGACCACGCGCCGTTCGACCTCGACGCGCGAGAAGTCGACGAATGGCGTGAGCAACCGCTTGATGCTGTCGTCGCTGGCCAGTTGTTCGGGCGATTCGCCTCGCAACTGCATGAATTCCCAACGGACGCGCGATCCGACGGCCGGCAATCGCACGGTCGGCCGGCGCGGGTCGCAGAAGAAGGTGATGTTGTCGACGCCATGATTGTCGATGCGCGCGTCGATAACGAGCCAGCGCTCGGCGTAGGTCGAACCAATAAGGCGCGAACCAATCCAGCAGCGCGTGGCGCTGTTTCCACCGTCGCAGCCGACAACAAACTTGGCGCGCAGCGACTGCGCACCCGCCGGCGTTTCGACCTGGAGGTTGATGCTATGGTGGTCTTGCGCAACGGCGGTCACGCAGCAACTGAAGAGGGCGCGCACGGCAGTAAATCGCGCAAGCCCATCCAAAAGCACCCGTTCGAAGTGCGGCTGGTAAAAAGTACCGAGCTGAGAATAACCATACGCACTCTGCGGCGGCGTTATCTGCATCAGCTTGACGCCGCGGGCGTTGAGATAGACGACCTCCGGGTCCTGCACGAGTCCATCTGCAATACGATCGAACAAGCCGATTTGTGCGAACAGCCGCAATGTCTCGGCGTCGTAGGCGATCGCTCGTGGCAATCCGACCAACCCGTCATTTTTCTCGAGGACAACGACATTGAAGCCGGCGATGCCTAGCAGGTTGGCGAGCATTAGTCCGACCGGACCGGCGCCAACAATCGCCACATCGCAGTCAGGCAGGACATGGACACCCGCGCTTGCGGACATATTTGGCATCCTCCCATGTGGGCCTTTTGGGGCTCTCAATCTTCACTTGACCATAATAGTCAATTTGACTAATTAGTCAATATGAGAATCGAGAAGGAAGCCAGCCATGGCCAGGGTCGACCTTGCGCGCCGGGCCCAGATCGGCCGCGACCGACGCGCAAAAACTCGCTCGGAGCTGATCCGGGCGGCCCGCGCGCTTTACGCGGCGCGGACATTCGATTCGGTAACGGTGGACGACGTTGTGAACGCTGCGGGAGTCGCGAAAGGCACTTTCTATGTGCATTTCGACGATCTGGACGATCTGAAAAGCGTCGTAGCCGACGAATTGGCACGTGAATTCGACGACTTGCTGCAACCCCGCAGATTGTCGCTTGATGATCCGCTGGAGCGCATTGCCGCCGGCTGCGGAGCGTTCATTAATGAAGCCCTGCACAACCCGGCCTGGGCCGCGCTCATCGCGCGCGGCGCCGCCGCAATGCCAGGCATCGCACGGGTTGCACGTGGGCAACTCAGTGAGGACATCCGCCGAGCGGCGGCGACCGGGCGCCTGCACGACGTTGCGCCGGACTTGGCCTTCGAATTCGTTCTCGGAATCACCGTACGAACGATGCAATCGGCTGCCGAAGGGCGGCTCAAGCCCAAGCACGCGCCCGCGGTTGTTGCCGGCATTCTGCGCGCGATTGGCGTCACGGCTGCGGAAGCCGAGGCAATTGCATTGCGCCTGGCGAGCCCCGGTCGCCAGAAAGCGTAAGCGCGGCAGGCACCCGGCCTGGTACGGGGAGGATGAGGAGCCAAAACGATGGCGGTCAATATTGCGCGCCTGGCGATGGACAGCGGCCCGCGCTGGGCCGTCGTCAGACAAAATGGCGTGGTGCCGTTATCCGGCGACTATCCGACGACGGCTGCGCTTATCCAGGATGGTGAAGCCGATTGGCAGCGCGCGAGCCGCGCGCCGGCGGCGGCAGCTTTCAATTCAGAAAAAGTTCTTTCGCCGATCACCGCGCCATGCCGCATCTTCTGCCAAGGGGCCAACTATCGCCAACACATGATCGAATCGGGGCTGGATCCCGATGCCAAGACCTTCAACATGTTCTTCACCAAATCCGACGCCTCGCTGAATGCGGCGAACGGAGTCGTACGACGACCTCAGCATGTGATGTTGCTCGATTACGAGATCGAGCTTGCGCTGGTGTTCCGCCGTTCCGTTTCGGCAGCCGTCACCATCACTCCCGACGCGCTCAAGGACTATGTCTTCGCAGTCACGATCGCAAACGACATCAGCGCGCGCGACGTGCAGCTTCCGCAGATGCAATTCTTCAAGGGCAAGAGCTATCGCGGCTTTTGCCCAATCGGCCCGTGGCTGGCGATTCTCGAGCCGCAGGAGTTTGCATTCCTCGAGAATCTTGCTCTGCGTCTCTCGGTCAATGGCGTCCTGCGGCAGAGCGATACGACGGCCAATCTCGTCTTTAAACCGGCGGAGACGATTTCGGAATTGTCAACGTTCGCCAACATTGCCTCCGGAGATGTCCTCTTGACCGGAACACCGAGCGGCTGCGCCTTGCATGTGCCTCCGCCAATGATACGTCGCATTCTGCAACTGCTGCCCGAACGACGGGTCTGGGAACTCTTCATTTCTTCACAGCGCCGGCGCCCGGACTATCTCAAGCCCGGCGACACGATCACGGCGACAATCCGCAGCGCCGATGGACGGCTCGACCTCGGCGAGCAGACAACAACGGTTGCATGACCCCGCGCGCCGTCGCAGGCGCGACGCACCATACAGCGAGGGCTCGTGATGAGGACAAGAACTGCATTGGTTTCCCTCGGGCCCGGCGGCGCCGGTGCCTTTGAGATTCGGCAAGCGCCGCGGCGAAATCCGGCGGCTGACGAGGTCGAGATCACCGTCGAGGCCGCCTCAGTTAATCCCATCGATGTGCGTCGATCCGAAGGATATGGGCTCCGGCTCCTGTCGTTGCTTGGCGCAGGCAAGTTTCCGATGGTGCTCGGCAACGATTTCGCCGGTACCGTCGCGACCATCGGGGCGAGGGTGTCGACGTTCAAGCCCGCCGACCGGGTCTACGGCCTGAAGCCCGTGTCAGCCGATGGCACGCACGCCAGTCACGTTCTGGTCAAGGCGGCTCATGTGCTGCGGGCCCCGTCCGGCGGGGATCTTCAGGCGCTGGCAGCGATTCCCTACAGCTTCGTAACGATGTGGCTGGCGGTGACGGGCGCCGGATTGACACGTGAAAATGCGGCTGGAAGGAGAGTGCTCGTTCATGGGGCCGCCGGCGGGCTCGGCACGTTGGCCCTGCAGATGCTATCCGCGTGGGGCGCCAAAATCACCGCCATCGCTCGACCGCCATGCATGGCCGGATGTTTGCAGGCTGGCGCCGCCGAGGTTCTCGATGGCACCAAGCTGCCGTTCGCGTCGCTCGGCCGCACGTTTGATGCGACGCTCAATTTTGCCACGTGGGACGATGATTGTGCGCTCGTCCGTTGCTTGCGGAATGGTGCTATGGGCCATGCGACCGCGGTGCATCCAATGTTAGGGAACTTCGATTGCAACGGGTGGGTGCGCGGAGCATGGAAATCATTCGCGGAAAAGAAAAGTCACCGCGCCGCATTGCCGGAGGGCACGAGGAATTACGCATGGACCCTCTTCCGACCAGAGCCGGCAGCGTTGTCCGATCTCGCTCAACTTGTCGAGCAGCAGCGTCTCAGCCTTCCAGTCGCTATCCGCAAGCCGCTCGACCAGGCTGAGGAGGCTTTCGAGCACATTAGAAAAGGCCGGCCTGGCCGAGCGCTTCTTACGCCATGATGCAAGCGGCGCGATATTGGTTCGGTACCGTGCTGTTGGGCGCGTCAGCCCTGGTCCGTATTTGTGTGCGGCCGACGTGAGCCGCTTCCGCTGCATAAACGCATCATGACCCGGCCACGTCTCGGTCTCGCCCTTGGCAGTGGCTCGGCCCGAGGGTGGGCGCTCATAGGCGTCATCGATGTGTTGATCGAGGCCGGCATCGAGCCGGACATCGCATGCTGCACCTCCATGGGCTCATTCGTTGGAGCCATTTTTGTTACCGGGCGATTGAATGAGTTGCGGCAATGGGCGGAAGCCGCGATCGGCGAGTTGTTCATCATTCATTTGCGCTCGGACAAAATCGCCGACCGACAAAGCTCCAGGATCGATCGCTGCCGAGGCACCGACAATGTAGATAAATTGGCAACAGCACCCGCGGCGCGACAATGGCGTCCCAATGGTGCGGCGTTCTTTAAGTGTGCCGCATGGTCCGCTTAGGTCAATTTCGACCGAGGCAGCGGGCTCTACTGCCCGGTCCAGGCCACGAAGAGACTCGTGTACCGCAACGTGATCCGTGCAAAAAAAGAGGCCGCCTAGCCGGCGGTCTCTCCGAGAACCAATTGAATGTTTGGTTCAGGCAGCTGTGCGCTTGGCTTTTTCTGCCTCCATGTGGCCAACGATAGCATCGAGCACAGCCACCTTAGCCTGCTCGATGGATGCGTTGGCATAATCGATGGCCAAAGAAGCGTATTCGTCCAATAACTTGGAATGATTCGCAGCGCTCTTAATATCCAAATCGTGCTTCCGCTGGGCTACTTTCGACTTTAGATCGCCCATGTCAGCAGCGATTTTCGCTTTCAGTCCATTCCACTTGGCGGACGCGGTATCGCTAGCGGACTGGATGTTTTGGTGTACCTTTTGGACCGCTTGCTCGGCAGCAGCCTGCGCCTGCGAAACGCGTGCAACGACTTGATCATGCGCTTCTTTCTGTGCTGCTGCCACAGCATCCTCTGTATTCTTGACGCGAACTGACAAATCGGCGAGCTGTTCGGAAAGTGGCTTCATAATGCGCCTCCGTGTGAATCCCTCCCACTATCACCCCAAATTAAAATAGCCGTGCGATTGGCAGAGCACATTGATCTAGATCAACGCTCGCCCGTCGCGAACGACGGAAAGGGCCATGAACGACATTTTGCGGTGCAGAAAAAAGCGAGCTTTTTTACTTCAGGGCGCCGGCGATTTCCCTCGGCGGGCACGCCATAGACCGTGCCGCGATGAAGGCCATCAAGCTGTCGGTACGGCGCGTGACCCGTGAGAAAACGATCCGTGCGGCTCAATTGACGCCGCCGCGCCGGCAGGCGGCAAGAAAGAAAGCAACCGCGCGCGCCACGTGCGGCCCGATCTCCGTGCGCAGCGTTTGAGCGACACGCCGTTCATCCTGTTCGAGACGGGTTTCGCGCTCAATCGGATCATTCTCGACCCGTGTCGACGTGAGGGGTTCAAGCCAGCCGTTGTGGCGCGCAGCAGCCAGATCGACTTCATCGCCGAACTGGCCAGCGCCGGGCTCGGCATTGAATTCCTGCCGCGGATGATTGCGCCGCGGCGCACGCGCAAACCGACTAGAATCCTTCGGCTCGGGGGACTTGGCGCCGAATGGGCTCTGGCGATCGCATGGCGACAGGGCCGCCTTTCTTTCACCTGCATGCAAGGCGTGGTTAGCTCTTCTGCGGGAGGCCGGGAACGACGAAGATGCAAGATGACATCGATGCTGTCTCGCCACATTTAGATGTCACATAGCCTCACACGACGCCGTCTTACGCCTTCAATCTTTTCTTGCTTTACGAATTGGTGCGCGAAATCAAATTGCTTTGGTAGTGACCGACGATCAGCGAACTCGACGCGCGGCGACGAGTGGGTCACTCAGTCAAATTACTCGTTGCAGCCGCGCTCCTTCGGGTCGCGTTAATTCGAGGACGCAATATTCAAGTCTTCACGACCGACCGTCGCACATATCGTTTCGCTCAGTCGCTCGCACCGCACCTTTTCGCTCTGGCCAATGGAATTTGGTCGCGCCACGCGAGTATCATCACCTGCGCTAACATCTGAGAGGTGACGCAGGTGCTTGTCACTCTAAATAAAACTTTATCGGGACAAACAAAGAACCAATAGTTAGATCGATTAGCTGCATTGATCCAGCCGACGGAGACGTTTAGGAAATTCGCACACGCGTCGTACGTCAGCTTTTATAGAGTGCAGCTGTAGTTATGTCGTTAGTGCGCCGCGGCCACAACTCTATAGGACCACCAGCAATTTGGTGGGAATAGCAATGAAGTCGGCTGGGTGTACTGAATTTCTGTGCGGCCTGAGCCCCGATTGAACCAAAATAAGAGGTTGACGTCTCACGTCTTCACGCATAAACTATACGGTATAGTTTACTGCGCAGCCAATACAGAGGAGAGGTGTTATGTCCGCGATCAGCCATTTGACGAGCGCAGGGAAGCCAGATCTTCGTAACAAGCTTGTTAGCGGCTGTGGCGTCCATCAACGCGCGCACACGACGTCGGCGACCAAATCCGCTGTCGCTCGGCACCGAACGCTTGTTCCTATTGCTGTGTTGATGGTGGCCCTTTGCAGCGCAGCCGCGCAAGCACAAGAGAATCGCGGAACTGCCGAGCAAAGGGCCGCATGCGCGCCCGACGCTCTTCGACTGTGTCTTACCTCCATTCCGGATGCAACTAAGGTTGAGAAGTGCTTGAGGCAAAGAAAATCCGATTCGAGCAGCCGTTGCCGATCGCTCTTTGAGCTACCGACCAGTTTTCTGACAACAAGCGGATCGGGGTTTTCGAGCCCACATCAAAGAAGTCAGCAAACGGAGGCTCTTGAGGGGGCGACCGGCTTAGTGCGAGAAAGTCCCACGCGCCTTCGCGGGTCGTCTGAGAAGACTCCAATGTATCGATGATGCAGGAGGCAATGGTGACTCTTCCCATTGAACAAGCTGCGATCAATCTGGCGGCCGCCGTCGCGCTCAGCTCGGTCATCGGCTTTGAGCGACAATGGCATAACCGGCTCGCCGGCCTGCGGACGAATACCCTGGTCGCGCTGGGAGCGGCAACTTTCGTCGTCTTCTCCGACATTGTCCCCGGCGAGGGCAGCCCGACCCGCATAGCGGCGCAAGTGGTTTCAGGTATCGGCTTTCTTGGAGCCGGGCTGATTTTTCGCGAAGGATTGGGCGTTCGCGGTCTGAACACGGCTGCCACGCTATGGTGTTCGGCCGCAGTGGGCGTTCTTGCTGGCGCCGGTTATCTGGCGGCCGCCGCTGTAGCAACATCTTTTGTCGCGTTCATAAACCTTCTGCTGCGTCCGATTGTCCGAGTCATCAATCGGCAGCCTCTGAGCACCACCGAGCTTGAGGTAGGTTACCTGATTTCTGTCACTTGTCGTAGCGCTGACGAAGCACATATTCGTGCACTTCTTCTTCAGGGTCTTGCCGCGGCCGATTTGGCTCTGCGGCGTCTCGATAGCACGGACGTCAACGGTGCCGGTCAGGTTATCGTGAACGCCCATTTGATCGCACACAGCCGCGTCGACGCTGCAGTCGAAAATATCGTCGGCCGTCTAAGTCTTGAGCAGACGATCTGCGCGGCCAGATGGCAAGTACAAACAAGCCTCGATCTGGATCATCAAAGCTTGACCTCTTCCGAGGCCGCCGGCCTCGTTCCCACCGTGGTGGAATATTCTAACGCGCGCGCAGGCGCGACGATGGAGCCCGCTAGAGTCGGGACCGTTGAACAGCCCACGCAGCAGACGGACAAAATACTACTGGCGCATCGAACTAAACCGCCTCGTATATATGATCGAAAGCTCGAGCCGTAAGTGAGGAGCAAGCCATGAATGTCCAGCTTCGACCACACGTTAGAGCTTTGGAACGGCGTCTTCCGTTCGAGTGTGTTGCCTTGGTTTTGCAGGGCGGCGGCGCGCTCGGAGCATATCAGGGAGGTGTGTACGAGGCGCTAGCGGAAGCCAATATTCATCCCGACTGGATCGCCGGCATCTCGATCGGCGCGATTAACGGCGCCATCATTGCCGGCAACGCTCCCAATGATCGCGTTGACCGTCTACGAGAGTTTTGGACGCACGTTACTTCGAACACGCCTTGGCATTGGTCATCCGATCCGATCCAAGATTCAGCGCGCGGCGACGATATACGCAATTTGCTCAATCAAATGAGCGCCGGCTGGGCAATGGCCTGCGGTGCGGCAGGTTTCTTCTCCGCGCGGCCCGTGACGCCGTGGCTGCAGCCCGGCGGGACCCTCGCGGCGACTAGTTTCTACGACACCAAAGACCTTAAGCACACGCTGGAGCGCCTTGTGGACTTTGATCGCCTGAACGCGGGGATAACCCGTTTCAGCGCGGGCGCTGTGAATGTCAGGACAGGTAATTTTGTCTATTTCGATAGTGAGACCCACATTATCCGGCCCGAGCACGTCATGGCGAGCGGAGCTCTGCCGCCCAGTTTCCCCGCCGTCGAGATTGAGGGCGAGCAGTACTGGGATGGTGGCCTTGTGTCCAATACGCCCCTTGAATGGATCATTGAGTACGGCCGCGAACACGATCATGAACAGGACATACTCGCGTTTCAGGTCGACCTCTGGAGCTCGCGGGGACAACTTCCGCGCAACATCGCCGACGTCGTTACCCGCGTGAAAGAAATCCAGTATTCGAGCCGCACGCGGGCGAGCACCGATCACTTCAAGCGTGTGCAACGGATCAGACGCGCGATTGACGCTCTGCTGCACGAGCTCCCTGAGGATTTTCGGAGGAACGATGAGGTGCGGATCCTAAAAGCAGTCGCCTCTCGCAAGGTCTACAACATCGTCCAACTCATTTACCGCGCGCAGAACTACGAAGGTCATTCAAAGGATTACGAGTTTTCTCGCCTCTCAATGCGAGATCATTGGCGGGCGGGTTATCATGACGCGGTACGTACGCTCCGCCATCCCGAGGTTGTCGCGCGCCCGACGGGTCTGGAGGGGGTTCTCACGTTCGATCTTGAACGTGACGGTCGCGAATAATCTAACAGAGCTCGTGAATTACCAAACCGGAAGAGGATTGAAATGCGTCAAAAAGAAGTGCTGAAACGGGCGTTCGCAATGCCGCTCACGAACCCGGCTTATTCGCCGGGCCCATATCGCTTCGTTAACCGCGAATATTTGGTCATTACATATCGCACAGACGCAGCGAGGCTTCGGGCCATCGTCCCTGAGCCGCTCGAGCTCGACTACCGTGAACCGCTGGTCAAATACGAATTCATCCGCATGCCGGATTCAAATGGTTTTGGCGACTACACGGAAAGCGGCCAAGTGATCCCAGTGTCCTTCCGCGGCCGGCACGGCGGATATACTCATTGCATGTTCCTCAACGACGAGGGGCCGATCGCCGGCGGGCGCGAACTGTGGGGCTTTCCCAAGAAGCTCGCGCAGCCGACCTTGCGCACTGAGATCGACACGCTCGTCGGCACCCTGGATTACGGTCCGCTTCGGGTCGCAACCGGGACAATGGGATACAAGCACCGCGAGGCCGACCTGGCGCAGGTCAAAACGTCGCTCGAAGCGCCTAACTTCCTGCTTAAAATCATCCCCCACGTCGATGGTACGCCACGGATCTGCGAGCTTGTCGAATACCGCCTTGAGGGCATTGTGTTGAAGGGCGCCTGGACCGGGCCAGCGGCGTTGTGCCTAGCCCCTCACGCTCTAGCGCCGGTCGCCGAACTGCCGGTTCGCGAGATCGTGTCCGCAATCCACATTGTTGCCGACCTTACGCTGGGTCTTGGCGGGGTCATGCATGACTATTTGCAACGATCGAACCGGCAATCGCTACCGATTGGCGAAGAAAGCCTCGCGACGCCGGCTCTTTCTCCGTCGTGACGATCAAGACTCAATGCCGAACACCAGATATGTTGATTACCTTCCCTATTTCGGACGCCGCGCAAAGGCCGGTGCGTTTGCAGCAGCACATTTCAGACCGTCGAACTGCCTTCGATCACAAGCAACATCGAGGCGGTGGAGCCGCTAGGAATGTTACCCGCGAGCCGGAACAATTACTTCATCCATTTTTGCCACAATTTGCCGATCCGAAAATCGAGCGGCGGTACCGTGACGCGCGGCTGCAGTACCGACTGGCCGCGCTGAAAGCGACGGTCATCGCCGGCGTTTTTATCTCTATGTTGTTCGCTGCATTGGAGCTGCTCACAATACACGATCCGTCGCGACCGCTATTCTACGTCCATCTGATAGGAGCTGTGACGTTATTGGTGTTTTTCGCTGCGGCCTCATTGCGGAAACCCAACCGCTGGATTGAGCTGCTCTGCTTTGGCGCAATGATCACCCAGATTGCGCTTCTCACGACAATGCTAGCTCTGTCGTCTTCAGTATCGATGTCGTATTATCAGCCCACGGAGCTTTGGATAGCGCTGGGAGTAGCTTCGTTCGTTGTCTGCGGGGGCTCATTCGTTGACGGTTTAGTGCTGGCGCTTTGCACCGTCTGCGCCTTCTTTGCCTCCGTTACGTTTCTGCATCCTGAACCGCCGTTGGTACTTGGGTTCCACTTCGCGTGGCTGTCAACCACATTGGGTTTGGCTGCGCTAGGGACATTCGCATTAGATCGTATGCAGCACCTTGCTTGGTGGCAGGCACAACAACTGCTGCTAGCCAAAGAAAATATAAGAAGCTTGTTACATAATGTCCTGCCATCTTCGATTGCAACTCGAAAGCTTGCTGGTGAGTCGGCGATTTCCGATGGATTTTCCGAAGCGAGCGTCCTGTTTGCCGACGTGGTGGATTTCACCCCACTGTCTGCTCGGCTGGAGTCGACGCAGGTCGTAGGTATGCTCAACGACTTGTTCAGCAGGTTCGATCGTATTGTCGCGCGGCATGGACTTGAGAAGATCAAGACGATCGGCGATTGCTATATGGCTGTGGGTGGCATACCAGACGTTGTTCCCGAACACCTAAACAGGATTGCTGACGCTGCGCTCCAAATGCTGGATGAAACCAATAAGGTCCGGGCTCCAGATGGAACGAAGCTCGCGATCCGTATTGGGATACATGCCGGACCCGTATGTGCGGGCGTTATTGGCGAAACGAAATTTATTTTCGACGTTTGGGGCGACACTGTAAACATGGCGAGCCGAATGGAAAGCCATGGTGTCGCCGGACGCATTCAAGTCACCGATGCGGTGCGTACGGCCCTATTCGACAAGTACAACTTCGCCGGGCCAAGCACGATTAATGTCAAAGGCAAGGGCCCGTCGCGAACTTGGTTTCTGTCCGGACGAAGATCGCTCTAATTCGTCTCCGCGTGACAGCGCAGCGGCCTTACGCGCCCCGTCGGTCTGGTCGTTCATCCGCCGAACCACGAGAAGTCAGGAAGCACGCAAGCATCAGCTGCGCTCGCCTTTTCGCGCGGTAAAGACCCCCCTCACTCCTAAATGAAAGTTTATCGGGCTAAGCACAGTCCGAATTGCGAGAGCGGCCTCCTGCATTGAAGGAAGGCCAGCACACGTTCTATTGAATTCTCACCAGCGTAGCGGCGGTTAGCAAGTCAGGACAGCTAAAGCTGGCGCCGCTGCGCATACTGCTTAACGCTTCCAAGAGGCTCATCAATGCATCCAATCCGCCTCGCAAGCCGCCAGAAAAAAACTGACGCGTTCGCGCGCAAAGGATGGCAACTCCTTTCGAAGAGTTTTCACTTCCTCCCCCATCAGGGAACGCATGAGCATTGGAAGCAGAATAAGATCCATAAAGATCTGTGCCGTGCTCAGAATTCTTTTTGTACTGAAAGGTGCCTTTGACGAGCGCGAAGGGATGTCAGTCGCGTCGTTCAAAAGGTGGGAAACAGCATCTGCAGCCCGACTTCGGGAGGCTTCATGTACGTCGCGGCTCAAGTCAGGAAATCGTTGCGCTTCAGCCATTGTAGCACGCATGACGTCGACCGAGTCGTCGATGGCTCTCTCGCTAATCGCGGTCGCGAGGTTCGTCAGCTTGTCCTGCACCGTACGTCCGTGGGGTACGTAGCCGTCAAAATTCGTCAACCCGTTGATGACGCGGGCAACTACCGCGGCGAAAAGCGCCTCTTTACTGGGAAAGTGGGAATAGATCGTCGGTTTGCTCGCAGGCGCCATCTCGGCGATTTCGTCGATGCTCGCGCCTTGGAAGCCTTTTTCGAGAAAGAGCTTCCGGGCGGCGTCAAGGATCCGCCCCTCCACGTCGGCGGCGAGTCCCTTAGGGGGTCTGCCGGGTCGGACGCGCAGGCGTTTTTTGCTTCTGCTGTTGGCCATTATCGGCACCTTGTTGCAATCACGATTCTGAGAGCTCAGGGCCCTCATCTGAAACGGTGCTTGACACGTTATCTATAGGCGTGCAAGTAAAATAAACTAAACGGTATGGTGTGGTTTTAGGACTAGACGATGCGCGCACAACTGATAGACCGCATAATCGCTTTGCCGATCGCCATCCTGCTGACGCTCCTCGCAGGTTCGGAGAGTGGACTCGCGAGCAACGATTTGGCGAGCGGTCGCGATCCAAGGATGGGTTCGGCGCGCGTTTTCACACCTGTCGCCGCCGGTACTCGGATGGCGGCGCTGAACGCCGTGGAAGAGCCGTTCGCGTCCTTCGGCTTGCACTTTGCCGATGGGCCGCTCGCGCAGATTTGGCAAGACGTAAAGCTTCGCATTCTGATCGATATGGCAAGCTTGGCGCTCTGTGCTGCCCAAGAAGCATCTTGCTCGCCGGCCGCGCGCGCCCTTCGCAACATCGTTGACGAAGCACGAAACCATGACGGCCTTGCCCGCATTGGCTTCATCAATCGCGCGATTAATTTGGCGATAAAGCCGACCATCGATCCTTTGGTCTGGCAGTCAGCGTTGGCAACTCTTTCTGCAGGCGCAGGTGACTGTAAAGACTACCCGTTGCGAAGTATCTCGCCCTGCTGGAAGCCGGTTTCCCCGAACGGGACGTGAAACTCGTGATTGTTCGCTTGATCGCCGCGCATCAAGATCATGCGATCGTTGCCGTCCGCTTCAACGGGGGGTGGATTGTGCTGGACAATCGTTGGCTGGCGCTGATCCGCGACTTTGAGCTTCGACGCGCGGAGCCGCTCTACATCCTCGATGAGGACGGCGTTAGGCGATTTGGCCAGCGGGAGGCGAGATCGACTTCCAGTGTGCGGTCTGGACAAGGTGCAAAGGCACAATGACCGGAATGAGCACGCGAACGATTGAGTGCGCTCTGAAGAGGAGCTAACGATGGCAAATATCTTGGCCGTGATCCTAAAGCGCGTGAGTGCCGGGTTGGCGCTGGCGCTCCTCGCGCCGGCGCTAAGTGCGTGCCACGATGACTCTGCGGGCTCGACACAACGTCCAGCGTTCGTTCGCACGGAGATTGTGCGCCCGCGAGTTCGACAAACATCAGCGACGCTAACTGGCGAAGTTCAAGCCCGGTTCAACGCCGAGCTGGGGTTTCGGATCAGCGGGCGCGTGGTTGAACGGCTGGTGGACGTGGGCGCTCACGTCGAGCGCGGCCAACTTTTGGCCCGCCTCGATCCCGCCGAGCAGCAAGCCGACCTCGATGCCGCAACAGCGGCCGTGGCAGCATCGGAATCTCAATTGCGCGTGGCAACGGCGACGTTTGAGCGGCAGAGGACACTCCTTTCCAACGGTTTCACCACGCGAGTGGTCTTTGATCAGGCGCAGGAAGGGTTGCAAAATGCAGAAGCTTTACTGCAGGACGCGAAGGCGCAACTGGGGAGGGCTAAAGACGCGCTGGGCGATAGCCAACTACGCGCCAGCGCCGCCGGAGTGATTACCGCGCGCAAGCTCGAGATCGGCCAAGTGGTGGACGCGGGTCAGTCGGTCTTCACGCTGGCGCAAGACGGGGACCGCGACGCTATCTTCAATGTCGATGAACGGATCTTGTTAGGAGATACCGAAAGCGGCGAAGTAGCGCTGAGGCTCCTCTCGGATCCTAATGTCACAGCCCTCGGACACGTGAGAGAGGTATCGCCGGCAGTCGATACGAAGAGCTCTACGGTGCGCGTCAAGGTCGCAATTCAAAATCCACCGCGCGCCATGACGCTTGGAAGTGCTGTAGCCGGGATAGGCAAGTTTAGACCTGTTGCGCAGATCATATTGCCGTGGGCCGCGTTGATGGCGACGGGCTCAAAGCCGGCGATCTGGGTTGTCGACCCGGCGAATAACACAGCTTCACTCAAGCGAGTGACGATTGGCGGTTATGAAGCCGGGGCCGTGATCATCAAAGAAGGACTACAGCCTGGAGAGCGCGTCGTTGTCGATGGAGGCAAGCTGCTCAGCTCCGGCCAATTGGTCACATATCAGGGCGATGAGTCATGAATAGACAAGCTGCCATGATGGCCAGCATCTTGGCCGTGACGCTAGTCGTGTCCGGGTGCAACCAAGAAACAGAGGCGCCAGCGCCCGTTCGACCGGTCCTGTCGACGGTTGTCGAACTGACGCTGCCGGCCAGCACTGTAGCCGTGGGCACTATAGAACCCCGCTACACGACGAATATGGGGTTCCGCGTGCTGGGCCGTCTCATCGCGCGCCCCGTCAACGTCGGAGACTTGGTTGAGGAAGGTCAGACCTTCGCCGCAATCGATCCCACCACGTTTGAACTCGCAGTTCAATCTGCCAGAGCAGAGCTTTCAAGAAGCAAGGCCCGACTTGCGAATGCAAGCGCAACGGAAGAACGAAAGCGGACACTGATTGTCAGCGACTCCACGACTAAAGCTAGTTTGGACGACGCAGAATATGCCCGAGCCGGCGCCCAAGCATCGGTTGCTGGCGCGCAGGCAAACCTGACAAAGGCACTTGAGCAACTGAGCTACGCGCGGTTGAAGGCCGAGTTCGCGGGAGTTGTAACGGCCGTGAGCGCCGACGTTGGACAAGTCGTCTCACCCGGGCAAACTGTCATTACAGTAGCACGGCCAGAGGCGAGAGAGGCAGTCGTCGACGTCGGGTCGGATTTCCCCGGCGCCTTGCAGGTCGGGTTGCCGTTTACAGTAAGCTTGCAGTTGCTCCCCGCCATTGAAGTGGAAGGCCGAATTCGCGAGATTGCGCCGCAAGCAGATGACGCGACACGCATGCGTCGCATCCGCATAGCCTTGATTGATCCGCCCCCAAGCTTTCGGCTTGGAAGCACAGTCACCGCGAGGCTCAGCAACTTACAAAACGAAGTTCTGCGGGTGCCTACGTCGGCGGTCCTCACCAAAGATGGCGACACTTTCGTTTGGGTCGTCGATCCGGCCGCCAGCACAGTCTCACTGCGCAAGGTAGCACTCTCTGCCGATGCAAGCGGCATGCGGGTCAACTCCGGTCTCGCCGCTGGGACGCGCATCGTGACTGCCGGCATCCATAGCCTCAAGCAAGGACAGCAAGTCCGAATCGAAGAGGACGCAGCGCCATGAGCTCGTTCAATCTTTCCGACTGGGCGCTCAAACACCGGTCCCTTGTCTGGTATTTCATGCTCGCCTTCATGGTGGCGGGCCTTTTTGCTTACCTGCAGCTTGGGCGACAAGAAGATCCTGACTTCACAATCAAAACTATGGTGATCCAGGCGCAGTGGCCGGGCGCTTCCGCCGAAGAGGTGACGCGTCAAGTCACGGATAGGATCGAGAAGAAGCTCGAAGAGTTGGAGAGCCTTGATTACACGAAGAGTGTAACTGTGGCGGGACAAACGACTGTATTTGTGTATCTCCGCGACAGCACCAAAGCGAGTGACGTCGCCCCGACTTGGGCTCGGGTGCGCAACATGATTGCGGATATCAAAGCCGATTTGCCGCAAGGCGTGATCGGGCCGGGCTTCAACGATCGCTTCGGCGACGTATTCGGCAATATCTACGCTTTCACCAGCGACGGTCTGAGCTTGCGCCAGCTGCGCGACCAGGTCGAAGATATCCGCGCAAAGATTTTGACCGTCCCTAATGTCGGCAAGGTGGACATTCTGGGTGCGCAGGACGAGGTTATTTACCTCGAATTTTCCACCCGTAAGATTGCGGCGCTTGGCATCGACAGCCGCTCCATTATGTCTTCCCTCCAGGCTCAAAACGCCGTCACGGCGTCTGGTGTGTTCCAGGAAGGACCGGAGCGCATCAGCGTGCGGGTCAGTGGAGAGTTCGCATCAGAGGCAAGCCTGAAGGCGATCAATTTACGGATCAATGACCGGTTTTTTCCCCTTACGGATGTCGCCACTATTACGCGCGGTTATGCCGATCCGCCAACAACCCTGTTTCGCTTCAACGGTCAACCCGCGATCGCGCTCGCTATTGGGATGAAATCGGGTGCCAACCTCCTGAAATTTGGCGAGGCTTTAAAGGAGGAAATGTCGAAGATCGTGACCGACCTGCCGATGGGAGTGGGGGTCCATCTCGTGGCGGATCAACCGGTCGTCGTTGAACACGCGGTGTCAGGTTTCACGGAAGCGCTGTTCGAGGCGATTGTTATTGTTCTTGGTATCAGCTTCATCAGCCTGGGACTTCGAGCGGGTCTCGTCGTCGCGATCGCGATTCCACTGGTTCTCGCCATCACGTTTGTCGCCATGGCGGCTACGGGCATTTCTCTGCAACGCATTTCGCTGGGAGCATTGATCATTGCTTTGGGACTTTTGGTCGACGATGCGATGATCGCCGTTGAAATGATGGTGGCAAGGTTGGAGGTCGGTGATCCACTACCGAAAGCCGCAACCTACGTCTACACGTCCACGGCCTTTCCAATGTTGACGGGTACGCTGGTCACCGTTGCCGGATTTATCCCCATCGGCCTCAACAGCAGTAACGCCGGCGAATATACCTTCACCTTATTCGTCGTGATTGCCGTGTCGTTGATCGTTTCGTGGATTGTCGCCGTGCTGTTCACACCGTTGCTCGGAGTCACAATCCTGCCGGCCAAGATGAAAGGACATCACGAGTCTAAAGGACGACTTGCGCGGATGTTCTCTCGTCTTCTTGCGGTGTGTATGCGTCACCGATGGATAACAATCGGCGTAACGGTGGCAGCATTCGTGCTTGCCCTGTTCGGCATGCAATTCGTGCAGCAGCAATTCTTTCCGTCGTCGGACCGCGACGAACTGATCGTTGATTGGAACCTGCCTCAGAACGCCTCAATTGCAGAAACCAACGCGCAAATCGCTCGCTTCGAACGTGAACAACTTCAGGGAAATGATGCGGTCGACCATTGGTCGACCTATGTCGGGACTGGAGCGCCGCGGTTCGTGCTTTCGTTCGATTTGCAGACCGCCAATACCTGGTTTGGCCAGATCGTCATTGTAGCGAAGGGCGGCATCAAAGTCCGTGACCGCGTCAAGGAGCAGTTTGAAAGCTATTTGAGGACGACGTTTCCGGGTACGGACACGTTCGTCAAATTGTTAGAGGTTGGACCTCCGGTCGGGCGTCCAGTTCAATACCGACTGAGTGGTCCTAACATAGCAAAAGTGAAAGAACTGTCCGAAAGTCTCGCCGCGATCGTGCGATCCAATCCTCACCTGAACAACGTTGTGTTCAATTGGATGGAGCCCGCGCGCGTGGTCAAGGTGGACGTCTTGCAGGACAAGGCGCGCCAGCTCGGCGTTTCGTCGGAAGACATTGCCACCACTTTGAACAGCGTGCTCAACGGCACCTCGATCACGCAGGTGCGGGATAGTATCTATCTCATAAATGTGGTGGACAGAGCGACCGCGCCGGAGCGCGCATCAATCGAGACGCTGCGGGATCTGCAACTCATTGGCTTGGGTGGCCAATCGGTGCCGCTTGGTGCGGTCGCTAACATACGTTACGAAATTGAGCAGCCGACAATATGGCGGCGGTCGCGGCTTCCGACGATCACGTTGCAGGCAAGCATTCGAGACGACGTGCAGCCGAATACGGTCGGGGAGCAACTCGCGCCGAGGGTCGCCGATTTCGAAAAGCGACTGCCAAGTGGCTATTCGGTGGTAGTCGGCGGTTCGGTCGAGGAGAGCGCGAAGAGCCAAGGTCCAATTAAGGCCGTCCTGCCACTGATGCTTTTTATCATGGCAACCATCCTGATGATTCAGCTGCAGAGCTTCAGTCGGCTTTTTTTGGTGTGGGCGGTCGCGCCACTCGCACTGATCGGTGTGGTTTTAGCTCTTCTACCGAGCGGTGCGCCTCTCGGATTCGTGGCCATCCTGGGTGTGCTGGCGTTAATCGGGATTCTGATCCGTAACTCAGTGATATTGATTGTGCAAATCGAAGAACTGAGGAAGGAAGGTCGCCCCGCGTGGGAGGCGGTGGTGGAGGCGACTGAACATCGATTCCGGCCGATTATGCTGACCGCGGCTGCAGCAAGTTTAGCGCTCATTCCGATCGCGCGGGAGATTTTTTGGGGCCCGATGGCTTACGCAATGATGGGCGGGATTATCGTTGGTACCCTGCTGACGCTCTTATTTTTACCGGCTCTGTACGTGGCGTGGTTCCGGATCAAGCAGCCGGATCAAGCTCCGTGTTCAAAAGTCGCGAAATTATCTTCGGGGCCTAATTGCTCCATGGAGGAGCGTCTATTAGAGCAAACACAGTGACGAGCTACTGAAACGTCATGCCAACAAGGGCGAGGAGTATGTCGGGCAAAAAAGTGATTGGGATTGCCGGTTCTTTCATGTCTTCCCCGGTCACGTGCTTCGGTCTGCATTTGCGAGGTGACTAACTATGGACTTAGGCTTGGTTTCCGCCGGGGCAGGGCTTGTGGGAGCGACAATTGGCGCTGCCGTGTCTTTCCTTGGTTCTTGGGTCGTTCATCAAAAGGAAGTTCGCGCGCAATGGCTTGGCCAAGACAAGCTGCGCCGTCAGGACCTTTACAAGGAGTTTATTGAGGAGGCTTCGAAGTGCTACGCTCATGCACTTCAAAACGAGAAGCCGGACGTTCCGTTGTTGGTGGTCCTTTATGGTAAGATCAGCCGCATGCGAGTCATTCATCTCCTCAAGTCCTTGCAGCTGCCGAGCAAGTGCTCAGGCGAATTGTGGATGTCTATTTTAAACCGCCCGTCGTATTCAGTAGCACTCAGCTTCAGTCGATGCTCCAAGATGGATCAGTCGATGCCCTTCGGGACTTCGGCCAATGTTGTAGAGCCGAATTCGGCAAGCTCTCCGTGGAGCAAATTTGAAATGATATGAAAGGGTGTGCGTGAGCTCGAATGATCGGTCCACCTCACCCGCCCCGGCATTGCAAAATTCCCCTCAAGTGCGGCTGGGGAGCGGTTACTGCCAGAGGTGTGAGCCAAGGCGCTTTGTTATTCGCGGTAAGTTAAGCAGGTGCCTTCTATGTCGGCGTCGAGGATTAACCTTCACCAACACTGCGAAGGAAGATATTCTCTTGACCGGGATCCCCGAGTGGCTGCGCCGGGAATGCGCGTAGTCAATTTTAACGCACAACAAGCGGGGACTTCTTGTAGTCCGAAGCTTCGTATAATCTCGTTTCCACTCGCACATGACCGGCGACGCCTTAGGCCTCAGCGCTCTGCTAAAGCAAAGAACGAGTGGTGTCATTTGCGGTACCGGTGCAATGCGGCGTTTATTTGAGAGGGACAGTCGCCGGATTTAAGCGGTAGGCGACAACTCGAACGACTAATACTGGAGGGGATAAATGTTCAGATCCCTGATCGCGGCGCTCGATTTCACTGAGCGCAAACGGGCAGTGTATGAGCTGCGCAAGAATGAAGCGAGGTTGGAAGAGGCGCAGCGGATCGTGCATTTTGGCTGGTGGGAGCGGGACTTCAGCACTAATCGCGTTTTGCTATCGGACGAGCTTTGCCGGATTTTCGGGGTGCAGCCCGCAGACGTCCCAGAGTGGCATCAGCGCTGGCTGAAGCTAATTCACCCAGAGGACCGGCCGAGGGTAGCCGAAGCCGCTGCAGCGGCTCTGCGCGGGGGGCCGCGCTACGACGTGGAATACCGGGTGGTCCGCCCCGACGGCGCTGAGCGAGTTGTCCATAGCAGGGGCGATGTGACGTCGGACGACGCGGGGAAGCCGTTGCGCCAGTTCGGCGTCCTACAGGACATTACCGAACTCAGGCGGGCGGAGCGCGAGTTGCGCGCCAGTGAGGCGCGCTTTCGTACCTTCGTGGACTACGCGATGGATGCTTTTTTCCTGCTCGACGACAGATTGACCGTTGTGGATGTCAATCGTCAGGCCTGCGACAGTCTGGGTTACAGCCGGGAAGAATTGGTCGGAATGCACCCGCGCGATTTCGATGTCGGTCTGGACGAAGTGTCCATAAAGCGCCTAAACCAACAGATCGCTGCCGGAGAAACATTAACCTTCGAGACGCACCACCGGCGTAAGGATGGGACCAGCTTCCCAGTGGAGATTCGTGCCGGGCAGTTTGAGCCAGGCGGACGTCAGTTGTGCTTGGTGCGCGATATCACTGAGCGAAAGCGGGCCGAGGACGCTCTCAAAGCGAGCGAGGAGCGCTTTCGCACGCTGGTCCAATTCTCTTTCGACGTCTACTGGGAGAGCGACGCGCAGCATCGATTCGTCCGCCAGGAGTTTGCTGGGGGTCTTTCCGATGCGCCCGCGCCGGGATCCGAAATCGGTAAGACGCGATGGGAAGTACCGTATCTGGAGCCGGACGAAGAGGCTTGGGGCAAGCACCGGGAAACGCTCGATGCCCACCTCCCGTTCCGGGATTTCGAGCTCGCACGGCCTGCGCCCGACGGTGGAAAGCGTTACGTATCCGTGTCGGGGATGCCGGTGTTCGATGACAAGGGAGACTTTGTCGGCTATCGCGGCGTCGGGCGGCACATCACCGAGCGCAAGCGAGCTGAGCTCGCCATTCGCGAAAGTGAGCAGCGCTTCCGGACACTCTTCGAAAAGGCCAATGATGCCATATTCCTGGAAAACGAGCGTGACGAAATTGTCGAAGTCAACGAGCGGGCCTGTGCCTTGCTCGGCTATTCACGGCAAGAACTGCTGACAATGAAGGTCTCTGACTTACAGCCTCCCGAAATGCGCGGCCAGGCCGCGGGTGTGATCCGCGGCGAGCTTGAGCGGCATGGGGACACCACGTTTGAGACCATTGATCTGCACCACAGCGGTCGTCGAATTCTAGTTGAAGTAACGAATACGCCAATTTTCGATCAAGGTCAGAAGCTGGTGCTTTCGGTCGTTCGGGACGTTACCGAGCGCAAGCGAGCCGCCGAAGTCTTACAACAAATGCATGAACAACTAGCGCACGCCAATCGCGTTGCAACTATGGGGCAGCTGACCGCTTCGATCGCGCACGAAATTGCTCAGCCGATTGGCGCCATCTACAACCGAGCCAATGCCGCCATCAACTTCTTGAACAGAGACGCGCCGGATTTGGAGGAGGTTCGAGAAGCGATTAGCCGTATCGCCGACGCTGCTGATCGAGCCCGGGAAATCATTGGTCGCATTCGTGATCAAGTCAAGAAAGCGCCGCCACGAAAAGATGTTTTCGATCTTAATCAGGCAATTGAAGAGGTGCTGCTTTTAGCGGGCAACGCGATCACCAAGGATGCGATCGCGGTCCAAACTGGCTTTGGAAAGTGTTTGCCTCCCGTGCAAGGCGATCGTGTCCAGCTGCAACAGGTCGCGCTCAACTTGATCCTTAATGCGGTAGAAGCGATGCGTTCAGTCGATGATCGCTCACGAGAGCTACGGATTAGTAGCGATCAGAACGAGGCTGGTGATGTGCTTGTCACGGTTTGTGACACAGGGCCGGGGATCGCTCCAGAAAATCTTGACCGTGTTTTTAAGTCTTTCTTCACCACAAAGTCCAGCGGGGTCGGAATAGGACTCTCGATCTGCCGCTCAATCGTTGAGGCGCATGGTGGCTCCTTGTGGGCCAGCGCGAACGAACTCCGTGGCGCAAAATTCCAATTCACCTTGCCCGGTGCTGCCGCTCACAGACAAGCCGATACTATGTCGCAACTTTGAAAAGTGCTCGCTCTGCGAAGACAGCCCCGGCACCTAGCGATAGTTTTCCCTGGTGAGGAAAGAAAACGTGTGATCGGGCGGCGACGGTTCTTACCGCGAGGTACGCCCTTTTTTCCTTTTTTGACAGACAAACCGAGTGATTGAAAACTTCGCCCGTCAAGCGGTCGTCGCGATCAAGTCGAACAACGCCACGGAGTATCGCTAGCAATTTGTGCCTACCGACGAGCGGCGGGCCTTATGAGAAACGCGAACTCAGCTGATGCCGAGCCCAGATCCATGCCACGAGGCACAAGGCGCCAGAAATGCCGACAGCAAGCAGGGCCTGCAAGTTATGATCCACTAGGATGTCTCCAACGCTTTCGAGAAGTCGAGGTGGCGACCACCAAGCCGATGCACCCCGACGCTCATTCGTATTTGCCAACTTGCCACAAACGCATGTGCGTCAATTCACGGATTGTGCTAGCGGACTACGATCAGCGCTATCGCAAGCACAATCCATGCTGCCGCGTTGGCTAAGAGGAGAGCTGCTGTCATTGTGATCACCTATCAAAGAAGTTGGCTTGCGAATGTTGGACAGCTACGACGGGGTTTGACAGGGCCTTCGAATCACTCAAGTCCCGGAACGGAATGCGGCTAGGAACCCATCCCGCCATTGGCGCCAGTCGACAGTGCCGGTGTCAAACGGACAGGCTTGAAAGTGTTTGCCGCGCCTGGCTGCGTTCTGGCCGTGCTCGTAGGCGGAAAGCGTGGTTGGCTTTGCAGTGAACCCAGGCTGATGGCGCTGGGTCGAATTGGGTGAGGCGAGCATACCGCGGCCCGGGGAAAAGCATTGAAAGGCAGTATGCACTTCTGCTGCGATTGGATCGATCGGCACATTCAACGCAGCCTCGCCGAACGCCAGCAACGCTGAAGCGTCAGGATCGAAAGCGTGCCAAAAGCAACGCAAATGCTTCAATCGGTGCATTGTTAGCTCCTTCCAGTCGAAGGTCCTCAGCCAAGCCGACCCTCGCCAAGCTCCGGATACGAATTGTTAGATTGATACTGCTCGGCCGACAATTGGAGACTAATTCAGGATTCTACGGGCTTGATTCGACCGCCTAAAGAATTGTTGATGCTTGCCCTAGATAGGGACGGTCGGCGCGATGTTGGCAAGGCCAACGTTAAGTTCGGCGTCGATCCACCAACCGGGATGTGAGCGGCTCACGTGCGGCCAAGGCCTCAAGTGACCTCGCGCGATTGCCCGAGTTCTAGAGCTATCTCTCCGCAACGCCCGGTTCCAGCCGCGAAGGTGTCGTCGCCCTCAACCGGCTCTGCATCTATCGGCCGCGCGCGCACGCCGAGCCAAATAGCGCGACTACGGCCCCACGATGGCGAGCCGCTACTTTGGCCAACGAAAAACCCCGGCGCACTTGGGGGGAGGAGTACGGGGATTAAGCGCGCCGGGGCACCCATCAACGCCAAAGAATATGCTCTCCGACTAACCGGACTGGTACCTGTCATAAGGTACAATCACCTGAATGATTGTTTAGTGCTGCATGAGCAGTAAGGAGGTGATCCAGGGCATCGATCAGCTTCACCTATAAGTACTTTATGCTGGTCATGCGGATTCGTGCCGTGAGACGTAAGCGGACGAAGACAAGCGCTATGATAACTGTGGCTGCCAAAAAATGCGGTCACTGACAATTCGCTGGCGAGTTTCAGGTTTGTGAAAGGTCCCTGAAACAACGAGCCTCAGCATGCGAAAGCTGCGTTGCCTCGAGCGTGCTTGCTACAGTCTGGATTTAAAACTCAGCTTCCAATGGAGCTCTCCTTCGATAGCTTTTAGCTCGAGTGGTGGACCACAGAGGGCTACATATCAATTAGACGCCAACCTATTAGGCAGACAAACTTTTGTTTAGATCGCCTCATGTGCAATGGGGATTTCAATCTCCCGGGTGCCGCCTAACTTCCTCGGGTCGGCGATGGTCATGCGAAACGCGATCCGTCGCTGATGCGTCAACTAACAGAGAGGAGAGTCCCCTATGTTCAAACGTTCGACACTCGCCATGGCAATCGCGATCGCTGCCCCACTCGCGATTGCAACCGCAGAGGAGACGGTCGCCGCGCCGGCGCTCTTTTCGGCGAACGCGCCGAAAGCTTCGCCCGTTTCTGCAGTAACGGATGTCCAGTACATCTATGACTCCGGACCCTACGGTTATCGTCCGGTCTACAAGTACAGGGGCTATACGTACTGGTACCCCGTTTGGCCGTACGCCGAGTATTACTACTGGTATTGGTGAGTGCGAGTTTGTGGCGGCGCTTCTTTCGCGCCGCCACTTACGCGGCTTTCTCGACGCCGTCCACAAACGGAGCGTGCGTCGAGCAATGAGCTGCTCTTCCGTCCAAACTGCTTTCAGGACTTCGCGTTGTTTTGACGCCGGCGCTGCAATGGCGTGTGTTCTTTATCTGGGAGATTTCAATGCGCTCGGCCGGCACCGGCCATCCGGAATGGGGTTATCTTGCGCCCGCTCCGAGATTTCCGTGGACAGTACGCATCTTCATGGTCGCCGCTGCGATCGGCGCTACGGCGAGTGGAGCGGTCTTCTGCTCTCTGATCTATCGGCCTGTGGCGGAAGCGTCGGTTGCGGAGCGCACCTTAGTGCATGCTGCCGAGCCGACGGAGGGGGCGGACAGGACAACGGAGGCGTCGCAGGTAGAGCTGCGATCCAAACGTTATCCGCTCGTGGAGCCTCGGCGCGCGAGTGATCCAGGAGCGATGCCTCTGCCAAGTGACGCCGGCCGCCCTCACGCGCGATCAGATTCTTTCAATCGCGCGGGAACCGGCGGCACGCCGCAGGCGGAGCACGCGTCTGCAACTGCCTCGCTCGCCGAAAGCCCGAAGATAACGGCAACGGAGACACCGACGGGCCGTGCTTCTGGGAACGAACGCGCGAGCTCTTCCGCAGCATCGGAAGCTGCTCCTGCCGTATGGAAACCGCCGACCAAAAAGTCGCGCGCGTTCGCGCGGCCTGCCCCGCGGTATGGCTTATACGCAACGGCCCGTTACCAACCACGGTATAGCGCGAGGGAACGAGGATCTTACGGACTCCCGAGCAGGTACGGCTTGTACGGCGATCGCGACTACCATTAGCTCTTGAACAAGGCTTTACGCAAACGAGGCGATTGCAGGGCCGATCGGGGCTCCTCACCCCGCAATTGCCGCGAACCGCTCGCGTGGAGGGATGCCACTGTTTGGACTGCCGACGAGGCGAACAAACCTCAAGCCGTTTTTAGTTATCGTGCCAACGGGGGCGTGATCTTACGATTCCTGGTCCCCCCGATGAGCAAGCTCCAGGGCCTTTCGAACGCAACCGATCAGATTGTTTTGATCAAACGGCTTGTGGAGATAGCAGACCACTCCTTCGTTTAGCACGCGCGTACGGAGGCGATCATTCGGATAGGCGGTAATGAGGATTGTTGGGATCGCGCGTCCATCATCGATCAAACGTCCGTAAAGCTCGTCGCCAGTCATCCCGGGCATTTGAACATCGGCGATCAAGCAGGCGGTTTGATCGAGATCAGTGGATTTGAGGAAGGCCATGGCCGACGAAAAAGTAGCGACGGCATATCCAAAGGATTTCACAAGCTGTCTAATCGAGTCGCGCATCAGCTGATCGTCGTCGACAATCGAGATCAGCGGCTGTTCCGGCACATCGGACTCCTGCATTCCGCTCAATAGACCAATCTATCGAGCTCTCAAAAGTAGCAAATAATGTCGGGACTGACGCCTAAAGGTTTGTTTAGGCGGGTCAGCATAACTGCTCTATCCATGGTGTTTGAGTGTGATAGACTTGGAGTGTGGCCAGAGCGCATTGTCGAGAGAATATCAGCCGACTTGTGGAGAGGATGGGTGCAGGAATTAGGCCCCACGGTCCTGGTCATCGACGACGATCCCGATCTTCGGGATTCGCTTGGTTGTCTGCTGAGATCGGCCGGACTGACTACCCAGCTCTTTGAGTCTATTCCGGACTTTCTGCGTTCCAAACGCCCTGAAGGATCCACCTGCCTTGTGCTCGACGTAAGATTGCCTGGGGCGAGCGGTTTGGAATTTCAACGCGAGCTAGCTGCAGCAAATATCAAGCTTCCGATTATTTTTATTACTGGATACGGCGATATCCCGATGTCTGTACAAGCGATGAAGGGGGGCGCCGTTGAATTCCTAACAAAACCGTTTCGGCAGCAGGAACTTCTCGATGCGATCTATCTTGCGCTCGCGCAAGATCACGCCCATCAAGAGCGGGAAAGGGCTTCGAGCGCGCTTAAAGAGCGCTTCAAGGCGCTGAGTAGCCGAGAGCGGGAAATAATGATTCAGGTGGCACAGGGCCGTCTGAGTAAGCAGATAGCCGGGGATCTCGGTATCAGCGAGACTACCGTGAACGTCCATCGCAGCAATTTGATGCGCAAGATGAAGGCCGCCTCGATTGCCGAGTTGGGCCGCATGGCAGATCAGCTGAACCTAATACCGGATAAGCCGCAGATTTCGCGAAACCGCTGCTGAAACGATTATGTTACCGCAAGGCGATTAGCTGGTGGTCGGACGGCGGCCCTGCTACTCGCGCGCTAAATGCAGCAGGAGGCTGGAGCCCATCCGTGACTTGTGATCTCAACGGCCGGTCGCTTCTGGTGGCAGCCCCTTCTCACCTTCGATCCTCTTCTGCCGATTGGCATCCGCCTTAATCAGACTGGCGTCGATCGCCAAGGGTTCGCCGCCGAGCAGACCCTCTGCGATGCAGCGCTGCAGGACCGTCTCAAAAACGCGTCGCAGGAGAGCGCTCTTGCGGAAACGGCCATGCCGGTTCTTCGAGAAGGTGGAATGATCGGGACATCGCCGTCGAGCCCGAGCCTGCAGAACCATCGGTAGGCCAGATTGAGGTGGACCTTCTTCGCAGAGGCGCCGCTCGTAACGGATACCGAAGCAGTACCCGATGATGAGCATCCGGATCATCAGCTCGGGATCAATCGATGGCCGTCCCAGCGTGCCGTAGAACGGCGCAAGCTCGCGGCGCAGTTCCGACAGGTCGACAAAGCGGTCGATCGACCTCAGTAAATGATCCGCCGGTACATGTGCATCGAGCGAGAAGTTGTAGAACAGCATACCCTGTTCGACTTGCCGTGGTCCCATCATCGACTCAATTCCTGCCTCAACAGGACCGAATCAATGAGCTTTCGCCCTTTCAACCAGCAACTTTTTCAACATGGGGTAATTCCGGGTTTGAGCCTGACGAAGGCACAGGGAATCAGTTCGCGTTATCGAGCTTCATCTGGCCCGACGCGAGCTTGCGATCCAGTACCTCCAATGCGCCGACTGTGGCGATGTAGAGGCCAAGTTCATTTTGCTGAAGCCGCTCAAGCTGCCTGAATTGGCAGCGTAGAGCCCTTCCGACTCCGCGCCGCGCATCGTCAGCGGTCTTGAAGTCGCCTGGCTGCATGGAAGGACCACGTCGAAATGCCGAAGCGACTTCTTGGGATGGCGCGCCGGGTCCTAAAAAGGATCAAAACTTATGGCACACGATATCATAAATCGCCCTATCATGGATCAGTTCGTCCGATCCCAGAACGTTAAGCGCTACTGTCGTCTTCTAGAACGTGCGACAGAGGAATCAGACCGGCAACAGATACTCGACCTGCTTGCCAATGAGCAGCAGAAGCAAAAAGGCGCTGACGATCCGCTTTGGTAACTCTCACTGAGTACGAAGGCCTAGGCTCCGAGCGCGGAAGCAGCCGGGCAGCCGCTCGGCTATTTCTACTTCGAGGAAGAGCCCGGGCGATGCGCTGCGGCGAAGCTAGATGCACGTCTGGGCACTCAGCTTTCTATGTTTCGTTCAGCGGCGGGAAGACATCCACCTGTGCCCGTGACTTCTCTTACTGACTTCGCATCTTTCGGAAATCGCGGAAAGGACTCGAAACGCGCCTCACATCTCGGACAATGCCAAAGATGGCGAATGACCCTATCATTCAAAAATTCCGTCTTATGGGGTGCAATGATTTCATGATCGCATCGGACACAGCGTATTCCGAACATACGCATGGAATGTCGTTTCTTCATTGTCCTTAGTCGTTTCCATCGAGCCCCCGCCGCCCCTCTCGACTTATGTTGCGATCATGCAGGTTATGTGACCGCTTCCGCAGTTATCAATCACGTTAGCTTGAGTATTGCTTCTTCGGGCATGCAGACATGTACCGCATTGTAGGTGCTGGATGCCGGATCGCGGACCCCTTACTGTTCGTGCTAACAACTCGCTCACGAATTCCGTTCAACTTGGCCAACGATGGCGGCTGCGAGGTAGAGCATCACGCTGAGTAAGTATCTTCCGTTGGGTTTTTTCATTCGGATATGGGAAATCGCAGCGGCACCGACAGCGTCGTTCCGTCGCCACCCCTTCGTTGTGCCAGCAGGGCGGAACATAAGCAGGTTGATTTGGTTACAGCCAGGTCCATGAGGACAGTCGCGTCATGGCCAATATCCGAGCCTTGGCGACAATCGGTTTTCTTGTGACCCTTGGTTCAGGGCCATCGATTGCGATGTCGCCCCAAGAAGTCCCAGGAACGATAGCATCGTGCAAGGCAATTACCGACGATAAGGAGCGGCTTAAGTGCTTTGATGATTTGTTTGGCCGATTGTCCAAGCCAGAAAAATCCCAGGAAGGAGACCAAGGAAACTGGGCAGTCGATGAGACTGGTTTCTTGTGTCGCGTCCTACAGCGTCGTGTTTTCCGGGCTTCGTCGCGGAGACAAACGTCGAACGCCGACGTAAATCGCAAGCTGTTCTCATCATCGACGACGCATCGGCCAAACAGCAGGCAGAATTCTTCTTCAAGTCGGCGATGCGCAATCGTTGCCTCAACTGACATTGCCGGCGAGCCTTGCTGCATAAGCGCGAGGTTCGTCTTAGTGTAGTCTATGCGTTCAACCGGCTGAAGGATTTCAGACGCTCGCAACCCGCTACGACAGGCTGGCGCTAAATTACCTAGCTTCCGTCTGCCTCGCTGCCGCCCTTGTATGATGGATTTAATGAATCTCGACCCCAGGCAGTCATACGCAACAATTTACCACCCCTTGCAAAGCACTACCGTTTGGCGGAGGAAAGGACGGTGCCCCGTTTGATAGGGCGTTGTTCGGCCCAATGGGGTGACACCGCGATACAATTGCGACCCGACGTCTTGGCACGATAGAGCGCCTGATCCGCCGTTCTCAGCAGGGCATCGAGATGAGCACTTCCATCATCGGAGATTGCCACGCCAACGCTGACGGTCGCACTGAACGTGCGCTCTCCCACATGGCCGCTGCAAACGCGGAACGCAATTGCTCAGCCAGCCAAAGGGCGTCTTTCCTTCCCGTATCAGGTAGCAGGCTCGCGAACTCCTCGCCGCCGACCCGCCCAAAAAGATCATTCGGCCTTAGCTGCGAAGTCGCCAACCGACAGAAAGCGGTAAGCACTTCGTCGCCGGCATGGTGCCATACCTGTCGTTGATGCTCTTGAAGCGATCAAGATCGAACATAATGAGAGCTGCCGGCTGGCGCGCAAAGCGGGCCCGCAACAACAACCGTTCGCCCGTCTGGAAGAAGCCGCGACGGTTGGCGACGCCAGTTAATGGATCAGTCAAGGAGGCACGCCGATAGCTTGCGGTAATCCGATCCTTAGCAAGGCCCCCAAACAGATATGCTGCGCAGATACATACAAACGCGGTTTCAAAGATCGCAAAGGTCAACAATTCCACGTCAGAGGGATCGGGGTGGGTCCAGGCCCCAGCCAGAGGAACTTGGATTGGAATGGCGGCGGCATGGGCGATGAGTAGTACCATGATCGGCCAACGCCACGCGTCGTCACCACGTCCGCGCCTGAGTTCGAGGACGGCGAGCAAGGTGTAAACAATGCCGATTACCGCCATCACCGTCGCTCGGGCTTCAGGCCGCGCATAAATGGGGCCGATCGAGCAAGCGACTATCCAAAGCAAGGCCCCTGCCAGTGCTGGCAGGATTGAGACCTTCTTGCCTTCGAACTTACGCGCGCCGCACCACAGGATCCCGTAAGCGACAGCCAGAAGCGCGTTGCCAACGATGATCGACCAAAAGTCGGGGATCGTGCCGCGGGCGATGATGACAAGCGTCGTCGCGACAGACGCGGTTATGAACCCTAATCCCCACAACGCCAGCGCAGTTACCCTCGGGTGCTGGAGCCACGAAAGCAACAGCAGACAGCCGCCAAGGGCGGGCGTAAAAACAGTAATGGCAGACAATGTCGAAGGACTGGGCACGAGGTGCTAATAACTGGTGACATGCTATCGGCCCGTTAAACTGCTCCCGGGAATTTAAGCCATCACTTTCGGAGCTCAGCGGCTGGTTTTGAATTATGAACTTGCTGCTTAGTTTTCAAAACCCAATCCAACTTGGGAGGTAACACCGGTTCTTGGTGGCGGTCTGCCGCCACGGCATATGGTGCACCTTCTGCTGGGATCTGTGCCGTTGATGTCTCAATTGGCCAAGCCCCCGCCCATAAGACGCCCGCCATTTCCGCCTAAGGTGTTTGTTCCGCCATAGCGCATGTCTTTTGGGCACAAGAAAGGGGCCGGCCATGGTGGCCACCCCTTGGTTTGCTCAGACGGCTACATTTGCTCGCTTCGCCGCATGCGTTGAAAGCATGCCCCGAGTAAGAAGATGTTTTGGACCGCGAGAAATCAATAGGCGAAATCACCTACGCAATAGCACGCATTGGTTTAGAATCACCGCTTGCTACAACCATTGATCGGCACGCCTTGAGACAGCCTCCTCGGGGGGGGGGAAAGCGCGTGGTGAAAGCAGCCATAACCGCAGCAGCAATGGCCGCGTTACAAGTCTTTGCAGCCGAGCGCGCGCTCAAAATCGACCAGCATATTGCTGGTATGCGGATCGTCACTAGCGATGCGAATTCCAATCAGCTGAAACTTGGATTCAAAAAGGCGGTAGTGATCGATCTGTCCGCGGACATAAAGGATGTCCTCGTCGCGGACCCGGAGACGGTGAAGGTCATCCTGCGGACGACGCGACGGGTCTACATCATCGGCGCGGCGCTCGGTAAGACCAACGTTTTTTTCTATGATGATGATGGCCGACAGATCGTCGCGTTAGATGTTTGGGTATCGGAAATCGTACAACTTCAACGTCAATCACTGGAGTTTGGCGAGAGCTCTCGTCGACAGCGACGCAGAGACCCGGTATCTCAGCATTTTCTGAAAGGCTTGAGGTTATCAGATTAAGTAGCCGATTTTAGTACGGGCTAGCACAGCACGGCCCCTAGATCCGTCGGCGCCCCTGTTGGACGTTTTACTTTTTCCGATCTTAGCGAGCAGCCGCCCGCGACCGCTGCGAAGATATGGCCGGCTGCCATATCGCCGAAGCGCGACGGGATGCTCAAAGAATTCTTTGGTTCCTCGAATCGAACCCGCGACGTTTTGAGGAACACAGGGACCACCGCGGAACAAGCGCGAGGGAGTAACAGTAGGGCTAAGTGCGCTCCAAAAGGCCAACGTGGCCGCTGTGGGGGTGGGGCTGTGAATTGCTTTCATCGCCCGAGCGATAGACGATCGTTCCGAATGCGAGGGCAACGAGGATGTCGCGAATCGAAACGCTCATCTGCGCAATTGAGGCAAATGGCTACGACAACGGCATGACACAGTCTGGTGCTCAGAACCCTGATGAATTCGTCTCACGTGTAACCACCTCACATAGGCCTCGTTAGCGGCCTCCGGCGGCACAGACCGGCGCCACATAGAACGGCAACGGGGCGTCGCCAGTGTGTCGCGGAACCAGCGAAGACTCACCGGGCGGCCATTTCCGAGTCAGCACCCGGCCTTCGGGTCAATAAAAAAGCGCGTTATTGTGGTTTACATCACATCGGCGAGGTGTCTGCGGGCTAGGCTCCAACGGGGCTTTATGGTTCGTAGAAAGGAGGAAGCTGTGACGGATCCGATAGACATCAAAGTCTCCTTGTCTAGTCGGGTGGGCCTGTCCCCCAACGCGATTTTCCGCCTTTGGAAGGCTGCATTGAGGGATGACGAAAGGCTCCTCGATGATGCGATCGCCGCTGTGCACGACCACATGATGTTGTCCGATCGGGTGCGCGCCGAGCGCGTGATAAGCTTGATTATTCGACGCCATCGCGATGCCAAGGGCGCCTTCAAGGCCATGCTCAGTACATTAGGGCGAAGCCGGTTCGCAGATTGAAACGCTTTCGCAGTAATTACGGCTGAACGAGTTCACTCTCAGCCCTCATCATTGGGTTTCGGGTCGCGTGATGGTTCCGACGGGCTCATCCGGCGTACCAGACCAACTGCACGCGCGCGCGATCTTGTTTCGTATCGCGGATACGCCAGAGATTAAGAAATTCGCATCTTTGTTGCTACCGTCCGCGGCCACAACTCGTACAAAAACACGGCCCTGCTCGGGAAGCGCACGGATGAAATCGACGGCATTCGGCGCGAAGGCAGCGTAGCCATTCATTGATGCCTGCCACACCTCTTTGACTGGCTCTTGTTGATCAACACGGAACCGCACGCTAACGGTTTTATCACCCAGGAAGGTATCCTTGGTCGAAAAAGCAGCTTCCGTCTTTTTTTCTTTGCACCGTAATATAAGCGCGGCGTCTCCCACGACCACTCCGGCGCTGAATTGAGCGACGTCATCGTTCAGGTCGCCTTCGATGATCGACCAGTTGGATGGCGAGCGGGCGGTTCCGACGGGCTTCGGTTCACTGCGCTTGGTTGAGAATAGATCATCGAAACATTTGAGCCGCGCCTTGTCATCCACGATCGTTGGACAATGACGTGCCTCTTCTTGATTTGTTACCTGTGGTTCTGCGGAAGCCGTCACGCTGGCAGAAAGTAAAAGAATGGCCACAATGGTGGTTTGGAACTTATGCATTCCAAAAGCTCATCGATTAGCGATTTCGAAGCTGCTTGTCGATTATAGTTGAGAATTGCGGCTTCATCGTAACGAATGAACTCCTTCCGGACCGACTGACCGTCGGCGCCGCGAGTGTTGAATAAGTATCAAATGAACGTCGGGTATAGTTCCACGACCGGGCGGACAGCTACGGACAATAATATAATGAGGCGCTGGGTGCGCAGGCTGGGTCGGGTTGGACAAGCCTGTTTTCGACTCCTTCTCTCAGGAGTTGTAGTTGCTGCTGAGGTCGTGGGACGTAACGCGGACATCGCGCTTCGGTAGCGATTGACCCTCAACCGACATTTCGCGGAGTTCCGGGTAAGCTGGCAGTTCTTGGAATGTGTTTTGACGGGCCGCATGCTAAATGAACTGCGTGCGCTCAATACTGGCCACTAATTAAATTCACGTTTCTAGGGCGCCGTGACTTCCGCCACGCTTTACCAGGCGGCTAATCTCGGAGAGGCGGCATGAGTGCAGAGCCGAAGGTTGTCGTCATTACGGGCGCTTCGCAAGGAATCGGCGCAGGCCTGGTCGAAGGGTTCCTCGGCCGAGGCTATCGCGTCGTCGCAAATTCCCGGAAGATAGGGTCGAGCATCTCGCCGGATGTACTGAGCATCGCTGGCGGCGTTGCCGATCCCGAGACGGCGGGCCGCATCATCGGTGCAGCGATCGATAGATTTGGCCGCGTCGACACGCTGGTGAACAATGCCGGTGTCTTCCTCTCGAAGCCGTTCGTCGACTATTCCGAAGCCGATTTCGCGATGGTGGTGGGGGTGAATCTCGCCGGCTTCTTCCACCTCTCGCAACGCGCGGCGGCTGCGATGCTGCTGCAACGCAGTGGTCATATCGTCACCATCACGACGAGCCTGGTCGACCAACCGATGGCGGCGGTACCTGCCGCGCTGGCGGCCCTGACTAAGGGCGGGCTCGACGCAGTCACACGGTCGCTGGCAATCGAGTATGCCGGCAGGGGCATCCGGGTGAATGCGGTGTCACCAGGCATCATCAAGACGCCGATGCACCCGGTCGAAACGCACGCCTTCCTGGCGACGCTTCATCCCATGGGCCGCATGGGCGCAGTCGCAGAAATTGTCGAAGCCGTGCTTTACCTCGAGACAGCAGACTTCGTCACTGGCGAGACGCTGCATGTCGATGGCGGCGCCCACGCCGGTCATTGGTAAGCCTCCCTCCGGAGCCAATCTGCGCAGCACGGAGAAACAAATGATCAGCTGGCCCAACCACCGTCTCCTGAACCTTCTCAGGATCGAATTGCCTATCATTCTGGCGCCGATGGCGGGGTCCGGTACTGCGGCGTTGGCGATCGCCGTGGCAGAAGCCGGCGGGCTCGGCTCGCTGGCTTGCGCGCTGCTGAGCCCGGATCAGGCGCGCGCCGAGTTCGCCGCCATTCGGCAAGGAACTTCGAGGCCCATCAACATGAATTTCTTCTGCCATGCGATGCCGCCGATCGATGCGGTCCGCGAGGCCACCTGGCGGCAACGGCTGAGGCCTTATTTTGTCGAACTCGGTCTCGATCCCGAGATGCCGGTGCCCACTTCGTCCATCCCGACATTCGGCAGCGTGCATTGCGATCTCGTCGCGGAGCTCAAGCCTGAAATCGTGAGCTTCCATTTCGGCCTGCCGAGCGAAGAGCTCCTGAGCCGGGTGAAGGCGGCCGGCGCCAAAGTTCTGTCTTCTGCGACGACTGTGGAAGAGGCGATCTGGCTGGAGCAACGGGGCTGCGACGCAATCATCGCCCAGGGCATCGAGGCCGGCGGTCATCGCGGAATGTTCATCTCCGACACTGTCGCGACGCAGGTCGGCACCATGGCCCTCGTTCCCCAGGTGGTCGATGCGGTGAACGTGCCGGTTATTGCGGCTGGTGGAATCGCCGATGGGCGCGGCATCGCCGCCGCCTTCGCGCTCGGCGCTTTGGGGGTACAGATGGGAACGGCCTTTCTTTTTTGTCCCGAAGCGAACGTGGCCTTGTTATATCGGCACGCCTTGAAGAACGCCCGGGACGACCAAACGGCGATCACGAACATCTTCACTGGCCGTGCCGCGCGCGCGATGGTCAATCGGATCGCCGCAGAACTCGGTCCAATGGCTGAGCACGCGCCCGCCTTTCCTACGGCCGGCGCTGCTTTGGCACCGCTGCGTGCGAAGGCGGAGGCAGCCGGATCGGACGATTTCACATCCCTGTGGTCCGGCCAGGCCGCGCGTCTCGGCCGAGAACTGCCCGCGCGCCAACTGACCGCGCTGCTGGCCGAGGAAGCGCTGGCGGTGCACCGCCATCACTCCACGGAAATGCAGGTCGACAACAAAGGCTCGGTCTGATCACGAGGTTAGCCACATATGGCTGAATTCGCTCAAGGGACGAAGTTCGTGCTCACGCATGGCCGCCAATAAGAAACCACTACAAGATGGCAGCGGCGGCATTCGGAAGACCACAGCGCTCCGTGTCGGCACCGCTAGAGTCATTAGCTGCCGCCACTTCTGCTCATGTGCAGGTTTTCGGACGCCGGTGTTGATGGGCGAGTCGCGTACTGATGCGGGCGGCGTCCGAAAAGCGCCAAGGCACGAAATCGCGGTGGAACATGTGACGGCGGTGCCGCGAGTGCTATGGGGATTTGGTCGCGGCGACTGGCTTGATGAGTTTGGATTGAAGTGGTTGGGGCAATTGTTCTGCCGGTGAATACGGCGATTGGCGGGCCGGCGGCGCGTTGCGCGGCGACGTTTGCGGCGTGAGGGCGGACAAAGATAGCGGCTTGGCGCGAGCGCGGGCGTTGCCGGTCGAGCGCCTGCGAGAGCGGTTGGTGCGAGTACGATCGTCGATCAACGGTGACGGGGTCATGAGGAGTCGATCCTGATCGATGCCGGATTGTGCTTGGGCTGACAACCGCGCGCGAAGGTCTCGATGATGATCATGCGGCCACCGCAGCATGGGCAGGGCTTTGACAGAGCGCGGGGCTGATCGGATTCGGCGGCGGGATCGATATTATGCTGCGCTGTGCTTTGGGGCACGGCGAACAGTTGGCGAGCACGAGCGATATTGGCAGCGCGGTTTTTGCCGTTGGCGAACAGCCCGTAGTGACGGATGCGATGCAGGCCCTTGGGCAGCACATGGATCAGGAAGCGCCGGATGAACTCATGCGTGGGCAACGTCATGGTCTTGTACCGGCCGGGCCCCTCGATCCGATAATCCTTCCACTTGAAGGTGACGCCGGCCTCGTCGGCTGAGATTAGCCGGCTGTTGGCGATGGCGACCCGATGGGTGTAGCGCGCCAAATAAGCGAGGACGGCCTGCGGTCCGCCGAACGGCTTCTTGGCGTAGACGACCCACTCGGCCTTGCGCAGCGGCGTCAGCAAGGCGGCGAATGCTGCGGCGTTGACGAGTGCGGCGTGGTCGCCGAAGAAAGCGAGGCGACCAGCCGCGTACGCGTCAGCGAGCATTTTGAGGAAGAGCCGGCGGAACAGGCGCGAGAGCACGCGAACCGGCAAAAAGAAGTCGGGCCGGCACGCCAGCCACTTTTTGCCGTCGAGCGATAGGCCGCCGCCGGGCACGATCATGTGCAGATGCGGATGGTGTGTCATGGCCGAGCCCCAGGTATGGAGCACGGCGATGATGCCGATCCTGGCGCCCAGATGCTTGGGATCGGCGGCGATAGTAAGCGTGGTGTCGGCCGCCGCTTTGAACAAGAGATCGTAGATCACGGCTTTGTTCTGGTAGGCGATGTCGGCGACCGGCGCCGGCAACGTGAACACCACGTGGAAGTAAGGCACGGGCAAGAGCTCGGCCTCGCGTTCGGCGAGCCACTGCTTGGCGGCGGCGCCCTGGCACTTGGGGCAATGCCGGTTGCGGCAGCTGTTATAGGCGATGACGGTGTGCGCACAGTCCTCGCAGCGCGCCACATGGCCTCCAAGCGCCGCCGTGCGGCAGCGCTCGATCGCGCTCATCACCTTCAGCTGGTCGAGGCTGACGTGGCCGGCATTGGCACGTCGCCACGCCGTCCCGTGGTCGCGGAAGATATCCGCAACCTCCAGTGCCGGACGGGACATGGCCGCCGCCGGTTACGCCGGCTGCGGGGCCTTCCTGCTCCTCCTTGACCTCTTGCGCGACTGCGTCAGCAGGTCGAGCGGGCTCTCGATGCTGGCGATCATGCCGGTGGCGACGCGGGTATAACGGGCCGTGGCGTCGAGTTTGGCATGACCCAAGAGCGCCTGGATGATGCGGATATCGGTGCCGCGTTCGAGCAGATGCGTTGCAAAGCTGTGACGCAGCACATGCAGTGTGATGTTCTTCCTGATCCCGGCGGCGTCGGCTGCCTCATGGAAGAGACGCGTGAGCTGCCGCGTGGTCATCGGCTTGCTATCTCCTGGACCAGACTTCTGGCTTGGAAACAGCCAACATTCCTCAAGGGGTGTTCCCGCATCGTGACGTGATGGGCGCTCCCTCCACCATTGCCGCAACAGCTCGAGCAGCTCGGGTGAGAGCATGACATTGCGATCCTTGCGGCCCTTGCCTTGCTCGATGCGAATGATCTTCTGCGCGCTGTCGAGGTGCTTGACCTTGAGCCGGACCACTTCGCTGGCACGCAATCCGCAGCCATAGGCAAGACTGAGCTGCACGCGCGTCCGCAGGCTGTCGGCAACGGCCAATAGCCTGCGTGCCTCGTCCGGACTGATCACTTGCGGAATCTTCTGCGGTTCGCGCAGGTGATAGATCTCGGCCGCAAGGTCCAGCCGCCGCAGCGTCACGCGGAACAAGAACCGCAGCCCGGTCATGATGCGGTTGCGGTTGGGGATGCTCGTCCCTGTCTCGGCGAGGTGCAGCTGGAAACGGCGGATGTCCTCGACGGTGGCGGCGTCAGGTGAGCGTTGCAGAAACGCGGCGAACCGCTTGCAGTTGCTGATGTGGAGCCTCTGCGTGCCGGCGCCGAGCTTGCGCGCGGTCATGTCCTCGATCATGCGCTGGCGAAGTGGGCTGACGACATCGATGCTCATGGGAAACTCCTGTCCAGGATGAGGTTGACGAACACCTCGATCCTCGCGACAGGATTCGCCGCTCGCTATCGACGATCTCGATCGCGCTCAGCCACGCAAACTGGTTCGCCGCAACAAGCTATCGCGCAGCGATTTAGTGCTATGGCCCAAGGCGTCAGTTAGTGCGCTGCAACGAAATGTCCGAAGTTGGGGCCAAGGCAGACTCGAAATTCGACGGCTTAATTCGGTCAGAAGTGACCCGAAGGTGGTTTCATCCGGTCATGAAGGGAGAGGGTCCATGCAAGACTTCGGCGTGCGGGCCCTTTCGCGACAATTTCGCTTTTCATTGGGAAAATCTTCGCTGGTGTCCAGTTGAACTTCCCTGTTCCGTTGTGTAGGGAATTACTCGGCAAGCTATTGAATCTGGCCGTTGACTTGGACGCCTGCATCGCAGCCGAGCGCCGGATTTGGCGAATTCCCTGTTTATTTCCCTGTTACCAGGGAATTTGTTGCTGAGACTGGTTCGACTCTGACTGCGTCCGCCACCTTGCGTTCTCGTCCTGACGGAAATTTCCCGGTTCGCCACGATTGGCTCCGAATTGGCGGGCTTGCTCCGGCGTTTTTGTCTCTGCAACAACTCCTTGAAACTCTTGGGCGCGGTGTCAGTCCCCCCGTCTCTGCCCTGAAAATTTCGTTTCCCGGCAACGGAGACTTTGGTTCGAAGAGACCCGGTTCGAATCCGTGATTATTGTGCCGGCTGGCCGACCGCGTCGTGCTGGTGAGACCCCGCCGCCCTTCTAAAAGAGTCGCTAATGTCCGAATTAGGAGCCTACACAGAAATTGCAGAGCGCGGTGACGAGTTCTGTCGCTGACCCTCTGGTGACATTTACGACGAACGTCGTTGATGGACGAGACACGCCGCACCAGCGCTACGACCGGTGGAGCTGCCAATTCGTCTAGTCTCGCGTTGGCAGATAGCGCTTGAGGATCGAGGCCCCAAGCGTGTATTTCGGATCCACCATGTTTCCGAGTCGGACTCGACCGGCTTGGGTCAATAGAAAATACGCTTCGTAGACGTCGAAGCTGTAGTCTTCTTCCAGCCAACGTACAAGCTCCCGGTAGGCGATGCGCGCAGCATCTTCCATTGGGCGCGTGCTGCCGATCACCATAATGAAATCCTCTGTCTCAAGCCGCGGCCAGGCGATGTTCCAATTTTTGATCAAATCGACTTGCACGACTGTGGTCGAATCCATCTCGACCGCGACGCCGCACAATTCGCCGTCGCCCTGGGTAGCGTGGCAATCGCCAAGATAGAGATACGCGTCTGAGTGGTGCACCGGAAAATAGACGATTGCCCCCGGAGCCACATCCGGCAGGTCCATGTTGCCGCCATAGTAGTCCGGCTGTAATGAGCTGATAGCCTCGATCTCCGGCGACACCCCAAGCGTACCGATAAATGGTTCGTATGGCAGCGTGATCGAGGCGTTGAATTTGATGCCTTGCTCCGTCACCTCCATCTTCTTCACACGTTCCGGAAGCGGAGCATTGAGCAAGGCGGTGTTGTTGGTGGCGACCAGACCGCCAAATTCGGGAATCAACGCAGTTGTACCGATCGGTTGCTGACCGCGCGGCTTGATCGAGTGAATGTGGACGCAGAGAACGTCGCCCTTGGCAGCACCCTCGACGGCAATCGGCCCGCATTGCGGGTTGAGAAACGGAATGTGAAGCAGTTTTGTCGGGCTATCGCTCTCGGACTTGATCTTTCCCTCGAAAGCATCCTTGGTTTCTGCAACGACGATATCGCCGGGAGCGATACGCAACACGGGTTCTACGTACGGGCCATAGACATAGTGATAGGTCCCTTGTTTGGCCTCAGTCAGCTCGTGACGCCGCCCCGGAACGCCTTTCGCAACGCCCCTGCGGCCCATGTAGGATTGCGACAGCCAGCTCGTCATAATCTCTCTCCTCCTCGTCCGCGGTTAAACTGCAAGGTACGAAGCCAACAATTCAGTGTTGAGCAGCTCTTTCTTTCCAAGCGTGGCGACGACGCGGCCCTTGTCCATGACGTAAGCCCGTTGCGCGGCGCGCTGCATGAGCTCGATATTCTGCTCGACGATGAGAACGCCGGGCGCTCGCTCTTCGACCAGGCGAACGATGAAATTGCCGATGTCGTGCACGATGCTGGGCTGGACACCGTCGCTTGGCTCGTCAAGCAGGAGCAGTTCCGGTCCGGCGACCAGGGCGCGAGCGATCGCCAGCATTTCTTGCTGCCCGCCACTCAACGTGCCGGCGCGCTGGCGGGACCTGTCTCGCAGGAAGGGGAAATAGCCATAGACTTCGTCGGGTTGGAATTTGCGCGCGCGATTGATGAATTGACCCATGCGCAAATTATCCAGGACCGACATGTGCGCGAAGACTTCGCGCCCTTGCGGCACGTAGCCGATCCCGAGCGCGGCGCGGCGATCGGCGGGCTGCCGCGTTATGTCCCCGCCGCGATAGACAATGGAGCCGCTCCGCACCGATAAGAGACCGATGAGCGCGCGCATCAGCGTGGTCTTGCCCACGCCGTTGCGGCCAAGCACGCCGACGATCTCGCCGGTACCGACTTCGATGTTGACTTCCTGCAGCACGTCGCCGGTAGCGTAGCCCGCGCGCAGGCCGGTGGCGGCGATCAGCGGGTTCATCGTTTAGGCCTGGCCGAGATAGATGCGTCGCACATCCGCGTGCCTGGTGATCTCATCAACGGTCCCTTCAGCGAATACGCGGCCCTGATGCATCACAGTGATCCGCTGCGCGACATCGCGGACGAAAGCGACGTCGTGCTCGACGACGACGATTGTCAGGCCGCTCGAATTGAGGTGCTTAAGAACTGTCCCGGTCTGCAGTGTCTCCTCACTTGACATGCCAGCTGTGGGTTCATCGAGCAGAATGACGTCGGGGCCGGCCGCTAGAACCATGGCGATCTCCAGCCATTGGAGGCGATGATGTGGGAGTTCCTTCGCCAGCATTTCGCTGTCCGGATCGAGCCCGAACCGATCGAGCGCGAAACGATAGCGCTCGTCAGCATCGGCCGGCCGATCAGCTCTCATGATCTGCAAGACGGCGTTGAGATTTTGCCGCACGGAAAGACGATGAAAGGCGCGATTGGTCTGAAACGTCAGGCCGATCCCGCGGCGCACGCGCCGAAATGCGAGCAAGCGCGTGACGTCTTCGCCTTTGAGCAATACGCGGCCTGCATCGGCTCGGTGCATACCGCATAGGAGAGAAAAGAGCGTGGATTTTCCCGCCCCATTCGGGCCGATGATGCAACGCAATTCGCCGCGAGGAACACTGATGCTCACGTCGTTTGTGGCGACCACACCATCGAAGTTTTTGGTCAGGCCCTCAGTGCGCAGAATGGGATCGGTCATCCGGCCTTACCTTTATGCAAACCCACCAATGCGCGCCACCCGCGCATCGGCAACGCGCGCGCCAGCGTCACTATGATGCCGTCCGGAAAGAACAACATGACGGCTACTAGCAACACCCCGATGATGATCAGAGCGTACTGGTAGCCTTCCGAAAGACAAAGTGTAGTTGAGCCAGTTGAGCGCGCAGGTCGATAACAAGACCGCAAGCAAACTCTCGCGCCCTCCGACTGCGACCCAGATCACCGGCAATGAAGCTTGCAGCAGCCCCACTTGTGACGGAGTGATATAGTTTCCCCACTGCACGTAAAGCAGGCCAGAGATGCCGGCCAATACTGCGGCGATCACAAACACAACAAGTTGCCGCGCGCGTATGTCATAGCCGAGCAATTCCGTCCGGATCGGGTCCTCGCGGATAGCCAGCATTACCTTTCCATACTGCGAATTGACCAATATGCGGAGGCTCAAATAACCAATGACAACGATCACGAGCACATAGTAGTAGAAGCTGTAGCCAGTGACGACGAATTGGCCGATCTGGAATGCCGGAATGCCGGTCATGCCGTTGTAGCCGCCGAGTTGAACTATCCCGACGCGCCACTGATAACCTGCAGTCTGTCCCAGAAAAGTTTCGAGCAGCAACGAGAGAACGAGCGTAAGAATCGGCACAATCCAGTTCTGCACCCGGCCGTAGAATACGAAATAGCCGAAGATCCCCGCTGTTAGCGCGCAAATCGCGAGACCGCACAGCGATCCGACAATCGGCCCGGCGGCGTTGCCGATCATGTTGCCTGCGACAATGCCGTAGACGTAACCAGCGACGCCAAAGTAAGCGACTTGCCCGAAGCTCAAGATGCCGCAATAGCCCCATAGCAGGGCGAGCCCAAGTGCGATCGGCACATTGAGTAGGTAGTAGGCGTTGTTGGTGGCTTCGAATTCACTCAGCCAGAGCGGATAAACAAACAGGAAAATGCAGACCGCAATGAAAGCGACCCAAAACCAGCGCGAGCGTCCTATATCTTCGGGGCCGGTCAGCAGCTTGAGAAGATGCGGCAACGAGGCACCTTTCACGCGAGTTCGATTGCGTCGGTCGATCAGGCGCTGGAGCACCGCTGACACGCCATCCGGCATCAAACGAATGATGACAAGGGCGGCGAGCAGCAGTGCCACAGTGCCGACGAACGCGCCGAGCACGAAGCCGATCGGCGTCTTGATCAGCGACAGTAAGAGACTGCTACCAACCGCGCCGATGATCACATTGGTAGCCCCGCCGACAACCACTGTGATGAAAGCTGGCGCAACGAATTGCTGGCCCATGAACGGTGCGATCGACACCGTTGGGGCGAATAGTGCCCCGGAAAAGCCCGCAAGGCCGGCGCCAAGGCTGAAGGTGAGCATATAGACTCGACCGGTGTCCACGCCCAAAGCTCTCGCCATTGCAGGATTCTGCATGGCGGCGCGCGCCTGCAAGCCGAAGGTCGTATGATTGTAGAGGGCCCAGAGGCCGGCGATCAGCACAGATGCCAGCGCAATTACTGTCAGCCAGTAGACGGAGAATGAATATTGCCCAAGCGCGATCGAGCCGCCGGGTATCGGGATCGCTGGCAGGAACGGACCAAAGACCATCAGGGCGCCCTGGCTCAAAATCAGGCTGATCCCCCAGGTCACGACGAGTGCGCCGAGTTCCCGGCCATAGAAGCGTCGGACAATTGTTCGCTCGAGCAAGGCGCCGAATAAAGCGACCACAAGGAAAGCGAGAATGGCGCACAGCCAGAACGGTAGCCCGCGATGCCACGCAATGCTGGCGGTGTAAGCGCCCATCATCATCAGTTCGCCATGGGCGAGATTGATGATGTTCATCATGCCGAGGATGACGATCAGGCCTAAGGCGGAAAGCAGAAGAAACGCGCCGTTGGTCGCGAATTGGTAGAGGATGCTGACAATCGTCGCAAAGCTGTCCATGCGCGGAGTTCCAACCTGCTCGCCTTGATGCAGAGCGGGCCGGGCGTCCGTGTGAAGCCCGACCCGAGCGCGGCGCCGTGCGCGATGCTTGCGCTTTACGACTTCTTCAAGAACATCTTGAAGTACGGATCTTCGTCCGGCGTATACTGCTTGTATTCGGGATTTCGGATCAAATTGACCCCGAGGCGTTGTAGCCACCAAGCCTGGATGCTGGGCCAGTCGCGCACGAATTTGACGTTGTGATTCTCATCGCAAACGGCGAGCCGTATATAGTGAGCGCAGTGGTGTGTTCCCGGTTCGAGGAACACCGAGCCCTCCGGCGCCTCGATGCTCCAGCCAAGTTCCAACGCCTTCTTTAGTGTCGCCTGATCCGTCGTACCCGCAAGGCGCGCCGCCTTGGCATAAAGATGAATGGTGAAATAGGTGTTCTGCGCCATCTCACCGATGTACGGGTCTTCCGGGAACATAGTCATCCAGCGTTTGACAAAAGCGCGATTGCGCGCCGTCGGTACTTCAAGCTGGTACTGGATTGCATTATGCATATTGGCGAGGGACGGCGCCTTGAAGCGCTTGTGCTCGTAACCCTGGGCCATGTTGACGGTCGATGCCATCGGGAATTTCAACCCAGCCGCCGCGGCCTGCGCCGCATGCTTTCCTTACGCAGCAGCCGGAAGGCCTCTTCGTCGTCGAAGCCGCGATCGCGCATCAAATGGACGATCGCGCGGGTGACGAACCGCCGGCTACGATGCCGGCCCTCGAGAAGCTGCATCTTCTGCGCGATCTCGTGACGACGGCGGTGCTCGTTGGTCGCGAAGAACAGCGCCGAATAGATACCAGTCGAACGCAGCGGCTTGTAGAGAATGGCTGACGGCTCGAGTTCGAAGGCACGCTGCAATCGGCCTGGAGCTTCGAGCCCAACGATCGCGATAATCGGCACCACGATGCGCTCGCCCACCGATGCGAGCGCCACCCCATCAATCATGTCTGTATCGAAGACGACGATCTCGGCTTCGTTGAGTTCGTCGCGGATTGCCGCCGCATCCGAGGGATCGCTTACGCGGATTTTCAGACCAAGCCTCGCCAGCGTTTCCGTTAGGATTGTGCGGTTGCGATCCTCCGCGTAAATCACCAGCGCATTTACTCCGCGAAAATTCTGAATGAGGCGTCTTGTCACTTGACCACCCTCAAGCTAGGCGGGCGCATCCCCGCACTCTTGGATTCCTGCCAAACCAAATAGGGATCGGGACGGACCGGGCGTGCGGCCTCGTAGATTATGTCGAAACCTCCGGCGGCGTTCGATACGCCGATGCGCGGTGTCAGGTAGCAATGCCTGTTCTCGTGATCGACGCGCACCTCGCCCTGCGGAGCGTCGATGGCGACGAGGGGGAGGGCAGCGCGAACCGCGAACGGATCGGCCGAACGTGCGCGCCTGATGGCTCGGGCAAGGAGGTGCACCGCAAGATAGGAGGCTTCAGCGTCGGCCGACGTGGGACCAGCTTGCGGGAAGCGGTGTCTGTACGATGCGACGAAGGTCAGGTTGGTCGCTGTCTTGAGGCTCTCGAAATAGACACTAGAGCTCACATGCCCAGCGCAAGCCGCGGGTCCGATTTCAATCAACTCGGGCTCCGCCAGACTGCAGCTGGCGATCGGGAAAACGCGCGGCTGATCGATTCCGCGCGCTTGCACGGCGCGTCGGAACGCGCGAAAGAAGGCGTAGGCGGAAACCCCAATCAGTGTGTTGAAAACGAAATTCGGCCGCGAGTCGATGATTTGCTCGATGACGGCATTGAAGTCGAGTTCGCCAACTGGAAAATAGCGCTCTGCGAGAACCACACCGCCGGCGCCATAGACGGCCTCGCGCATTATCTTGTTGTTTTCCCACGCCCAGATGTAGTTCGATCCGATGCAGTAGGCCCGCGTGCCGCAATTTTTCAAAAGATACTCTGCGAGCGGCACGATGTGTTGGTTGGGCGCTGCGCCGGTATAGATGACGTGTTCGCTGCTTTCGAAACCCTCGTAATGAGAGGGATACCAAAGCAGGCCATCGTATTTTTCGAAATACGGCAAGACTTCCTTGCGGCTCGAAGAGGTATAACAGCCGACGACATGCACCAGACGCTCTGTCGTGAGCATGCGGCATGCCATTTCGGCGTAGTTGGTATTGCGCCCCTCGGGATTGGCTTCGATCGCCTCGAGAGTGAATGGAAAAGCAGGGTCCGAGTTGATCTCGTCGATTGCCAGTATGGACCCGTTACGCATCGCGCAACCGATCGTGGCGTAGGGCCCGGTCGTGGAGAACAACAACCCAATCCGGATAGCGCTGCGTTCGCTCACGTCGCTGCCCTATCAACAAAAAAAGCCCGCCGGCTTTCGCCGAGGGCTTCGTCGCCATTTCCGCAACTCTGTATTAGCGGTGCAAGTAAACCAACGTCGCAGATAAGGGAGCCACAGAAAAAGACCACCCCGAGCTACATTGCTCTAATCGTAACACTCGCGCCAAGGTCCACTGCTGTCAAGACCTCTATTTAGGCATCATTTGGCAAAAATAACGCCACGACGGCCTGCGACAGAAGCGTTGTGGCCATGACTCGCGTCAAGCCGCCCGGCAGTGGCGCGGAGGGTCGCCGCCTTCGCCGTGACTAGACGGCAGGTCAAGCGATGCTGGTGCGACGAGGTTGTCTGATGATGGTCAAGCGAGCCACTATAGTCATCCCGTATTCCGAGACCTCAAAGAACCCTGACTATCGCGCCCCCGGATTTGGAACGGAAGCCCATTGCGATGACGGCCCGTTCTGAGCGATGTTGGAGGCACAGCGGGACCATGCTTGTCGAAACACCCGATGTTGCGGCGATAGAGGCTAAAGGCAAAGCGGACACCAGGATCTTCGTGAAATGGTCACGTGGCGTGTCGGCGTCCTTTTCTCGCGCAGCGGCGCAACAGCGGTATCGGAGACGGAGCATTTCTTCGGCACCGCGCTCGCGATCGAGGAACTGAACAATGCAGGTGGGGTGTTGGGTAAGCCCATCGAGCCTGTCGTCTATGACCCGACCTCCGATCCTCTGACCTACCGACGCTACGCCGAGCGCCTGCTTGGCGACGACGCGGTCAACGTGATCTTCGGATGTTCCACTTCGTCGTGCCGCAAAGCCGTGCTGCCGGTCGTCGAGCGGCGGAACGGCTTGCTCTGGTATCCGTCTTTGTATGAAGGATTCGAATATTCTCCCAATGTGATCTATACCGGCGCCGCACCGAACCAGAACAGCTTTCAGCTCTCCGAATACCTGATTCAGAACGGCTGCCGGCACTTTTATTTCATCGGCACGGACTACATTTATCCGCGCGAATCAAATCGAATCATGCGCGATTTGGTGGAGAGCCGCGGCGGCGAAGTGGTCGGAGAGAAGTACGTGCCGATGGTCGCGGGCGACGACGACCTCAAGGCGGTGGTCGCGGATATCGCCGCGCGCAAACCCGATGTCGTGTTCGCCACCATCGTCGGACAATCGGCACGGCGGTTCTATCGCATGTATTCGGACGCCGGCTTCGACCGCCGGCGGCGGCCGGTCGCGAGCCTCACCATGGTAGAAGGCGAGATCGCCGCCATCGGCGCGCGATACTGCGACGGCCATATCGCGTCCGCGACTTATTTCAGTACGCTCGATCAGCCGGAGAACCGGTCGTTCGTAAAAAAATTCCGCGCGCGCTTCGGCGACGGTGCGCCGGTCAGCATGTGGTCGGAAATGGCGTACTCTCAAGTCCATCTGTTCGCCAAGGCTTTGCGCGAAGCGGGAACCTTGCAGACCGAGCTGTTGGTCGAGGCTGCGCTCGGCCAGTCGTTCGAGGCGCCCGAAGGCCGGATAGCGATCGAGCCAGAGAACCATCACACCTGGCTCACCCCGCGGATCGGCGTGCTCCGCCGCGATGGCGAGTTCGATATCGTGTGGCAGGCGAAGGCGGTGGTGCGGCCGGATCCTTATCTCGCCGTGACACCACGGGTCGACGCTTGGCTGGCGCATTGAAATGATGGGACGCGGCATCAAAAAAGTGCTTGATGATCTGCGCACCGCGCGGATTCTCGTTCTGCATCCGCGCGACGACGACGGCGATGCGCTGATCCGGCAACTGCGCCGCATCGGATGCGACGTGCGGGCGGCCTGGCCGATCCCCGACGAGGTGCCGAAGGACATTAATCTGGTTTTCGTGTTGGTCGAACATGCCGGACCGGAAGCCTTTCCCTGGACTACGCGAAGCGACGGGCCGGTTGTGATTGGCGTTGTCGATTACGAGAGTCCGACGACGCTGAAAGCATTGCTCGACTGGAAAGCGCACGGCGTCGTCAACAAGCCGATCCGCCCCTTCGGCATTATGAGCAGCCTGGTGCTGGCGCGCGCGCTTGGCAGCTATCACGCCCGCCTCGAAGCCAAGATCAACAAGCTGGAGGAAACGCTGCGGGCGCGGCGCGATGTCGAAAAGGCGATCCGCATTCTGATGGAGCTCAAGAACATCGAGGAAGGTGACGCGTATCGGCTGTTGCGAGACCAGGCGCAAGCCAAACGCCTTCCCATCGGGCAGATTGCGGCGAACATCGTCAGTCTGCACGAGACGCTCGGCGGACTTGGGTTGGAGGTGCGCGGTCCGACCGGAACCGGATCGTAGATACGCCGTCCCGGAACGAGCCGCGGCGGGCTGTCGAAAACAGCAGACGAAGCACAAAGTTTGGTCAGCTTGAGCGCGGCTGCGGACTTGACTCTTCCACCCTAAACAAAGTGAATTGTACCGTTCTCGATGATGAGAGCGGGCGGTCGCTGAGCCGCGTAACATCTGGCTGTGGAGCCTCCGGTTGTTCGCCCCGAACGGCGAGCCCGGAGGCTTTTTGTTTTGGAAACGGGCGAACATGTCGGGAGCGCAAAGTGAAATCACCATTGCCTGCATTCAGATGGAGCCGGTTGTCGGCGCCAAGCAGGCCAACCTCTCAACCAGTCTGAAACGGATAGAACAAGCGGCGGGCGAGGGCGCCCGGCTGATCGTTCTCCCGGAACTCGCCAGTTCGGGGTATGTCTTTCGCGACCGGGACGAGGCTTTTGCGCTCGCTGAGGAAGTGCCCGCGGGTGAAACGACTGCGGCCTGGAGCGACACCGCTCGTCGCCACAATGTCTACATCGTGGCCGGCATCGCTGAGCGCGCCGGTGGCGCGCTCTACAATTCCGCGGTCGTGGTCGGACCTTCGGGCTACATCGGCACGTTTCGGAAAGTGCATTTGTGGGCCGCCGAAAACCTGTTCTTCGAGCCGGGCGACCTTGGTTTTCCGGTCTTCAAGACGCCGATCGGCCGCATTGGGGTTGCGATCTGCTACGATGGCTGGTTTCCCGAAACGTTTCGGCTGCAAGCGCTGCAGGGCGCCGATGTCGTTTGCGTCCCCACCAATTGGGTGCCGATTCCCGGGCAAGAAGCCGGCCGTCCCGCGATGGCCAACATTTTACATCAGGCCGCGGCGCACTCGAATTCGCTGTTCATCGCTTGCGCTGACCGCGTCGGAACCGAGCGCGGCCAGCCGTTTGAAGGCCAGAGCGTCATCGTGAATTGCACCGGTTGGCTTGTGGCCGGGCCGGCGAGTCGCGACCGCGAAGAAATCATCTACGGGCGCGTTGATTTGGCGGACGCCCGACGCAAGCGCAATTGGAACGAATTCAACCAGGTCCTGCGCGACCGCCGCACCGACGTCTATGACGAGATGCTCGGGTCGGAGCTCAAGCGGGGCTGGTATTGACCGGCTTCTTCACTGCATGGCGAGTGGAAAAAGGGGAGTCCAATCATGTCTCGCAGATGTTCTCGAAGTGCCTCCGGGCTTGTTCTGTGCGCATTACTGGCTTCACCGGCGTTGGCCGAAAGCCCGATTAAGATCGGCGTCCCAGTCGGTCTTTCCGGTGCCAACAGTGTCGTCGCGCCCTCGGTTGTTCAGTCCGCCGAGCTTGCGGTTGAAGAGATCAACAAGGCGGGTGGAGTTCTCGGCCGCACGCTTGCGCTCGAAGTTGCCGACGATGGCTCGGGCGCGGCCGGCGCACAGAAGGCATTCGACTCGCTGATCTTTCAGAAAAAGGTGGACGCACTGATCAGCATGGAAACCAGCGCGGCGCGCAACGCCGGCCTGCCGCTGGTTCAGCGCGGAAAGACCCCCTTCATCTACACCTCGTTCTATGAAGGGCGTTCGTGCAATCCCTACCTTTATGTCAACGCCTGGGTGCCCGAGCAGCAGGTGCCGCCGATCGTCGACCACTTCATGAAGGCGAACAACGCAAAGAGCTTCTTTCTGATCGGCAGCGACTACGCCTTTGGTCGCGGCATGCTCCAGTTCACCCGCGCCTATATCGAGAAGAAGGGCGGCAAAGTGGTCGGCGAAGAATATCTGCCAATGGACGGCAGCGATTGGACGCCCATCCTCTCCAAGCTGCGTTCCTCCGGCGCCGATGCGCTCGTCACCTCGACCGCCGGCGGCGCTCCTAACGTGACGCTCACCAAGCAATTGCGCGCCGCCGGGATCACACTTCCCTACGGCAACCTGGCGGTCGACGAAGGCACCGCCAAAAGCATGGGAGCCGACGCGGAAGGGATTTTCATCTCCGCCTCCTACGTGACATCGATCGACACGCCTGCCAACAAGAAGTTCCTCGCCGACATGAAGGCGAAGTTCGGCGATGGTCTGAAGACCCCGAACGACCTTTCGGTCCCTGAATACGAGGGCGTCTACGCCTATAAGGCCGCGCTGGAGAAGGCAAACTCGACCAAGGCGGATGACGTGATCAAGGCACTCGCCGAGGTTTCGGTCGATGGCCCGCGCGGCACCATCCAGATGAACAAAGAACGCCACGCGCCTTTGACGATGTATCTCGGCCAGGTGCAGGCGGACGGAAACGTGAAAGTCATCCAGGCATTCAAGGATGTGGATCCGGGCGCCCAGTGCCCGAATCTGAAGTAAGGAGCTGAGGGCCGGGTCGAGCGCCCCTGGCGTTCACGCCCGGCCGCTGCGATCATCGGTCGGGCCAAGCATGATAACAGTCACTCTTGATATTGTGACTACGGCGGCGCTGCTATTCGTGGTCGCCACGGGCCTGCTGGTCATTTTCGGCGTGCTTAAGATCATCAACTTCGCCCACGGCGCGTTTCTGACTGTCGGCGCCTATGGCGCGCTTGTCACCACCACGTTCGGCCTCAATCCCTGGCTTTCGTTTCCGCTCGCCTTCGTCACCGGAGCGGTGGTCGGCCTGTTGGTCGAACGGCTGGTAGTCAGGCCGCTCTACGACCGACCGCTTGATGCGATCCTCGCCACCTGGGGACTCGGCATCGTCATCAGTCAGTTCATCACGCTCGGCTTTGGCCGCGAGATCCAATTTGCGCAAAGTCCGCTCAGTGGCACAATCTCCATCCTTGGCGAGACTTATTCCGCTTATCGCCTGATCGCACTGGCGATCGCAATCGCCGTCGGACTTGGATTCGCGGCACTGATCGAAGGGTCGCGGCTCGGGCTTTCGGCGCGCGCCGTGATCATGAACGAGGACCTCGCGCGCGGCCTCGGCATCGACACCTATCGCGTACGGCGCATGACCTTTGTGGTGGGCTGCGGGCTTGCGGCGCTCGCCGGTGCGCTGATCACGCCCCTGTCAAGCGTGGACCCCAACATGGGCGTGCCTTGGCTGATCAACGCCTTCATGCTGGTGATGGTGGCCGGCTCATCGTTTCTCAGCCTTGCGCTCGCGGCCCTGGTCCTCGGTGGCGCGCAGGTCGTGGTGAGCAGCTACTTCAGCCCCATCCTCGGTGGCATGACGATCGTACTACTCTCGGCCGTGGTGCTGCGGCTGCGACCGGCGGGTTTCGGTCGTGACTGAAGAAAGCACCTTGGCCTCGATTGCACCGTCGACGCCATCGGCGCGCGCTGGCGCGCAACGCCTGTGCGCGTTTGCTGCCGTTCTGGGCGCACTCGCGATCGTGGTCGCGGCGGGGCCGTTTGTTCTCGACACCTACCTGGTGAACACGCTGATCCGCGCCTTTCACTATGCGCTGGTAGCACTGACAGTCGACATTCTTTGGGGCTATGCGGGAATCCTCACGTTTGGACAGGCGGCATTCTTCGGCATTGGCGCCTACGCCGCCGCGCTGGTTTTTACCCATATCGGATTTTCACCGGCGACGATCGCGCTTGCCATTGCCTTGGCGCTCGCAGCGCCTGCACTCGTCGGCTTGTCAGTCGGTTGGCTTTCCTTCTATCCGGGCTCGACGGCGCTTTACGCCTCCGTGGTCTCGCTCGCGTTTCCGATCGTGGTGACGCAAATCATTTTTTCGGGTGGAACCTTTACCGGATCGAGCAGCGGTCTAGTGGGCTATCAAGTCGTCGATTTTTCGATCGAGGCTTGGTTCTGGATCGCCGGCGGCGCACTGGTCGTTTTTGGCGCTCTCGCTTACGTCTTCGTCAAAAGCGAGATGGCCCGCGTTCTCGTCGCCATCCGCGATAACGAGGAGCGATGCTCCTACCTCGGCATCAATACGCCCCGCGTCAAAATTCTGCTCACGGCGGCGCTCGCCAGCATCGCCGGGCTTGCGGGCTTCAGTTACGCGAACTTCTCCGCTGTGGTGGCGCCCGAGCTGACGAGCTTCGTGTTCGGCACGGAACTTGTCATCTACGTCGCGCTCGGCGGTCGCGGAACCTTGATCGGTCCTGTGCTCGGGACGATCGGCATCGATGTCCTAAGTTCCTACCTGTCCGGCGATCTGCCCTATGTCTGGAAGCTGATCGTCGGATTGATCTTCATCGCCGTTATCGTTGCCCTTCCGAACGGCATTGCGCGGCTGGTGGAAGCCGCCTGGCAACGAGTAGTGCATGCGCGCCGCGCGGCCGGCTCCAACCGCCCGGTCGTTGGCTTACGTTCGAAGCCTGTAGCGGCGATGTCAACGGCTACGCTTGAAATTGTCGGCGTTTCAAAGTCGTTCGGTAGCTTGAAAGTGCTGGAAGGGATCAATCTTACGATCGTCGATGGCGAATTGGTGAGCCTCGTAGGACCAAACGGAGCCGGCAAGACAACGCTGATGCGCTGCATCAGCGATGGGCGCGAACGTTCGAGCGGGCTGGTGCGTGTAAACGGACTTGATATCGGGACCATGCCGCCATTTCGCATTGCCTCGCTCGGTCTTGGTCGAAAATTCCAGACCGCGGGCATCTTCGAAAGCCTCACCGTCGCAGAATCCTTGCGGATTGCCTGTGCGCTGCATGATCAGCCATCATTTTTGCGTTCGCTCGAGCAATTGGCGCTGCCCGCGGCGGCGCGGCTTGTCATCGATGCCACTGGCCTTGCGGAACTGCTGTCGCGCGAAGCGCGCTTCCTGTCGCACGGCCAGAAGCAAGCGCTCGAGCTTGCCATGGTGCTGGCGCTCGAACCACAGATTATCTTGCTCGACGAGCCGACTGCGGGTTTGACCAAAGCCGAACGCGCGCGCATCGGACGTGTGCTGGTCGACCTCGTCGCGCAGTATCGGCTGGCCGTGGTGCTGGTCGAACACGATCTCGATTTTGTGCGCGAGATCTCTTCGCGCGTTGTCGTGCTGCATCAGGGGAGGATCGTTCTCGACGGTACGGTGGCCGATGTCGTTGGTTCCCAGATCGTGCGCAACATTTACCTGGGGACTGGCCATGTCTGATGCGGTTCCCGCGTCTGCGACGCCGCCCGCGCTTGACGTGGCGAATCTGGCGAGCGGTTACGGCGGTTCGCTCGTCATCCACGACGTTTCACTCACGATCGGCCGCGGCGAAATAGTTGCGCTGCTCGGCAAGAATGGCATGGGCAAGACGACGCTCGCGCGCACCATCCTGGGATTTTTGCCGGCGCGGCACGGAACTATTGTCGTCTGCGGCAACGACATGACCGGAGCAATGCCGGACATCATGGCGCGCAATGGGGTTGCGCACGCTCCGCAGGAAAAAACGATTTTTCAGGATCTTTCGGTGCGCGACAACTTGCGCCTTGCTACCGCCGACGATAGGACATTCCGCGACGGACTCGGCTGTGTATTCGCTTTTTTTCCGTTCTTCGAGCAGCGGCTGGCGCAGAAGGCCGGCACCTTATCGGGCGGCGAGCAGAAGATGCTGATCATCGCGCGCGCCCTCATGGTGCGGCCGCGCCTGATGATCATCGACGAAATCTCCGAAGGGCTGCAGCCGTCGGTGATTGACCGCATCGCACAGGTGTTGCGCCATGAGCGGGAAACAAATGGAACAGCCATGTTGCTGATCGAGCAGAACATCGCATTCGCCTTGGCGATCGCCGATCGGTGGGCTGTGCTCAAGCGGGGTGAGATCGACGACGTAGGTGTTGTCGAAAGGGGCGCGGCCGATTCTATCGCAGATCATTTGTCAGTCTAATGCTCGGCGCCCCATGTGGCCTGGCCGCCGGGCCGCCCTCGGCTGGTGCCTAATGCCATGACCGTCTGATGCGTTGCCAGTCGAACTGTGCCGATCTGAGGAGATCGCCAGCGAAAAGCTTGGCTCGTTGGGCAGGTCGTTCCGCGTTGGGCCGAAATCGACGTCCGCTTGTCATCCAGCGCCTTGCCAAAGGTCGTAAGGACGACGGCGTCGATAAAATCTCCGAGGTTCGGATCGCCCTTGCGCGACATGATTGCCAAGCAGCGCTTTCGGCTGATCGCTGATATCGCCTGGGCGCGTCTGAAGGCCGAGCAACCAAGCCCAACTGGTAAGGAAAAGGAAAGTGCGAACTCTTAATGATTTGTATGATTTGTGCGGCGCGGACCAGAAAACCGGAGAAAAATAGACTTGTTGGCTAAATTTCCCGCAAGCGCGTAGAATAGTGTGCGGAAAAAGAGCTAGTTCGGTGACGGGTCATCGGCAATCGATCATCCTGCCGCACGGCAAAACCGTTCTTAGTGGCTAGCTGTCCGTGCAGTCTGTCGTGAAGGCGCCTCTGATGAGTAAAGACCGGTCCGAACCGGCACCGATGCCGGCGACAAAGCCGAACCGGACGCAACAGCCGGCGACCTCATCGCGCGCCGACATCGAGGCGTTTCTGGGCCAGGTTGGAGCGCTCGATCCCGCAGTCAAAGCCGGTGAGCGAGGGCGGCTCATCTTCGCGCTCGACGCCACAATGAGCCGGCAACCGACCTGGGACCGGGCGTGTCAACTCCAGGCAGAAATGTTTCGCGAAGCGGCTACCGTCGGCGGACTCGATCTTCAGCTCGTCTATTACCGAGGGTTCGCCGAATGCCGCGCATCGGGATGGGTCGCCGAGCCGGAGCGGTTCGGCGAACTGATGTCGCGCATCGATTGCCGCGGCGGGCAGACGCAGATCGCTAAGGTTCTAGCGCATGCGCGGCGCGAGAACGACCGATTCAAAGTGGGTGCGCTCGTTTTCATCGGCGACGCCATGGAGGAAAATCTCGATGAACTCTGCAGCGGCGCCGGGGAACTCGGCTTGCGCAGCATTCCGGCATTCATGTTTCAGGAGGGTGACGACCCGGTGTGCGAACAGGCCTTTCGAGAGATTGCACGGTTGTCGCGCGGCGCCTATTGCCGGTTCGCGCCGGGCGCGGCGCACGAACTCGCCGAATTGTTACGCGCGGCGGCGGCCTATGCGGCGGGCGGCATGAAGGCGCTCGCGGCCCTACGAGGGCGCTCGACCGGCGCGATCAGGCTGATCGAGCAGATGAGATGACATGCCCGCGCTCGTCCTCGGTGTTATCGTCCTCATCCTGCTGCTGTTTGCCGCCTACTCGTTTTCCAAAGCTGATCCCAAGCAAGCGGTGCGGGTTTTGCGTTACATCGGCGGCGGCGCGGCGCTGCTGTTCGCCGTGTTCCTACTCGTTCGCGGTGCAATCGTGCCGGCGGTTTCGATCGGGCTGATTGGTCTAGGGCTGCTCGGCTATGTCTCACTCCGGCGGGCAAGCTTCGGGGGGCGCACACAGAGAAGCCCGGGTCAGGCCTCGCGCGTGCGTACAGCGTCCCTGGAAATGGAACTCGACCACGACAGCGGCGCCTTGCGCGGCCAGGTTCTGGCTGGCCGGCATCAGGGCGCGGCGCTTGATGATCTCGATGTGCCGACGCTGATCACTCTCCTCAGCGAAATTGACGAGGACAGCATCCCATTACTCACCGCTTATCTTGACCGGAGGCAGCCCCGCTGGCGTGAACACGCGCCGGGTGATGCCGCAGCGGCCAACGGCAGCCGCCCATCGCGCGGGGGCAAAATGACAGAAGAGGAGGCTTATCAAATTCTTGGAATTCAGCCCGGGGCGACCGCGCAGGACATCGCTCGCGCTCACCGCTCCCTCATCAAGAAACTGCATCCCGACCAAGGGGGGTCGACGTATCTCGCGGCTCGCATCAACGAAGCTAAGAACGTCCTTATTCGCGGCCGTCGCTGAGGTACTCCAATATTTGCTCCAGGAGCGCCGTAGTCGCAACATCGATCTCGGCGACCGGAAGCCGCAACAAGGTATTGCGCACCGCGCCGCCGACGACGCGCTTCCTCGCCGTCGCGATCGAGCAGCGCGAGCAGGCGCGCAACTTCGCCACCACGGAGCCAAGCGGCGCGCGCAGATGCGACACGCCCGTCACCGGTACGTTTGCGGCACGAACTTGCCGTCCTCGATGTGCGCCGGCACGTAGATCGAGCCGGGCGGCGCCCGCCCGAACTGCGCCAGCGCGATAAAGCTCCCCACCATCAATATCAGTGACGCAATGACGAGACCGGAGAGGCGGGGAAGCGTCCAGGCGTTCGGATGCAAGATGCCAGCACGCGTCGCCAGCAGAAACGCCGCATAGACCGCAAACGGAGTCAGAAAGAGCCCGATCTCCGTGGCGATTGGCCGAATCATCCGCAAACCCGGTGGTAGAGGTTTCTCACAATACCCGCAATGATGACCCAAATATAGCGATCCTCAAACGGCATCGCGTAATAGCGCCGCTCGATGCCTTTCCATTCGCGGCTCCGCCGCTGGTGGTTGCGACCTAATAACCGGTCTTATGAAGCATCTGAAGCTACTCAGCTGTCAAATTGGAAGCGTCGATCCAGGGCGCTCGGTTGTCTGAGCACAATTGCTCACTCTGGACCGACGCTGTCGATGCCATGGTGCAAGATCGAGCGAGTGGGAATGGCCGCGCATGGCTCACTTGACGCTGGCCAGGACGGGTTGCTAATCGCCCGCGAAGATCCAGTGATCGGCGCCGTCGCAAATGTCCGTATCTGACGCTGTGGACGGCTCCTCCACAGGCACGTGAGTGCCACGGGTATGGGTGCCGTTGAGGCGCCCACGATTCGGAGGAGCCAAGTCGTGCAAGCGATTACGACACTTGGTCTCGATATCGCGAAGTCGGTTTTTCAGGTTCAGGGCACCGATGCGGAGGGTAATGTCACCCTCCGCCGTTGGGTCAAGCGGCGCTACGTGCTGGCCTTCTCCAGAAACTGCCGCCGTGCTTGGTTGGTATCGAAGACTGGGCGTCATCGCATCACAGGTCGCGCGAACTCCAAGCGCTTGGTCATAGTGTTCGCCTGATGCCACCGGCTCGAACAACTGCTCGGCGTTGTCGCAGATGATAGACGGTTGCCCGACGTTGCCCATGGCCCTTGGCGTCGTTCGCCGCGCCGCGAGGTCATGTCTGAGATTGAGGATGAACGGACGTAACGCCGACATCGCGTTTTCGGCAGCGATTGACGGTAGCCTCGGTGTCTTTGAGCAAATTGGCGAGTGCGTGGAACTACTGGGCTGATCAGGGTCTTCGCCATCATAAAGCCAAACAGCCGCCTATGATGTGACCCAATAGCAAAAAAAATTGGAGAGGGAGGACATGCGTGATCGGAACGATCTTCCGGGCTCATGGCTTGCGACGCTCGCCGCCCTCACCGCCGTCGGGATCGGGACCAGTCACGCACAGCCGCCGCTCCCGGCCGCGGTCACCCCGACCGGAGCCGATCTCTTCAAGCAGCAATGCGCCACCTGCCATTCGCTGAACGCGACTGATCCGCCGCGCCAGGGACCAGTGTTGGCCGGCGTCTATGGCCGCAAGCCCGGGAGCCTCGCAGGCTTCCACTATTCGCCGGGCTACGCCAAGGTCGATTTCGTCTGGGACGAGGAGCACCTCGATACCTATTTGGCGGATCCCCAGGCGCTCGTTCCCGGCGCCATCATGCTCTACAAACAAAAGAACGTCGCTGTTCGCAAAGCCATCATCTCTTTTCTCAAGGAGCAGAAATGACGCCAGGGCCGTGCGCCGGGCGGCTTTCGGCCGCCGGCGCACGGCACAATGACATAACCAGCATCAAGGGAGGACCTCATGAGAGAAGTCGATCGTCATACCAAAATCGATCGCCGCAACTTCCTTAAGACCGCCGCCGCCGTCCCGCCTGCCGCGGCGGTTGCCGTGACCACTGGCTTGTCCATTGACGGCGCCTGGGCCGATAACGCTCAAACGCTAAAACCAGATACGATGAGAACGCTTGCCAAGGTGGCGCGCGATATCTATCCGCACGATCACCTGGTCGATCGCTACTATATCGCGGCGGTGACGCCCTGGGACGCCAAGGCCGCATCGGACCCGAAAGTGAAGGTCCTGCTTGAGGAAGGCGTCGCTCTCCTCAATCAACTCGCGCAGGCCAGCTACAAATCGCCCTATACGGCGGTGGCCTGGGAAGAACAGCGCGTCGCACTCCTGCGCGAGATCGAGCAAACCGATTTCTTTGGCAAGTTGCGCAGCGATCTCATCGCCTCGCTCTACAACAATCCGGAGGTGTGGCCGAAGTTCGGGTACGAGGGCTCGTCAGCCGAGCACGGCGGCTACATCAACCGCGGCTTCAACGACATCGACTGGCTGAGCTGAGGGAGGGAAATCATGGCAAAATTCGACCTCAACGATGACGGGCTGGTCGTGATCGTCGGCTCCGGCGCAGGTGGCGGTACGCTCGGCAATGAGCTCGCCCAAAGGGGCATCAAGGTTGTGATCCTCGAGGCCGGCGACCGGCACGAGATGCAAGATTTCGTCAATGACGAGTGGAACAGCTTCATCCAGCTGGCCTGGAAGGATATGCGCACCACTTCGGGAAGCTGGCGGGTCGCAAATGACTTCCCCAATCTGCCGGCCTGGATCGTCAAGTCGGTCGGCGGCTCGACCGTACACTGGGCCGGTGCGTCGCTGCGCTTCGATGAACACGAATTCAAGATCAAAACGGTTTATGGTGACATCGCCAGCGCCAACCTGCTCGACTGGCCGATATCGCTCGCCGAGATGGAGCCGTGGTACGCCAAGGCCGAATTGAAGCTGGGCACGACGCGCACCAATGGCATTCCGGGCCTGCCCGGCAACAACAATTTCAAAGTGATGGAGGCCGGCGCGCGCAAGCTCGGCTACAAGGAAGTCCACACCGGACGAATGTCGATCAACAGTCAGCCGCGCGACGGGCGCGGCGCATGCCAACAGATCGGCTTCTGCTTCCAGGGCTGCAAGTCTGGTGCCAAGTGGTCGACGCTTTACACCGAGATTCCCAAAGGTGAGGCGACCGGCAATCTTGAAGTTCGCCCGAACAGCATGGCGATGCGGATCGAGCACAACGCTGCCGGCAAGGTCGACGGCGTCGTCTATGTGGACGCCGACGGCAAGACGCACAAACAAAAAGCCCGCGTCGTCGCGGTCGCAGGAAATTCGTTGGAAAGCCCACGCCTTCTTCTCAACAGCCACTCCGGCATGTTCCCGGAGGGGCTCGCCAACAGTTCCGGCCAAGTCGGCCGCAACTACATGCGGCACATGACCGGCAGCGTGTACGCCCTGTTCGACAAACCCGTGCACATGTACCGCGGCACCACGATGGCCGGGATCATCATGGATGAGGCCCGGCACGATCCGAAGCGCGGCTTCAGTGGCGGCTACGAGATGGAAACGCTGTCTCTCGGCCTGCCTTTCATGGCCGCATTCCTAAACCCGGGCGCCTGGGGCCGCAGCTTCACGACCGCCATTGACGGCTATTCGAACATGGCCGGGATGTGGCTGGTTGGCGAGGACCTGCCGCAGGAGACCAACCGGGTCACGCTCGATCCGGTGGTGAAGGACGCCAACGGAATGCCGGTCGCGAGCGTCCACTATGACGACCATCCCAACGACATCGCCATGCGCAATCATGCGTACCAACAAGGCGCCGCAGTGTATGACGCAGTCGGCGCGACGCGCACGTTCCCGACGCCGCCTTACCCCAGTACCCACAACCTGGGAACAAATCGGATGAGCGAAAAGCCGCGCGACGGCGTTGTCAACAAATATGGGCAGACGCACGACATCAGGAACTTGTTCGTCTCGGACGGCAGTCAGTTCACGACGAGTGCTGCCTGCAATCCAACCCTGACGATTGTCACACTTGCGATTCGACAAGCCGACTACATCGGGGGGGCGATGCAGCGAGGCGAAATCTAGTCTACCGGAAGCTAAGTGCAGTTGCGGCACTTGGCCTAGCGAGCGCGCCGGCGCTCGTAGGTCTGGCTCCAATCTCAGGGAGGATGAAAATGACCGACCCCAATCACACGGCATGTTCCCCGATTGCGGTTCCTCGACGGGCCGCGTTGTCGCTTGGGTTTGCAGCGGTAGCTGCGTTAGCTGCAGCGGCTGTTGCTCGGGCCGAAGCCGGGGGTATCAAAATCACGGCCCTCTACGGCAATCCGAAGAATCCAGAAGAGTTCGAGAAATATTACGCAGGAACCCACATGCCGCTGGTGCACGACGTGAAGGAGATTAAGCGGAGCGAGCTGGCAGTGGGAATTCCCGGTCCCGATGGCAAACCCCCGCCTTTCTATCGCATCACCGAACTCTATTTTGATAGCGCAGAGCAGCTAAAGCAGGCCGCCGAGACTGCGCAGTGGAAGAAGGTGGTTGAAGACGTGCCGAAGTTTGCGTCGGGTGGCGTCACTTTACTCTTATCGAAGATCGCATAGCTGCCCAACGACAGCCAGCCCGCTCGGGAGACGTGACTTCTGCCTTATGCCCGCGCGGGCGCCTCGTGGCGTTGGGTTGGTGCTCGTTTGGCGTCGGGGAAGCCGACACGTCCGCCGTCGTGCCTTGGCGCACGGCTCGATAGAACGAGCAGCGCGTGATCAGACTTAATTGATAGCTGCCAACTTCGGCTTCCGGTCAGACTGAGAAGTGGCTGGCGCTCCGTTCTGTGCCGATGGATCGCCTGAAGCTGTTACCGAGAGCGCCTGATGAGCGACGAGCCGTTCGCGCGCGGCAGTGCCGATCAGAATGGAGCCGTGTCGGCAAGCCCGACGACCGAAGGGGTGACGACCTGCCGAAGGGCGTTGGACGCGTTGCACGCTGTCATCGTACCACTCACCGATCGGACTTTTCGTGGTGCCGAAATCTATGCCGACGATCGTGATCGTAGTCCCGAACAAGCGCCGACATTGCAGCGTGTCACAGGTGATGAGGCCTGTCGACCACAGGGCCACACGGTCCGTCCGCTATCACTTCGGCGCCGGCGAGGCGGGCGAAACACCGATTGGGATAGGTCGTGGTCAATCCGTTGAGCCGGCCGCATACGGGGGCATATTGCTGCGTACACACCATCGTCCGGTGGTCGTCTCGAACGGCCGAGAGCCGGGAAAGAAACAGGCCCTCGTGAGAATAATCGCGAGCGGTCGCGGCAGATAAGGTGGCGACACATGCGACCATGACCGCGATGCGGAGGATAAACATGATGCTTGTTCCGTTTCCTTCGTTTGGGCTTGCGGATAGCCACTTGGAACAGCGACGCCGTGAGTTTTACGCCGGAGACTCACGGCATTCATTCGTGTCGAACGTGGCTTTCTTTGATCAGTTATTCTTGGGAGGCGCCGCTGGCGGCGACGTCACTGTTGTCGCCGATTCGGCGGGAGCGCCGGTCGGCGCAAGCGGTGGAGGCAGATTGATGATGTGCTCGACCTGTTGCTTGGGCCCGCCCGGGCTGTTGCGCTGCCCCACGGTCTGCGCGGATGCAATCGATGCGGTCAATCCTGTCAGAGCAGCGGCAATTGTGAAAGCCTTGATAAGCATCGTCTTCCCGTCGGATGGTCATTGCGGTCAGATCTTGCGAGCGTGACAACACCATCGACGGACGCGTCAGAAAAATTTGGCGCGGCTTCAGTAAAGATTTTTTGATCCGGGAAGGTTCTAACGCGCGCCAGTATGGCTAGGCGCCGCACGCGCGGCGGCCGGGCGCTGTCCTTCCGGTTCAAGGAAGGGCCGTACGGCTTTATCCGCTTGCAGCGTTCCTTCGGCGGGTTCGCGGCCAGTTTGTGTGGCGCCGACCTTGGCGGCTGCCTCGGCTTGAGCGCGCGCCGCCTCGGCCGGAGCGCGGGCCGCCGCGAGATCCTGATCGTCTGGATGGCGCGCAATCTGGCTGTCCGCCGGGGAAATGCAATTTGCTTCTTTGCGGAAGCTTTCGCTCGCCTGACGCGGCGGCAGGCCGTCTGCTTCCGTGCCGCTGGCCGCCGGCGGCGCCTGCGGTTCACACGGTGGCGCCGTCGCAAGTGCGGGTGCCGCGGGCGCGGCGCCGGTCGCAACCGATGCAGGGGGCGTTGTGCTCTTCGCCGCGGGTAACGGCTGATTAGTTAAGCCTCGCTGCGAGTAGAGCGACCACGCCCCTCCGACGACGAACAGTAAGGCGACAAGAGCGGATACGGCTCGCCAATTCGGCGCCCATCTTCCATTTGCCATTGCCGACAATGGGCCCGGCCGGATGGTGCTGAAGTTCGGTTTGTTTGGAGCGTCGCCGATTAATAACTCGTCGATCAGTTCGGCGGGCGCTCGCTGTGCCGCGGCCTCGATGGCGTCGAGATAAGCCGGCGCCGAGGACGCCTCGAGTCGGTGGGTAGGCGAGCCCGCAAGCATCTCGGCGAGCAGTCCGCGGTCGGCCTCCGAGGCCCGACCCGACAGCACCGTTGCCAGGAGCGCCGTCAGCCGGTCGGTTTCGGCTACGGTTTCGGTATGCGAGCGGTCAGGCTGTGTCCGCGCCAGGACGTCGGCTGCGCCGCGACACAGCGCCTGCAACTGGGCAGGGTCGTTCGCCCCGCCGGCGCCTAGCGGGCGGTCGCACAGCGCTTCGAGGAGGGCGACGATTTCGCGCTTTTCCACAGTTGGAAACTCCCTACTTCCTGTTAGACGGACAGCTTCCAGTTTTTCACAGCCTCGACCCCGCCGATTTCCTGCGCCAAGCGACGTTTGACCTGCTGGGCAAGCCGGTGCACGGCTTCGACAGGCAGCCCATTCATCCGTGCGATTTCGCGGGCCGGGTGGCCGGCGAGAGCGCATTCAAGATAAAGCCGTTCAGTCGCGGTGAGACGGGGAAATGCCGCTTGCAGGGCCGCGAGCGCCTTTTCCAACAGCAGCCTTTCTTGCCGTTCCATCAGTTGGTCTTCGGGCGTAGCCGCCGCAAGATCCTCAGCGCCAGCAGCCGGGCCCGCCAATTCTGCGGTGGAGATGTCGACCATTTGCGTCGCTGCGCTCCGTTCGGCCTGGTATCCCATCGGTACCGCCCGCCGCACGCGCGCCACCGCGGCCGCAACTTCGGCCAAATCCGCGTCACCGTCGCCGCGCGGCAGCCGCCCGATCAGAAGCGGCGGATCGGCCGGGAGTTGCTCCCAGTAAAGCAAACGAAACACCGCTTGATCGAGTTCCGGCAAGCGCTGCACGGCTGCGGGCAGGCGGCGGCGCGGGATGATCGTCCGAACATGGTCGATCGCCAAATTCTCGATCACATGCAGAACATAGCCGGCCGGACTGCCTCGACCGGAATAGGCCCGCAGGCGCTGCAGGTCGTTGACGACAAGCGCCTCACACACGGCTTGATAAGCGTCTTCGCGATTTTGGTGATGCTGCGCACCGGGCAACAGGCGTGCGATGATCCGGCGCATGTCATCGTCGAAAAACGCCTGAAACGCGCGCCAGCCCTTGTCGCCGTCGAGCGCAATCCCGCGCACGACGCGCTCGGCGAGCAAATCGCGCACCACGAGCGCCACATAAATTCGCACACGCGCGCGGCCGTCGTATGCTTTCAATCGGGCAAAGCCATCGGCACGGATTGCCGCCATCACCTCGCGAAACGCGGCTTCGGTCTCGGGGCGCGGCCGGCCCAGCCGCAGGCAAGCGCTCCAGGCCACGTCGCCCACCACGCGCGTCAAATCGGCAGCGGCCTGCGGCGCGCCGCGCAAAGCCGCGCTCAGAAGCGCTCTCTCCGGATCGTCTTGCCCGCCCACCGGTGTCCTGCCGACCGTCCAGGCCCGTAGTGACCGTGAAACTCGGCAGAATTGCAAGCGAGCGAGCGTGGAAAAACCGAAGTGTGTCCGTCTGACGCCTTTGTCGGGCGAGCGGCGCTTCATCTTGGAAAGTCCCGCGTACAAGGAGATTAATATGCCTAAAAGCTGGAAGTATCTCGCGATATTGCTGGTGCTCGTCGTCCCGCAACGCGGCTTCGCGCAAGCCGATAGCGTCGGTCCCGACGGCTATCGACTGTCGGAGCCGGTCAGCCACGGCAATCTCGCGATCTATTTCATTTATGGCGCGTCGCGCGGCGGTCCGGTGCCGCTGACACTCGAAGAGGCGTTGCGGCACAAAACCATCGTCGTGCGTGAGACCGGGCAGGTCAGCGAGCTTTCGATCGAGAATACCGGCGATCGGGACATCTTCATTCAGGCGGGCGACATCGTAAAAGGCGGCCAGCAGGACCGCGTGCTCAGCGTCAGCCGCATCCTCCCGTCGCACTCCGGGGCGATCCCGATCAGTTCGTTCTGCGTTGAAGCCGGGCGTTGGTCGGCACGCGGCGGTGAGGACGTTCGGACCTTTGCCGACTCGAGCGCAGCATTGCCGTCGCGCGCGGCGCGGTTGCAGATCGCCGAAAGCCTCGCTGCGAACAAAGGTGCCGCAGCCAGCGGTCAGCAAGAGATCTGGCGCAACGTCGCGGAGATCCAAACCAAACTGTCCAGCAATCTCGGCGTGCCGGTTGCAGCGCCGCGATCAAGCACCAGCCTGCAACTGTCGCTCGAAAACGAGCAGCTAGCGTCCGAGCAGCGTGCGTATATCGCCGCACTGGAGCCAAAAGGTGTGGCCAGCGACGATATCGTCGGCTTTGTCTTTGCCATCAACGGCAGGATCAACAGCGCTGATATCTATCCCTCAAACGGCCTCTTCAGGAAGATGTGGCCGAAATTGCTGCGCCGAAGCGTGACCGAGGCGATCGGCGAACGCGGCCGTGCCGCCGACCCGCCGCCCGCCACCGCGGCGGCCACGGACTTCATCACCAAAGCGCAAGCTGCGCCGGCGGTCGAAGCGAATACTGGTGAAAAGGCGCGCGCCGCTGTGCGTCAGAGTGCGACAACAATGGCCATCGAAGCGCGGCCAGCCGCTGCCGCCGCCGACGCGTGGATCCATCGCAGCGTGCTCGCCAAATGAATCCCGCAATCACAAAAGGCTGCTCCAGGCACCCGACGCTGGAACCGACACACCCGGGAAAGGTACGCTTCGGAACGGCGCGCGAAGCGTCTCTCACCGTCGCCCGTTCAGTTGCCGGCGCGCATCTGCTCAAGAACATAAGGCAGAAACGGCAGGAGACTGACGACGACATTCCATGGCAGGCACCGAAATGCCCTGCGCAACATGAACGGACTGACACGCGCTCGACCATAGACACGCAGGGTGTAAGCATTGGAGGCCACACGCCAAATATGAAACAGCAGCGCGCCCGGCCCGAACACCAAATAAAGCAGTCCGATAAACAGCCCACCCCCAAAGTGGAATGTCGATCCCACGGCTCCCATGATTTTCTTTCCCCCGCGCACGAACTCCAGTCTATCTAAAAAGGCGGGCCGTGAAAGCGGGCCGCCAGCTTGACATGACGCCGATGCCGTCTAACACTCAACAGTGTTTATGTGTCTTTGCTTTGAGAATCGTTGTTTCACAAACTAGCTGGGGGCTATGACGATGCAGTCCAAGCAGGGTTTGCGCATCAAAGACTTGGCTCGCAAGAGGAAGGCCTATTTGCCTGAGGGCGGGCATTACGACCATGCGACGCAACAAATGGTCGGCTACACGCTGAATGTCGCGGGCAGTTCGACCCGCAGCGACGAAGATGCCGGTGGCTCGACGACCTTTTGGGACGGCGAAAAGGGCTAGGCTTAGTTTGATGCCAAGATCCGACCTGTGAGCGGTCCCTTCAAGCTCAATCCTCCGCTCACTTTCATCATCACAAATTCCTACGATTTGACGGCCAATAAGCTCGTCGAGCGGTTGGGCGTCGATCGCGTCTTCCGTTACAATTTTGACATTTGGCAGCAATACCCGCTCGTCATCGACGAGACGGGGTTCTGCATCCGCGACGCCGTGGGCCGCGAGGTCCGGCAGCAGCATGTTGCCAAAGTGCTGTGGCGAAAGCCGATCTCGCGCTACCGGTTGGCCGGACATCGGCCGCACGCGACGACACGCTGGGGCGCTGTGCGGCGGCTGCTCGGCGCCGAGCGCGCGCTGCCCTCGCGGGAGGAGAATTATCAGGAAGAAGAAATGTACGAAGCCGTCGTCGAGATGAAGAACTTGCTTTGGCGGCAGCAGAAAGTCGTCCTGATCGAGCCGGCGGCTTACATGCGGCTAGGCAAGCTGGTGCAACTCGACCGCGCGAAGCTCTATTTCCACGTGCCCAAGTACGAATTCGTCATGGGCGCCGATCGGCAATTCTACTCCGACAGCAAACGCATTGTGAAAAGTCTGACGTCGATGCCGCTGGCCAGGAATGTCTTTCTCTGGACGACTCCGGTGCGTCCCGCCGAGCTTCATCGCGGCACGCCCTGGTTGTTGCAGGACCTTGTCGACGCAAGGTTCGACGTGACGGTGGTCTACGTGCGCGGCGGCATATTCGCCTTCGAGTTGGATCGGACCGCCTTCACCGACAAGAGCGTCGACTGGCGCGAAGTCGGCGAACTCACGACTCCGCTGTGGCGACCGCATCGATTGCCGCAAGACATGTGCGCGCGCATCGAAGAGTTCATGACCGACGCCAACCTGCACTACGGACGCCTCGATTTTCTGTACGACGGCTCGACCTACGCATTCCTGGAGGTGAATTCAAACGGCGAGTGGGAGTGGCTCGATCGGGACGGATCCAATGGCGTGTTGCCGCGAGTCGTGTCCGAAATCCATCCCGACACCCCGGTCCATCCGATCCCGATCCCAGCAGCCCAAAATAAATTGTCATAGGCGGAGCACAAGCCATTCGTGACGGACACCGCCGTTCAAATTGATGCTCGAAAATACCCGCTCGGAAGGGCGATCCCCCGCATATTGAAATATCTGCGGCCGCATCGGGGCAAGATCGTAGCCAATCTGATCTTCGCCGCGCTGGCCGTGGGCCTGTCGCTGCTATTCCCGCGCATCATCTATTACATCATCGATACCGTTATCGGCGGCGGCGCGCATGGAATGCTAATCCCGGCGTGCGCAGCATTGGCGACAACGTTCTTCTTGCGCGAATTGTTCTCGGCTCTGAGATTTTTCTTCAATAGCAAGCTCGAACAAAGCGTCGTCTATGACATGCGCTGCGACTTTTACGAGCGACTGCAGCGACTCCAGACGCAGTTTTTCGATCGGCGCGCATCTGGCGATCTAATGTCGCGCGTGATGGACGACATCGACGCGGTTGAACGCCTGGTCATTGATGGCGTCGAACAGGGCGTTATCTCTGCTCTGACAGTGGTCGGCGTATTCGTAATCCTGTTCGTATTGAATGCTCAGCTTGCGTTCTACGCGATGTTGCCCGTGCCGTTCCTTCTCGTCGGCACGCAGTGGTATGCGGTCGTTGCGCTTGCGCGCTATCGCCTGGTTCGCCAAGCCGTGGGGTTGTTGAACGCGTTTCTACAAGAGAATCTGCAGGGGATGGCCAAATCAAGGCGTTCTACCGTTTTGGCCACGAAGCGTCCCGCTTTGCCGCTGCCGCCGCGAGGCTTCGTGATCGTAGTCTCGGTGTCTTTGGTGCCTGGGCTATCTATTCCTCCATCATGACCTTTTTCGGTGCGCTCGGAACCGTGCTGGTGACTTGGCGCGGCGGAACGCTCGTCATTGATGGTTCGATTACGCTCGGCGAGTTGGTCGGCTTCCTCTTCTATTTGACGCTGTTCTATGAACCGCTGGCAAAATTGCACCGTTTCAATCAGCTTTTGCAGTCGGCGCGCGCCGCCAGCGAACGCGTCTTCGAGATTTTGGACGCTTCGGCCGAACAGGGAAGCCCGCCCGTTGCGGCCGATACGCAGGAGCCTGCCATCGGCGAAGTGAAATTTGAGGACGTCTCGTTCGCATATTTTGACGACCGACCAGTCCTCGATGCGGTATCATTTATCGTGCCGCCGCGGAGCACATTGGCCATCGTCGGCCCGACCGGCGCCGGTAAGTCGACGATTGTCAATCTGCTGCTCGGACTATACCGGCCGCAAGCAGGCGTCATTCGCATCGACGGCCGCGACATTGCCGCGGAATCGCTGCAGTGGCTTCGTCATCAGATGTCATACGTGAGCCAGGACGTATTTCCGTTCAACGGCACCGTCCGCGAGAATATCGCTTATGGCCGGCTCGACGCTGCGCCGGGCGAACTTATCGACGCCGCCAAGGCCGCCAATTGCCATGACTTCATCAGCCGGCTTCCAGCCGGCTACGACACGCAAATTGGCGAGCGGGGCGTCCTTCTTAGCGCCGGCGAACGCCAGCGGCTGAGCATCGCGCGCGCCGTCCTCCGCAATGCGCCGATACTTCTTCTTGATGAAGCAACCGCTAGCGTGGACAGAAGCACCGAGGCGCTCATCCAGGCGGCGCTAGCTCGGCTCAAAGCCGATCGAACCGTCCTGGTCGTTGCGCATCGTTTGGCGACCATTCGCGATTCCGGCCAGATCGTTGTTCTTTACGAAGGTTCAATTTGCGAACGTGGGAATCACGAGTCGCTCATGCAGGCGAGAGGCATCTATGCGTCGATGGTGGCCCGCAGCGACGGCGAACGTCTGAGAGACGCCTCGGAATTCAGGTGATCTGAAATTAGGGAAGCGCTTGATATGGGCGCCGCCGCAGCGGCCGCTTTTCGCGCAAGAGGCAACATTTTTCAGTTAAACGCACCCCTTTAGGTGCCGACCCGCCGGGTGTCAGTCAAGCCAGCACCAACATCAGTCTTGTGGCTGAGAATTACACGCGGGCGGTTTGCCCGAACTACCAGAACCAGCCTTTCTTGCACGCCGCTGCAACAAGCGAAGCGGCCGTCGAGAGCTCAGAGTGTTGCAGCGGGCAGCCGTCCAGCCGGTGGGTGCGGTAACAACGATCGAGCGACTTCACTACCAACTCGGTCAAAAGCTCGTTTCTCGTCCGCTTGGGAACGGCGCGAGTTCTGGTCGGCGTTGCGATCAATTCATCCAGCATCAGATTGATGTCTTTCTTCGTAAAGCTCAATCCCGTGAAGTCTCCCTGAACAAACAACCCCTTCAAGTCTTGGTGCTTCCTCCGCCGCGCCTGATGACGGCTCTGTGCGGATCCGCAAGAACACTCCCCAGGCGCAACGCGATTGCGATGAGCCCCTACTTATCTGGAAAGCCACCGGCGAGCGGTCGCCAGTGCTCTCTTCTGTTCCCCCAGATTCCGATCTTCCTCGCGCAAGTCCCGCCGTTGCTCAATGGTATCGTAAAGCTGCAACGCAAAGAATTCGTCAGGTTGGAGCAGCTTGTCCACGATCAAGGGAAGAACCTTCGGGCCAAGAGACGCAAGCGCGCGAAATTCCTCGCTGTTTTTCACAGCCTTCGAACTCGAGCTGACGCGGATATCGGGCCGCTCCCAAGTCCTTCTCCAGTCCCGATAGAGTTCGTCAAAGCGGGTGCGCAGCTGTGCAGGCACGGCTGCGATCTCGGCATTCAGGCGCGAGCGTTGTTCGATGGAAATTTGGTCCGCCGCAGCATCGAGAACGAGCGCCCACTGCGCGGCGAGCAGCACCGCGAAACGGGCGATCATCAGAAGTCGAGTCATGGATGCCGGGCTCCGGAGACACTGTTTGGGCGTGCGCCAGTATTTTCAAGCGGCCAGCATATCTGCGCCGGGGACCCCTGGCGACCCTCGGCCTTTGATGGCGCCGGGGCTTTCGATGAAGCGATTGCGGCGCGCCAATGCGCACCGGCGCACCCCCGGCCAATGCTAAAGGCGGCCCGGCCCCACGCCAACGGCGCAACGGCGCCTGGCACGTCCGATATGACCCTCTCAGCGGATTTGGCGGATCTCGCGGCCTCACAAGCGCTGGCAGCGAGCGCAATGTTGATACAGCGGCCTTACGATTCGGCCCGCTCTTCCGCCGGCCCGGTCTGCCGGCTCAGATTGAGCGCGCAGTTGATCAAACCGACATGACTATAGGCCTGCGGAAAATTGCCAAGCATGCGGCCGGCCAGCGGATCGAACTCCTCAGCAAGCAATCCCACGTCATTGCAGCGTGAGAGCAAACGATCGAAGAGTTTCCGGGCCTCGGCGTAGCGGCCCTGCAATATGTAGTTGTCGACAAGCCAGAAGCTGCACGCCAAAAAAACTCCTTCGCCTGCGGGCAGGCCGTCGCCGGTATTTTCGGCTTCGTAGCGTAGGACGAATTCGTTGCCGATCAGCAGCCGGTCCTCAATAGCCTGAAGTGTTCCCTTTATTCGCTGATCAGCCGCTGGAAGAAAGCCGACGAGCGGAAGCAGCATTAGGCTTGCGTCGACCTGGTTGGATCCGTACGCCTGCACGAAGCTGTTAAGGTCGGGGTAGAACCCACGATCACAGACTTCGGCGTGGATTTCGTCGGCGATCTGGCGCCACCGGCGCGCCGGATCCTTGAGTCCTTCATCTTCGAGGGCAGTCGCGGCCCGATCAAATGCGACCCACGCCATGACTTTCGAATGAACGAAGTGCTGCCGGCCCCCGCGGACCTCCCAAATGCCTTCATCGGGCTGCCGCCAAGCGGTCGCTAAATATTCCGCTATCAGCGGCTGCAATGCTCGGCCGCGCTCCGATGGCTCCATGCCCGCCTTGAGTGCCTGGAATATAGCGTCGGCGGTTTCGCCGAAGACGTCGAGCTGCAATTGCTCGTATGCTCCGTTTCCGATTCGCACAGGCGAAGAATTCTCGTAGCCAGGCAGCCACGGCACAATCAATTCCGGTAGCCATCGCTCGCCGCCCACTCCGTACATAATCTGGACCTGCTGCGGGCTGCCGGCGACCGCTCTCACCAGCCAGTCTCGCCATGCGCGTGCTTCGTCGTAATAGCCGAGATGCATCAAGGCTAAGAGCGTGAACGTGGCATCTCGCAGCCAGCAATAGCGGTAATCCCAATTCCGCACCCCTCCCAAGCGCTCGGGGAGCGAGGTCGTGGCCGCGGCCACGATCCCGCCGGTCGGGGCATAGGTCAGAGCCTTTAGTGTGATCAGTGAACGTTTCACGGCATCGGTCCAAGGTCCAACGTCGGGACACCGGTTGCTCCATTCCGACCAAAATGCTGTCGTGCGCTCCAGCGCGTCGAATGGATCGATCGCCGGCGGTGGACTTTGAAACGACAGTCCGTGGGAAAGCACGAAAGGAACGGACTGGCCTGCATCCACGGTGAAATCACCCATTGTTTTGAGGTCTTCGCCGTAGAGTTCAGCGGGGGTGCGCAGGACCAGACGCTCTGGACCGGCAATCGCGTTGATCGCTCCGTCATCGAGCCGGTTGACCCATGGAACGATCGCTCCGTAGTTAAAGCGCACCACGAGCTCGGTTCGAAACGCCACACGGCCGGACCGACCGATCACGATCCTGACCAGATCGGCGCCGTCGGCCGGTGGCATGAAATCAATTGCCGCCGCACGGCCCGTCTCAGTTTGAAATTCGGTCTCGAGGACCAGCGTGCCAGGACGATAACGCCGACTTACATCGAGAATCGGATGTTCGGGCGCAATGAGCCATCGTCCATTTTCAGCCGTGCCGAGCAGGCCGGCGAAGCACGCAGCCGAGTTCGAAACGTGGCCAGCACAACCAATCGATCGAGCCGTCGCGGCCGACCAAAGCGGCTGTCTTGCAGTCGCCGATCAGCGCATAATCTTCGATCGGCAGAGTCATTGACTTGTCGCTCGCGCATTCCGCATTTCACTGTTTTCAAGTTCAGCGTCGATGTCCGTCGGCGACATGGCGACAACCCGGGCGCATTTTGTATCGCACCCAATGTGGGCGGGATTTGTGGCGAAGAGCGCGTAAGGCGGCTTTTCTGGTGCAGCGCATTTGCCCGGGACTGGCACCGAACTGACCTCGCGTAAGGTCTGCTGCCTACGTCGGCGGCGAAACTTAAAGTGAGAGCTGATGCTAAATATCTTCCTGTCCGGCGAATTCAATTTCGACCAATTTGGTCGCGATGAGCGGCCGTGTCGGTGCCAACTTCAAGTTGCGAGCACATTTCCGAAATTCGAAGCAAATTGGAATGTTGCGCAAAGCAAGCTCTGAAGGAAAGTGTGAGTGTCGTGTCGTGCCGCGACGACGTTGATTTCCAATCGCAGCGGTCAATAATACCGGATCACCGCCGGCTGGCCCAACACCCGACGCCCAAATGCAAGATACCCCCGAGCCGCGGAAGGAAGCACCGAAGCAAGCGCCCAAGGAGCGGGCACCGGCGTCCAGTCGTGTGCCGTCGATCATCGTCGCCGCGCTGGTCGTCGCCGTCGCCGGCCTGTCGCTCTGGTATCTGCTGCGGGGCGAGCCGCTATTGGTGCAGGGGGAGGTGGACGCAACACGTCTCGACATCGCAGCGCGGGTCGACGGACGCGTCGCCGAGATTCCCGTCGAGCGCGGCCAGAACGTTGCGGCCGGCGCTGTGCTGGTCAAGATCGACAATCCGGAAACGCTTGCCAAGAACGAGCAGGCGCTGGCCGCCAAGGTCGTCGCCGAGGCGCAACTCGCCAATATCAAAGTTGGCACCCGCGTAGAGGTGATCGCTGCGCGCAAGGCCGAGCTGGAGCGGGCGCAAGCCAGCGTGGTTCTGGCGCAGAAGACCTACGACCGCGTCAGCCAGCTGGCCGAGCATGGCAATGCGCCGATTGCGCGGCTCGACCAGGCGACCGACGCGCTGCATGAAGCCCAGCGCAACGTGGATCAGGCCAAATCGGCCTACGAGCAGGCGGTCAACGGCTACACCAAAGAGGAACACGAGATCGCCGCAGCGAACGTTAAGAAGGCGATGGCCGACATCGCGGCCGTGCAATCGATCATCGAGCAGATGGTGGTCTACGCGCCGGTGGCCTCGCAGGTCTACCAGCGCAACGTGGAGCCCGGCGAATACGTCTCGCCCGGTGTGCCGCTGGTGACGCTGATCGATCTAGACGACATGTGGATCCACTTCGATCTGCGCGAGGATCTGGTCAAGACGCTGAAAGTGGGGGACCGCTTCGAGGTACGGATCCCGGCGCTCGCCGACCGCCGCATCACGGTCGAGGTAAAGCTCATCGCCACCAAAGGAGAATATGCAAGCTGGCGCGCAACCCGCGCCACCGGCGATTTTGACCTGCGCACGTTCTCGATCCGCGCCTACCCGGTCGACAAAGCGCCGGAGCTGCGCCCCGGCATGAGCGCCTATCTGGACTGGCGGACGCGCCGGTGAGGCCCCGCTGATGAGGCGGAAGCCGAAACCCGGGTTCCTGCTGGTCGCACGCCGCGAATGGCGATGGCTGCTGCACGACCGCGCAGCGCTGATCTTGATCTTCGGCGTTCCGCTGTTCGCATTCGCAGTGCTGGCCGCAGTGTTCAGCCACCCGGTGATCCGCGAGCTCGGGGTGGTCGTTGTCGATGCGGACAGATCGGAGACATCGCGCGTCTTCGCGGAGGCGGTGGCAGCGTCGCCCGGGCTCGCCATCGTCGAGCGCTCCGGCGACCTTGGGTCGGCGGCGCGGGCGATCCGCTCCGGCGAGGCGATCGCCGCGGTTTATCTGCCGGCCGATTTCGAGCGCGACTTGAAGGCCGGGCGCCGCCCGCAGGTGGTCGGCTTCTATAACCAGCAGTTCCTCACCGCCGCAGGCATCGCATCGTCGGGTCTGAGCGACAGCCTCTCCGAAGCCACAAAGCACGCAACCGCGCGCGCGGCGCCGAAAGCGTCTCGCATCGGCTCGCTCGTCGCAGAGACCATCGTGCTGGTCAATCCGCAGCGGAATTACGCGCAGTTTCTGCTGCGCGCGCTGCTGCCGATGGTGGTGCACGTGATCATCGCGATCGCTGCCGGCTATGCGGTGGGCTCCGAGTTCCACCGCCGCAGCATGCGCACTTGGCTCGCTTGCGCCGGCGGCAACCCGATCGTGGCGCTCGCCGGCAAGCTTGCGCCGCTGTTCGGGATCTTCTTCGTCATCATGATGTCGGTGCCGCTCATTCTGGAGGGTCTGCTCGGGATCGCGTTCAAGGGCGACGTGCCGATGGTGATTGCGGCGGGCTCGTTGCTGACCATCGGCTATCTGGCATTGGGCGCGCTGATGCAGCTTTTGGTGCGTGACCTGGCGACGGGTCTCGGCCTCACGGGGCTCGTTGTCTCGCCCGCGTTCGGCTATGCCGGCGTGGGCTTTCCCACCTTTGGGATGAACGCGTTCGCGCAAGCCTGGGGCGCGATACTGCCGGTGCGCTGGTACATGGCGGTGCTGCTCGGGCAGGCGGCGCGCGGATTACCGCTTTCCGAGTCGGCACGCCCGTTCGCGGCGCTGGCAGGGCTCGCCGTGCTCTACTCGCTGCTCGCGATCCTCAGTCTGCGCGCCGTCGCGCGGAGCGTGACCCGCAACACACCCGCTCCCGCACCGACGGCCGCCGCTGCGGCGCCGCGCGGCATCGGCGGCGCATTCGCCGCCGAGTGGGGGCGCGTGCTCGCGATCCGCGGCGCTTTCATCCTGCTAGTGGTTGGGCCAGTGGTCTACGGCGTCTTTTACCCGCAGCCTTATCTCAATCAAATCCTGCGCAAGATCCCGATCGCGGTCGTCGACAACGACCTCAGCGAGTTGAGCCGACGCATCGTGCAGACGCTGGACGCGAGCGGCGCCGTCAAAGTGGCGATCCGCGCCGAAACGTTACCCCAAGCGCGCGCGGCGCTCGACCGCGGCGAGGTGTTCGCCGTGGTCGGGATCCCGCCCGGGACCGAGCGCGACGCGCTCAAGGGCACCACCGTCCATATTCCGATCTACGCCGATGCCACCTATCTGTTCGTCTTCAGAACCACGGGCAACGGCATCGCGGTCGCGATCAATACCCTGTCGTCAGAGCTCTCCGCCGGCGGGGCGCGTACGGACGGAAGCCTGGTCAAGGCGACACTCGCATCGGCGAGTCCGGCGGACATTCTGCTCCAGCCAATCTTCAACCCGGTCGGTGGCTATGGCAGCTACATTGTGCCGGCGGCCTTCGTGCTGATCCTGCAGCAGATGCTGCTGATCGACGCATCGCTACTCACTGTGGTCGCGCTGGCGCAGCCCGCCAATGGAGCATTCACGAGCGTGCTCGGCCGCGGCATCGCGCACCTGACCATCTATTTGCCGGCGCTCGCGCTCTATTTCATCGTGCTGCCGCGCTTCTACGGCTTCTCCACGCTCGGCCAGCCGCTGCAATTGTTCGCGCTTGCCTCGCTATTCGTCCTGGCGACGAGCTTCATGGGCCAGGCAGCCGGCGCCTGGTTCAAGCACCCGGAAACCCCGACGCTGATCTTTCTCGGCACCAGTCTGCCGCAGCTGTTCCTCACGGGTTTCTCCTGGCCGCGCGAGGCGATCCCCGAGTCGGTTCAGGCCGTGGGTTACATCTTCCCGTCGGACTTCGCGATCGACGGCATCGTTCGAATCAATCAGTTGGGCGCCAGCCTGTGGGAGGTGGTCCGCGATTGGCGCGGGCTCTGGTGCCTCGCGGTGATCTATTTCGCGCTCGCGGTAGTGTCCGCGTTTCTGGCGAAGCGGAGGCAAGTGCATGGCTAGTGGCGGACTTAAACGGATCACCGCGCTCGGCCTCCTCGTGGTCGCGATCGGTGCCGGCGGATATTGGCTGTCGCAGCCGGAGCCAACGCCACCCGTCGTCGGCGTCGTCCGTACGACCGAGGTCCGCGTCGCGCCCGAGGTCGGCGGCCAACTCGCCGCGATCAAGGTCCGCAAGGGCGACCGCGTCCGCGCCGGTGACGTCGTGGCCGAGCTGTCGGCGATCGAGCTGACCGCGTCGGTTGACCAGGCCCACGCTGCGCTGGCTGCGGCGACCGCCGACCGCAACAACGTCTATGCCGGCGTGCGCGCGGAGCAGATCGCTTCGCTTAAGGCCGAGATCGCCAAGGCGAAATCGCGGCTGGAATACGCCGAGCAGCAGCTCAGCCGTACCGACTACCTGGCGCGCAGCGAGACCGCCTCGCGGCAGGCGCTCGACCAGGCGGAAAACGATGTGGCGAGCGCACGCGCCGACGTCGCCGAGGCACAAGCCAACTACGACGCCGCAGTCGCGGGGCCGACCAAAGAGGAGCGCGCCATCGCGGACGCGCAGGTCAAGGCGGCGGCGTCCGCGCTCGCGGTGCTCGAGCGGCGGCTCGACAAGACCGTCTTGCGGGCGCCGGCCGACGGCATTGTCAGCGTGATCGTTGCCGAGGTCGGGGAGAACATTCATGCCGGACAGCCCGTGCTCGTGATCGAGGCGACCGGCAAGCAGTGGTTGTCGTTCAACGCACGCGAAGATACGCTGCGCGGCCTCACGGTGGGGTCGAAGGTCGACGTCGGACGCGCCGGCGGGCGCGAGATGGCGCCGGCGCTCGTCACCGAGCTGGTGCCGCTAGGGTCGTTCGCGACCTGGCAGGCGGAGCGGGCGATCGGCGATCACGATCGCAGTACGCTGCGCCTGCGCCTCGACCCGCAGGGCGACCCGGCCGGGCTCGAGCCCGGCATGACGGTCTGGCTCAATCGCTGAGCGGCCTTCGCCCGGCGCGCATCGCTCGGAGTGTGACGAGGCCGCGATGCATGTGGCGCTCAATGACGCCGCCCCTCACTGTCGCGATGCCCCCAAGGCGCAGGAGGCGAGGGCGTCGGGAGACCGTACCGCACAGGTCTTCACGCCGCTGAAAGGCGTCGCCCCGGCGAGATAGCGCAGATACTTGAAAGGATGGTGTCGCAGGTTGGACTCACCTTTTTGCTCTTTTCGGTGGGTTGCGGCGCTGCTGAGCGCTCGCCGCCAGGTTCCTGAGACTTGCACACGTCAGCGCCAGCCGAGGCCTGGGGCGACAAGCTTGAGGATCGCCTCAATGACGTGGGCGTTATAGTCGACACCGAGCTGATTAGGGACCGTCAAGAGCAGTGTGTCAGCCTCTGCGATGGCTTCATCTTTTGCAAGTTGCTCGACGAGGGCGTCCGGCTCGGCGGCGTAGCTGCGGCCAAAAATGGCTCGTGTGTTGTCGCCGAGGAAGCCAATAGTGTCCTCGTTCTCGTTGCCGCGCCCGAAATAGGCGCGGTCGCGGTCGGTCACGAGTGCAAAGACGCTACGGCTGACCGACACCCGCGGCTCGCGCCCATGACCGGCCGCTTTCCATGCCTCACGAAATATCCGGATCTGCTCGGCCTGCTGTACGTGGAACGGACGTCCGCTCTCGTCATTTTTGAGTGTCGAGCTCTGAAGGTTCATCCCGAGCTTGGCCGCCCAGCCTGCGGTGGCATTCGAACCGGCGCCCCACCAGATTCGATCGCGCAGGCCCTCCGAGTAGGGCTCGACGCGCAGGAGACCAGGTGGGTTTGGAAACATCGGTTGCGGGTTTGGCTGCGCGAAGCCCTCGCCACGCAGGACCTCGAGCAATACCTCGGTGTGGCGTCTGGCCATGTCGGCGTCGGTCATCCCCTCGGGCGGGGCGTAGCCGAAGTAGCGCCAGCCATCGATTACCTGCTCGGGCGAACCGCGGCTGATGCCCAGTTGCAAGCGTCCGCCGGCAATAATGTCGGCCGCGCCAGCGTCCTCTGCCATGTACAGCGGGTTCTCGTACCGCATATCGATGACTGCCGTGCCAATCTCGATCCGCTTGGTCTTCGCGCCGACAGCAGCCAGCAGCGGGAAGGGGGAGCCGAGCTGGCGGGCGAAGTGATGCACGCGGAAGTAAGCCCCGTCCGCGCCGAGTTCCTCGGCCGCGACTGCCAAATCGATCGATTGCAGGAGGGCATCGGAAGCCGATCGCGTCTGCGACTGGGGTGAAGGAGTCCAATGGCCGAATGACAGGAAGCCGATCTTTTTCATGGATTTGCGGGGCCGTAGCGAAATCGGTTAAGCCTTATTGCTTTTTGCGAGATCGACGTTGCCTCAAACTGTCGGCCAGGGCACTTACAAACTGCACGCGTATCGGCTCGGACGCGATGTCTGGGGTGCCCATTTTCACCAAGTGTCGCAGAGACGAAAGCCGCTTCGTACCTTCAGCGCGAAGATGCTTTGGTGATCAGCCTCGGGTCAATTCGCTCGCGAGCGGCGGATGCGTCTGATACCAATGAAGCGCAATGTCCTTACCGGTGCAGAACCAAACACGGTCGTGCTTGCGTGCATGATCGAGAAACTTCATCAAGCCCACCGCCTTCGCTGGCCGACCGATGAGGCGGTCGTGCAAAGACACAGTCATGATCTTTGGAGTCTCTGCTCCTTCCTCGTAAAGCAAATCGAAGCAATCGTTAAGGTAGGTCGCGAAGTCATCCGCGGTGCTGAAGCCAATGTTTTGATCAAAGCGGTTGTCGTTGGTTTCGAATGAGAAGGGTATGACGAGATGGTGGCGTCCATCATGCCTGGCCCAAAACGGCAACTCGTCGCCGAGATAGTCGCGATCGTACAAAAAATCGCCGTGCTCAATGACCAAGCGGCGCGTATTCATGCTTGGCCGGCCATTGAACCATCCCACGGGTGCCGCACCAGTTAGTGCCTTGATGCCTTCAAAGGCCAAATGGATGTGCTCGCGTTCCTCTTGTTCGTCTATATGGTGGTAGTCCAGCCACCGCCATCCGTGGCTTACGATCTCATGGCCTTCTTCGACAAAAGCGTCTACGAGTTCCGGATACTGCTGAAGCCCGCGGACAACTCCCAGGATGCTGACCTTGATGTTGAACTGGCGAAAGATTCGCAGAAGACGCCAACACCCGACCCGCGGGCCGTATTCGAAGACGGATTCGACGATCGGACTGCGCGTGTTCTGATACGGCGGAAAGCCGATGTCGGTCAGGATATGTTCGGAAGTGGTGTCACCTTCGAGGATGCAGCGTTCGCCGCCGGCCTCTACGTTCAGGTTGAGATTGACCGCGATCCTGGCGTCGCCGGGCCACCGCGCGTGCGGCGGATGAGCACCGTAGCCGCGGAAATCGCGGCTTGGGCCGAGATCACGTCTTTTTGGCCTGGCGCGCGTTGCGCTTTGCCGACGAGAGTTTGATTTCTTAATAGCAATATTTTTGCGCTTGCGTTTCATAGCATGCTCGCACCGATTTGCGTTCCCAGCCTTGATCACTGGCGAAAGGATGGAGAAAAAACCCGGCTGCCTGCCGACGAATGCCAGTGCAATCACAGGACCCGATTGCCAATCGACGCTTGCGCCCAATCCTGAACGTGCGGCACGTAGTATTTAACGTCGAGCCGCAATTTCTTGAATTTCCATATGCCGCTTACTCTTACATATTCTTCGTCATACTCTGACAATAGCCAACGTCCTTCTGCAGTGCCGGCATCGTTAAGCGCCGTACATGGCATGTGCAGCCACCATCTGCCGTGAGCGCGATCGCCTTCGACCGTGATGATGGGGTTGAGCACAAGGTGAGCGGCGAAAAGGATGTCGCCGGAAATTCTTTCAAAGAAGCTGCGGATTTGCTGGTGACCCTCGTAGCGGCCGAACGACGAACCGCCGTCCCACACTCCGTCCTCTACAAACAGCGAGCAGATCCCCTTAGCATCGTATTTGGCGTCGCAATACATGCAGTATACGGCCTTCAGCCGTTTGATCGCATCAATCGACTCAAGCCGATCCACTCTTTCTTCAAGGGTCAGTTGCGGCATGGGTCATCCCACCAGACGATATTCCGCGGCAGACTCATCGTATTGAAGCGATACGCCGTAGGTTTCTTGCGCCTTGTCCGGCGTAAGCGCACCTCGGTTGACGGCAGCCAACACCCGGCGCGGGTCCCTTTCCGCGGGGGTGCCATAGCCGCCACCGCCGCAGGCAAAGCAGACCATCTTCTCACCCGGCTTGCACACCTCCTGGTGAAACGCGGGCAGATCAACCAACTGGCCGTCTGCGGTCTGCTTCCGAGTCCAGCTTGCGGACGCCGGCAATCCGCCATTGACGCCTTTCGGCGGGAAGCTTGTGCCGTCGGCCGCATAGATGATAGTCATGGCATGGTCGACGGGGTAGAAGACGCATTCCACTCCCGGCGCCCCTTCGAATTTGCCGAAGCCTTGCGTGTCCGGGCGCACGCCGCGCGATTCAATAATGATCGGGTACATCGATTCGTCGACTTCGATCGAGTTGAGATTGATGAGGCCGCCGTTTGCTGGACCGCAATAGGTGAGCCAGCCGTCGTGGCCATCGAGCGCCGCGCCGCCTGCGTAGGCGATGAACACCTGATTCACATACGGATGGCCGCCCTTGAACGGATCGGCTCCCGAGATGACACCGATCCCAGCGGGAAGGTGCGGTCCGCCTTCTGCCAATCCGTAGGGGCTGCCCATCTTGGAAAACACCGCATTCACGGCGGTTATCAGTCGATCGTTGACATTGGTGGTTGCGACCGATGTGCCGGCCGGGTATTGCGGCTTGCCGATCGCCGAGCCTTCGCGCAACAGGACTTTTACGACGCTGGCGCTGCCGTGATTGTGGGGAAGCGTCGGGTCAAGGTTGTTGAATACGCCGATCCGGCAGGATCCCGTGCAAGTGTTTTCAGACAAGTTGAGACCGCCGTTAACGCAATCGATATTGTTGCGGACATCGACCGTGATTGAACCGGCTTCCGCATCCACTTCGAGCTTTACACGGATCGGAATGCCTTCATCAGCCACACCGGGCACAGGGTCGTGATGGATTTCATATTCGAAAACGCCCGACGGCAGCTTTTTGATCTCGGCGACGGTACGACGCCGCCCGTAATCGAACCAATCCTCGACAAAGTCCATGATCGTTTCGGGTCCATAGCGGTCCAATAGTTCGAGGACCCGTCTCTCGCCGGTCTTGCAGGCGCCGATCTGAGCGCGCAGGTCGCCAAGCCAAATTTCGGGAACGCGAATGCGTTTGAGACCGATGCGCAGGATGTCCGCTTTTTCCTGGTAGTTCTCGGCGATCCGAACACAGGGAAAATGCAGACCTTCCTCGTAAATGGTGCGCGCGTAGGGGAGATAGGTGGATGGGACCGGCGCGCCGGTATCCGCGTGGTGGGACAAGGCGACGACCCAGAACAGCGGCCCGCCGCGAAAGAACACCGGCATCGACAGGATCATGTCGGCGTGATGCGTTCCGCCGGTATATGGACAATTGTTGAGGAAGATGTCGCCCTGCTTGATGTCGTCGAACAGCTCCGTGATCGGGCGTGTCGCCTTGTCCATGGACATGACATGAATCGGCAGCGCTTCCTCGGTACTAACCAGACGGTGATCGTATGTGAGGATGGCGCAGCTCAGATCCTTGGCGTTCTTGATGACGGCGGAGCGGCTCGCCTTCATGACCACCAAAGTCATTTCGCGGACGATGGCCTCGAACCGGCTCTTGAGCACCGACATAAGAAAAGGATCGACCCGGCGCGTCGCGTCGTCGTCGCTTGATCTGACTTGATGCAGCATCAGCTGAGCCTCCCATAATTCGCTGCTCGGTTACTGTACCTCGACCAGCAAATTGCCGTGTTGATCCATTGTGCCGACGTGATCGCGCACCAGAAGGGCCGTGAAGGTATTCGCATCGATCAGGCACGGGCCTGTGATCGTAGCACCGGAAGAAAGCGCGTGGGCGTCGTAGACCGGGACGGTGCGCATGCCGCCATCGTCCCGCATATAGACGCTGCGGTTGCCTTTCGGCCGTGCCGGCGCGGTGCTGGATGGCAGGACGTGACCGCGCCATAAATCGCTTCCATTCCGGTTGCCGATCGCGCGGACTTTCCACGTGGTGAATTCGACGACGTCATGGTCGCTGCGAATGCTGTAGATCCGGTCGTGCATCTCGTGAAATGCCTCGACCAGCATGTCCAGGTCGCTGTCGGCGAGCCCGGCCGCTTGCGAATCGAACCGCACTTCGATTTCCCAGGATTGATACTCGTAGCGGCCAAAGAACGCGTATTCGAACCGCCGCATGCTTTCCGGCACGCCAGCCGATCGCATGAACTCATTGCCGTTGGCGCGCAGTCGGCGCAGGAGCTCATTCACGCGGTTGGCGTCAAATTGGCGACTGCTCGTATGGAGGGTGCCGTTTTCCTCCCAGCGCAGATCAGATATCAAGCCACCGAAGGCTGACAAGCCGGCGACAAATCGCGGAATTAGGTAACGTTTCAGACCAAGTATGTCGGCCATCTCCGCGATGTGGCAGGAGGTGCCGCCGCCGCCGCACACGAACAGACTATCGCGTGGGTTAATTCCCTCGCGCACCGTGATCTCTTCGATGGCCGCGACCATGTTGTGATTGCTGGTGGTCGTGATCGCGTGGGCGGCTTCTTCGCGACGTACGTCGAGATGCTGCGCGATCCGATCCACCGCTTGTTCCGCCAGGCTGCGATTGAGCTTGATGCGGCCGCCGAGAAAGAAATTTGGGTCGAGAATTCCGAGCACGACGTTGGCGTCGGTCACCGTTGCATCGGTACCGCCCAGCCCATAGCAGGCCGGGCCGGGCCGGGCGCCTGCGCTTTGTGGGCCTACGTGCAGAAGTCCGCCTGAATCGACGTGCGCGATTGAGCCTCCGCCGGCGCCGATCGAACGCACGTCCACTTTAGGAATCCCCAAAGAATCGCTGTTGATCTTCGAATCCGGGGCGATGATGACTTGATGATCGCGGAGCGCGGAAACGTCGAACGACGTTCCACCCATGTCGCCGACGATCACATCGCGTTCGTTGGTCAAAGCCAGCGCCGCGATCGGCGCCAATGTGGGGCCCGACATCACGCTGTAGATCGGTCGCCGCATCATTTCGGCGGGCGGCATCATTCCGCCGAGGCAATTGGCGAGCAGCAGTTCGCCCTTGAAGCCTGCGGATGCCAGCGCGCCCTGCAGGCTTTGCACATAGGTGCGAATGATCGGACTGATCGAAGCGTCGATCGCTGCCGCGATGATACGCCGATATTCGCGCGGAATTGGATTGATCTCATGGCTCAGCGTAACCGGCGGGCCGGGCAGCGCGGCGGTGAGAATCTCACGGACGCGCAGTTCGTGATCCGGATTGACCACCGACCACAGCAAGCCGACAGCGACGGACTCGACTTGCTGGTGGCCAAAATGTTCGGCGGCGGCGCTTACGTCGTCGATGGACAATGGTTCGATTTCTCGACCCCGGACGTCGATGCGGCCACGAACTGTGCGGGTCAACTTCCGCGGAATGTAAGGGTCGGGATAATCGAGTCGCCATTCGAACGCGCCTTTGCGCGGGCCTTCGCGCAAGGTCAAGATGTCGGCGTGGCCGTGATTGACGATCAGTCCGGCGCGGGCGGTCTTTCCCTCCACCAGGGCGTTTGTGGAGACCGTGGAACCGTGGACGATGATGTCGATCTGCGAAATGAAGTCGCGCGCGGCAAAGCCGAGGTCTTCGGCCGCGACGCCGAGCACGTTGATGAAGCCCTTCTCGAATTCGCCGGGCGTCGTGGGCGATTTGAATATCGCGATGCTGCCGTTGTCGTCGGAAACCAGACAATCGGTGAACGTTCCCCCGATGTCGATGCACACGTGATACGGCATGCCCCATTCCACTGCGAAGATGGACCGGAGATTTCCATAGCAAAAACTTATCCGCGATTCGAGATCGGCGGCATTTCTATAGCGGCAAAGCGCATCGAGTGCGGCATCGTTCCGGCCATTGATCCGATCGATTGCCGGCATCTGCCCTGCATGCCGCCGCTCGCCAAGCATAGAAGTCCGGTAGCCGGCTTTCTATTGCAATCGGCAGTTGTCGCATCGTTTCTGTCAATCGGGCATTGCGTGAAGGGCGCCAGCCGGAGAGTGTCCCGAGGGGAAATTTATTTGTACGGACCTTTCTGCCGCGCGTCGCTCGCGGCAAACGATTCCGCCCGCCAGCCTTGGCATGGTGCTTGCTTGAAGTTTACACACTTTAGTCTTCGTGGCAGAGTTTCTTTGCTGCTGAGCCTTCGCTGGCTCGCGAAGAACTCTGAAGCGCGAACATTTGCGTTCTGCTCAGCTGGAGTCTCGCACGGCCACCGCATTCCCCAAGCGAAAAAAATCGAGCCCTCATCGAGCGCAGAGGCATGCGGCGACCTCATTATAAGTTCAACATCGGAGACGGGGTGATGCCAAAAGTTGCACTTAGTATCGCACTCTGCGCGAGCCTGGTTTTTGGGTTCGCCCAGCGAGGGCACGCTGAATCGAAGGAAATCGTCTTGGGGTTTGCGGTAGCGCTCACCGGCTGGATGAATGCCTATGACGGCAACTCCACCAAAATGGCCAAGCTGTGGATCGATCAGACCAATGCAAAAGGAGGTCTGCTCGGCCGCAAGATAAAATGGGTGGAAGCCGACACCAAGACCGATCGCACCGAGGGCGCCAAAGCGGGGCAGTCCGTCATCGATCAGGGCGCCGAACTCATGTTCGTTTCGTGTGACTACGATTTCGGCGCGCCTGCCGCTTTGCAAGGCCAAAAGGCCGGGGTGATCACAGTGTTTCTTTGCGCTTCGGATCCTAAGGCCGGCGTAGCCGGCGTCGGCCCGCTGTCCTTCTCGGCTAACAACGCAGCGCAAACCGAGGGCGCAACCTTAGCCGAATGGGCAGCCAAGAAGCGCAACCTCAAAAAGGGCTATGTGCTGCTCGACGAAAGCATCGAATACGACAAATCGGTCTGCGCCGGCTATGACTGGGAATATCCGATTGCGGGCGGTACCATTGTCGGACGCGACGTTTACAAGAACGACGATCCCGCGATCACTTCGCAAGTCACGCGGCTAGCGGCCGCGGTGAAGGATCAGGGCGTCGATAACGTCATGCTGTGCACCTTCATGCCCGGCGGTGGGAGCGCGACGCGCCAAATTCGGGCCGCGGGAATCGACATACCGATCCTCGCTGCGACCGGCATGGACGGACTTTACTGGGTCAATTCGGTTCCGGGCTTGAAGGACTTTTACGTTCCGGACCAAGCCGTCGTCAGCGGCGACAAAAACCCGGAGATCAACGAACTGACCAAGGAATACACGGCCAAATACGGCAGTCCTCCGGCATCGCAATATGCCTATCCGATCTACGCCTGGCTCCAGCAATGGGCCAAGGCAGTAACCAAGGCCGGAACGACCGAAGGAAAGGCGGTTGTCGCCGTCATGGAGACCTACAAGGATGAGCCGTCCATCCTTGGCCCGCGTACCTATACCCACAAGTGGCACATCCAGACGAACATCCCGATGACCATCGTCGAGGACAACGACGGCAAGCAAAAGGTCGTCGACGAGGTGCGCATCCCGAACGAAATTCCGGACAACATATTGTTGCGCATCAAGAAGTGATATGCCTGCAGCGGCGCGCCGGGCCCACGGCTCAGCGCGCTGCTGCAGCACCACGCCTATTTTCTGCAGCGTGCTCTTACACCGTCGGTTGACCGAGCGTATCGGGAACAATGAATGATCGGGTCGGCAACGCCAGAAGCTGCCCAATTGGCGGTGGAAGAGTTAAGCGTGCACTTCGAGGGATTGGCGGCACTCGCCGAAGTGTCTCTCGCTGTCAATCGGCACGAAGTGTTCGGCCTAATCGGCCCCAACGGGGCCGGTAAGACCACGTTGGTCAATTGCCTCACCGGATTTCAGCGGCCAACGCGCGGCCGCGTGTTGCTCAATGGCCACGACACCGCCGGCTGGCAGCCCGACTATTTTCGGCGCGCGGGTGTGGCGCGGACGTTTCAGGCCGGCCGCCTGTTCAAGGATATGACCGTCATCGAGAATGTCGAAGTGACCGCGACCGGCCTTGGATTTTCCCGTCGTGTAGCTGCGGAAATGGCCGCCAAAGTACTCGGCTGGATCGAACTCGACGACAAGGCGCATCTGCTCGCCTCAGCTCTCGCCTACACCGATCAACGACGGGTCAGTATCGCACGCGCGCTCGTCGTCACTCCGGCCTTTCTTCTGCTCGACGAGCCGGCTGCCGGCATGTCGGACGCGGAATGCGAGCATCTGATGGCCCTGATCCAGTCGATTCCGCAAACGTTCGGTTGCGGCGTTCTCTTGATCGAGCACAACATGCGTGTTGTGATGACGATCAGTGATCGTATTCACGTGCTCGACGGCGGCCGCACAATAGCAGAAGACTCGCCCGACAAAATCCAGCGGCACGAGGGGGTGCTCGCGGCGTATCTCGGCATGGAAGGATGATGGACGCGATCGCGCTGCCGTTGCTCGAAGTTACCGGACTGCATGTTCGCTATGGCGAACTGGTCGCGCTGCGCGACGTGTCACTGACCGTCGCCGAGGGCGAGGTGGTCTGCATCATCGGTCCAAACGGCGCCGGAAAATCGACGTTGCTCGCAGCCGTCGCCGGCGGCGTGACGCCCGACAAAGGCACGATCCGCTTTCAGGGGCACAATTTGGTCAACCTGCGCGCCGAGCGCATCGCACGGCTAGGTTTGTCGCTGGTGCCCGAGGGGCGGCACATATTCGGCACGCTGACCGTCGAGGAGAATCTGCTGATCGGCGCCAGCAGACGCGGTGACCGGCGCGCGATCGGCCAGGACTTGGATCGCGTGTTCGGCTATTTCGGACCGCTCCGGCAACGCCGCGCTTATCCGGCCGCGCGCCTGTCCGGCGGCGAGCAGCAAATGCTGGCGATCGGACGAGCGCTGATGACTCGCGCGCCGATGATCCTGGTGGACGAGCCTTCGCTCGGGCTCGCGCCCAAGATCATCGATCAGATCTACAAGATCCTTCTCGATCTTCGCGGGCGCGAGAAGCTGACGCTGCTCATCAACGAGCAGAGCTCACACCGTATTCTCAAGCACGCCGACCGTATTTACGTCTTGCGTGCCGGGCAGATCAGGCTGAAGGGAACGGCGGAGCAACTGGCGGACGGACACGCCATCAAGGAGGCCTATTTTGGTTTCCACGAACAGCAGGCGGCGACCGGCTAGGAGAACGCGATGGCTGGATTCCTGCAAAACCTCATCGACGCGCTCAGTCTTGGAAGCCTATACGCATTGGTTGCGCTGGGGATCGGGTTGCTTTTTGGCATTCTGCGCCTGATCAATTTTGCGCAGGGGGACTACATTACTATTGGTTGTTACGCGCTGATCGTCCCTTCGACCGATGTGACTGCGCGCATGCTGATCGGCGCCTGGAACTGGCCCGCCCTCATCCCGGCAATCTGCCTGATCGTGATCGTAGCCGCCCTGCTAACGGACGCGCTCATCTTCCGCCCACTTCGGCGCGCCTCTTCGCCGACGTTGATGATCGCGTCCTTCGCCGTCAGCTACATTATTCAGAACGGCATTCTGATGATCTACGGATCGCGCCCGAAGGCGGTCAATCTGTGGTCGGAGCTGAACACGCAGATTCTGGTCGGCGGCCTCCGCCTGCCGCTGCTGCAGATTGTCACCATTGTGGTCACGCTGTTGCTGATGTTGGCGCTGACATTGTTTCTCAAGCGCACACGCGTTGGCATGCAGATGCGCGCATCCGCGGAAGATTTTCGCATGGCGCAGTATCTCGGCGTCCGCGCCAACGTGGTGATCGGGCTTGCGTTCGCCATCAGCGGGATGCTCGCGGCCGTGGTCTCCTTCCTCTACCTCACGCAGTCGGGGTCGCTCAGCCACGTGATGGGCGTGCCATTGGCCTTGTATGCCTTTGTCGCGGTTGTGATCGGCGGCATGGGAAGTTTGGTGGGGTCGGTCGCCGGCGGGTTTTTGGTCGGCATTATCGTGACGTTCTTGCAGGCCTATCTGCCGCCGGACTTGCGCGGTTTTCGCGATGCGTTCGCGTTCGCGGTCGTCATCTTGATGCTGTTGCTGCGGCCGGCGGGTCTCATTCAGAACAAGAACGCCGTCGAACGGGTATGATGAAGGATTGGCTGCGCCGGTGAATAGAGCCATTCAGCTTCTCATCCAACATCGTTCGCCAATACTGCTCGCCGCCGGTGTGGCTGTCTTGGTGGCTGTCGGCGTGCTGAGCGGAGTAAGGCCACTGCAGCTCAGCCTCACCGAGATGATGATCCGCATGACGATCGTCGTGGGGCTCTACGTCTTCATTGGCAATTCGGGCATTTTGTCCTTCGGGCATATCGGCTTCGTTTGTATCGGGGCTTATGGGGCCGGCTGGGCGACCGCGGATCCGAGCTGGAAGCAGTTGATGCTGAGCGGCCTGCCGAGTTTCCTTCAGGATGAGGAATATCCGTTTCTGGTCGCGCAAGCGGGGGCCATGGTCCTTCCAGCGGTCGTGGCTCTGGCGCTGGGCGCCGCCATTATGCGGCTGCGCGGCATCGGCGCATCGATCGCGACCTTTGCCTTCCTGATGATCATCCAAAGCTGGTACTCGAACTGGGATTCGGTCACGGCCGGCGCCAGTTCACTGGCGCGTCTGCCAACCGTGGTGGACCCGTGGATTGGACTCGCATTTGCGGTAGGCGCAATTGCTGTCGCCTATCTCTTTCAGATTTCGCGTTGGGGTCTGATGCTCAGAGCTTCGCGCGACGATGACGTGGCCGCAAAAGCGTCGGCGGTGCGCATCGTGCGCGAACGGCTGATCGCCTTCGTGCTGAGTGCGGCGATGGTCGGGGCCGGCGGAGGCCTCTACGCGCAATTCCTCGGCAGCATGACGGTCGATCAATTCTACCTCGAAATGACCTTTGTCACCTTGGCGATGCTGGTTGTCGGTGGAATTGGCAGTCTCAGTGGCGCAGTTATCGGGGTCGTGGCGGTGACGTTCGTGATCGAGTGCCTGCGCACCTTCGAACACGGCTTTTCTATCGATGGGGTGAAGTTCTTGCTTCCCTCCGGCAGCCAAGAAATCGGCCTCGGCGTCGTGATGGCGCTGATTTCGATTCTGCGACCCACCGGTCTTACCCGCAGCCGGGAAATCGCCGCACCGCACGCGAGCCGCGCAGTATCGCAAGAGGCCGCGCGCAGCTTTTCCATCCACGGGGTCGATATTCCGCATGCGATTCACTTTGATCAGCCGAGCCGGGCGCCGGAGCGAACGTGACGGGTCCTCTCCGGACCTGTTTGAATGTCGGACACGTCTGGTGAGGGGCCATGGCTTCAGCGGCAGCAAATAAGCCGGTTGTGCCGGCAGGCGAACGTAAAATCCTCTTGGTCGGCGCATCGCGGGGTCTTGGATTGGGGTTAGCCAAATCGTTCGCGGCGCACGGCTGGGCTGTCGTTGCTACCGAGCGAACACCATCCGGCGGCGGAGGACTTGCAGCGGCTGCTGCTGCTGCCAACGGCCATATCCGCACCGAGCTCGTTGACATCAACGACCCGCAGGCCGTGCAAAGATTGCGCGCACAGCTTTCCGGCGAACGCTTCGACGTCATCTTCATCGTCGCGGGTGTAAGCGACAAGGATCCGACACGGCCAGTGCATGAGGTCGCGTTGGAGGAGGCGATTCACGTTTTCGTATCGAACGCCTATAGCCCGCTATGTTTCGCCGAGACTTTCTACGATCTTCTGAAGCCGCACGGCACGTTGGCGATCATGACGTCGCGCATGGGGAGCCTGACATTAGTCTCCACCGCGGCCGACGGCAGCTGGGAAGTTTATCGCGCGAGCAAGGCGGCGCTGAACATGCTGACGCGCTGCTTCCACCAGCGACATCAGCATGACGGCCGCACCGTCCTGCTCATGCATCCTGGCTGGGTCAAAACCGACATGGGGGGCAACGATGCTCCGGTCGATCTCGCGACCAGCGTCGAAGGACTCTACGCCACGCTCATCAATTGGCACGGCTCGGGCAAGCAAGCGTTCCTCGACTATCAGGGCAACGAGCTTCCCTGGTGACGACACGGGCTCGTGTCGATTGACAAAGCGGATGGGGCCCCACATTGTTTCTGAACGGCTGGCGCGCAGGTCCGATATCGGCGGGTGGAGCTTGGCAGGGAGGTGCTGAATGAAATTCGCTCCCAATCACCTTTACATTGAGGAATACGTGAAGTGCACCAATTGCGGTGTGCTCATTTACGACGAAGGTGGCAAGGATAAGTCGCAAACCATCGTCACAGACGGCAAGGTCTATTGCTCTCAGTGGTGTCTCGACTGGGAACACGCGCGCGCGACGGGAGCCCCGTTGCCGATGGCCGCGCTGTCGACCAACTCCACGCAAACGTGAATTGTGATTTCTGATTATCAGAGTTGAAGACATGCAATATCGCCTCGGCATCGATATCGGTGGGACCTTCACGGATTTTGTCGCCTTCGACGAAGAAAATCGCGAACTGCAAGCGTGGAAGAATCTGTCCACGCCGCAAGATCCGATCGAGGGCGTGATGACCGGCCTCAAGACGTTCGGCTCCACCGACCAGATTGGCGCGATCCGCCTCGGGACGACGGTCGCGACGAATGCGCTGCTCGAAGGCAAAGGCGCAGTGGTTGGCTACCTGACGACGCGTGGCTTTCGCGACGTCCCGTTCATCGGTCGTGGCAATCGCCGCAATCACTATGATCTCGCCTGGGTGAAGCCGAAGCCTTTCATCAAGCGCCGCAACGCATTCGAAGTAAGCGAGCGCGTTGGGCCAACCGGCGGTGTCATCGAGAAACTGGACGAGGCGCAGGTTCGCGCCCTAGCTGACGCGCTCGTTGCCAAGGGGGAGATTGAATCGGTCGCAGTCGTTTTGATGCACTCGTATCTGGCGCCAGAACACGAGTTTCTGATCAAAAAAATATTTGCCGAGCGCGCACCCAACATCCCAGTCTCGATCTCGTATGAAGTGCTGCCGAAGTGGAAGGAGCACTTCCGCGCCTCGACCACCATTTGCGACGCTTTCATCAAGCCGGTGGTCAACCGGCAGCTCCGATCGATCAGCAAACGTCTGAAAGACGAAAATGTCGGCGCCAAGATCGTGGTGATGCGCTCGAACGGCGGCGAGATGACACTCGACGCAGCCGCCGACGCGCCGATCCAGATTGCAGTCTCCGGTCCGGCGGGCGGCGTCATCGCCGCCAAACAAATGGCGCAGCTGTTGGGTATTGCCAATCTGGTGACGCTCGACATGGGCGGTACGTCGACTGACGTTTCGACCATCGTCGATGGCCGCGAGAAGTTCACCACCGATTTCGAGATCGAGTGGGGCCGGCCGATTCAGATTCCGATGCTCGATATTCGTTCGATCGGCGCCGGCGGCGGCTCGATCGCGCGCATCGACGCCGGCGGCATGTTGGTCGTCGGGCCGGAAAGCGCCGGCGCCAATCCGGGGCCGGCGTGTTATCGTCTCGGTGGCCAACTGCCGACTGTCACTGATGCGAACGTGGTAACCGGGCGCATAAGTCCGGGCAATTTCCTTGGCGGCAAGATGAATCTTGACGCCGATGCAGCGCGCGCGGCGATCCAGCCGATTGCCGACCGTCTCCGCCTTTCAGTCGAAAAAGCCGCGCTTTCGATCATTCAGATCGCCAACAACAATATGGTCGGTGCGCTGCACAGCGTCTTGACCGAACAGGGTCTCGATCCGCGCGATTTCGTCCTGGTGGCGTTTGGGGGCGCCGGTCCTCCGCACATCAGCGATCTGATGACCGATGCGTCCATTCCGCGCGGCCTCGTTCCCAACTTTCCCGGCCAGTTCTCGGCGCTGGGCTTCATCATGGCGGATGCGCGGGTCGATCGCCATCGCACCGTGCAGTTGAACTCACGTTTCTTCGATCGTGAACGCGCGGCCGCGACCATGTCGGCACTGACGAGCGAATGTGCGGCCGCTCTCGCGGCGCAGGGCCATACCGACATCGTGATCGCGCGCAGCGTGGAGATGCGCTATCTCGGCCAAAATCACGAGCTGGAAATTCCGACCAATGTCGAGGCGTTCGCCGAGGAGGACGTGAAGCGACTGCTCGATGCGTTTCACGAACTGCACGAGGCGCGCTTCGGCTTCAGACTCGCCGACCACATCGAGATCGTGAATTTTTTGGTGACCGGCATCGCCAAAACTGGCCAGCTTGGCTTTCCCGAGATTGCCAGCGCCAAGGCCGAGGCCAAGCCGGTAACGCGCCGCCCCGTCTGGTTTGCCGATGGGTGGATCGACACGCCGGTCTATGCGCGCGCCGATCTGCGGCATGGGCATAGCGTGTCGGGACCGGCGCTCATCGAGGAAAGCGCTTCGGTCACGGTCTTGGATCCGGGCAAGACGATGACGGTCGATCGCCACGGCAATCTGTTGCTCTCGAGCTGAATTCGCATCCGTAGGAGCACGCGAAATGGACATGGTTTCGCTGAACATCGCCGGCGGCATCCTTGCCTCCATCTGCCGCGACATGGGCGTGACGCTGATGCGCACGTCCTACTCGACGATCTTTTCGGAATCGCTCGACTTCACCTGCGCGCTGGCGCTGCCGAGTGGCGAGATGATCGCGACCGGCGACTTCTGCCCGGCCATGATCGGCGGCATGCCGCTATTGATACGGTCATGCGTGAATGAAATAGCGGTCGAGGACCTCGAGGAGGGGGATGTCATCCTTCATAACGATCCTTACCGCGGCGGCTTGCACACCCCTGAGCACACGTTCTTCAAGCCAGTTTTCGTCGACGGTGATCTGATCGGTTTCTCCGTCGCGATCGGTCACGTCTGCGAGGTCGGCGGCATGTCGCCGGCCGGATTTGCCGGTGAGGCGACGGAAGTGTTTCACGAAGGCCTGCGCGTGCCGCCGGTGAAGATCAAGAAGGCCGGCAAGGACGTCGACGACATCTGGCGCATCCTGCTCGCCAATGTACGCACGCCCCGTTACAACATGGGTGACTTCCGCGCTTTGATCGCTGCCACCGATCTCGGTGAGCGACGGATGGCGCAGCTCGTACGCAAATACGGAACCAAGAACTTCCGCGAGATCGTCGGCGCGCTCATGGACTATTCCGAGCGCCGCATGCGCGCCGAGATCAGCAAAATTCCCGATGGCCGCTACGTCTTCGAGGACTACATGGAGGACGACGGCATCGAGGACAAGCCGTACAAGATTCGCGCTGAGGTCGTAGTCGAAGGCTCTTCCATGGTCGTCGACTATCATGGATCGTCGAAGCAGGCGAAGGGCCCGATCAACGCCACCCTCGGCGTAGCCTGGAGCGCTGCCTACGATGCGGTCCTGCAGCTCACGGACTTCTCCATTCCAAAGAACTCCGGCTGCTTCCGCCCCATTCGGGTGCTTGCCCCGCCGGGCACTGTCGTCAATGTCAATTTCCCCGGACCATCGGTCGGCGGCAATACCGAGACTCACTGCCGTATCGCCTACACGGTGATGGGTGCGCTCGCGCCCGCGCTCAAGGATCGTTCGGCGGCGACCGACGGCGCTTCGCACAGCAACTTTCTGTTCGGCGGAACCGACAAGAAAACCGGCGAATTCTTCTGTTGCTACGATCTCACGCCGGTGGGATGGGGTGCGCGCAGTTTTGCTGATGGCAACGATGCAGTCTGCGCAATCAACGGCAATTGTCCGCATATCCCGGTCGAGGTTTTTGAGAATCGGTTTCCTTGGCATGTGGAGGAATTCAGGCTGGTCGACGGCTCGGGCGGTCCAGGCAAATTCCGCGGCGGCATGTCGCTGACCAAAACGGTGCGTTGCACGAATACGGACATGACGTTCAGTTACATGGCGGACCGGCAGAGAATCGCTCCTTGGGGTATTCACGGCGGTCTTCCGGGCGGGAAAGCCGAACTTTTGTACAAGCGCAACGGCTCCAACGACTGGCTGACAATCTCTCAGGCCTTCAACAAGCCTTCACCGAGCAAGTTCGCGAACGTACCGGTGCATCCGGGCGATCAGCTCAAAATTGTCGGTCCGGCAGGCGGCGGATGGGGACCGCCGAAGGAACGCGATCGCGCTCTCTTGGCCGAGGACGTGCGCGAAGGCAGGGTGCCAATTGAGCAGGCGCGCGAAATCTACGGCTATACGGGCGATTAAATCCGAAGCGATCGCGTCTAGTTGATCAGTGAATTCACACTGGTGCCGTGCCAGCCGGCGCGGCGCCGCTCCCAGTAGCGTTGCTGGATTTTCGTCGTCATCAGCCCTGGAGCGCCGTTGCCGAGCGGCCGGTCGTTGACGCGGGTTATCGGAATAATTCCCCCGGCTGTCGTGGAGAGGAACGCTTCGTTCGCTTCGGATAGTTCTTCTGCTACGAGATTCGCTGTCTTTGCATCGACGCCCATTTCCTCGGCGAGATCAAAAACTGTGCGCCGGGTGATGCCTTCGAGTAGGTTGTCGGCGGGCGTGACGAGAGCATTTCTGCGCACGATCCAGACGTTGAAGCCCGGACCTTCTGCGACATAGCCCTCGGTAGACAACAGGACCGCCCCATCGGCGCCCTGGTCGAGCGCCTCGAACGTGCCCTTGGTCAGGTCCATCCGATTGAAATTCTTCACCGTCTGGTCGATGGCCGTGTTCGGCGCGCGGCGCGTTTCGACGATCCAGATGTGAGCGCCGGTCTCCACGCATTCGCGCCGTACGACGTAATAGTAGGGCACCGCGTAGGCGTAGAAGCCATTGACGCAATCGCGCGGATCGCCAAGCACGCCGCCGCTGCGATAAGGTCCGCGCGTGCCGCACATGAAGACGCAGGCATCCTCGAGCCCGGACCGATGCACGCATTCGGCGGCAACACGCTTGATATCCTCATGGTTGACGGGCAGGGCGATGCGCGTTTTGCGGCAGGAAGTCTCGAAACGATCGATATGATCGTCGAGCCGGAAGAAGAGGCCTCCTGTCACCGATACGACGTCGAACACGATATCGCTCTTCGTGACTGCCGGATCGGCGATCGAGATCTTGGCCTCTTTGAGGGGCACATAGCTTCCCTCAAAGAATGCGATGCTCTCGGACATCCACATCTCCTTCTGGTCAGTCGTGAGCCGACCACATCACTATAGTCGCAACGCCGATTGCGACAACTACGGGAAGACCACGTGTGCACAGGCGCAGTCGGCTTACGGAGACAGTCGTCTATCGCTAGTTCGGCAGCCTCGTCGTCGACAGTTCGTAGATGGTGCCGGGGACACACGGGAAAAAGTAGGCCATGGCGATCAGGAAACTCACTCACCCAACAGGAAGGCAGGTGGTGCGTTTCACGGTTCGCAAAGTCAATGTCGATTGGACGCGTTCGACTCCGGGCAGGCGAGTGATGACATCGGAGTGCAGTCGCTCCAGGTCTTGCATGTTTCGAAAAACGACGCGCAATAAATAATCGGATTCACCGGCCAGCAGATAGCATTCCTGGATCTGCGGTACGTCGGCCATGGCAGCTTCGAACGCTGACAATGTCTTTCGATCCTGCCCCTGCAGCGCGATGTAGACGTACGCCGTGCCTTCAAAACCTGTCCGCGCCTGATCAAGAATGAGATGAGTGCCTTCAACGAGGCCGCTTTCGACGAGCAAATTGACCCGCCGCAGGCAGGCCGACGGTGACAGATGGATGCGCTCCGCGAGCTCGACATTGCTCAAGGTGCCATCCTCTTGCAGGAGCTCAAGAATGCGACGGTCGAATTTGTCCAGCTCAGGCAGCGTTCGCATAATATTCTATAATATCGGATATTTTACGCATATTCAAGCAATCGGAGCCGGGTATTTAGCGCAACTTTCGAAGAAATTTGAGCGCCAAAGCACCTACGATGTCTCGCCATTGAACCCCGCGATTAGATGGAGGACGCTTTGCTCGTCGGTGTGCCGAAGGAAATTAAGGACCACGAAGGCAGGGTCGGCCTGGTTCCCGCGGCAGTGCGCGAACTGGTCGCGCACGGTCACCGCGTCCTGGTTCAAAAAGATGCCGGTCGAGGCGCCGGCATCTTCGACGAGGATTTCACACGAGCCGGCGCCACTTTGGTCAATAGTGCCGAGTTGGTATGGTCGTCCGCGGATCTCGTCGTCAAAGTGAAGGAGCCTTTGGCGACCGAGCGGAAGCTGCTGCACAAGGGACAGGTACTGTTCACATATCTGCACCTTGCTCCCGACCCCGACCAGGCAAACGATTTGATCCGTTCGCAGGCATCTTGCATCGCCTACGAGACGGTGACCGGCCCACGTGGCAGCTTGCCGCTACTCACTCCGATGTCGGAAGTGGCGGGGCGTATGTCAGTGCAGGTTGGCGCTCATAGCCTTGAGAACGCTCAACACGGTCGCGGTATCCTCCTCGGTGGTGTGCCGGGTGTCGCGCCCGGGAATGTTCTGGTGCTGGGAGGCGGGGTAGCGGGCACCAATGCGGTGCTCATGGCTGTGGGCCTTGGAGCAGACGTGACCGTGGTGGACCGCTCTGCCGATGCGTTACGGCGTCTCGTCGCTCAATTCGGCACGCGCATCAAGACGGTTTTCCCAACCCAGGAGACATTGGCGCGTCTCGTCGCAGAGGCGGATCTCGTCATCGGCACGATTCTGATTCCTGGTGCCGCTGCGCCCAAATTGATTACTCGCGACATGCTGCGAAACATGAAACCGCGCTCGGTCATCGTCGATGTTTCCATTGATCAAGGCGGTTGCGCGGAGACGTCGAAACCGACGACGCATTCATCCCCCACCTACATCGTCGATGGAATTGTCCACTATTGTGTCGCGAACATGCCGGGAGGAGTTGCGCGAACATCAACGTTCGCCCTTAACAACGTTACCCTGCCGTTTGTTCTTGCCATCGCCGATAAAGGTTGGCGGCAAGCGCTGCGCGATGAACCGCACCTGCGCAACGGATTGAATGTCCATGACGGCCAAATAACACATCCCGTTGTCGCTGAAGCATTAGGTTGCGAATTGCTCTCCCCCGAGTTGGCGCTCGCGGCGTAGTTGTTGCCGCCACGTGACTTCCGCTTCTGTCCCTTCCGACGACGGAACGATCCAGGATGAAAAAATCCGTGCCGGCCACCGATGCCCGAAAGAGCAGGGCGTCCGACTTCGTGCTAGTTTATCTGAAGAGGATCAGCGTCGAGTCTGACAATGTCGCTCACACTAGGGAGCGCCGTAGGGTAGCGTTTGAGAACCAAGGGGTCGTGACCGGGAATAATGTGATTGTTCGACGACGCCAGCCGTCTCATGGTCGCGAAGCCTTCCAGCGTGTCACTGACGCTTTCAAGTACAGGGAACGGCCGACCCTGCTCGAAATTGGCATAGAAGTGCGAGGCGTCCGATCCAAGCACGACCCAGCCGCGCCGTGTCAGCACGCGGACGATCTGCAGGCCCTTGGAGTGTCCGCCCACTTTGTGAACGGTGAGGTTCGGCGCGATTTCGGACACGCCGTCATGGAACACGACGCGGTCGGCGAAAATCTTTTCCACCATAGCAGTCACATCGTCGACCTCGAACGGAATTCGCAACGCGTGATGACACATGCAGCGGCCCGTGCAGTATTTCATCTCGGTGTCCTGCACGTGGTAACGCGCCTTCGGAAAAAGACCGTGATTGCCTGAATGATCAAAGTGCACGTGCGAGATAATCACGTCTTCGACGCTGTCGGGATTGATTCCGATCATTTTCAGTCCTTCTCCGACCGGGCGAAGCAGCGTGCGCTGCCTTTTCGCAGCGCGCGGAGCATCGAAGCCGGTGTCGAACACGAAGCTTCGCTTCTCACCGACCATGGCCCAGACAAAATAGTCGAGCGGCATGGGGCCATCGTGCGGATCGCCGCCGAGAAAATTATGCGTCGCCGTTCGATGGTGATGGCCGTAGCGGATAGCGAATAGGTCGTAGGTATCGCTCACGGCGGTTCCTCAACTGGCAAGCCAAAGTGGTGCTTTACGACGACTTGATACTCGTACCAAGAGTTGGGAGATTAGGCCATCTGGCTTGGGGGCAAATCGCGCGTCTCGCCGATATCTGCGGGTCGGTATTATTCGTCATCGTCGGCGTGCGCGACAGAAGGATGATTTGCGTCTTCCCTTGCCCGCGCGCGGGGAGCAGCAGGATTGCGAGAAAAGTTCGGGATAGCGGCCGACAGGCCGGCAGCGTTGATCAATCTACCCGGCGCAGTGAAGTTCGCGAACGGGGGCTCAGTGCATGGGCATTGAACGAGCAGGGCTCCATCCGCAGACTGTCAGCGAAGCATTTGCGGCTTTCGTCGAAGCGTCGTCGTGGTCCGATATCGGGCCGCGTCTTCGTCACGAGGCCAAGAGGTCGCTGTTGAATTTTTTTGGCTGTGCGCTCGGCGCTGCAAACAGCGATCCGATTGCTATTGCGGTGAGTGTCATGCGTCAATTCTCCGGCGCAACGCAGGCGGGCCTTGTCGGCCGTCCGGAGCGGCTGGACATTTTGGGCGCGAGTTTCATCAACGCGGCTGCCGGCAATCTCTTGGACTTTGACGACACGCATTTGCGCACGGTCATCCATCCGACCGCGCCGGTGGCGCCGGCGGTTCTTGCGCTAGCGGAACGGGAAGGATTTTCGGGCGCCGCCGTTCTTCACGCGCTGATATTGGGGATCGAAATTGCTTGCCGCATCGGCAACGGTGTTTCGCCGGGCCACTATGCGCGCGGGTGGCACATTACGGCGACCTGCGGCGTATTCGGCGCGGCGGCAGCGAGCGCAAAACTCTTGGGCTTGTCGAGCGCCCAAATTGCCGATGCGCTCGGTATTGCAGCCAGCCAATCGGCGGGTTTGGTCGAAAACCTGGCCACCGCGGCGAAAAATGTCGGCGTCGGGAGTGCTGCGCGAAACGGCCTATTCGCGGCACTCTTGGCTCAGCGCGGCTACGAAGCGGCGGCGCCCTCGATTGAGGGGCCGCTTGGGTGGGCAAGGGCATCGGGCGACGCACCGGACGTTTCCGCGATGCTGGATGGATTAGGCCGCGACTGGGAATTACTCAACAATACCTACAAGCCTTATCCAAGTGGCATTGTGTTTCATGCGATCATCGACGCCTGCCTGAGCTTGCGTCGCGCGCATGAGATCCATCCGGACTCGATCGAAACGGTAACTGTCAGCGGCGACGCATTGCTGCTCGCGCGCGGCAACCGGGACGTGCGCAATGAGCGCGACGCTCGCGTCTCGATCCATCATACTGCCGCGGTAGCCTTGCTTTTTGGTGCCGGCGGGCTGCGAGAATATTCACGCGATATCGTGGCCGATGAGCGTGTGCGTGCGTTTCGTTCACGTGTGCGGGCCGCGCTCGACTCCGGCTTGCCGAGAGGCGCTGCTCGCGTCGACCTGACACTACGAAACGGACGTACAGTCGGTGCGACCGTTCTGGACGCGCGCGGGAGTGCAGTGCATCCTTTGAGCGATGGAGAAATCGAGGCGAAAGTACGCGATCTGGCTAAACTGGCCGCGCCGCGCGACGTTAGCGCGATCATCGACACGGTGTGGCACCTCGATTTTGCGAGCGATATACGCAAGCTGATGGATTTCGCCAGTGCGCCGGCAAAATAAACGCTTCAGGCGGTGTGCTTGGCCGACATCCACCGGACCACTCGCTCAGCCGCGAACCAAGCCGGCCAAGGCCTCCATGACGGCGCAGACGGAGGCGGTATCCTGCATCTCAAAGCCTTGCGCGGCGCGCGCATAGTAGGCCTGCGCCGAGGCCGAAAATAACGGCGTCGGGCAGCGCAGGCTGTTGGCAAATGCATTGATGATCTCGACGTCTTTCAGATGCGTACGGATCGTTGCGGTCGCCTGATCATAGTGCGCATCGCGCATCAGCGGGCCGCGCACCTCGAACATCCGGGAGGTTCCGGCACTGTCCGCAAGTGTGTCATACAGAAGCGCCGGATCCAATCCAGCCTTCATGCCGAGAACCATGGCCTCGGCCGCTGCCACGTTGTGGATCGACACCAACAAATTAGCGATGTATTTCATCACGCTGCCGTTGCCGAACGGACCGAGATAGCGCTGGATGCGCGACATCCCAGTCATGACTGGGAGCGATCGTTTGAAGGCGTCGGCGTCGCCGCTGCCGAAGATGACGAGGTCCTTGCGCGCCGCCTGCGCGCCGGTGCCGCTAACCGGGCAGTCGAGCATGATCTTGCCGCTCTTTGTGAGAACGTCGAGGGCGGCACGTTTCACGTCGAGTGGAAGCGTTGAGCATTCGATAACGATCGTGCCGGTGCCCGGCGCCTTCGCGACTCCGTTTTCGCCGCCGGCCGCATCCGCAAGCGCGTCGGTCGAGGGCAGCGAGAACAGGATGATCAAGCAATTTTCCGCTACCTCGCGGGGGGAGCTGACGGCGATGCCGCCCAGCTCGCGCAAGCGCTGTTGAGCGGCAGGTACGGGATCATAGCCAAACACCTGATAGCCCGCGGCGCGCAGATTGTTCGCCATGGCAAAGCCCATGACGCCTGCGCCAACGATACCGACGTTTCCGTGCTCTGCGCTCGCCAAGTGTCACCTGCTCATCAGGACGAAGGAAGGCCGCCAACGCGGTCAATGCGCCCCAGCGCTGCGTGCGCGGGAATACATGGCGGTTGCCGCCAGGATCAGGATGCCCGGCAGCCAGTATTGCCAGGCGGTGCCGAGGCCGAGAAAGCCGGTCGTGGCCGTGATCTCCTGGACCAGAATGACGCCGGCAAGTGCGCCGAGAAAGGACCCGCGCCCGCCGAAAATGCTCGCGCCGCCGAGAACGACGGCCGAGATGCTTTGTAAGGTGTAATTCTGGCCGACGGTCGGATCGCCGACGCCGATTTGCGCAGACAGCAAAACGCCGCCCAAAGCCGCGAAAAAGGAGCAGAGCACATAGGCGAGAATGCAGCTGCGGTTGACCTGCGCGCCCAGGCGATAGGCCGCCACTTCGTTCGACCCGATGGCGCGAAGCTCCATGCCGAAGCGCGCTCGCCGCAGCGCAAGCTCGAGCAGAATAGCCGTGACCACAACTACAATGAACGCTACCGGCAATGCTCCAAAATGCGTGGTCAGCGTTTGCATGATCGAGCGGCGAAAAAAGCCATCCGGCGTCGAACGCAACATCAGCGAGACGCCTTGCAGCGCGATGAACATCGCGAGCGTCGTGATCAGCGGCGACAGCTTGACGATGCGGATGAGAAAGCCGTTGAGAAAGCCGATGAACGCGGCGACGGCTAGTGCCAGTCCAGTGCCGAGGACGAAGAACCAGGGTCCGCTCTCCTCGCCGGCGAAGAACGACAAGATCACGACCACAAGACCGGTGAGCGGTCCGACCGACAGATCGATGCCGCCGGTCAGCAGGACGATCAATTGTCCGGTGCTGACAAAGGCGAGCGCGCTGGCGAGGAACAGGATCCCGTTGATGCTCCGGGCGCTGAGGAACTTGTCGTTGACGGTGGTCGTGTAAACGCCAAGCAGGATGATCAACGCCGTCAAGATCAGCACCGGGGCAAAGTCGCCCGACAGAAAGCGCCGCAGCCGAGCGGAGCGCGTTTCACCTTGTTCCTCGCGCTGCGTCTGCGCGCCGATTGCAGCGCCGGTGATATTCTCTTCGGTGAGCTCGTCGCCGGTGAGAGATCTGACGATTTTGCCGCGTGAAAACACCAGAACGCGATCGCAAAGTCCTGCGAGCTCGACGGCGTCCGAAGAAAGCACCACCACGCCGGCGCCGGCTTTGGCGATGGTGCGGGTCACCCGGTACAGCTCGATGCGGGCGCCGGCGTCGACGCCGCGGGTCGGCTCATCGGCGAGGAAAATCACCGGCTCGGCCGCCATCGAGCGCGCGAACAATACCTTCTGCTGATTGCCGCCGGAAAGATTGGCGATCGTGGCCTCGCTTGACGGCGTTTTGATCCCGAGCGCGTCGACGTAGTGATCGACCATCTCGCTCTCGCGCGTGCGGGACACAAAGTCAAAACGGGCGAGCGTCTTGAGAACGAGCAGCGTCAGGTTCTCGCGAACCGAGAGTGTCAGCAGCACGCCTTCCGCGTGCCGGTCGCCGGGCAGATAGATGATGCCGTGATTTTTGGAGGAGATCGGATCGGACGGCGTCACAGACGCGTCGCGGACGAGAATTTCGCCCGTGACCGGGGCGAGACCGGCGAGCGCGCGGATGAAATCGCGCTGGCCGTTGCCTTCGACGCCGGCGAGTCCGACCACCTCTCCCGGTAGGACTTGCAGCTCGACGCCCTGCAGAATCTCACTGCGGACGTTGCGGGCCACCAGCAGCGGCTTTCCCTTATCATCTCGCGTCGTCTTGTCGGGGAAGACCCACTCCACGGAGCGCCCGATGATGAGCGCCAGTATTTCCGCTTCCGACACGCCTGCGGCATCGAACGTTCCGTGAAAACGGCCGTCGCGCAAGACGCTGATCCGATCGGCGATGCGGCGTACTTCGGGCAGGCGATGCGAAATGTAGACGACGGCAGTGCCGTTCGATTTGATCCGCGCAATCTGCGCGAACAGCCGCTCGGTTTCGGCGGCCGTCAATGCTTCCGTCGGTTCGTCGAGCACGAGAACTTTCGGCCGCAGCGCCAGCGCCTTGGCGATCTCAACGAGCTGGCGTTCGGCGATGGAGAGATCGCAGACGCGCGTGCGGCTGTCGAAATGGGCGCCGACTGCGGCGAGTTGCTCCTTGACCCACGCGGCGCTGCTTTCGGCTTCCGAGCGTCGATGGGCCGGAACGCAATAGAGCAGGTTCTCGGCGACCGTGAGGTCGTCGAGAACCGAGGTGTGCTGATAGACGACGCTGATGCCCAGCGATTGCGCGAGAGCAGGCGATGGCTCGGTGAGCGGCTGCCCGCCGATTTCAATGCTACCGGAATCCCAGGAAAGCGCGCCGGCGGCGACCGCCATGAGCGTCGATTTTCCGGCACCATTCTCGCCGACCAGCGCGTGGACTTCACCCTCGACCACATTCAGACTGACGCCGCCGAGCGCGACGACGCCAGGAAACGTCTTGACGACATCCGATAGGCTGAGGACCGAGCGGCTGGGCATCTGCAACATGGAGATTGGAGTTCGCTATTCGGGTTTACCGTACTTTGCGAGCTCGTCGGCCGTAAGCCGGTTGGAGTTGAACGTATCGGGGCCGGCGGCCGGATCGCAGATCGGCGCACGGCCGCCCAGCGAATCTTCGAAGATGCCGAGATCAAACCGCGTGGGCTCGCTGTTGGGAATGCCTTGCGCCGCCGCGATCGCCTTGCGCGCCGCAATCCGCCCGATCCAATTGCGGCCCGAGATCGTGCCGATCTGGAAATTCGGATTCTTGTCCTTGAGCTTGAGATACTCGCAAGCCAAACCATTCGCCTCGAGCGAGCCGAGCGGGACGAGCGGCTTATCGGCGGCTTGGTAGGCGCGGACGACGCCGAGTGCCGCAAAGCCGTCGCTGTCATTGATGACGGCGTCGATTTTGGGGAATTTGCCGAGGAGGGCGGTCATCTGCTGCTGGATCATCGCCGAGTCCCAATTGGTGACCGGCCATTCCTTATCGCCGGTGAGCAGCTTGATCTTGGGATATTTCTTGAACGTGTCGACGACGCCCGCCAGTTCGTGCGCGCTCACCGGATTACCGGCCGGCCCGCCCAGGAACACGACATTACCTTCACCATGCAGCGCCTTGGCCACCCATTCGGCCCAGGCGGCGCCGGCATAGTGCTCGTCCCAATCGAGATAGGCGACATAATCTTTGTCGTTGCCCGCCGGATCGGCGGCCCAGGGCACGACCTTCACGCCGGCGTCGGTCGCCGCGCGCAGCGAGGGCAGCTGCGACTTGCCCCAGTCGGGAATGATGGCGAGCGCGTCGACGCCTTCGGAGACGAGGCCGTTGACGTCGGATATCGACCGCTGCAGGTCGCCTTGGCCGATGCGGACCACTTGCTTGACGTTGGCGCACTTGGCCGCTTCAGAGCGGACAGCCGCCATCGAAGCGCGCGACCAGCCGTTGACGCCGAAACCGTCATGGATGCCAAGCGTAATCTTCTTGTTCCCGCAGAACGAGGAGTCCGGCGTCTTGGCTGCCTCGGCGATAATCTTTGCCGCGTCATCCGCGGCGACGGCCGGCAGCAGGCCAGCTCCGAACGTTACGGCCACAGCAAGCGCGAGCGGCGCTGCCGTGTTCCACGACCTATGCATGTGTTCCTCCTCATTTGTGAGCCTATCGGGCTCGGTTTGAACAAGTCCATTTACCGAACCCGCACCGGCTCTCGGCGAAGGGATCGATTCCTGTCGAGGTCTTAGCTGCCTCTTCGCACCGTGAGCGCGCCCGTTGGCGTGCCGCGGATCACATCGATCAGCAGACGCCACGGCACGACGCGCAGCGACATCCCGAGCAAGATGATCGCCGCCTGGATCACGAATTGCGCCGATGTGGGCGCTCCCATGCCGATGACGACCTGCTGGAGCTGGACTAGAAAGATGGCGCCGATCGCCGTCGCGGCAACGCTGCCGGCGCCGCCCAGCAACGACGTTCCGCCGAGCACGACGACCGTGATCGTCGGCAACAGATAGCTGTTTCCGACCAGCAAGCTCGGAACGCGCAAATAGCCGGCGAGCAAAATCCCGCTCAACGCATAAAACGCGCCGGCGACGGCGTAGGTCGCGACCTTGTAGGAGATCACCCGCAAGCTCGCGGCGCGCGCGGCGCGTGCGTTCACGCCGACCGCCACGAAACGGCGCCCCCACACAGTTGCGCGAATGCCGATCTCGATGAGCAGGATCAGAGCGAGCGCAAAGATGGCGAGATACGGAATGCCGTAGATGCGGCCGACGGCGAAACCGCTCAGCATCGGCGGCACCGCCTCGGTTGACGTACCCTTTGTGAGATACAGCACCGTGCCGTAAAGCAGCGCATTGACCGCGAGCGTCGCGACCAGCGCTGTGACGCGAAAGCGGGTGATGGCAATTCCGGAGATCAGCCCGGACAGAAAGCCGCAGGCGATTGCGACAGCAATCCAGGGTACCAAAGCGGAATTGTCGCCGTCCGGATACTTGGTGACCAACACCGCCGCCAGGGAGATCACGCCGGGAACGCTCAGATCGAGCCCGCCCTGCTGAATGACCAGCGTCTGGCCGATCGCTGCAATGGCAAGGATCGAAGCAAACGAGAAGACGATTAGAATTGAGCTCCCGGAGACGCTGCCCTCCGCGAGCAACGGACTGACAAGATAAAGAATGACCGTCGCGGGCACGATGAGCGCGAACTGCGGTGGAAGCGCACGCAGCAGGCGCGTCATCGTTGGCGCCTGCTCCACGGCACGCAATGCGGCAATCTATTGCACAGATCAGGCATCATGCCGCTTCCGCCATTCCGAATTCAGTGAGATCATTTCTTGTCGACTTTGGCTTCCGTGCCGCCGACATACGGATCGGGCAGCCAGTTGCCGTCTCGCTTCACATGCGCACGCGCGAACAATCCATCGACGCTCGCCTCGACGCGCCGCCGCAAGGCATGGACGTCGACGTCCACGAGCTTGCCGTGACGTTTCACGGCGCGCCCTTTGACGAACACGGAATCGATGTTGCCGACATGGGCGTCCTCGATCACCGCGCCAACCGGATTATTGACCGGGAACATGTTCAGCGAATTGGTGTTCAGAATGATCAAGTCGGCATCCTTGCCGGGCGTCAACGAGCCGGTCCGGTGATCGACGTTGGCGGCCTTGGCGCCTTGCAGCGTGGCAAAATCGAGCATGTCGCGCGCGGTCAGCGGCAGCGGATCGAGCAGCTTCTTTTCCTTCAGCGCTTCGGCGTTGACGACGCCGCGGGTTGCGGCCATCAACACGCGGATTTGGGTGAACATGTCGCCGCCGACCGAGGTACAAATATCGATCGAAATACTCGGCCGCAGGCCATGTTTCAGGCAGCCAAGCGTCGCCGGATTGCCGTGTCCCATGTTGAGCTCGACCTCAGCCGACAAGGACGCGGTCCCGCCGGTATCAGCCATCAACTTGAATTCGTGATCGCTCAGCGTGCAGCAGTGCACATAGGTGGTGCGCGGACCGAGCAGGCCGCGCGAATTCAACTGATCGATCGGGTGATTCAGGCCCCAGAGGCCGTCGCCGGCATGAAGGGTGATCGGCAGATCGAGCTTGCGCGCTTCGCGGAAGTCGCGCTCGGTCTGGTCGAGCGTGGCGAACTGCGGTCCGCGCGCCGCGAACGCCATGGTGACCAGTCCGTCGTCGGAGGCGAAGTGCTGCTTGCGAACTCGTGCCACATCCTCGAAGTTGGTCGGCAAGTCGCTGACGGGGAACCACTCGCGGTTGGCGTTGCCGTAGGCAAAGACCGCGCGAATGCCAGCGTCCCGCAAGCCTTTGATCGCCATGTCGGCGTGATCAGGGGTGTTGTTGTTGTGCGACCAGTCGACCAGTGTCGTTATGCCGGCATCGAGTGCTTCCAGCGCGCCGAGATGATTGGCCACGTACATATCGTCGGGCGTGTAGCGCTCGCCCATGATGCCGCGGACGCCGCCGAAATATTGGGCGAGGCTCCAGTCGGCCGCGGCGTTGCGCAGCAGGCATTGCCATGTATGACGGTGCGTGTCGACGAAGCCGGGGAGCACGATCGCGCCGCGCCCATCGATTTCGCGCGCATCGACAGCGCCGAGATTGGGTTTCACCGCCGCGATCTTGGAGCCGTCGATCAGAACATCGGCATCCAGGTGCTCTCCAATTGCGGAGTCCATGGAAATGACAATGGCATTACGAATGATCGTACGGTTCACTAGGACGCTTCCTCTTCGTGATTATTGTTGGGGTCGGCACGAAACTGACGCGCGGCCTGGAGTGCGATGGCAGTTGAGAGATACTATTCGTGGTGAAAGAAACGACTCTGAACTATACGCGCTGCGATCCTGTACATAATTGATTTCGCACAGACCAATGTAGCGCGACGCTAACAAACGCATTGCTCTGCATCAAATCAATAAAGATAATGTCATCCATCGCGTAAACTAATGACGTCACATTGCAACCGCCGCAGATCGACCGTAACATTCGATCCGCTATTTTCCGCGCATCAAGGCAAATGAAGTTGTCGGCAGCGTGAAGGTGTACCCGCCGCGGCGAACTTTTTGCTACCTGCGGTTGGCTCAGTCGAAATATGAGCGCCACAGATTGTTGAGGCCCACCGCCTCTGCGCGGAGAATTTCGAGAAACGCGCGCGCGGCAGCGCTGAGTGTGCGACGCATCGGCTCGATGACGACCAAGTCGAGAGGCGCCGTCGGATCGACGAGCGGGACGACGGAAAATTGCATTCGCTCGATCTCGGCCGTCATCATCAGTGCGGGAATTATGGTGACCCAATCCGACTTAGACACCAGATCGAGCGTGCCCATCATCGCGTCCATCTCGACGACCCGCTCGATGTCCACTCCGTTGGTGGTGAAATAGGTCTCCAGCGGCTTTCGGCGCGCGTTGGCATGGCTGGGTAGCACGATCTTCAAGGGGCCGACATCGCGCAGGCGCGTGCGGCACAAGTGCATCTTCTTGTCCGGACTCGCCACCAGCGTTTCCCAGGTGCGCAGGAAGTGCTCAACCTTCAGTCCACGACTGCCCATGAAGGCGGGAACAACTGCGAAATCCAATTCCGCAGCCATGACCTTTTGAATGAGGATCGGGCTGTAGGATTCGGTCACATGAATCTTCATGTTCGGGTGTTCGCCGAGGACACGTTGAATGGCGGGGGCCAGGGTGGCGCGCGTCATTGTCGGCATGAGTCCGACGGATACCTCCCCCGAAATCCCAGTGAACGCCCGCATCGCATTGTTGCTGGACTCGATGTTGCGCAGGATCTGGATGCAGCGGCTATAGTAGGCGTCGGCGGCTGGCGTCGGCGCGACCTGGCCTTTTTCCCGGTTGAAAAGCTTTACGCGAAAGCCTTCTTCCAGTTTTCGGATGTGTTGGGAAACACCCGATTGTGTGGCATGCTCGCGGATAGCAGCGGCCGTAAACGAACGCTCCTCGTAGGCGGCCACAAAAATCCGAATATCCCTCAAACTTTCCGTCACGATTCCTCCCGCGCACTCTTAGCAGCAGCGCGCTATCGGCAGGAAACCCGCCCGATTGCAACCCTGCTCGGCTTCGCCCGAAGGAACCGCGCAAAGCCTTTGTAATCATTGTAGCATCTGCCGGCGGCAAGCGAGTAGGGAGGAACTGTCGGCCAACCGCCGCCTTCACCCCATGGCGATGATCCGAGATCCTTGTCCGTATGACGCGCCTGTGAACCGCGGCGCTACCTAAGCGCGATCGCTCCAGGGCAGTACATCACGTCGGCCGAGCGACGTTTCAGGCTTCACAGTCAGTGGCGCGGTCCGTGCACCCACGTGATCCGCCCGCCCGCAGCCAAGCGGCCGAATGATCACCGATCCTAATGCTGGTTATCAGAAACAATTATTTCTGATCACCTTCGCTTTTGCCTATGGTTTTGCGCATGCAAAGGGAAGTTGATTTGTGTTTTGCCCGCCCGCCGCGACGATTCATCCTGGCATTTCAGAGCGGAAGACCTGGATACTGAAGATTGTGACGGCAACCGCGCCGTGCGCCGCAATTCTCGGGTCGCACACGAAGCCGGCAAGGCGATGGCGCATAGCGCGGTTGCCGGCCAAAGCACCCTGAGGCCTTGCTGCCAGGACTAAGGGAAAGCCAGAAGTACCGAGGCATCAGCTTGAGCGCCGATCTAGTCGGCAACGACGCGGGTCGGGACAAAGACCATAACGACGAGTGGGAGAACAACGCGATGGGAGCGAATTTCGGCATTGCCGGCATGGACTGGCAGCAGCGGGTCAATTGGGACCGGCTGCGCGAATATCGCATCGAGCGCGCGCGCCAGATGATGAAAAAGCATGGGCTCGGCGCTCTGCTTTGCATGTATGACGAAAATTGCCGCTACATCACCGGCACGCTGACGCCCGGCTGGAACCGGCTGAAGCCTGGGCTCCGGTACGCCATGCTGTGCGGTGATGGGCGCCCGGTATTGTTCGAGCAGGGGGATATCGGTTTCCAGATCGAGCGGCACGTCCCCTGGCTGCCGAAGGAGAATGTCCGGCACTCCTTCGCCTGGATCAAAGGCGCCGCCGGCCCGGCCGCGACCCAGCAAGTGACCAAGTTCACCAATGCGATCATCGAGGAGATGCGCCGCCACGGCGTTGCCGGTCAGAAGCTCGGCGTCGATTTTATCGACATCAACATGATTCAGATTTTTAAGGAGAAGAACATCGCGTGGGCCGACGGCATGACGCCCATGATGGAAGCGCGCGCGGTGAAGAGCGAAGACGAGCAGGAATGCTTCCGCATAGTCGGCGCCATCGGGGATGCTACGCACTGGGAGTGCATGAAATTCCTGCGCCCGGGCATAACCGAAAATCAGGTCACCGCGCACCTCATGCGGTTTCTTTACAACATACCCGGTATGGAAGACGTCGAAGATGTCATCGTCTCGTCGGGCCCGAATACATGGCCCAATTGGCGCAACTTCTCGGATCGGATCATCCAGCCGGGCGACATCGTGTTCATGGATTTGGCCGCGCTCACCTGGAACGGCTACAAATCCTGCTATTACCGGACCTACTGCGTAGGCAAGGAGCCGACGCAGGAGCAGAAGGACACGTACGAAACCGCGCTCAAATGGCTCTACGATTCGATTGGAGCGGTGAATGCTGGCGCCACGACGCGGGATATCGCGCTCAAGTGGCCGTCCGCAATGGAGACCTGGGGATACGAAGACGAGGACCAGGCGGCGGCCAATCTGTGGGGGCATGGTCTCGGCCTTGCGCAATATGATCCGCCGGTCATATCGCGTATCTGGTCGCTCGATCACCCGGTGGAGATCAAAGAAGGGATGACTTTCGCGCTTGAGACGCAGCACGGCAAGAAGTTCCGCTATGGCGTGCGTATCGAAGAGATGTTGATCGTTCATAAGAACGAGATCGAGATCGTCTCCAACTTCCCAGTGAAGCAAATCACCGTGGTCGATCCGATACCGGGCTACGGTGATCACGTGAAGTAGCAGCAAGCGCGTTGTTGGAGCGATCAGCGATGGACGATTACGTCATTTCGCTCGACGATCCCGCCGCGGCCAACGCGGATTGCGTCGGCCCGAAGGCTGCAAATCTTGCGATGCTGGCGCAGGCCGGCCTGCCGACGCCCGGAGGTTTTTGCCTCACGGCTGAAGCCTATCGGCGGCAGATCGCCTACCTCAAGCTTGCCGACAGTGTCGGCGACTATCGCGGTGCGGATATGGCGGCGCAGCGTCGGCTGTCTGTCGAAATCCGTCTGCAGCTCTATCAGGGCGATCTTGCGCCGGATCTGAAAGAGCAAATACTCGCCGCGTGGGAGGCGGTGCGGAAGCCTGCCGCCGTGCGGTCATCGGCTTTGATCGAGGACCGGGTGGACGCCGGTTTTGCCGGGCAGTTCGAGAGCTTTCTCGGCCTAAGCATCAAGGACGAATTTCTAATCGCTTTGCGCGCATGCTGGGCCGCGTTGTGGACGACCAATGCGCGGCGGGCAATGACCCAGCGCGACCTTTATCCCAGCGACACCGCGATGGCGGTGCTCATTCAGCCGCTGGTCACTGCGACCGCGTCCGGCGGCGGCTTAAGCGAGACCGCCGAGGGCAACATGCTTCTCAGTGCCACGTGGGGCCTTGGCTCTACAATTGCGCAAGGCGAAGTCGTGCCTGATCGGATTGTTTTAAGCCGCCAGGCTTTTGTCCGCAGCATCGAAAGCGGGCGCAAACATCACCGGGACGCCTGTCTGCACGGCGCCAGCGCGACGCCGCAACGCGTACCGGAGGAGCTTGTGAGCGCGCCATGTCTCGGCGCCGGCCAGGCGACCGCGCTTGGCCGCCTCATGCGCAAGGCCGAAGCATTGTTGAAGACGCCGGTGGAAATCGAATGGGCGCTCGACGAGTCCGGCTTCAAGCTTTTGCAGGCGCGGCCGTTGCGGGTCGCGCCCGCGCATGTGCCCGATGAGATCTGGCTCAAGCATCCCGGCCTCAACGGCCATCCGGCCGGCGTCGGTTGGGGCTCGGGCCGCGCCGTCGTGGTCAATTGCGAGTGCGAACTCGCCCGTGTCGCGCCAGGTGACATTCTGATCACGCGCGTCGCCGGCCCCGCGCTCAATCACATTCTGTCCCAGGTGGGCGGAGTCGTGGCCGAGCTCGGCGGCTCGACATCGCATCTCGCCGCGCTTGGGCGCGAGCGCGGCATCCCGATGGTGCTTGGCGTACTCGATGCCACCCGGCGCATTCCGGACGGCGCGCAGGTTGCGGTCGACGGCGTTGCCGGCATCGTGCGATGGCTTGCATGACGAGCGCCCGCAAGCCGCGCATTTATGTCACCCAGCCGGTCGCCAAGAGCGCAATTGAGCGTCTGCGCGAAGTGGCGACGGTCGCCGTCAATCCGGATGCAAGCCGCATCATTGGCCGCCGCGCGCTGATCGCGGCCGTGCGGCGCTGCGATATCCTGTTTTGCCTGCTCCACGATCAGATCGACGCCGGCATCATTTCCGCCAACGCTGCGCTGCGCCTCGTCGCGGCACAGTCGATCACGCCTTCGAATATCGATGTGGAAGCGGCGACCGCTCGCGGCATTCCGGTGACCGTAGTGCCGGCAAGTACCACCGAGGCAACGGCCGACTTGGCCTTTGCGCTGATGCTTGGCGTCGCCCGGCGCGTGGTCGAAAGCGACCGCATGGTGCGGGCGGGAAAATTTCCCGGCGCCCAGTCGGGTTATCTGCTCGGTTCGTTGGTGTGGAACAAGACGCTTGGGTTGGTCGGTGGCGGCGGCCTGATCGGCAAGGCCGTAGCCCGCCGCGCGCACGGTTTTGGCATGCGTGTTCTCTACTATACGCCGCGGCGCAAATCGACGGATGAGGAACATGCAGCCGGACTGACCTATGCGCCGCTCGACACGTTGCTCGCCGAAGCCGATTTCGTCTCGATTCACTCGCCGTTGAACAAAGAGACCCGGCACCAGATCGGCGCGCGCGAACTTAATCTGATGAAGCCGACCGCCTATTTGATCAATACGGCGCGCGGTCCGATTGTGGACGAGGCGGCCCTGACACGGGCGCTGGCGCGCAAGCAGATTGCCGGCGCGGGTTTGGACGTGTTCGAGCACGAACCGAAGGTCGGCAAGGACCTGCGGGCGCTGAGCAGCGTCGTGCTGGCGCCGCATATCGGCAGTGCCACGGTCGAAGTGCGTGAGCGCATGGCTAATAGCGTGGTCGACAACATTCTCGCTTTTCTCAGCGGCAAGCGGCCGCCGAATTGCGTCAACCCGCAGGTGCTGCCGTGACCCGGCCGCTGATCGCCGTCACCGACAGCGTATTTCCCTCGCTTGAGCCGGCAATGGCTGCGCTTACGCGGCTCGATCCGGAAATCCGCATCGCCAAAAGCGCAAGCGAGGCCGACATACTCGATGTCGCGCGAGACGCCGATGGCGTCCTCGTCACCTACGCCCAATTGCCCGGCGAGTTGTTGCGGCAGCTTCAGCGCTGCAAGGTGATCGGCCGCTTCGGGCTCGGCGTCGACAATATCGACATCAAGGCGGCGGCCGCGCTCAACATCGTCGTCACCTTTGTGCCCGACTATTGCCTGCGGGAAGTGTCCGATCACGCGATGGCGCTTGTGCTGGCGTTGGCGCGGAAGGTGCCGTTTTCAAATTCGCTGGTGCAGCAGGGCCGCTGGGAAATGCCCGCCGTCGTTCCCATCCGCAGGCTCGAAGGCCAGATTCTAGGCCTCGTCGGCCTCGGCAATATCCCGCGGCGTGTCGTGCCGAAGGCGAAGGCGTTCGGCTTCAAGGTAGCGGCACACGATCCCTTTGTTTCCGTCGCGAGCGCACAGGAACTCGGCGTGGAGCTGGTCAGCTTCGAGCGGCTCCTCGAAATCGCCGATTTCATATCCCTGCATGCGCCGCTGACGCCGCAGACCCGCGGCTTGTTCAACGCCGATGCATTCAGGCGAATGAAGAAGGGCGCGTATGTCGTCAACACGGCGCGCGGGCCGCTTGTCGACGAAGCCGCCTTGGCGGCCGCGCTCGATTCCGGTCATCTTGGCGGTGCCGCGCTCGATGTGGTTACCACCGAACCGTTGAGCAAGGATTCGCCGCTTCTTGGCCGTCCGAACGTGATCGTGACGCCGCACACCGCGTTCTATTCGGTCGAAGCGCTGGAGGAGCTGCAAACGAAATGCGCGACCGACGTTGCGCGCGTGCTAAGCGGTGAAAAGCCAATTTATCCCGTCAGCGCATAAACCGGCGAGTGCAGGAAAACAGGCGGCGTTTTGGAGCGAAAAGGCTGGCACGTCAATCAGAAGCCGGCGCGATTACGACTTAGGTCCGGCAACTCGGGAGGAGACCTATCATGAAACATAGCAGCGATCGGATTTTGACGACGCATACCGGCAGCCTGCCGCGGTCGAAGGCGCTCTCGGCGCTGCTCGTCAAACGCGAACAGCGCAAGTCCTTTGATGCAAATGCGCTCCAAGCTGAAATCGAACGTAACCTCGACCTGGTGGTCAAGCGTCAGCATGAGTGCGGCGTTGACATCGGCAATGACGGTGAAACGCCGCGAGTCGGATTTTCAACGTACACGACCGAGCGCATGAGCGGCTTTGGCGGGGAATCGCGCCGCAAGCCGACGCTCGATACGATCAAGTTTCCCGGGTTCGCCGACTACATGGCGCGACAGATCGGTATTTCAGAAGAGCTTGCCAAGGTTTGGAACGCGCCGCAGGCGGTCGGCAAACTCGGATACGATCCGACGTTGTCGGAGGCCAAGACTGAATCGGCGGCCTACAAGGCGTCTCTGAAGCGGACCGGGACCAAGTTCACCGAGGATTTTATGACGGCAGCGTCGCCGGGCATCGTTTCGACAACAATGCTGCTCGCGCCCAACAATCCGGCATACAAGAACGATGCCGAGTACGTCATGGGGATCGCGAACGAGCTCAAAAAGGAGTACGAGTACATCGTCGGTGAAGGATACATCTTGCAGCTAGATGCGCCCGACCTCGCGATGGAACGGGTCATTATGTTCGGCGATCAGCCGCTGAAGAGTTTCCTTGACCGCGTCGCCCTTCACATTGATGCGATCAACGTTGCGGTCGCCAATATCCCGCCGGAAAAGGTCCGGCTCCACGTTTGCTGGGGCAACTGGAACGGTCCGCATCAGGACGATGTCGACATGATAGATCTGTTGCCGATCCTGTATAAAGCAAACGTTGGCGCGCTTTCGATTCCGCTCGGCAATCCGCGCCACGAACACGAGACGGAAGTGTTCAAGAAGCTGCCTCTGCCGAAGGACATGTTGCTTATTCCCGGCGTCATCGACGTAACAACCAACTATCTTGAGCATCCCGAAGTGGTCGCGAACCGTATCTGCGCCGCGGTCGCAGCCGTTGGAGCGCGGGAGCGGGTTGTCGGCGGGACCGATTGCGGCTTCGGTACTTTCGCCAGCTATGAATTCATCGCCGAGGATGTCGTTTGGGCCAAGCTCAAGGCCCTATCGGATGGCGCAGCACTCGCGACCAAGCGGCTTTGGGGCAAGTCATCGTCTTAGGCCCGGTTTCTCGTCCTGGGTACGCGCGCAACGGCAAGGCACGCTTCTGGCCTTAAGCATGGTTCGACCTGGGATGGTTCCCCGCGGACGCCACCGGTGAGTTGTTTGCTCAGCTCTGCCGCGCCTGCGCCAGTTCCGCTGCCTGGCGCAATGCCTCGATCATGCTGCGCTCATCAGCAGCGCCGGTGCCGGCCAGGTCGAAGGCCGTGCCGTGATCGACGGAAGTCCGGATCACTGGGAGACCGACGGTAATATTAACTCCAGCCTCAATGCCAAGGACTTTGATCGGAGCGTGTCCCTGGTCGTGATACATGGCAACGACCATGTCGAAATCGCCGCGGCTGGCCCGGAAGAATAAAGTATCGGCGGGTAGCGGGCCCTCGACATCCCATCCTCTGGCACGGCAGGCGGCGATGGCCGGCGCGATCTTTTCTGCTTCCTCGCCGTGGCCAAACAAACCATTTTCTCCGGCGTGCGGATTGATTCCACAAACACCGATCCGGCGGCGCTTGACACCGGCCCCTTCAAGCACGCTGTAACCTCGCGCAATTGTGCGTTCGACAAGCCCGGGTTCTATCCGTGCGATCGCGTCGATCAAGCCGATGTGCGTCGTGACATGGATCACCCGGAGATTGGGCGCCGTAAGCATCATCGAGACCTCATCGACTCCCGTCAGTGCCGCAAGCATTTCGGTGTGTCCGGGATAGAGATAACCTCCGGCATGCAGGGCCTCTTTGTTCAGGGGCGCCGTGCAGATGGCGTCAATCCGACCGGTCATGGCGAGCTTCGTTGCGGTCTCGACGTAGCGGAATGCGGCTGCGCCCGCGATCGGCGAGAGCCTGCCCCAGGACAGATCTGCCGGTATCAGGCCTAGATCGATACAATCGACGACGCCATTTTCGAACGTCGTCGCTTCAATTTCTCCTTCCGGCAAAACCCGCACGGCCAGCGAGCTCCCGACGATACGGCCGGCGGCCCGAAGCCGCTCTGCATCGCCGATCACCAGAGGGCGACAGCGCGCGTAGACTTCGGCGTGGCCGAGACTCTTCATAATGATTTCGGCGCCGATGCCGGCGGCATCGCCCATTGTGATCGCGATCAGAGGACGGTAGGTCATACCGGCACCTCACGGTGAAGCGTCGGCGTGAAGGCGGCTGAGCCGCATTCATGAAGAATGCGCCGGCAGTTCGACATCGTGGAGACGTCGCCGAACGCGCCGGCTTTGGTGATAACGGGGAACGGACGCGGTCCGCCCGCAACGGACAGGGGAATACCGCGTTCGATTTCGGCAACCGGCCGCAATGTCGTTACTTCCATGCCCGTCAGAACGGCGCGGGCGGTTTCTCCACCGGTCGCGAAGAGTCCGCCGATGCGCTCGGCGTGAGGGACGACCAAGTTGCGCAGCGCCGCGCAAAGCGCGCCTGGCTCGGGGCGCGACAGTACCGCCTTAGGTGTGGACTGAAGGAGGACATCTTTGCTGGCGGCCAAGGCCGCAGCTAGACGGTCCGCAAGCGCGGCCAGACACACACTACTATTGAGCGCTGCTTCCTCAATCGCCAAGTCAACGATGTCTTCCTTCGCAAGACGCTCGGCTTGACGACGGGACACCGATGACAGGGAGCCGACCACGAACAAAAGAGGACCTGCGGACAATAGGGGCTGCGGGAGGGTTGGGTTCTTTCGCGATACATCGGCGGCGTCCAACAGAGGCCCGATCAATCCTGCCGAACCGGCCCACACCGGATCGATGGCAATTTCCAGCGACGCTCGTGCCAGCGCGGCGAGATCCTCTTCTGTTTCCGCATCGCAGATCAGCACATCGGCCTGTTCGGCTGCATCCGCCATGGCAGCGCGTATGGAGTTGGCGCCCCCGCGGATCGTTTCGATTGGCACCAGTCTGCTTTCGAGACCCGCGCTATTCATCATGTCGAGCAAAGAAGCTCCGCCGGCAATGTCTTCGCGCTGCCAGAGTTCGGTTTCCTCCAGCGGGACGCCGTTGAGATGTTGCCGGCCGTTGACCGTCGTGCGCCCGAGTGCCGGAAAGGCGGGAGCAAACACGGCGATTGTTCGCTGACCCGCCTGCCGATCGGTCAAATGCCGGCGAGCATTGAGCAACGCGGCAATTTCCGGCCCGACATGACCCCGCAGCGTGGAATCGACTTTTTTGAACAGCCAACCGGCGTGCGCTTTCGTGTAAGTGCGGACAAGACGAGCGGTTTCAGCCGCTGCGGCACCGCTGGTCAGTCGGCGCGTGTCGGCGTCGAATGCGATCGCTTCGGCCGTGCCGGGATCGCTCGTGTCGCCGAGCACGACCACGGTCTCTAGTCCTCGCTCGGCGCAGGCAACGGCGCTGTCGGTCGCGCCGGAAAGGTCGTCGGCGATAATCGTCACTGAAGGCTCGCTGTTGCGCTGCCGGCACGAGTCAGTGGTGAAACCCATTCAAGTCTCCGCCGTGGCCGCCATCGGATACAATCATGTGTGCAGCCAGGGAAGTCTTTGCAGGCGTGACAAGTCGGGCCGGACGCGCCGTCGGGTTCTGGGTGAATCTATGTCGGGTCGGACACGCTCGACTTTTCTATCGGAACGCCTCCGCACAGTCCAACCGTGATTTACGTTTCCTGGTGCGATGCGATTGCCATAAGACATTCGGACAATCGACTATAATAGTGTTAATCTATGATTTCCGTCTCGACTGCCAACCACATGCCATCCACGACGCTGCCGCAGTAAGCATCTGAAGTGCCACGTGACATGCAAAGCTTGAGCTAGGCTATCGCTGGGAGGGTTTGCTTGTGAAGCGCAGTATCATGTTGATCATTGCTGTCACTCTGAACGGAACGATGGTCGCACACGCACAAACTCCTGAGGGGCGGCAAGCGTGTATGAACGACGCTTTTCAGTTCTGCCAAGAATTCATCCCCGACCGTGAACGCGTTTTTAGCTGCCTCGTCGCCCATAGGACCGTCATTTCTGCGGCTTGCCACACGGTTATGGCTCCCTCCCTGCCTGTGGATCAGACACCGTTGAAAAAGCAGCGTCTTCAGGCGAAGACTGCAAAAGCCAAGCACGCTCCTCCTCGGGCAAAGAGCGCAAAAAGCAAAACTTCTGTCGCCAAGCAGAATTCCAAGACATCGTCTAAGCAGGCTGGCGGGCCCCTTAGTCTTGCACCCACTAAGGCTGGAATTCCTGCTTCGCGATAGAATTCGCCGCAATGCGTGATATCCTCAATAGGCTCTGTCATGGCTTTTTTTGCGCGCCATCCGCTTTCAGTCGGCAGTGGCGCGCGCCATCCGCTTTCAGTCGGCAGTGGTCGGGCCGATCGCGAATTTTCTAAAAGGACTGCGCCGCGGCCAAAGCAGCTATCACCCCCGGAGACCACGGTTGCGGCCGCGTATGAAACAAAAATGACCGCCGACAATTTTGCCGGCTGTGCTTAGCGCATGGACCAGGTTCCGGTGACCGAAGCCACAGAGAACAAACCAACCGCGATGAGCCGCGGTTTCGGCGCACTTGCCGCGGCGCGACTTTATTTTCCCGGCGTGCTGGTGAGTTTGATCATCGCCGTTGCAGCCACCTTCCTGTCCGAGCATTACGGCGGCCCGGTCATGCTGTTCGCGCTGTTGCTCGGTATGGCCTTCTATTTTCTGTCGCAAGAAGGGCCGTGCGTCGCCGGTATCGAGTTTGCTTCAAAGCGCGTGCTGCGTGTCGCGGTCGGGTTGCTCGGTGCGCAGATTACGATCTCCGAGATCATGAAGCTTGGTCCGACACCGGTGGTCATGGTGATCGCCGCGGTGACGCTGACCATCCTGTTCGGTGTCGTGGGCGCGCGCGTTGCCGGGATCAGCCGGCCGTTCGGCGTCCTGACGGCGGGCGCGGTGGCGATCTGCGGTGCGTCGGCCGCGCTGGCGATCTCTTCGGTCCTTCCCAAGAGTGAAAACCACGAACGCGATACGGTTTTCACGGTCATCGGCGTGACCGCGCTCAGCACGATCGCTATGATCGTCTATCCGCTGATCATCGCTTTCTTTCATCTCGATCATGCGGCGATCGGTGTGTTCCTCGGCGGTACCATCCACGACGTCGCCCAGGTTGTCGGCGCTGGTTTCAGCGTCTCTGATGAGACCGGCAACGTCGCAACGTTCACCAAGCTTTTGCGTGTGGCGATGCTTTTGCCCGTCGTGGTGACGCTGTCGTTCATCTATCACGCGCACAACACCACCAAAGCCGGGCGGCAATTGCCGGGCTTCCTCGTCGTTTTTGCGATTCTCGTGGCGGTCAATAGTTTGGGCATCATTCCGGCCCCGGTGCTTGCGGCCCTCAAGGGTGTTTCCCGCTGGTGTCTCGTCACCGCGATTGCGGCACTTGGAATGAAAACGTCGCTCAAGGCGATGGCGGAAGTGGGCGGGCGAGCGATCGGGCTCATCGTCGCCGAGACCGTGTTCCTCGCGGTGCTCGTGCTCGCGATTGTATTGTGGAGATCCTGAGCCGGCGGGATGCCGCCGCGGGCCGTCATGGGTATCGACGAATCCGCCAAGTCGCGCCGCTTGACGTCCTCACGTGACTTGTGGGGAGGACAACATGCGGGGACGTCACACAAAGTGCGGCGGCCGGCCACTCAGGCCGGCGCCGCCCGGCGCGAGCTTGCCGGCTACGGCTGCAAGACGCAGATGCAGGTCGTCCGCTTGCTGGCGCCGCGGATCGAGAACGAGGGCCGCACGAAGGATTTCGATTTTAGTGCATCCGGCATCACTGCGCGTCGCGACGCCGGCTATGAAGCAACTTCAAGAGCGCTCGATCGGGTGTCTTGGCGCGGGGAATTCGATCCGATCGAAGGCGTGATTCTTCACGAGGAGATGACGGAGCTTCAGGCCGGCGCGTCGGATTCGTAGACAGTAATGTCGGTCGCTGGATCGATCGGGTCATCCCATGGCCGCCGCTCCAACATCCGGCAGGTATCGGCGTAACCCGCCTGCCAGCGGGCTTGCACTGCCGGGCGCGAAAAATCGTAGTCTCTGGCGTTGGTCTCGCCTTCGATGGGCTGTGCATTGATCTCCACCAGATGCATGGTCGTCGTGCAGCTCCAGCCGGCGAGCTCCTTGACGCGCTGCGAGTTCTTGTGCTCCTCCGGAAGCATGTCGACCAGTTCGCGGATGATGCGCCGCATCCGATGAAGCTGCGCTTGCCGCATGATGTGGGTTTTGGAGCGCGTTCCAAACAAGATGTCCTTTTCGCGCATGAAGGCGTGCGAAAGGGATTCGGGGCGCGGGCCGCGCGTGTGCCAGATCTGTATAGCGAATACGACGGAGCTTTGCCGCGGTTCTTCGTCAAACACGACCTCAATCGGCGAATTTGAATAGACGCCGCCATCCCAATAATATTCTCCATCGATCAGTACTGCGGGAAAGCTGGGCGGCAGCGCGCTGGAGCCGAGTACGTGCTCAAGGCCGATTCTTTCTTTCTTATTGTCGAAATACCGAATTTGTCCGGTTTGCACAGTGGTCAACCCAAGCGTAAATCTAGTCTTAGCGGAGTTGACCAGATCGAAGTCGACAATTGCCGGCAGTAGCTTTTTGAGGGGATCGACGAGATACATCGCAGCCTGCTCGATGCCAACCCGAGCATTGGCGCCCCAGGCGAGCGCGGGGTTTATCTGGTAGAAGCCGGGCACTCCGACGAGGACAGGCGCCAATTGACTCCACGGTTCCGGCACGCGGCTATCAAGCTGCGCCCAGAACTCCTCCAGCCGCTTAACCCGATCGACGACTTTATTCCCGGTGATAATGGCGCCATTGATGGCCCCGATCGAGGTGCCGATTACCCAATCGGGCTCTATGCCCGCTTCATGAAGCGCCTGGTAGGCGCCAGCCTGATAGCTCCCCGGCGCCCCGCCACCTTGCATCACCAGGACGATCCGGCCTGGAAGGCTTGTCTTTATTCGCTGCGGCGCCGGGTGCGGGATATCGGTCGAAGCCATCGGCGGGCCCATCATCGCTATGGTGCCGGACTCCGCGTGCGCGGAGCATTTGACCTAATTCATTCACGCGACATATTAATAGCAGATGACGCACCCGAGTTCGTGGCAAATGCCTCAGGTTCCTAAATGTTTTCTCTCGCCGAGCTAGAAAGCGTAATTCCGCTCGTGCGCCAAAGCGTGCTGCCGACCCCGCAATATGCGTGGCCCTTGCTCAGGGAGCGGCTTGGCGTAGATGTCGTGGTCAAGCACGAGAACCATACGCCAATCGGCTCCTTTAAGGTACGCGGCGGCGTTGTCTTTTTCGATCGACTGAAGCGGCAGCGGCCCGAAGTTCGAGGCATCATTAGCGCGACCCGCGGCAATCATGGCCAGTCCCTGGCATTCGCCGGCGCGCGCGCTGGCGTTGCTGTGACCATCGTTGTGCCGCACGGCAATTCAATCGAAAAAAACGCAGCGATGCGATCGTTCGGCGCCGAGTTGATTGAGCATGGCCGCGATTTCGATGACGCGCGCGAGCATGCAGTCCGGATCGCAGCCGAACGGGGTCTCGAATTTGCTCCCTCGTTCCATCGCGACCTCGTCCTTGGCGTTGCAACGTACGCGTACGAGCTGTTCACGTCGATCAGCGATCTTGACACCGTCTACGTGCCGATCGGATTGGGATCCGGAATTTGCGGTGTGATTAGTGCGCGCGATGTGCTTGGGCACAGGGCCAGGATTGTGGGAGTCGTCGCCGAGGGAGCGAACACCTACTCTCGCTCCCTCGCAGCAGGTCATATAATGCCAACCAATTCTGCGGTCACCTTCGCCGACGGTATGGCGGTCCGCATGCCGGACGCAGCGGCTCTAGAAGTTATTCGGCGTGGCGCGGATCGAATCGTGGAGGTCTCGGACGACGAGATCGCGGAAGCCGTCCGGATCATCTACAGCGCCACGCATAACTGTGCAGAGGGTGCCGGAGCCGCGGCGCTCGCAGCGCTCGTAAAAGAGCGCGAGCAGCTTCGCGGCGGGTTGGCAGCGGTGATCCTAAGTGGCCAGAATATCGATCGTGCATGGATGCACACCTTGCTGGCGGGGGACACGCCGCGGATTTGAATCGCGCGCTCGAGCGACCGGGCGAGGGGCGGCGGCGCACGCTCAGCGGCGCAGCACCTAGTCGGCCCCTTCACAATGCGAGTATCGTTATCGACCCTTCCAGGCCAAAAAAATCCTCGCCCGCCTGCCACGGTTTGATCGGCCCAAACATCGTTGCCTCGGAACCGCTGATTGCAGCTGCAACACTTTTTCCCGCGATTGAAATAGCGCGGTAGCGCTGCTCGCCAAGTTTGGGATGCCCTACTCGGAAGAGGAGAATCCCAATGGCAGTCACTCCGATCGATGCATTGGCGCAACAGGCGCGAACTCGACCCGAGAGCACGGCATTTGTCTTTCACGAAGGCATCTGGACCTATCGCCGGCTTGCTGATGAAGCCGAGCGTGTAGCGCGCGGCCTAGCAGCGAAGGGCGTCAAGGCCGGCGAACGGGTCGTGCTCCACATGATGAATCGGCCCGAGATGCTTATCGCGTACTTTGCGTGCCTGAGGCTCGGCGCTATCGCGGCGCCGTTACGGACCGCGTTCAAATTCGCCGAGCTGGCGCCCATGCTGCAGCGACTTAAGCCCGCGCTGTATATCGGCGAGTCCGATCTCTATCGGAATGTTGCTCCTGTTGATACCGACATCCTCTCCCAGCGGAAGCGTTTCGTCGTCGACGCAGTCGATGAGAAAGACGGCGTCCAGACATGGGACGTCCTGAAACAGGCGGCGCACGCAGATTTGCCAACTCCACCTTCGTACGAGCCTGCAGTGCTGATCAACACGTCCGGTACCACCGGTCAGCCCAAGTTTGTCGCACACACGCCCGACACCCTGGCGGCGACGACTGATCTTCTCTGCAAGCACGTCGGCCTTGCGGCGGATGACGTGATCGTCGCGCCAATGCCTATGGCACACGTCAGCGGTGTTGTCTGCTCGCTGACTTTTATCCAGCACGGCGTCCCTTTTTTCGTATCCGAGAGCTTTGATGCCGACACGGTGCTCGACAACATCGAACGCCATCGCTGCACCTGGGCGCTCGGCTTTCCTTTTCAATACGCCGCGCTGCTCGATGCGCAACGCGCAAAGCCGCGAGACCTGTCTTCGCTACGGATCTGTCTGACCGGACCGGATGTGTGTCCGATCGATCTCCAGGAGCGGGTCACTTCAACCTTCGGCGCGCCGCTCTATAACTTCTGGGGAGCCTCGGAGGTTGTTGGCTCGCTGACCTTCGGCCTGGAAAATGGCCCCGTGGTGCGGATTGTGGAGGGAGCGCAAGTCCGGCTGGTCGATGAAGCTGGCGCCGATGTTCCGCACGGCGAAATCGGCGAACTCTTGATACGCGGCGCCAATGTCTTCGCCGGCTATTGGAACGATCCGGCCGCGACCGAGCAGAGCCTGAAGGCCGGCTGGTATCATACCGGCGATCTGATGCGACGCGGCGAGGGCGATGACCTTTGGTTCGTGTCGCGCAAGAAAGACATTATCATTCGCGGCGGCACCAACATCTCGCCGGTGGAAGTGGAGGAGGCGCTGGTTGCGTCCCATCCGGCGGTCGAGGAGGCCGCCGTGGTCGGCACGCCCGATGCCGTGTTGGGCCAACGTGTGTTTGGCTTCGTCAAGCTTGCAGCCGGCACGAAGAAGACCGTCGTCGCCGAAATCCTTCGGAGTGTTGCGAAGCGCCTCGCGTCCTACAAGGTCCCGGAAGACCTCCAGGTGCTCGACGCATTGCCGCGCAACGCGTTGGGCAAAGTCGATCGCAACCTGTTGCAGGCAATGATCTGCGGAGATAACGCCGCGTTTTCACCGCCAAGCAGCGCTCGTTTGCCGGTCCGTCGCATCGCCTAAGAGACCGCCAGCGCGTCACGAAATGTGCAGCAGCGGGGCTCGCCCCGCCGCTTCTGCGTTTCACTAAAAAGCAAATCTTCCGGGGGCGCCCGCAACGGCTCGCCAGGCGGCCGGCTCGCCGTACGAGCCGGCGCGAAGTGCTGGTGCGACTTCGAGGCTGGTTTGCGCACATCAACAATTTGTGTACGGCCACTTCCGCCTGCTGCACAGCACCCTAAATGCCGAAGCGAGAGAGTGTGTCGGAAAGGATTCATGAACGAAATACGGGATCCGGGCCGGGAAGAGTTTACCGAGGCGCCTTCGGACGCATCGTTTGGCAGTGGCTCCGACGAAAATACCGGACGGCATACGCAAGTGCTCCTCATTGAGGACGATTGTGCCATTCGCGGGATGATCGAGAATTATCTCACCCAGCACGGCATGCGCGTCGTCTCGGCGGCCGATCGCAACAGCGCGACACGACATCTCTCCGACGAGCCAAATCTTATTATCCTTGATCTGCAGCTGGGCAAGGACGATGGATTGGATTTGTTACGCGCGATTAGATCGCGCTCGGATGTGCCGATCATCATAACGACAGGTCATCGCCGCGATGAAGTGGATCGCGTCGTTGGCCTCGAGCTCGGCGCGGACGACTACCTTACCAAGCCTTTCGGGCTGCGCGAATTGCTTGCGCGCATCCGCGCGGTGCTGCGACGCCGCCAAGCGGGCCTGGCGGCTTCCCATCGGGAATCCGCTCAGGGGCGCAGCCAATTTGGCGGTGGCTGGCTGCTCGATCGGCGTCTGCGCCGTCTCACCGATCCGAACAACGTCGCGGTGCCGCTGACAAAAGCGGAGTACGCGTTGCTGGTCGCCTTTCTCGATGCGCCTCGACGTCCGCTCAGCCGCGAACACCTGATGCAAGCCACGCGTATGCATGAAGATGTGTTCGACCGCAGCATTGACGTTCAGGTCTTGCGGCTCCGCCGCAAACTGGAAGCCGATCCCAGCATGCCGCGCCTGATCAAGACGGAGCGGGGGGTGGGCTATCTGCTCGACACCGCCGTCGAAACGATTTGAAACTTGGCTCGGTAGCGCCGGCGGGCTCGATATTCACGAGATTGGGCATTCGTTTGCCTCGGCAACGCGCTTTGTTGCAACGGTAACGCGACGAGCCCTGGTTGAAACCTCTGCGTAACAATGATGCGCCTTTGTAAGAAGAGCCGGAAGCTTTGACTGCACCCCGCCCGAAAGCGCGCCGAAGCCTCTGCATTCAGCCCTGCCGGATGTGTCATCGATGGCTTTCTTTCAATCGCAACTCCGGTTGCTAATGCTTCGTCGGGGGGCCTTGCTCTCGCCGTGGGCCTGGAGCACGAGCGGCGCAGCGGCATGTCTGTTCCTGGCAGTGGCGTTGAACGCCGCGATTTCGCGCGCGGTACCTTGGCCTCTGCTGGACGCCACAATCCTGCTGACGCAGGAACCGATCACGCCAATCCCGCCTGCGCCGACGGCTGATCCGTCAAAGCTCGCGCTCGGCGAACAGCTATTTCGCAGCGCCCTGCTTTCGCGCGACCAGACGCGCTCATGCCTGTCGTGTCACGACGTCGGAAGCAACGGAGCCGATAGCGTGCAGCACGCCATTGGCGCAGACGGCAAGCCTCTGGTGTTCAACACGCCCACTGTTTTTAATGCGGCCCTCAATTTTCGGCTCAACTGGGCGGGTGACAAACGCACGCTCGAATCTCAGATCGCCTGGGCGCTCAACAGCGCGCCCGGTCTCGGAAGTAACATGCCAGACGTACTCGCCCGCCTGAACGCCAACGCCGAGATGGTTGACCGGTTTGTAGCCGCCTACGGACACAATCCGGACCAAGCAAGCTTGGTGGATGCACTCGCTACCTACGAACGTTCACTCGTGACGCCGGACAGCCGCTTCGATCGCTGGCTCAAGGGCGACAAGGCCGCGCTCTCCGCCAAAGAGTTGGACGGCTACGCCTTATTCAAGTCCTTCGGCTGCGTCTCCTGCCATCAGGGTGTGAATGTCGGCGCCAATTTGTTCCAGCGTCACGGCATCTTTCACCCCCTGGCGTCGCCCGAACCAAAGGTGCTGCGGGTGCCAAGCCTGCGCAACGTTGCAACCACGCCGCCTTATTTTCATGACGGCAGTGCGCCCACGCTGAGCGAGGCCGTCCGGCGAATGGCCAGGGCGCAGCTCGATCAATCGTTATCCGAGCAGGAGATCGACGCGATCGTTGCCTTTCTCAATTCGCTGACCGGAAACTATCGCGGCGCCCCGGTGAAGGCAGTCGCCCCATGAGAACGATATCCGTGATAGCCGGCGTGGCTCTGCTTGCCTTGATCCTAACGTGGCTGTCGCTCCGCGCCGTCAACGGCAATGCCGAAACGTTCGACAGAGTGCTCACCGAGCTTGATCGGTTTACCGAGGACGAGGGCGTGCTGCGCGGCGATCTGCTTGCGGCCCGCGCCGGGCTGCTGCGGAACTATGATCCCTTGGTGCAGCAAATCGATGCGATCCACGACTCGCTCGACCGCCTGCACGACACTGCGATCGATGAGCCGAGATTGCGCGCAGCTGTCGATCAACTCAGCAGTGTTGTCGAGCGTCAAGAACAGACGATCGAGCAATTCAAGAGCAACAACGCGCTCGTGCAAAACTCGCTGACGCATTTCGCGCGCATCGGACGGTCGCTGGAACTTTCGGGCCGGACGACCGCGATGCCGCAGATCAGCGCGGCTGTCGCCGACATCTTGCATCTGACACTCGACACCTCTCCGGACGTCGTGAGCGAAGCGCAAGATCTTCTGGACAGCGTCGCTGCCGCAGCTCCTCATAGCGAGGCGGACCAGACCGAGGCGCTATTGGCCCACGGCCGACTACTGCTCCGTCTTCTGCCGGAAGTGGATGCGGAATTGAAAGCGCTGACTGTCGGTGCCGACGCGCAAAGTCGCGATGCGCTACGCGCGCTCGTGCTCGATCGTCAAAAGATGTCCAGAACGACTGCTCGGCACTACCGAGTGTTTCTCTACGCTGCATCGCTCTTGTTGGCCGGCCTGCTGATCTTTCTCGCCCTTCGCCTGCATGCGCGCGTCGGCGCGACACGACGTCGCGCGGCTCTCGAGCGTATCATCGCCACGATCTCGACCCGTTTCATCAATGCGGCGCCACGCGATACGGATGTCGGCATTGGACAGGCGCTGGAGGAAATGGCGCAATGCGTCGGTGCAGAGCGCGCCTATTTCCTGCTGCGCGGCGATTGCCCCCGCACATTTCTGTGGTGCAGGCCAGGCATCAGCGTGATGCCGGGGTGGCCAGAATACGCGCCGGACCTCCGCAATCAGTTTCGCTTGAATGCCGGACGCATCATTGAAATCGCGGACGTACGCCGGCTCCGGCCGGGACCTGGAAAAGAGGCTTGTCTTGCCGCGGGGCTGCGGGGCTGGGCGCTGGCGTCGGGCGTGAGTTCACGCGGTTGCGTGTACCTCGGGTTCGATGCCGTCACTCATCCGTGTCCGGTCACGCACTCGGGCGAACTCGGCGTATTGCCGATGGCGCTTGATCTCCTCGTCAATGCCACGGAACGGCAAGCGACCGCATCGGAAAAGGCAGATCTTGAGGAGAGATTGCAACAGACTCGCCGCATGGAGACGGTGGGCGCTCTCGCCAGCGGCATCGCTCATAACTTTAACAACATCATAGCCGCAATCCTCGGCTATGTTGAAATGGCCGAAACCCATGTCGCGCAGGGCAGCCGCCACGCGCGGCACCTGGCGGAAATTCGCCGAGCCGGGGAGCGTGGGCGCGATGTTGTCGATCACCTCATGAGATTTGGCAGACGGCGCGGCGGACGCCGCCGCCCGCTGAACGTTCGCAGCCTGATGGCCGAATCCGAGTTGTTTCTGCGAGCATCCCTGCCGCGAGACATCGATCTTGTCTTTGAGCGAGTGCCCGATGGTGCCAGCGTCGTGGCCGAACCGGCACAACTCCAGCAGATCATCCTCAATCTTTGTTCGAATGCGGCGCAGGCCATGCAGGGGCATGGTCGTATCGATGTTGAAACGGCGCACGTGGAGTTAACCGAGCAGCGCGACCTGACACATGGTGTGGTCAAGTCCGGCTGTTATGTCGTTATTGCGGTCACCGACACCGGTCCCGGCATCGACGACGCCATCTTTGAAAACTTATTTGATCCGTTCTTCACCACCAGGGCGACCGGCAACGGGCTTGGGTTGGCCACCGTCCGCGAGATCGTGCATGAGCACGCGGGTGCGATCAATGTGAGCAGCCATGCGGGCAAGGGCAGCCGCTTCGAGGTCTGGTTGCCTTGCGGAGCGTTGGGACGATCCGGAATGCCCGGACGTACCGAAGAGCCGTTTGGGCGAGGTCAGACGATTCTGTTGCTCAGCAATGGCCGCGAACAGTTGTTGCACGACGAGGAAATACTGGCGGCGCTCGGCTATGAGCCCGTTGGCTTTTTGCATAGCGAAGATGCTGTCGCGGCCTGCGGTTCGACGCCGGGAAGATTCGATGGAATTCTGGTTGGGTGTTCACTGTCGGAAGAGACAGCGAGACGGCTGCCGGCAGTTCTGCATGCCCTCGCGCCCAACCTGCCGATCCTGGTAGCCGCCTATCCTGCCGAGACATTTGATGTTGATGCGTTGGTGGCGGCCGGCGTATCTGAGGTCGTGAGCCGGCCGATCATCGCCGACGAGGTAGCCGCTGTATTGGCGCGCTGCCTACAAGCAACGGCGGCCGGCAGCCCGAGGGCAACGTTTGCGGCCGATGGCGAGACTATGGCGAGGATGCGCGTTTCCGCGGTCCTTCAATGACCTTTTGAGATGCGGAATCCGGGCAGAAAAAGCAGAGCGCACCTGACTACGGCGCTCGTTAGAAAAAGTCTAAATGGTTCGAGAAAATAGCGCGGTAGACGCGTGTCGATTACATCTGAAACGCATTTTCGCGACGCTGAAACGATCGTGTAGCTCCGAGCGCTCATTACCGATGGCGTAGCATCGGAGAGCTGAAATGACGAGCATAAGGTCTCTTGCGAAATTCGGACGGCCAGCCGCGGCCGATTTGCAACCGGCCGCACCCGGCCAAGTCGTCCAGGGTCAAGTCTTCCATGGTCGAGTCTTCCGGCGTCAAGTCTTGCTGCCGTCCCGCGAAGGCCATTCTGAACTGAAGCTTCGTTCGAACGGCGCTGAAGACTATTTGCCCGAAGATCATCTGCCGACGGTGATTGCACGGTGTGAGACGCGCCAGGATGTTCAATTGGCGATCCGCACTGCCCGCGCACATGGCCTCGCAATCTCCGTCTGCGGCCGAGAGTCCGACTCGATCGGCCGCGTGCTCAAACGAGGGGGCATGGTTGTCGATCTCTCGGCCATGCGCCACGTCGCGGTCGATCCCGCCACTAGGGTTGCGATCGTCGGTGGCGGCGCAACGGTCAACGACGTCGTCGCCGCAGCGGCCGCGCACGGACTAACCCCCGTCACCGGCAATTGCGGCGGCGTCAGCCTGGCTGGCGTGACGCTAGCCGGTGGCTACGGGCCGCTGCTCGGACGTTATGGTCTTGCCGCCGATAATCTGCTCGAGGCCGAGATCGTTCTAAAGAACGGGCAGCATGTCGTGGCAAATGCCGGCCGAAACGCCGACCTGTTTTGGGCCTTGCGCGGCGGCGCCAGAGATTTCGGCGTAACCACCTCGCTGCGCGTTCGACTTCATGCGCTGCCGTCGTTGCTGTCAGGCATGATCTTCTACGCTTGGTCCGACGCGGACCTCGTGTTCCGTGGTTATTCGGAAATCGCATCGTCGGCATCCGAGTGCCTCACCATCTCCGCCGGAATTGTATCGAGAGCGGACGGCAATCCACTTCTGTTCGCTGCCCCCACATGGTGCGGCGAACCGGAGGAGGGCGAGCGAGTCCTTGCGGCCTTGCAGGCTTTCGGAACTCCCGTGGCCGCAAATCTCGGTCCCGTAAGCTACGGTGATCTGCTCGCAATGCACGACGATCATCTTGCCAGCGGCTCAATTTCGTCCAGGCGCAGCCGTCGCCTGCCCAAACTGGATAGCCGCGTTATTTCGGCGATGATCGTAGCCGCCAATGCCTGGACGTCGCCGCTCTCTGCGATCGTGCTGCACCACTTCCACGGCGTGCCGACCCGCGTGCGTTCGGAAGCCACCGCATTCGGACCGCGGCAAGAGCATTTCCTGCTTGAAGCCATTGCAGCCTGGCATCCGTCGGCCAACGACAATGCCGCCGGTCACAGGCTCTGGGTACAAAATGTCTCGGATTGCGCAGCGCCGAAGGCGTTGGTCGGCGATTCTGGAGATTTGCTTTGGCCCCGCCATCGCGACCCAGTGGCGAGAGCGTATACCAGCAATGGCGCCCGCCTATCGGAAGTGAAGCAGGCCTATGATCCCGATTACCCGCTTTCGGCACTGCCGCCTCGGCAATGGAACGACGTGATCCCGCCGCACGCCTCGCCCGGATCGCAATGGTAAGCCTAAGCTCAACAACCCGAGAGTGAAACGCCGGGACGATCGCAAGCGTCCCGGCGTCGTCGTTATTGCTTCCCTGTATCAAGGTTGCGGTCCCCGTTTTCTTGCTGAAGTTCCCCGTTCTGCAACGGCCCTTTCTTGAGAGTGGCCGAAGCCCCAGATTCGACTATAAGATCCGTGAAGCCATAGCGGCATCACGTTTATCTCCGAGGTTGCGATGCGAGATCGGATCGAATCAGTCGAAACACTCTGGGCCGACTTCGCTACCCCGATCCGGACGGCGGAGGATTACATCAATTCTCTGCGCGACCGCCGCATGAACGTGTTTTTCATGGGAGAGCGCGTGCCGGAACCTGTCGATCACCCAGTGATCCGGCCGTCGATCAATGCGATGGCGGAAACCTATCGGCTTGCAACCGAGCAACCGGACCTCGCGACGGTGCATTCCAGCATCAGCGACCGCCGGACCAACCGCTTCCTCCACGTGCCTGTGAACCCCGGCGAATTGGTCGCCAAGCATGAGATGCAGCGGGAGCTTGGCCGGCGCACCGGCACCTGCTTCCAGCGCTGCGTCGGGCTTGACGCCATCGGCAGCTGCCATTCGGTGACGTTCGATATCGACGGCCAACACGGCGGCGAATATCACAAGCGCTTCCTAGCTTTTCTCGAACGAGCGCAGGCGGCCAACGTCGTGATCGGTGGGGCCATGACCGATCCCAAAGGCGACCGCTCCAAGCCGCCCCACCAGCAGCGCGATGCGGATTTGTTCCTGCACGTCGTGCGGCGCGACGACAAAGGCATTTATGTCTCCGGCGCCAAGATGCACCAGACCGGCGCGGTCAATTCGCACTGGCTGATCTTCATGCCGACCATGCGGCTGACCGAAGCCGATCGCGATTGGGCGGTTGTCGGCGCGGTGCGCGTCGATGCGCCCGGATTGACCTACATCGTCGGGCGGCAGACCAACGACACCCGCATCGTCGACGGCGGCGCCATGGATGCCGGCAATGCGCAGTTCGCCGGCCAAGAATTGCTCATCGTCTTCGATGAAGTCTTCGTGCCGCACGACCATGTTTTCATGGACGGCGAGTGGGCTTATGCCTCAACGCTGGTCGAGCGCTTCACCACCTATCATCGCTCATCTTATGTCTGCAAAACGGGCCTCGGCGACGTCTTGATCGGGGCGGCGGCTTCGGCGGCCGAGCACAATGGCGTCGAGGGCGCCTCGCACATCAGGGACAAGCTCGTCGAGATGACCCATCTCAACGAGACGATTTATTCAAGCTGCATGGCGGGCGCGCATCAGGCGAAGCCTGCGGCGTCGGGCGCTTACATCAACGATGAAATGCTCTCCAACGTCGCCAAGCATAATGTCACGCGCTTCCCTTACGAGATCGCACGGCTGGCGCAGGACATCGCCGGCGGTCTGGTCGTCACCATGCCTTCCGAGAAGGATTTGCAGAACAACGAAATCGGACCGCTGATCCGCAAATTCCTGCAAGGCCGCGATGGCGTCGAGGTCGTCGATCGTATGCGCATCCTGCGCTTGATCGAGAACATGACGATCGGCCGCAACGCGGTCGGCTATCTGACCGAAAGCCTGCATGGTGCCGGCTCGCCGCAAGCACAGCGCATACAAATTGCGCGCGGCATGAAGATCGAGGAAAACAAGGCGCGCGCGCGGGCGCTGGCCGGTATCGATCCTCGCGCCCGCTCCAAATAGGCGCGAGCAAATTCAGGGAGCTTTCTGCGAGTCCCTACCGCCGTCCAAACAAAGCGATCTCGATTGCTTCGATGTGGCCGAGCATCGCTTGCGCGGCGCCATCCGCATCGCGGTTTTCCAATGCCGCGACCACATCGGCGTGCTGTTCGCAGTAGTGCAGCCGGCGGTTTTCTGAGAACGATTTGCGTTTGAGCTCGATCCAGGGATTGCGGCTGCGGATCACCTGCAGGATGCCGTGGATGCTGACCAACAGCTCATTGCGCGTGGCGGCAAAGAGCCGTTGATGAAATTGCGTGTCCCAATGCTCGAATTGATCTGTTTGCAGAGCTTGGGTGGCCCGCTGGTGCGCGTCAGCAATCGCTTGCAGATCGGAGAGGCTGGCATTCTTTGCGGCAATCGCCGCGGCCTGCGGCTCCACGATCAATCGCACCGCCATCAGGTCGGCAGGCGATACACCGGTCACGCGCTGTATGATGGTCGCAAGTTCGCCGGTGCCGCCGTTGAGAAACGTGCCGCGGCCGATCTGGCGCGCGACCGTTCCTTCGTTTGCGATCGCGTCCACCGCGCGCCGCACCGTATTGCGCGCCACGCCATATTCCGCGGCCAAGTCGCGCTCGGCCGGAAGGCGTCCGCTGGAGGACCATTCGCCGGAGGCAATCCGATCTCGCAGCGATCCCTCAATGTTGCGCGCAACAATCTTAGGCAAGGCTGTCACCCCCAAGTGGACCGATTGTGAACCACTATTGCGCCGAAATTGTCCGCTGCCAACTGGAATTTTTTGTGTTGTTACACGGAGCTTGCAATGAAACCCAAAAGATCGATAATCAAAGTGACCAAGGAAATTGGCTCAAGATAAGAAAATTCACAAAAAGGGGAGCGAATGAAGGTCGCGACGGTTTCGATCGCCGGGGAGCGGCGCGTTGGGCAGATCACCGCGGATGGAACTGCGCTGGCGCCGTTCGATCTGCCGATTTTCGAGGCGCAGGACGGCATTCTCGCCTTGATCCGCCGGAACGGGGCGGGCTTGCCGCCGATGCTGTCGCCCATTCGGCTCAACCAAGTGGCGATGGAAGCGCCCATTCCCCAGCCGCGGCGCAACATCTTTTGTGTCGGCAAGAACTACCACGAACACGCGCACGAGTTCGCCCGCAGCGGTTTCGATAGCAGCAGCGCCAAGGGTGCGGTGCCTGGCAGTCCAATCATCTTCTCCAAGGTGCCGGAGACGGTTGTGCCGAGCGGATGCCCCGTGGTCATCGATCCGAAAGTATCGCCGGCGGTCGATTATGAGGCGGAACTCGCTGTCATAATCGGCAAGGGTGGCCGCGGCATCGCTGCCAAGGACGCATTCGATCATGTCTGGGGCTACACCATCATTAACGATGTAACGGCGCGCGACCTGCAGGCACGCTACAGCCAGTGGCTGATCGGCAAATCCCAGGATACGTTTTGCCCGATGGGTCCCGTTGCGGTGACGCGAGAGGAGATCGACATCGCCGACACGCCGATCTGTTGCTACGTCAATGGCGAGCTGCGGCAGAGCTCGAACACCGGCTTATTGATCTTCGACATTCCGACCATCATCGAGACCTTGTCCGCCGGCATCACCCTGCAGCCGGGTGATGTGATCGCGACCGGAACGCCTGCTGGCGTCGGCATCGGCTACGATCCGCCGAAATACCTGAAGGCCGGCGACGTCGTGCGCATTGAAATCGGTGGAATTCGGCGTTCTTGAGAATGAAGTCGTGGAGCGATCCTCATGACTTCCATTCACATGCGCGGCATGACGATCGACTCGGAAGGCGAGGGGCCTCCGATCGTGATGCTGCACGGGCTCGGCGGCACCTCCAACAGTTTTCAGGCGATCATGCCCGCGCTTGCCGGCTTTCGCGTTGTCCGTCCCGATTTGCCGGGAGCCGGCCGTTCGCCGACGCCTGCACAAAAGATTACTGTTGGATTGCTGGTGGAAGCTGTCGAGCATGCGGCAAGCCATCTCGGCGTCAGCCGCGCGCACGTCGTCGGCCATTCCTTTGGCACACTGATCGCTCAACACATTGCTGCTCGTCATCCGGAACGGGTTGCGAGCCTGACCTTGTTCGGCCCAATTCTTGAACCGCAGGACGCCGCCCGCGAACGACTGCGCGCCCGCGCCGCGACCGCTCGCCACGAAGGCATGTGCGCGGTTGCCGACCAGCTGATCGGTTCGGCATTGGCGAGCGCGACTGCGAACGACAATCCCGTTGCGGTAGCGTTTGTGCGCGAAAGCCACATGCGCCAAGATGCCGAAGGCTTCGCGCGTTCCTGCGAAGCCCTGGGACAAGCGGAGAAAGCCGATCATCGGCTGATCGATTGCCCGACCCTGATCGTCACCGGCGACGAGGATGCGGTCGGGCCGCCGAGCATTGCGCAAGAGATCGCTGACAAGATAGGCGGCGCCAAGACCGTGATCCTCAATCGCTGCGGCCATTGGACGCCGGTCGAGAAATCGAAGGAGTGCGGCAAACTCCTGTCGGAATTCGTGCGTGGGATTCCGATCTGAAAAACGCGCGCGGCGCTGTCCGGCGCCGCAAAGGAGGAAGCATCATGGCCTATGAGACAAACGGCTTGAACGGCAGCACCGGGCCGATCCACTTCACTAATGTGCGAATTCTCGACGCCACCGGGGAATATTCTTACACCGGCGAAGTGGTCATCCAAGGCAATCGCATCAAACAGATTACGCGCGGCTCTTCGCGGCTCGGCGCTGCGACTGGGACGCACGGCGGCACGGTCATCGATGGCATGGGCGCAACGCTGATGCCAGGCCTGATCGATGCGCATCTGCATCTGTCCTGGAACAACGCGCCCGGCATCGACCCCATCCAGATGATGGAGCCGGAGGAGCACATGCTCGTCACCATGGAGATGGCGAAGCTCGTGCTCGACGCAGGCTTCACCGCCGGACGCGGCGCGGCGGCCGCCAAGCCGCGGCTCGACGTTGTCGCCAAACGCTTCATTAACGAAGGGCGTTTCCCCGGCCCGCGCTATCTGGCGGCAGGTCCGGAAATCACTACGGTTGGGGGCTTGGGCGACGCGGCGCCGTCGCATATTCCGCATGAGGGACTCAATCTCGGCATCGTGGTCTCCGGCCCCGAAGAAGTGCGCCGCACCGTGCGCCAGCTCATCAAATACGGCGTCGACTCCATCAAGCTCAATCTCTCCGGCGAGGAGATCACCGGCATGGGCGCCGAGGAGACGCCGATGTCGGAAGAAGAAGTCGCGATGGCGGTGAAAGAAGCCAAGTGCCGCAACAAGGTGCTTGCGGCGCATGCCCGTTCCTCTGGTTCCGTCAAGCAATGCGTCCGGCACGGCATTCAGAACATTTATCATGCCTCCTTCGCCGATGAAGAAGCGCTCGATATGCTGGAAGCAAACAAAGATCAGCATTTCGTCGCGCCCGGCATCGCCTGGCTGATCAACACCGCCCGCCATGCCGAGCCGTGGGGCATCAAGCCCGGATCGAAGGTCGCGATGCTCTACGAGCGCGAGCTCGAAATGTGCATCGAGACTATGAAAAAGATGCACCGGCGCGGGATCCGCGTCTGCATCGGCGGCGACTATGGCTTTGCCTGGACGCCGCAAGGCACCAACGCCAAGGACATCCAGACCTTCGTCGAAATGCTCGGTTTTACGCCCATCGAGGCGATCCAGGCGGCGACCAAATACGGCGGCGAGATCATGGGCATGAGCAATGAGCTCGGCATGATCAAGGAAGGCTACCTGGCGGATCTTCTATTGATTGACGGCGACCCGGTCGCGGACGTGCGGATCTTGCAGGACAAGTCCCGCATTCTCGCCATCATGAAAGACGGCAAATTCCACAAGGCGCCGAAGCTTAATCAGCAGCGCCTGCGAATGACGGCATGAGCGTCATCGAACAACCGGTACCGGCCTTGAGCGGGCGGCAGGCGTGGGTCCTCGTTTGGGCTCTCGCCGCCGCGTTGGTCGCTTGGGTGTTCTTTGCGGTCTGGCCGAGCTGGCTGGATGCGATCCTCATTTCCAAAAAGGCGTTCATCAATTCGATCTTCAACGGCGTGACCTTGGCCGGACTTTATTTCTTGGTCGCCAGTGGATTCACGCTGGTGTTCGGACTGATGCGCAACGTCAATCTGGCGCACGGCTCGCTGTATTTGCTGGGCGCTTATCTCGGCTACGAGGTTTCGCAGCGTACCGGCGCTTGGATTCTCGGCGTATTGGTTGGCTTCCTTGCGCTCGCCATCGTCGGCCTGTTGATGCAGGTCTTCATCTTTCGCCGGCTCGAGGGCGACGAACTGCGGCAGACGCTGGTTACGCTCGGCATCTCCATCGTCGCCGCCGATCTGATGCTCGCGATCTGGACCGGCGTCACTTATCAGATCGGCGTCCCGGCGTGGCTCGACGGCGCGATCAAGCTGCCGATCATCACCGCGGTGCGCGCCAACGGCACGGCCGTGATGATGACATATCCGCTGTATCGCCTGATCGTTCTCGGCGTGGCGATCGTCATCGGCGTCGGGCTGTGGCTGATGATGAACCGTACGCGCATCGGCACCATGATCCGCGCCGGCGTCGATGACCGGGCCATGCTGTCCGCATCCGGCGTCAATGTGCACGTGGTGTTCGCCATCGTGTTTGCGATCGGCGCGGGGCTCGCGGGTTTCGCCGGCGTGGTCGGCGGCACCGCGCTGTCGGTCGCGCCCGGCGAGGACGTGCGCTATCTGCTGGCGTCGCTGGTGGTCGTCATTGTCGGCGGCATGGGCTCGATTCCAGGGGCGGCAATCGGCGCTTTGCTGATCGGCCTGGCCGAGCAACTCGGGCTCGTCTACATGCCGACCTACGGCATCGTTCTCACTTTCATTATTATGGTAGCGACGCTGGCATTGCGGCCGCAGGGCATCATGGGCAGGGCCCGCCCGGCGGGTGCGGCCATCCTTGCGCTCGATCGGCCCAACAAGGCGCTGGCGGTGCCGTCCGAGTTCGGCATCTGGCAGATCGTGCTTGCCGTGGCGCTTCTGCTCTATCCACTGGTCGCCTCTGAATTCTTCCTCACCCAGATCGGTGCCTATTCGCTGATCTGGGGCCTGCTCGCGCTCTCGATGATGCTGCTGGCCGGCTATGGCGGCATGGTCAGCTTGGCGCAGATCACGAGTGCAGGAGTAGCGGCGTATACGATCGCGATCTTCGGTACCAACAACATTCACGTCCATGGCTTCGGCTGGCCATGGTGGGTGCTGGTGCCGTTTGCGGTGCTCTTGGCCGCCACGGCTTCCGCCGTCGTCGGTGCGATCTCGGTCCGCACCGAGGGCATCTACACCATCATGATCACGCTTGCGATCGCGGCTGCGTTCTTCTATTTCGCGCAACAGAACTACACGCTGTTCAATGGCCATTCCGGCTATGCCGGAATTCCGACGCCCGAGGTCGCGGGCGTCAATTGGCGCGCTCCGGTTCCTTTCTATTATCTTTGTTTGTTCGTGGCGGCCGCCTGCTATGTCGCCGTGCTCTATTGCTCGCGCTCGACCTTCGGGCTTGCGCTGCGGGCCATCCGCGACAACGGGCGGCGCATGCGCGCAGTCGGTTTCGACATTACCGCGCACAAGGTCGTTGCGTATTTCTATTCCGGCATCATCGCCGGGCTCGCCGGCGTCCTGTTGGCTTGGTTCAACGGCCGGGTGTCGCCGGGGACGATCGATGTCGGTCAGGCCATCGAAGTTCTGGTCATCGCGGTGATTGGCGGTTTGCGGCATCCGATCGGGCCGTTCATCGGCGCCGTGTTTGTTATCCTGATCCAGACCTTCGCCATCGATATCGTCGGCGCAGAGCGTTTCAATACGCTGATCGGGCTTGTCTTTCTGGCGATCGTGTTCACGTCGCCGGATGGTCTTCTGGGCTTGTGGGGCAGAATAAGACCCTTACTGGCGCAGGAGTCCTTGCGTTCCCGCCTACCGGGGGGAGCGGTGCTTCGCGCACAAACACAATCCACACAAGGGAGGATAGAATGACGTTACATCGACGAATGCTTTTGGGCCTCGGCCTCGCCGCGGGATTGGCGATCCCCTCCATGGCCCTGGCGGAAGACACTATCAAGGTCGGCGTTCTTGCCACCTTCGAGGGCGCGTTCACGGTGCTGGGCGAGGACAGCATGCGCGGCGCCGTCATGGCGGTTGATGATTTCGGCAACAAGGTCGCCGGCAAGAAGATCGAGATCATCAAGGGTTCGTCGGACGGTTCGCCCGACAGCGCTGTGCGCGCCATACGCAAGCTCGTAGAGCAGGATGGCGTGAAAGTCGTGGTCGGGCCGCTGTCAGGTGACGAAGGTTTGGCGATCAAGGACTATCTCAAGACCAAGCCGGATGTCACCGTCGTCAATGGCACCTCGGCGGCGCAGGACACGACGTTGCGCGACCCCGCTCCCAATTTCTTCCGCTTCTCGACTGACGGCGCGCAATGGATGGCCGGCTTGGGCGACTACGCCTACAACACCAAGGGCTATAAGCGCGTCGCGACGTTGGCCGAGGATTACTCGTTCCCGTACAGCCAGGTGTTCGGCTTCATGGCGCCGTTCTGCAAGGCCGGCGGTCATGTCGTGAAGAAATTCTGGGTACCGATCGGCACCAAGGACTTCTCCTCGGTGATCGCCGCGATGCCCGATAACATCGACGCCATCTATGTCGTGCTCGGCGGCGCCAACTCAGTGAACTTCCTCACACAGTATCAGCAAGCCGGCGGACAAGCGCCGCTGGTCGGCGGCTCGGTCACGGTCGATCAGACCATCCTCGGATCCAAGGGCAAGATCCACGATGTCGTGATCGGCACGCCGTCTGCCGGCCCGATCGCCGACGACAACAAGGCGCCGGAATGGCAGAAGTTCGTCGCCGCCTACAAGAAGCAGCCGAATGCCTTCCCGTCGCCGTCGCTGTTCGCGCAAGGCTACTACATCAACATGACGGCGCTCCTGACCGGCCTGCAGAAGGTCAATGCCGACGTGTCCGATGGTGGTGGCAAGCTGCGCACGACCTTGGCAAGCCTGGTGCTCGACACGCCGACTGGCAAAGTCTCGCTCGACAAGAACCGCAACGCCATCGCCGACAACTTCCTGACCGAGGTGAGCAAGAACGCCGACGGCACGCTCTATAACAAGCTCATCAAGGTCATTCCGCAGGTGAACCAGACGCTGGGCATTCCCGAAGCGGAGTTCCTCGCGCTCGGAAAAGCCAACCGCGACAATCCGAACTGCCCATAGCGGCTCGGTACGAGAGACTGCCAGTGTCCGAAGTGTCCGTTGCCGCGCGTCTGCAAGAGTCCGGAGCGCATGCGCTCGAACTCGAAGGCGTGGCACGGCACTTCGGCGCACTGGTAGCGCTCTCCGGCATCAGCATGAAAATCGCCGCCAGCGAGCGGCGCGCGGTCATCGGCTCGAACGGCGCCGGCAAAACGACGCTGTTCAACGCCATTACCGGCGACTTCATGCCGACCGCGGGACGCATCCGCTTTTTCAACGAAGACATCACCACGCTGCCGGTGCAAGAACGCATCCGCCGCGGATTGCGGCGGACCTACCAGATATCGCAACTGTTCGGCGGCCTAAGCGTTCGCGATTCCGTTTATCTCGCCTGCCGCGGCGTCTCCCGCGGCCGGTTCTCGCTCACCCGCCCGCGCGCGGACGACCGCACCATGATGCAGGCGGAATCGATCATTCATGCGGTGCATTTGGAGGCGATGCGCGAGCGGCTGGTGGCGACCTTGAGCCACGGTCAGCAGCGGCAGCTCGAAATTGCGCTGGCGCTTGCGGGCGCCCCGCGCTTCATTCTCTTCGACGAGCCCGCAGCCGGGCTGTCGCCGACCGAGCGGCGCGATCTCGTCACCATCCTCAACGCGCTGCCGAAACACATCGGCTACATCATCATCGAACACGATCTCGACGTGGCGCTGCGCGTCACCGAGTATGTCACGATGCTGCATAACGGCCGGATGTTCAAAGAGGGCACGCCCGAGGAGATCGAAGACGATCCGCAGGTGCAGGAAGTGTATCTGGGGGGTCGTCATGGCTGAGCTTCGCGATCCGCCCGCGCTGAAGATCGAGGACCTTGAGGTCTATTACGGCGAGAGCCACGCCATTCAGGGCGTATCGATGACGATCGACCATGGCGCGCTTGCGGTGGTGGGCCGAAACGGCATGGGAAAGAGCACGCTGTGCAACACCATCGCCGGCCTGAAATCGGCGCGCTCCGGCAGCATCCGCATACGCGGTCGCGAGACATCGCGGCTTGAGCCGCACATCATTCATCGCCTCGGCGTCGGCTATGTGCCGCAGGGGCGGCGCGTCTGGCCGAGCCTTTCGGTCGACGAGCATTTGCGCCTCGTCGCCACCGGCGGGTCGGATGCACCATGGACGGTGGATCGCGTCTACCAGACATTCCCGCGCCTTTACGAGCGGCGCACCAGCGGCGGAACGCAACTATCCGGCGGCGAGCAACAAATGCTCGCGATTGGCCGCGCGCTTCTCGGCAATCCGCACCTCTTGATCATGGACGAGCCGACGGAAGGGCTCGCACCGGTGATCGTTGAGCAGGTCGAGGCCATGCTGGTGCAGCTCGCGCGCGAGGGCTCCATGGCAATCCTCGTAGTCGAGCAAAATATCGGCGTGGCGACCGGTGTTTCCGATCACGTCGCCATCATGGTCAATGGCCGCATCAACCGGGTCATGGAGGCGCGCGCTCTCGCCGCCGATCGCGAGTTGCAGCAGCGCCTGCTCGGCGTCGGCCGGCAGGAAGAGGACGATCTGCCGCCACCGGAGCCGGCCGCCGGCGAAAGTGCCGAAGCGCTGATGGCCGAAGTGTATCGCGTCGAGCGCGGGGAGGGGAGCGGCGCTGGTTCCGCCACGCTTCGCACCGCGACGCCGGCCGCAAACCCGCTCTTGCTGGAGCGCTGGAAGATGCCGGCGACCAGCCTGCGGCAATCGATGGTGGAAGCCTCCCATCCTGAAGACGACAGCCGGCGCGTGTTCGCCATTCCGTTCGCGGAACGCATCGGCCGTACCGCCATCATCGCGGGCACCTTCGACACCAAAGGCCGTGAGCTCAAATTCATGCGCGACCGTCTGAAAGCGCTCGGCATTCCGACGCGCACTGTGGATCTCTCCACATCGGGCAAGCCGTCCACGGCGGACGTGACGCCGCTGCAGGTGGCGAGCATGCATCCGGGCGGCACGTCGGCGGTGTTTTCCGCGGATCGTGGTCACTCGGTTACGGCCATGGCCGAAGCGTTTGCGCGCTGGGTGGCGCGCGAACCGCGCATCGGCGGCATCATCTCGGCCGGAGGCTCGGGCGGTACTACATTGGCGACAGCGGGTATGCGGGCGCTGCCAGTCGGCATTCCGAAGGTGATGGTCTCCACAGTCGCCGCCGGCGACGTGCGCGATTATGTGGGCGCGACCGACATTGTCATGTTTCACTCGGTCGCCGACGTGCAGGGGCTCAATTCGATAACCGAGCAGGTGCTCGCCAACGCCGCGCATGCACTCGCCGGTATGATTGCGCAGATGCCGAGCCGGGAGGCTTATGAGGCCAAGCGTAAGATGTCCCGGCCGGCGCTTGGCATCACCATGTTCGGTGTGACGACGCCGTGCGTGCAGGCGGTGACCAAACGGCTGGAGCCCGATTACGATTGTCTGGTGTTTCACGCCACCGGCGTCGGCGGCCGCGCCATGGAGGCGCTTGGCGATTCCGGGCTGCTCGCGGGCTTTTTGGACCTGACCACCACCGAAGTCGCCGATATGATGGTTGGCGGCATTCTCGCCGCCGATCGCGATCGTTTCGGCGCTGCCATTCGCACGGGCCTGCCTTATGTCGGCTCGACCGGCGCGTTGGATATGGTCAATTTTGGTCCGCGCGAGACAGTGCCTGCGCGGTTTGCCAACCGCCAATTTGTTGTTCACAATCCGAACGTCACGCTCATGCGCACCACGCGTGATGAGAACCGCGCGATCGGCGAATGGATCGGCCAGCGATTGAATTTGATGGAAGGTCCGGTGCGCTTCTTGCTGCCCGAGGGTGGCGTGTCCATGCTCGACAGGCCCGGCGCGCCATTCCATGATCCGGAAGCGGATGCGGCGCTGTTTGAGGCGATCGAGAGGACTGTGCGTTCGACCACAAGGCGCTCGGTCGAACGGATGAAGGGAAACATCAACGATCCGTCGTTTTTCGAGGCGGTGGTCGAGGCTTTCCGTTCGATTTCACCGCCGCTGCGAAACACGGCTTAGAGCATGATCCGGAAAAGTGGAGGCCGGTTTTCCGAAAAGATCACGCTCAAGCAAAACGCTCTAGGACGCCGCGGCTGAAAATGACAACACTGGAATCCAATCGGCCGGCGGCGCGTCCGGCTGAATGAGTGGAGGCTGATATGAGTGCGAATACTTTGGGGGAAGTGTTGCTTTGGCTGATCGGCGTCGCCATCGCCATCGTCATCCTCGTCTACATTCTGCGCTGGCTCTATCGCCGGTCCACCAAAGAAACGGCATTCGTTCGCACCGGCTTTTTGGGCGAAAAGGTCGTCGTCAACGGCGGCGCCTTCGTCATCCCGGTGCTGCACGAGATCACGCCGGTCAACATGAATGTCATGCGCATCGAGGTGACGCGACGCGACAACGGCGCACTCATCACCCGCAACCGCATGCGCGTCGACATCATTGCGGAGTTTTTCGTGCGCGTCGGCGCTTCCAGGGGGGCCGTCGCCACTGCGGCGCAGACCTTGGGCCGGCGGACGCTGCAGGAGGACGGCATCCGCAGCCTGATGGAGGGCAAATTCGCTTCGGCCATGCGCATGGTCGCGGCGCAAATGACGCTCGAGGAGATGCACGAAAAGCGCCGCGACTATGCCAACCAGGTGCGGGATCTCGCGTCCGAGGCACTGGCCGCCAACGGCCTCGAACTGGAGAACGTCGCTATTGTCGATCTCGATCAGACGAGCCTGGAATATTTCGATCCGTCGAATGCCTTCGACGCCGAGGGCCTGACTCAGCTCACGGAATCGATCGAAACGCGGCGCAAGATGCGCAACGAGATTGAGCAGCGCACGCTGGTGGATATCCGTAACCAGAATTTGGAAGCGCAAAAGAAGGTTTTCGAGATCGATCGCGAGACCGAATACGCGCGGCTCGAACAGGAACGCGAGGTCGAATTCCGCCGCGCGGTGCAACGCGCGGAGCTGATGAAGGAGCGAGCGCTGCGCGAGCAGGAGGCCGAGGAGGCGCAGCTTACCTCACGCCAGGCGGTCGAAACGGCGCGGCTTGTGCAGCAGCTCGCCATCACGCAGGAGCGCATCCGCAGCGAAGAGGAGACGCAGCGCCGCGAAATCGCCCGCCGCCGCACGCTCGACGAAGCCGAGCTCAAAATGCGCGAGCAGACCGAACGCGAGCAGATCAATCTCGACCTGCAACTGGAAACCGCGCGGATCGCGCGCGAACGCGAGCAGCGCGAGCACGAGATCAGCCGGCAGAAGGCACTCGAGATTTTGGAACTCGACCGGCAGATCGCGCTAGCCCAGAAGACGCTGGCGGTGATCAAGGCGGAAGCGGAAAAGCGCCGCGCCGAAATTGTTGAGAACCAGCACACCGAGGCCGAGCGGATTGCCCAGGACCGGGCTCTCGATCAGATCCGGCTCGAACGCGAGCGGCATCTGGAAGGCTTGCAGATAGCCAAGCGCCAGGCGTTCGAGGAGGCGGAAATCGCCGCCGCCGAGGAGGTGGAGCGCGCCCGCATCGCCACCGAACGTGGCATCGAGGAGGCGCGCATCGCCAAGGATCGCGACGTGCGCACATTGGCGACCGAGCGCGACAAGCTCGTTGAAATGGCGGAGATGACCAAGGCGGTCGAGCTCGCCAAGAAGGCGTCAGAGCGGTCCGCCGCGCTTGCCGCGGCGGAGGCCGTGCGGCTCAAAGTCATCCAGGCGGAAGAGCAGGTGATCACCGCCCGCGAGCGCGAAATCGCCGAGCGGCGCAAGCTCACCGAGATGATCGCCGCGCAGCGCGAGGCCGAGCGCGAAGCGCTCCATATCACCGCCAAGGCCGAAGCGGAGATGCGCGCCGCGCGAAGCTTTGCCGAAGCGCAGAAGATCGCGGCGGAAGCGGCAGCCGAAGCCGAAAAGATTCGTGCGCTTGCCGCCGCCGAACGTTACGAAGTCGATGCGACCGGCGCCCGTCAGCTCAACGAGGCGGAAAACCTGTTGAGCGAAGCGGCGCGCGCCGGCCGTCTGCGCGAGAAACTCTTGGAGCGTATTGAGGGCATCGTGCGCGAGAGCGTCCGTCCGCTGGAGAAAATCGAGGGCATCAAGATCCTCCACGTCGACGGCGTCAATGGCGGCGGTCCAGGTCGCAATGTCACCGACGAGGTCATCAACTCGGCGTTGCGCTATCGGGTGCAGGCGCCGATGATCGATACGCTGATGAAGGAGATCGGCATCGAAGGCGGCAGTCTCGGCCGCATGACCGACGTGCTGCGCGACGCCAAGGATATCTCGGCGCTCACCCGCGACAAGAAAGGGACGAAGGAAAAGCCGGCGAAGCAAAGCGATGACGATCGCGACCGCTGACTAGAAATATTCGCGATGGCTGGGATCTTGGGCGCGCCGCAAAGCCTTACGCGCCGAAGCGCGGCTCCGGTATTCCCTTGATACCGAGATCGTAGATTGCGAACAGACTGCCTCTGAGCCGTCCGTCGCCCGGAAAGCGCGGCAATGGCGGTTTGGCCATTGAGGTGACGAAAAGGATATCGAGGTTCGGTCCGCCGAACATGACGCTGGTGATTTTCTTGACCGGCATGTCGATGATGCGATCGATACGGCCGCTCGGATCGTAGCGGACCAAGCGGCCGTCGTAAACGAGCGCATTCCAGAGGCAGCCTTCAGCATCGACCGTCGAGCCGTCGGCTGCGCCGCCGCGCGAGCGGTCGACGCTGACGAAAGTGCGCCGGTTGGACACTGCGCCGGTCGATTGGTCGTAGTCGTAGGCCCAGATGTCGCCGGTCCAGGTATCGGCAAAGTAGAAGGTCGCTCCGTCCGGGCTCCAGCAGGGACCATTCGAGACGATGATCTTTTCGTCGAGCTTGTGGAGTGAGAAGTCCGGATCCAGGCGGTAAAGCGCACCGTTCGGGCCTTCTTCCATCGTATCCATCGAGCCGGCGACGAAGCGTCCGCGCTTGTCGACCTTCCCGTCGTTGAGCCGATTGTTGCGCTTGTCGGGTTCGGGATCGATGATGAGCTCGACATCGCCGCTTTTGAAATCGAGCAGATGAAAGCCGCGCGCCAGCGAGACGACCGCCCCGCTGCCGTCTTTACGCAACGCTATTGAGCCGATCTTCTGCGGCACATCCCAGCAGCGGATTTCGCCGCCGGCAGCGGTGGCGCGGAACACGCGCCCGTCGAAACTATCGATCCAATAGAGGCGTTCTTGCTCGACGTCCCAGAGCGGGCCTTCGCCCAGCGTGGTCTTGACGTCAACAATGACTTCGATGCGCATGATTTTCCTCATCGATATCCCACGACGGCCCTTCGCCGAGCTGGTCGCGATCGGCAAAGGCGACTTCGACCTGGAGCATCGCCGCTCTCCCTCAATCGCGATCCAATTCAATCAAAACAGACTGCGGTCTTTATTGTTGATTTGAGTATGATTTTTTTCGAAAACCGGTTCCCGCTTTTCGATCATGCTCTAGAAGGCGACCTTGTCGCCGCCTTTCAAACTGAGAATTTCGCGCGCCTCGTCCGGTGTCGCGACCGATTTACCGAGCCCTTCGATGATCTTGCGTGCAAACAACACCTGCTCAGCGTTGGATTTTGCGAGCTTGCCCCGGCCGGCCCACAGGCTGTCTTCGAGGCCGACGCGGATATTCGATCCCATCGCGGCGGCCTGCGCAGCGATCCGCAATTGGCTCGCGCCCGCGCCGAGCACCGACCAGCGATAGCTGTCACCGAACAGCCGGTCGGCCGTGCGCTTCATATGCGCGACGTCTTCGGGATGCGTGCCGATGCCGCCGAGAAGACCAAACACGGATTGGACGAAGAACGGCGGCTTGACGAGCTTGCGATCGGCGAAATGCGCCAGATTGTACAGATGCGCGATATCGTAGCATTCGAATTCGAAACGCGTCCCGTTGTCGTAGCAAGTCGCAAGAATGAATTCGATGTCCTTGAAGCTGTTGCGGAAGATCAGATCGCGCGTAGCCTCGAGATGCGCCTTCTCCCAATCGAACTTGAATTCCTTGTACTTGGGCAGGAGATGGTACAAGCCGAAATTGATCGAGCCCATATTCAGCGAAGCGACCTCGGGCTTGAAAGTTGCCGCCGGCAGCACTCGCTCTTCCACCCGCATATAAGGGCTGCCGCCGGTCGTGATGTTGATCGCGGCATTCGTGCTTTGTTTGATGCGAGGCAGGAAACGAGCGAATGCTTCCGGCGTCTGATCGGGCTTGCCGTTTTGGGGATCGCGCGCGTGCAGATGCAGGATCGCGGCGCCGGCCTCCGCGGCCGCGACGGCTTCGGCCGCGATCTGATCCGGCGTGATCGGCAGATAGGGCGACATGGTCGGGGTGTGGATCGCGCCGGTAATCGCACACGTGATAATGACTTTGTCGGTGGCAGCCATGAAGTGGAACTCCCAACAGTCTTTCAAGTGCCGATAGCGCTCGCCGCGTGACGCTTGTGCGCGGCAAGCGCCATCAGACGTCGGTCTCGCCATTTCTGACGTTCGACAAGGTGGTTGGCAGGCAGCTTGTCGCGGCGCTCGCCTTCGATTTGGGTTAGCACCGGACCGGCCCAATCCACGCGCCGCTGCATCTGCTCAAACAGGTTCGCGTAGATTCCTTGATAGCGGTCGACATAGTCACGCACGCCGGCGGGGGCGTTGAGATCGATCGTCTCGAAGGGACCCATGAAGGACCAGCGCAGCGCAAGGCCTTCGCGAATCCCGATATCCACGTCTTCGACGCTGGCAAAGCCATCGGCGACGAGACGAAAGGCTTCCTCGAGCAAAGCGCCCTGCATTCTGTTCATCACGAAGCCGTCAAGTTCGCGCTTCATCACGATCGGCGCCTGACCGGCCGCGACCAGCAAGGCCCGTGCCCGCTCCACGGTTTCGGCTGCCGTCCACGGCGCGGGCACCACTTCGGCGGCTGGGATCAGATAGGGCGGATTGATCGGATGAACGACTAGGCAGCGATGCCGATGCGGCAAATGCTTCGTGAAGCGTGACGGCAGAATTGCGGAACTTGAGCTTGCGAGCACCGCGCTTTGCGGCGCCAAGCGGTCGAGCTCAGAGAAAATCGCCTTCTTCACGTCGAGGCGTTCAGGCGCGTTTTCCTGAACATGATCGGCATCGGCGAGCGCAGCCGCTAGCGTCTTCTCGGCGCGAAGGCGGGCCAATAGAGCTTCGGGACTGGAGCCGCCGAGCAGATCGTTCGCAGCGAGATCAGGTGCCACCGATGCGACGAAATCGATCGCTCGGTGCGGCGCTTCAGGGTCTTCGTCCCAGAGCGCAACGTCATGTCCCGCCCGCGCGAAAGTGATTGCCCATGCTCTACCGATGAATCCGCTACCGACAATTGCGACGCGCGCCATTCCCAATTTTCCTCAAAGCGTTTCGACGTTGCCATCGACACTGATGGATTGCCCGGAGATGTTGACCCCCGCATCCGACAGCAGAAATGCGATCATGGTGGCGACATCGTGCGGGCTGGTCATCCGCCGCAGCGAGATGCGATCGAGGTAGGTCTTCTCCATCGCCTCGTAACTGACGCCCAATTGCGCAGCGCGGTCGCGAATGACGCCGGTCATGCGCGGGCCTTCGATGATGCCCGGCAGGATCGCATTCACGCGAATGTTGGCCGGACCGAGTTCTTTGGCGAGACTTTGCGTGAAGCCGACGACCCCGAATTTGGCCGCGGAGTAAGGTGTGCGGAAAGCGTAGCCATGCCGGCCCGCAGCCGAGGACATATTAATAATAGAGCCGCCGCCGGCGGCTTTCAGCATCGGCACCGCGCGCCGCGCGCAGAGGAACTGGCCGGTCAGGTCGATGTCGATGCAGCGCCGCCATTCGGCCGGGTCGATATCCTCCACCGCGCCCGTCGGGCCCGCGATGCCGGCATTGTTGATCAGCGCGTCGAGGCCGCCGAGCGTCGCCTGCATGGCGGCGAACATGCAGTCGACATCAGCGTCGTTTGAAACGTCGGCCTTGATCGCACCGGCTTGCGGATTGGCCTTGCTGAAGGAATGAAGCGTCGCGTCGTTGACGTCGCAGACGAACACGCTCGCCTCATGAGCAAGCAACCGCTCGACGATTGCAAGACCGATGCCCGCGGCGCCGGCGGTCACCAGCACGCGCCGGCCCGCTAAGCCCGCATCCAAACTTGTTGCTCGTGCCACGCTCGTCATCGTTTCGCTCATCTGTCAGGTGCGCCGTTCACGCAATGCAATCACCGCTCCAAGAACTACCAGCCCATAGAGGATCGCCCGCGTCGCATAGGGAAGATTGCTGCCGGCAAGCATGGTCTGCAGCGCGGTCAAGAGAAGTACGCCGCCGAGCATGCCGAGATATTGGCCGCGGCCGCCGGTGATGATTGTGCCGCCGACCACGACGACCGCGATCGACGGCAACAGATAGTCGTCGCCCATGCCGAGGCTCGCCTGGCCGGAAAAGCCTGTGAGCAATACGCCGACCAGGCAAGAACAGAGCGCCGAGAGGACGTAGACCCAGATCAACGTTTGACCAACGGCAATCCCGGAAAGCCGTGCGGCGCGCACGCCGTTGCCAATGCCATAGACCCTGCGGCCGAACGGCGTGCGCGACAGCAAAATCACCGCGCCGATGATGAAAGCCACAATAAGAAACACGACCGGCGTAATGCCGGCAATCTTTGCAGTCATGAACCATCGTAACAGCGGCGAAGAGAACCCCGCCGGTGTTCCCCCGGAATAAAGCAACGCCGCTCCCTGCAGCACGCCGTTTGTGGCCAGCGTCATGACGATGGGTGAAATTCCGAGCGCCACGATGCCGACCCCGTTGACGAAGCCGACGATCGCGGCGATCGCGAACACCGCCGGCAGCGCGTAGATCAGAGCCTTGTCGGAGCCTTGCACCATGCCGGCGAGCAGGATGCCGGAAAGCCCGATCATCCAAGGAACGCAGAGGTCGAGTCCGCCGGTGAGAATGACGGTGCCTTGTCCCAACGCCAGAATAGCGAGGAAGCTCGACAGCACGATAAGCGAATTCCAGTAGCTCCAATGCAGAACGGCGCTGCCAAGCCAAAGTTCGGTGACCACGACGACAGCCACAAAACAAACGTAAGAGGGCAAGGCATAGCGCAATGCGTCTGCGTGCCGAGTTCCAGAACGGCGGCGCTCCGTTGCGCCCGAAATTGGCGGCTTTCGCGAGGTGATCTCGCAGGCGCCGATCGCCGCCACCGATTTGTCGCGGGAGCGTGCCGCTGCGCCAGGCAGAAAAGCGGGCGGCGATGAGGCGTAGCTGCCGCGCAAGCTCAGAGTCGCCGCTCAGGGAGGCCGCCAGCACGGCCAGGATCAAAATGACGCCTTCAGCGATGGACGAATAGTAGGCGGAAACGTTGAGCACAAGCAGGACGTTGACGACGCTCATCAGAATGTAAGCGCCGAACACAGAACCGGTCGGCCCTCCTCTGCCGCCGCCAAGCCGCGTTCCACCAAGAACGACCGCCGTGAAGATCGACAGCAGCATCGGATTGCCCATCAGAGGATCGCCGGAGCCGGTCTGCGCGCTGATGAATACGCCGGCAAGTCCGTAGCAACCACCGGCGATTGCGTATGTGGCAAAGCGCGTGAGATCGACGCGAACGCCGGCGGACCGCGCCGCCTCCGCATCACTGCCGATGGCGTAAAGCGCCGCGCCGAAGCGGGTCGATTTCAGCCAGAGCCACAGCAGCAAGACGCACGCAATCAGCACGATCGGCATTGGCAACAGGTTCGGGATTGCGTCGCCGAGATAGAAGCTTCCAAGCTGGCTTGCGACGAAGCCTCCCGGCTTCTCCATCACCAGCAGTGTGACACCTTGCGCGATGAACATGGTCGACAGCGTCACGACGATCGGCTGCAGGCCGAGAAAGGCGATGAAGAAGCCGTTGAAAACGCCTGCGGCCATACCGACGCCGATACCGGCCAGCGTCGACAACGCGACCGATTCATGGGTCGAGGCCGGATCCATGCTTGACGCGAGAACGACATTGACCAGCGAGATCACGGCGCCGGCGGATAGATCGAAGCCGCCGGTGAGAATGACAATGGTCTCGCCGATTGCGGCGATCGCAAGCGTCGCCGCGCCGCTCGCCATGAAACTGATATCGAAGTAGGTCAGGCGGCCAGCGCTGATCGAGTTGACGAGTGCGAATAACAACAGAAAGACGGCGATGGCCGTGAGCAAGCCGCGATGGCGCGCGAACACGATGCCGGCGCCCGGCCGCGGGCGCGCCGTGTGCTCGGTACGAAAGCCAGCTGAGACGCTCACGCGGCGATCCTTTTAGAATCGCCGCCAAGTGCGGCGTGCATGATCTCGTTCTCCGTCAAAGCCGCGGCGCCGATCTCGGCAACGATCCTGCCGCCGTAAAGCACAAGAACGCGATCGCATAGGTGCACCAGCTCGGGAATCTCGGTCGAATGGAAGAGGATCGAGCCGCCCGCTTCAGCGTAGGCGCGCATGAGAGCATAAAGTTCGTGCTTGGTGCCGACATCGATACCGCGCGTCGGATCGAACAACAGCAAGATCCGGCTTTGCGCGAGCAACCATTTGGCGAGCGCGATCTTTTGCTGATTGCCTCCGGAGAACGATTTGACCGGCGTCCAGAGCGCGCGGCGGTCGACTTCGACGCGCCCAAACGCGCCGGCAACGGCGCTCTCCTCGCGCGCGCCCTGCACGAGGCCAAAGCGGCAGAAGCGCTCGATAATCGGCAACGAAGCATTGTGTTTGCCGTCAAGCTCGACAAACAACGCTTCGGTCTTGCGATCCTCCGGCAGGAAGCCCATGCCGATGTTCGGGCGCAGAGCATCCGTCGGCGAGGCGATCGTCACCGGGCGACCGTCGACGAGAATGTGGCCGGCATGGACGTCGGTCATGCCGAAACACGCGAGAAAGAGGTCGAGCTGCCCCATGCCTTGCAAGCCGGCGACGCCGAGGATCTCGCCGCGCTTGAGGGAGAACGTAGCCGCTGCCAAGCGATGACCAGCCGCGAGGTCGCGGGCGCCCAAGACTTCGGGCCCGTCGGCCGGCCCGTTTTGGGGACGCGGCGGAAATGTCTGGGCGATGGATCGGCCGATGATCATTTCGATGATCTGCGTGTCGGTCAGTTCGCTCGCGGCCGCGGTCGCGATATGTCGGCCGTTGCGCAAAATCGTCACGTGATCGCAAAACGCCCGCACCTCGCGCATGCGATGCGAGATGAAAAGGATTGTGACGCCCTGTTGTTTGAGATGAGCGATGACTTCGCCGAGCCAGTCGACGTCGCGTCCCGCAAGCGTCGAGGTGGGCTCATCGAGCAGCAGCAGGCGCGGCCGGCGGAAGACCGCGCGGGCAATCTCGATCTTTTGCTGAACCGCGAGATCGAGTTCGCCGACTTCGCGCCACAGCTCGATGTCGAGACCGAGACTGCCGAAATGCTCGCGAACCGCGCGTTCGGCGGCGCCGCGCCTGATCATGCCGCTCCAGCCTTGCGGCCCGTAAGGCAGAAGCAAGTTGTCGAGTACAGTCAAATCCGGCGTCAGGGTCATTTCCTGAAACGCCGTCTGCACGCCGTGACGATGCGCCACTCGCGGCGAACGCAGGCGTACCTCGTCGCCGAACAAGCTGATTGTGCCGTGGTCAGGCTCGATGAGACCGGAAAGCAGTTTGACGATGGTCGATTTGCCGGCGCCGTTCTCACCGAGAAGGGCATGCGCCGTGCCCTGTTCGATGGTGAAGCTCACGTCATCGACGGCGAGCGTTGCGCCGAACGACTTGCGCAACGCGCGGGCTGCGACGGCGCTATTGGCTGCTTCCGTCATGGCTGCTTCCGTCATGGCGGTTCTTCCGCAGGCGGTGATGCCGAAATTCTCGCGGCGAAAACGCGCGTTTCGCCGCGAGAGTTGTCGCTTGCTCAGCTCTCTGGCTGCCCCACCAAGGCGGCGGAAAGACCGATTTCCGGCGTCTGCTCCGAGAAGATCGACGCGAACCATCCCGGGTTCGGCACGATCGAAGGTTTGAACGCGTTGCAGCCGGCCTTCATCTCCTGCCAGGTGCCTTCCTGGCACAGCTTGATTGTCTCGTTGGTCACGAGCGGCAGCGGCAGGATCGTCGTCTTGGACACGTTCTTGCCTTCCAACGCTTCCACGGCGAGCTTGAGCGCAAGACCGCCGGAATAGGGCGGCGATGCATAAGAAATGCGCGGCGCGCCGAGCGGCGCATAAGGCGACGCCGCGCCTTCGACTTCCGTGCCGGCCGGCAGCATCTGAATGCGACCGCCGTTCGAGCCTTCACCGGCGCAGGGCAAAAGCTGCGAGGCCTTCTTGCCCGCCTCAAGCTGCATGGCGTTCGCCGTATAGCAGCCAACCTGCATCCACAGCCCGTCGATGTGATCCCAGTTCTGCGTCGCCAGGATTTTGGACATCTCGGTGCGCGCCACGGCTTGGCTCCACATGCCGACCGCTTCGGCGACGATCTTAATGCCGGGATGCTTGGCAAAGACTTCTTTCGCCGCCTTGGTGCGGAGCGTGTCTACCGATGTCCCCGGCACGCCGGTGATGACGACGATGTTTCCCTTGCCGCCGAGCTTCTCGACCAGCCATTCGGCCGTCTTGCGTCCGGCTTCTTCCTGATCGATGTGAACGTTATAGGCGCACGGCTCGGTGATCTCGGCGTCATAGGCGAAAATCTTCACGCCCTTATCGCAGGCGCTTTTGACCACCTGGTTCAGGGCCGTGGGTGAAATCGGAAATATCACGATGGCCTCTGCGCCGGCCTGTACCATCGCGTTGAGCTGCTGAATTTGCCGCTGCGCATTCGGTCCGGCGACCTGCACTTCGAGGTTCACCTTGTCGGCCATGCCCTTATACGCAGCCATGGCCTTGACCATATTGGCCGCCTCGGCCTGCCAATCGTTGCCGATATAACTCATGCTCAGAAAAATCTTGTGCTTCTGCGCGGCGTTGACTGTGGGCGCGGCCGCAATCCCTGCGGCCAGAGCGCCGGCGAGAAGCCATCGATGTCCTGCCTTCATCATTTCCTCCCTATTCCAGGCGTTCGCCCCGATTGACTGGGGTCTATCTCATGATCATAGATCATGAGAATTAGAGTACAAGGCCGATGATTTGCGGCCGATAATGGCCGTGTCGGGTTGATGACAGGCCCGAGAAGAAGGACGTGCGCTTATGATGGACGCGCCGCTTAAGAAGCCGGAGCTGCGGGTGGCGCCGCTGGCGCGCGACACGTTGCACGAGCGGGCCTATCGGCGAATTTGCGATCTAATCCTCGACGGCGAGATTGCGCCCGGACAGGTGGTGACCATTCAGAATCTTGCGGAAGCGTTCGGCGTCAGCACCATGCCCGTGCGCGAAGCGCTCAAGCGTTTGACCGCAGCCGGCGCGATAAGCTTGGTGACCGGACGCTCCATGGGCATTCCGCGGCTCAGCCTCGAACGGCTTGCGGATTTGCGCCGCGTGCGCTTGTCGGTCGAAGGAATTGCGACCGAATGGGCGGCCGAGCTGATGGAGCCGGGCGAGCTCGCGCGCTTACGGCGGCAGTGCGCTCTTCTAAGTCGCGCCGCCAAGGAGGAAAACGTCAAAGATTACCTGCGCGCCAATCGCGTCTTTCATTTTACCATTTACAACGCCGCGCGATCGCCGACGCTTGTGGCGCTGATCGAGACGCTGTGGCTTCAAATCGGGCCGTACTTAAATCTGCTGCGCGGATCGGGCAATTACATCGCGTCCAACGCGACGCATCGCGCGATCCTCGCAGCGTTGGCCGCGCACGACGGAAAAGCGGCCGCAAAAGCCTTGCGCGCCGACATCAACGACGCCTACGCGATCCTCTCCAAAATGCTGCGCTGAAGTATCAGGCCGCGCAGCGTGCGAGCTGCGATGTTCGTCCACGATCAGTCGGCGAGCCCCAGCAGAACGCCTCCATCGATGACGATTTGCGAGCCGGTGACATAGCTCGATGCCGGCGAGGCGAGAAACAATGCCAAGCCCTGGATCTCATCGGTGGATGCGAGCCGGTGCAGCGGCGAGAAGCGCGCAAAGGCGGCGACAGTTGCCGGGTCGCGCATGTGGCCGCCGGCGATATTGGTCACGAATGGCCCCGGTGCGATGGCGTTGACGAGAATATTGTACTTGGCCAATTCGAGCGCGGCTTGTCGCACCATATGGGCGGCGCCGGCTTTGGCCGGCATATAGGGCATGCCGACAATGGCCTCGCCGCGTATTGCGGCCACGGAGGTGGTCACGACGATGCGGCCGCCTTTTGCATTCTTTTTCATGTGCGGGACGGCGGCTTTGATCGTGCCGAACATCGACGTGAGGTTCGTCTCCATCACGAGATCCCAACGCTCGTCCGAGACATTCTCGAACGCCCCGCCGGGGTTTCGTTCTCCGTTCATGCCGAGGAAGCCTGGCGGTGAATCGATGCCGACATTCGCAAACACCACATCCAGCCTGCCATAATGGGCGGCCACCGCGTCGATGCCGGCGCGCAGGCCGGGCCTGTCGGTGACATCGAGGGTTTGCCCGCGGACGTCGCCGCCGCGCTCCGCAAGCCGGCGCACGGCAGCTTCAAGCGAAGATGCGTCCCTGTCCATCAAGGTCACGCGCGCGCCGTTGTCGGCCATGACCTCTGCATAAGCCAGCCCGATGCCGCTTGCCGCGCCGGTTACGATCGTGACCAGCCCGCGCACGTCGAACAATTCCGCTGTTTTCATATTCTTGATCCTCCCCGGCGAGAACACGCGGCTCTAGATGGTAATCCTGCGGTCAGGGCTTGACATACATGATTCTGCAAGACCAACATGATCGTCTTCGTTTGAAGGCATAGGCTGTCGAAAAGGAAAGGCCGCGCGCGGAGGCGCAGCGTGCCGGTGTCGAGCGCTGGAGGAACGCTTGACTGATCTTCAGGCCGATTGTCGCTTTGGCGACGACACCGCCGCGCATGCACTGCCGGCGTACACGGCTTCCGGCTTTCAAGGTCAGTACGAGCCTAAGCGGACCTCGCCACGATGAACGCGGCGTACTCGTCAGTTCTGGTTCAGAATCTGAAAGTCACTCTGCTGGATCAAAAGCGGGGCGCCGCGCCTGCGAGCATGCTCGATTGCGCGGCGCACATGCTTTTCTGCTTCGACGAGCCCGAAGCGATGTACGGCGCCGCCCTGCGCTTCATGCTGGAGCGCTTCCGCGCCAGTCGGGTTGATTTCGGATTTGGCAATCCGGATAAACCAGTCTACATCCCAAATGCGGTCGAATTGGTCCCGGATCTTTCGATACCACCATTCGAGGGCGCATTTCCCAACCAAATATGGCCGGTTCAGCAAGTGTGGCAGGCCCGCGGGCCGGTCTATCAAAGTCTCGAAAGTTGTCCCGGCATCGGCAAATACTGGGCCGGCCTTGGCTCGAAATCCAAAATGGCGCGGCGCTTGGAGGTGGAGGATCAGGTCTTTGGTCTCATTTGCATCGACGATACCGATGCTGTGCGCAGTTGGAACGCTGCGGATCTCAGCTATTTCGATCAATTCATTACCGAGTTTTTCAGCCCGATCATCAGGGCCCGGGTTCGGCTCGAAAAGCCGTCGATATTGGCGCAACTCTCGACGGCTGAGATCTCCGTGGTGCGGCTGGCCGCGAGCGGTTTGACGTACAAGGAGGTCGCGCGGCGCCTCGGAAAGTCTGCGAACACGGTCGACAATCAGCTCCGCAGTGCGCGCGCCAAGCTCAAAGTCCGCAATCAGGTGGAACTGGCCCAAGCCTGTCTGAAATGGCTTTAAGAACGGCGGCCGTCGAAAATCCAGGCGGCACCGTTAGTGAATGTCCGTCATGGCGGCCAGCAACCCCGGGCGCTATGGGTTGCCCTAAAAATGCGCGGAGTCGGACTGCGTCCGGCTGAATCGAACGCGAATGTGTGGGGAGAGTGCGTTTGGCAGCCTACGATTACATTGTGATCGGCGCCGGTTCGGCCGGGTGCGCGATTGCTGCCCGGCTGTCGGAAGATCCGATCGTCAACGTTTTGCTTTTGGAAGCCGGCGGCCCCGACCAGGACGAGCGCATTTTCGTTCCGCACCGCGCTTGGGAGCTTTGGACCACCGGATTTGACTGGGGCTACACGACCGTACCGCAGCCGGCCGCGCTGAACCGGTCGGTATATTGGCCGCGCGGCAAGGTGCTGGGCGGATCAAGCTGCCTCAATGCCATGATCTACGTGCGCGGTGCGCCGGCGGACTACGATCACTGGGCCTATCTCGGCAATGTCGGATGGGATTACGCCGGCGTCCTGCCTTACTTCAAGAAATCGGAAGACTATTACGGCGGCGCCTCGCGCTATCACGGCGTCGGCGGCCCGCTCACGATCTCGCGCAACACCAGCCCCAATCCGCTTACTGATGCCTTTATTGAAGGGGCCGTCCGCGCCGGCCATCCGATCAATCACGATTTTTCCGGACCGGAATTGATCGGGGTTGGCTACACGGATACGACCGTTCGCGATGGCCGCAGATGCAGCGCCGCGGTCGCCTTTCTCGCGCCCGCGGACAATCGCCGCAACCTCACGGTCGAAACCGGAGCGCGCAGTCACAGGCTTCTGATCGAGAACGGACGCTGTCGCGGCGTTGTGTATGAGAGGGACGGCAAACTCAATACCGCGCGGGCGACGAGCGAGGTTGTGGTCAGCGCCGGCGCCATCGGGTCGCCGCAGCTTCTGCTTCTGTCCGGCATCGGTCCCGCCGACGATCTGAAAAAACTTGGCATCGCCGTGCAGGCGAACTTGCCTGGCGTCGGCCAAAATCTTCACGATCATCTGCTGACGTTCGTCATCCACGAAGCCGGCCGGGAAATTCCTGCTCCGAAGAACAACATCCTCGAAGCGCATCTGTTCGCCAAAAGCGATCCGCGCCTCCTCGTTCCCGATCATCAGCCGCTGTTCATGTGCAACGCGCCGCCGCTGCCGACGCTGGAAATTCCGGCCAATTCCTATGCGACGGCGCCCGGCATCATCCGCCCGGCCGCGCGCGGCGAGCTGAAACTCACCGCTGCCGATCCCGCAGCGCCGCTTCACGTCGATCCGCGTTATCTCAGCGAGCCGGCCGATCTCAACGCCCTCGTCCATTCGCTCGAAGTAACGATCGAAATCATGGAGAACGCGTCATTCGCTAAATGGCGCAAGCGCGCGGTCTGGCCGCAGGCCAAGACCCGCGCAGAACGAATTCAGTGGGTACGGCAGACTTGCGAGACGTATCACCACCAAGCCGGCACCTGCAAAATGGGCATCGATGCGATGAGCGTCGTCGATCCGCAGCTTCGCGTTTACGGGATCGAAGGCCTGCGCGTCGCTGACGCGTCGATCATGCCAACGGTCGTGAGCGGCAACACCAACGGGCCTTCGATCATGATCGGCGAGAAGGCGGCCGATCTCATTCGCGAGCGCAAAGCGTTGGCGCTGAATGCCGCCTGAAATTTTGCAACGGCAGCGACGACCAAGGGAGTGCATAGTGGATCAATACCAACACATTATCGATGGGACCAAGGTCGCGACGAGCGAACATTTTGAGGTTCGCAATCCTTCAACCGGCGCAGTCGTTGGTCTCGCGCCGGTCGCTACCTCGGCCGATCTCGATCGTGCAATATCGGCAGCCAACACAGCGTTCGCCAAATGGTCGAAAATGCCGGACGCTGAGCGTCGCGCGCTCTGTCATTCCGCGGGAAAGAAGATCGGCGAGCACGCTGAGAAGTTGGCCCGCTTGCTGACCCAAGAGCAAGGCAAGTCGCTCACGGCATGGGATCGCGGTTCGAGCTTGGCGACGTGCAGGCCTGGACCCATCACACTGCCGACATCCCGATGCCGGTCAAGGTCCTGCAAGACAATAACGAGGGACGGATCGAACTCCACCGCAAGGCGATCGGCGTCGTCGGCTCGATCACGCCGTGGAATTGGGCCGTTGATCATCGCCACGTGGCACATCATTCCCGCTATCGCCGTCGGCAACACCGTGGTGAACAAGCCTTCGCCTTACACCCCGCTGTCGACCTTGGCGCGGCAATCTCAGCGCATCCGGGCATCGGCAAGATTGCCTTCACCGGCTCGGTGCGCACCGGCAAGAAAGTGATGGCCAGCGCCGCCGAGACCTTGAAGCGGCTGACGCTCGAGCTTGGCGGCAACGATGCCGGCATTGTCTTGCCGGACGCCGATCCCAAACAGATCGCCCAGGGCCTGTTCTGGGGTGCTTTCATCAATAACGGCCAGACCTGCGCCGCGCTCAAGCGGCTCTACGTGCATGACAGTATCTTCGAAGAGGTGTGCAGCGAAGTCACCGCGTTCGCCAAGACCATTCCGGTCGGCGACGGCCTGAACGAGAACAGCATTCTCGGTCCCGTCCAAAACCGCATGCAACTCGACAGGTCGCGCGGCTGACCGAAGCCGCTAAGAACGGCGGCGGTCGCCTGTTGCTTGGCGGCGAGGCGCCCGAACAGGGGCTGTTCTTTCCGGTCACGCTCATCGCCGATCTCAACAACGGCAATCCGCTGGTCGATGAAGAGCAGTTCGGCCCGGTCCTGCCGATCATCCGCTACGCCGATGTCGACGAAGCGATCGCACGCGCCGATGACAATCCGCACGGATTGGGAGGCTCTGTCTGGTCCAACGACATACAGAAAGCCAAGGACATCGCGCTTCAGCTTCAATGCGGCACAGCGTGGATCAACACGCATGGTCCAATCCAACCGAACGCGCCGTTCGGCGGCGTCAAAAACTCGGGCTTCGGTGTTGAGTTCGGGGAAGAAGGCTTGTTCGAGAACACGGATGTCCAGGTCGTGTGGTCTTGATCGAAGAGAAGAGGCAGTGCGCCAATTGCTTGAAACCGTAGACCGGCGGCCCCGCAATGAACCGGTGCGCCGTGGGACAAGTTTTTGTGCGCGCGCAGTAAAAAGCCTGGTCAAGTCGCCTTGTATGATGGAGGCGGGGTGGTGTGCGAATGCGCCGATTGACGAGGTCAAAAGCTTGAGTTTCAGCGTTGAGCTTGGGGAAGAGGCTTTGTTCGAAGATCGGACATCGTTTGGACCTGATGTGCGAAGGGAATCGCCGTGGTCTTGCGGTCATGTCAATGAGTGGAAACCACCCGAGCATGTCCTTTCGGGCCTGAACGTTTCCCGGATTTGTGATGGCGATCGAAATCTTAAGAGTTGATCGACGTGGCAACGATGCGATTTTGCTTTCGCGCGCAGTCGCTTGATGTTATCGGGCGCGAAGTCTCAGGAGCTCGCCTGCTAACAAACAAGCCTGAGCGCTAGTGAGGGGAGGAAAATGATGAGAGTAGCATTGATGTTCGCCGGGGCCATCGTCGGCGCCGCCATGGCGCTCGCGACGGCGAGCGGCGCAAGCGCCGCTGAGCCAAAATGCGGCTTAAGTAACGGCAAGGCCGCGACCGGCCAGCCGATCGAAATAGGCGCTGTGGTCGGCAAGACCGGCCCGGCGGACTTCAGCGGTTCGGCGCAAGCGGCCGCCGCTTACTTCGCCTGCGTGAACGCGAACGGCGGCATCAATGGCCGTCCGATTCATTACAGCGTGGAAGACGACCAGTGGAATCCCGAGACGGCCGCGCAAGTGGCTGCCAAACTCGTCAACGACATCAAAGTCGTCGGCATGGTCGGCAACTCGAGCTTTGTGGAATGCGCGGCGAACAGCAAGTTCTACGAAACCAACAACGTGCTGGTGATCGCCGGCGTCGGCGTGCCGCGCGATTGCTTCCATTCTCGCAACATTGCGCCGACCAACGGCGGGCCGCGCATGAGCAACATTGGCGCCGCGCAGTACATGCACGACGAATTGAAGGTTAAGCGATTGGTCTGCATCGTCCCGAACATTCCGAACGTCGGTGACTGGGTGTGCGACGGCCTCACGGCCTACGGTAAGAGCGTCGGCATGGAGGTGAAAACCATAATGGTCGATCCGAGTTCCATGGACGCCACATCGGTGATCCTGGAATCCATGTCGTTTAAGCCGGATGCGATTGACATCAGTATGCCCAAAGAAGGGGGCATTCCACTGTTCGCCGCCGCTGAGCAGCAGGACCTGGGCGGTAAGGTCATTCTGACCGGACCGACCTCGCTTTATGATTCAAGCGTCCCGAAGGCGATCGGTCCGTATTGGAACAAAGGCGGCCGCGTCTTTATCCAGCTCGAGCTCGAGCCGCTCGACAAGAAAGGCGGCGACATCGAGAACTGGCACGCGGTTCTGAACAAATACGGCAAGCCCAGCGACCAGCGGAACACCTTCTCGCAGGCCGGGTATCTCGCCGCGGCGGCCGCAACCGACGCGCTGTTAAAGCTCGATCCGGCGAAGATCGATCGCGCCTCGGTCACGGAAGCATTCCGCAATATCAAGAACTTCAAGACCGACGTGTCCTGCAGCCCGTGGTATTACGGTCCGGGCGACGAGCACAATGCGATTCATGCCGGCTCGGTCGCGGAAATTAAGGACGGCAACTTCGTTACGCGTAAGTCCTGTTTCCAGGCAGTCGATCCGGACCTTGCGGGCATCGTGAAGATGGAGAAGGATCTCCACCTAGTGGATTGAGGGTGCCGACGACGCACCGTAAGTTTTAAGTGATGCCTAACCTCGGTCCTTTTGTTGTATCGGGGCTCAGCACCGGCGCGGTTTATGTCCTCGCCGGTGTTGGGCTTGTAGTGCTCTATCGAGCCTCCGGTGTTCTTAATCTCGCCCAGGGCGCGCTCGGTGCGCTCTGCGCTCTTTTGGCTTGGCAGATTGCCGATTCCGGCGGCCCCGAATGGGCGGGCTGGATTGCCGGCGTCGTCGTGGCGACGGTGCTGGCGCTGTTCTACGGACGCATCATCGCGCCGCGTCTTGCCCATGGCGATCCGATCGTGCGGGCGGTCGCGACACTCGGCTTCGCACTCATCGTGCTTGGCTTCTGCGAATTCATTTGGGGCGAGTGGCCGCGCAGCTTGCGCCTCCCGACCGACACCATCGGATTTGAGGTGATCGGGGTGCGCGTCACCGCAACGCGCGCGATCGCCTTTTGCCTGGGCGTCGCCGCGACCTTGGGCATGGTCGTTTTTCTCAACCGCAGTCGGCTTGGTCTCTCAATGCGCGCGCTTGCCAATGATCGCGAGATCAGCGGCCTGGTCGGCGTTCCGGTCTTGCGCGTCGATGCCTGGGCATGGGCGATCTCAGGTGTACTGTCCGGCGTCAGCGGCATATTTCTGGCGAACATGGTGCGCCTGCAGGCGATCCCGCTGACCTACATGGTCGTTCCTGCGGTCGCTGCCGCGATCCTTGGGCGTTTGACGTCACTTCTTGCCGTAGTCGTCGGCGGCCTTGCGATCGGTGTGCTCGAGGCGGTCGCCACGCCTTTCCCCGGCGTTTCGGCGGTGCGTTCTGCGGCTCCCTTCGTCTTCGCCGTCGGCGCACTGCTCTGGTATCAGCGCGGCGGCCTCATGCTGAGCCGCATCGATCAGTTCCGGTCGATCCCGGCAAGCTTCGAAGCCGTGGGAAGCTTGTGGAAGCAATTGCGGATCGGCCTCTTGCTCGCCGTCGTGGTTGCGATTGCGCTCCCGACAGTGGCATCCGCCTATTGGCTGAAGGCTTCCACGTCCGTGATCATCGTCGCGCTGTGCAGCCTCAGCGTCGCACTGCTTTATGCCCAGCTTGGCATGGTGTCGCTGTGCCAGTACGCGCTGTTCGGCGTCGGCGGTTGGATTGCGCTGCGGCTGTTCCACGGGTTTCACCTTCCCTTCGAGCTCGACATCCTGGCGGCCGGCCTTGTCGCGTCGATCTGCGGGGTGATTTTTGGGCTGCCGGCGCTGCGCATGCGCGGGCTCTACTTCGCGCTCATCACCTTGATGATCGCGGGCGCTTTCCAGATCATCATCAATGCCACGAGCTTCCCCGATGGCGGCCCCGGCCTAAGCGGCAAGGTCTATGCCGGCGTGCGGCAATTCATGCCGCACCCGCCGCTTGCGCCGAGCGATGCGGCCTATTTCCGCTATGTCGTTGCAGTGGTCGCGATCGGCTTTGTGCTGACCATGCTGATCGAGCGCACTCGGGTCGGGCGGGCCTGGGCGCTGATCCGCCGCAGCGAACCCGTCGCGGTTGCCATGGGCGTCAACATCGTCGCCTACAAGGTGATTGCGTTTGCGATCGCAGGCTTCCTTGCCGGTGTTTCGGGCGCCTTGATGGCCGGCAGTATTGGACAACTCGACGGACGTGCGTTCCCGGCGAGCGAATCGATCATGTTGTTCGCACTCACGGTGATCGGCGGGGCCTTCCACTGGTCGGGACCGATCTTCGCCGGGCTGTTGTTGCGCGCGGTGCCCGGCCTGCTGACCGATTGGCATATCGACGGCAACTTGGCGATCATGGTGTTCGGCGCGGGCCTGCTGCATGCGCTGATCACGGCGCCGCAGGGCATTTCTGGCCAGGTCGTCGGGCTTGGCCGATTGCTGAGCGCCAAGTTTTCTGCCGTCATGCCGCGCGCGATGGAGCGGAAGCTGTGATCGAGATACGCAATCTGACGGTCGCATTCGGCGGCGTGCGCGGCCTGAACGATCTGTCGGCCGATATCGGCGCCAAGATTACCGGTCTGGTCGGACCGAACGGCGCCGGCAAGACGACCCTGCTGAACGCCATGAGCGGGTTCGTCAAATGCGCGGCCGGCACGGTGATTGTGGACGGCGTCGATCTTCTGCGCATCGCGATGAACCGGCGCGCCGCATTCGGCTTGCGCCGCACGTTTCAGACCGAGCAGGTCGTCGAAAATCTGACCGTCTGGAACAACGTCGCCGCCGCGCTCGATAATCTGCCGACCGGCGGTCGCGTCCGGCGCGAGCTCATTGCCGAAGCATTGGACTATGTGGACCTGAGCCGCCACGCGGAGCGCATCGGTGCGGCGCTTAACGCCAGCGAGCGGCGGCTGGTCGAGATCGCGCGCTGCATCGTCGCCAAGCCGCAACTCGTCATGATGGATGAGCCGGGCGCCGGTTTGAGCCAAGGCGAATCCGACCACTTGCGCGATGTGATCGTAGGCGTTCCGGAATTCTGCGGCGCCCAGGTGTTGCTGGTCGATCACGATGTGGATCTGATCTCGGCAACTTGCCAGGAAACTTTGGTGCTCGACTTCGGCAGCAAGATCGCCTTTGGCGTCACCGCCGAAGTCCTCAAGGATCCGAAGGTCCGCGCCGCCTATCTCGGCACGATCGAGGACGTTGCAGCATGAGCAGCGGTTTGTCGGCAGTCGGCGTGTCGGTCGAGCGCAGCGGCAAGCCGATCATCCATGGCGTCGACATCGAAATCGCGCCCGGCAAGATCACGGCGCTGCTCGGCGCCAACGGCGCCGGCAAGAGCTCGCTGGTCTTATCCATGGCCGGCGCGCTGCCGCTCACCGGCGGCAAGATTGTGCTCGACGGCAAGCCGATCAACGGGCTGCGTCCCGAGAATGTCCGCCGCCTCGGCGTCGTTGCCGTGCCCGAGGGCCATCGCGTTCTCACCGAGCTCACGGTCGAAGAAAATCTACGCGTCGCCGGCACAGCGCTGAACAGCCGCGAGCTGGATGAAGCGGTCGAGTGCGCTTTCGATACCTTTCCGGAGCTGAAGCCGCGCCTTGGTACGCGCGCCGGTGCGCTGTCGGGCGGGCAGCAACAAATGCTGGTCCTCGGGCAGGCGATTGTCAGCCAGCCGCGCTACATCCTGGCCGACGAGCTGTCTTTCGGCCTTGCGCCGGTAATCGTGGCACGGCTGGTGCCGGTGCTCGAAGCGTTTGCCGCCAAGGGCATCGGTGTGCTCTTGATCGAGCAATTCACGCATATCGCGCTGCGCATCGCGCACCACGCCTATGTGATGGAACGCGGGCGTATTTGCTTTTCCGGCGCGCCCGCAGCGCTCCTGAAAAATCCGGACATTTTGCACAGCGCTTATCTCGCTGGATGAAGGTGTTGCCATGAGCGAACGCTTTGCCGGACGCGGCATTCTTGTGACGGGCGCAGGTTCGGGTATTGGCAGAGCCGCGGCCCAGCTCTTTGCGAACGAGGGCGGCCGCGTTGTTGTTGTCGATCAGGACGAGAACGAGGCGCAAGCGACCGTAACGTCTATTCGCCAGGCCGGCGGCGAGGCGCTGGCCATCGGCGCCGATGTCAGCCGCGAAGCCGATTGCCGCGGGATGGTCGAGCGGGCGCTCGCCGCTTACGGGCGGCTTCATGTGGCATTCAACAATGCCGGCATCGGCGCCAGCGGATTTGCGGTTGCCGACGAGGAAGAAGTTACCTGGAGCCGTGTCATCGACGTCAATCTCAAGGGCATCTTCCTCGCAATGAAGTATGAGATCCCGGCGATGGTCAGCGCGGGCGGCGGCGCCATCGTCAATACCGCTTCGGTCGCCGGTTTGGTCGGTGAGCGCGGTATCGGTGCTTATGCGGCAAGCAAGCATGGCGTGGTGGGGCTCACGCGCACCGCCGCGCTCGACTATATCGGCCGGGGTGTTCGTATCAACGCGGTCTGCCCGGGCGCCACCCGCACGCGAATCTTGGCGAATTGGTTCCAGGATCCCAAGGTGGAGTCCTTCATTCTGTCGCGCCATCCGATCGGCAGGATCGCGGAGCCAGAAGAGATCGCACGCGCCGTCTTGTTTCTCGCTTCCGACGATGCGTCCTTCATCGTCGGCCAAGCGCTCGCCGTCGATGGCGGGTTGACCGCGCAATAGCGCAATGCCGCGGCGGCAATGGCATGAGCATGGATACGCTGCGAAAGCTGTTCGACCTCTCGGGCCGGGTTGCGCTGATTACCGGCGGCTCACGCGGGCTCGGTCTTCAGATTGCCGAGGCGCTCGGGGAATTCGGCGCGACATTGGTACTGACCGCGCGCAAGCAAGATGAACTCGACGCCGCCGCCCAACATCTCAGCGCGCAGGGTATCGCGGCCGCAGCGATAGCCGTGGACCTCTCCAAGCCCGACGCGCCTGCTTCTACCGTTGAGGCGATCATGGCGCGCCATGGACGGCTCGATATCCTCGTCAACAATGCTGGCACGACATGGGGCGCGCCGGCCGAGGATCATCCGCGCGAGGCTTGGGACAAGGTCGTCGCGCTCAATCTCACGGCGCCTTTTCTGCTGTCGCAGGCGGCTGCCAAGCATGCCATGATCCCAGCGGGCAAGGGCCGCATCATCAACCTCGCTTCGGTCGAGGGTCTCAAGGGCCACCCGCCGCAGATGCCGGGGACGGTCGGCTACAACGCCACCAAAGGCGGTATCGTGAATATGACGCGAGCGCTTGCGGCAGAATGGGGACACTACGGCATTACCGTTAATGCGCTTGCGCCCGGCTATTTCCCATCGAAGATGACGCAAGTCGTGCTTGGCACGTTCGAAGCTGATCTCGTTGCGCACACGCCACGAGGTCAACTTGGCGGTCCACATGATCTCAAGGGCGCCGCCTTGCTGATGGCATCTGACGCGTCGGCACACATCACCGGCCAGATCCTCGTCATTGACGGAGGCGCGAGTGTCATTTGAAGCTTGCGTTTGTGAAGTCGCTCAACGACGAAGCCGTGCAATTTGCCGATGCGCTGTTTTGACGTTGCAATGTTTAGTAGTCCGATTTGCCCTGGTGGAGGCGCCCAATGAATGAAGTCTATGTCGTTTCAGCTGTCCGGACCGCGATCGGAGCTTTCGGCGGCAGCTTGAAGGATATCCCGCCGGCCGAGCTTGCAAGCCGCGTGACCGCAGAGGCGGTGCGTCGCGCGTCCGTCGCGCCGGCCGACATCGGCCACGTGGTCTTCGGTCAGGTTGTGCAGACCGAGCCGCGCGACATGTATGTCTCGCGCGTGGCGGCCGTAGATGCGGGCATTCCGGTCGAGACCCCCGCGCTGACGGTCAATCGCCTGTGCGGCTCCGGGCTGCAGGCGATCGTGTCGGCGGCGCAAAGCATCAAGCTTGGCGATTGCGATGTCGCAGTCGCGGGCGGGGTGGAAAGCATGAGCCGGGCGCCGTTCCAGGCGCCGTCATTCCGGTGGGGCACGAAGATGGGGAGCGCCCCGATTGTCGATGTGCTCGACAACGCGCTGCGCGATCCGTTCCACCGCGTCCTGATGGGCGTGACGGCTGAGAACGTTGCCGAGCGGCATGGCATCACCCGCGATGATCAGGATGCGCTCGCCCTTGAAAGTCATCGGCGCGCTTCAACCGCCATTAAGGCCGGCTATTTCAAGGAGCAAATCCTCGGCATCGAGGTCAAAAGCCGTAAGGGCGCCGCCGTTTTCGACGCCGACGAGCATGTGCGGCATGATGCTACCGCCGAAGACTTCAAGGGCCTGAGGCCGGTGTTCAAACGCGACGGCGGCAGCGTAACCGCCGGCAACGCGTCCGGCATCAATGACGGTGCCGCAGCTGTCGTGCTGGCGAGCGAAGCCGCGATCGGTCGCCTCGGTCTGAAACCGATGGCGCGGCTGGTCGGCTACGCGCACGCAGGCGTCGAGCCGCTCTATATGGGTCTCGGTCCCATTCCGGCGACGCGATTGGCCGTCAAGAAAGCGGCGCTCGACGTCGCCGACATGGATGTCATCGAATCGAACGAGGCATTCGCCGCGCAAGCCTGTGCGGTGTCGCGCGAACTCGGTTTCGATGGGGCGAAAGTCAATCCGAACGGCAGCGGTATTTCGCTCGGCCATCCGGTCGGCGCTACTGGCGCCATCAATACGGTCAAGGCGGTTTATGAGCTGGTCCGAACCGGCAAGCGCCACGCGCTGGTGACAATGTGCATCGGCGGGGGGCAGGGGATCGCTGCGATATTTGAGCGAGCCTAGAGCATGATCCGGAAAAAGCCTGCCCTCGGACTTGATCCGAGGGTGGAATCCGGTTTTCCGAAAAGATCATGCTCAAACAAAAAGCTAGAGCGGGATGCCGATCGAACCACAACCCATCCCGCTCTAGTCGCACAAGCTCGGCCCGCCCGTCATTCTTGCCCCAGCAAGTCGCGAAGCTTCTCGGTATTGGGGATGACGGTCCAGCCGTCCTGCAGCTTCACGAGACCGCGCCGGTGCCAGTCTCGGAGGCAACGATTGACGTTCTCGCGGGTGGCGCCGACCATTTCGGCCAGCTCGGTTTGCGACAATGACAGGCGCATCTCTTTGCCGGCCTTCTCCGACCCGTAGCTCAGAAGCAGCTTGGCGAGGCGGGTGGGGAGCTCGAAGAAGGCGAGGTCAGCCATCCGCTCATCGGAGCGGCGAATTCGGGCGCAAAGCAGTTCCATAAGCTGAAGGCAGACCGCGGGGTGTCTTTCGAGGAAGGGGATGACGTTCCGCCGCTCCAGCACCAACAGCTCGCATTTCGTTAGCGCTGTAGCGTTGGCGGAGCGCGGCTTCCCATCCAGCATGGCGATCTCGCCGAATAGGTCGCCCGGGTGCAAATCGCCGAGGATGACTTCTTTTCCCTTCACTGTCGGCATCGAAATCCTGACGGTTCCCGTCAACACCGCCATCATGCTTCCGCCCGGATCGCCGATGCGGCAGACCGTCTCGCCGACGCCGAAACTGCGCGGCATGGCCTGACCGATAAGGTCGCGACGGCTGTTCTCGTCCATCTGCGCAAACAGCGGCGATTGTTCCAGCACCCTGCGGCCGTACGCGCTCGTCTTCAGATCGACCATCGCCCCGGAGCCTCCCGCTCCTGCCAATCCGCTGTGATGTACGGCACTGACGCCCCACCGTCATGATGTACGGTCGCGCCAGCAGTTGCAATCGATGAGGGCAGCAAAATGAGCCAATTGCCCGTCGCAGAAGACCCATCGACGTGCGGACCGCAAGGCCGGAACCTGCTGAAATCGATGTCGATTGGCGTGATCTCGGCCGTGAGCGACGCCAACGTGATCGCGGTGCTGATCGTCTTCATCGTCGTTTGTCTGCTCGCGCTAAATGTCAACGTGATCACGCCAGACGCAAGCCTGGCGATCCCGCAATTCGGTCCATACCCCTGATCGATCGCCACCACGGGGCCGTTTCGACCCGGGGGATGACGCGCGGCCTCCTGAATTTGCACCGTAGCAGGAGGAATGCCATGACGAAGCTAGCCACAATCCAGTCGAGCACTATCACCGCCGATTTGCCAAGTCGTTCCCGGCCCGCACTTACCCAGGAACAAGTATTTCAACTCTTGCGGTGTGCGATAAAGGATGACGATGAATTGGTCGATGAGATCATTGAGCAAGTGTATGAGAATATCGTTGCATTCGACTACAAACGCGCGGAGTGCGTGATCGAGTTGATCGTGCGGCGCAGCGTGACGGCGAGGTGGGCGTTTCGGTCTCTCCTGAAGGATATGCGTACGGTCGGCCCTCCAGCGGCACTGCTGGCGTCGCCCCTGTTCACGGTGAAATCGCGCGCCTGCGGCGATTGACCAGCTTCTAGCCGACTTGCGCGTTTGACCGCGGCGATAGAGGCCTTGTGGCTAAGGCGGCGCGATGAATATTCCGTTGCCGCGGTTGACCGCGTTGTAGCTACCGTTTCGTTTGGCAGTTTTCAGATACGCCCGATGCTCATCGCGGTTGCGATTTCAGCTGTGCTAATTTGGTCCAGGTGAGAGAGTGAGTCGGGGCCTCCATTGTGGCCCCCTGGACACGCTATTGGGCCTGGACCATGATCGCCTTTGCGCGTGTGGGGCAGCGTCATGGATCTTCACGGTTGGCTGCTGAACCTCGGTTTACAACAGTATGAAGCGGCATTTCGCGAAAACGACATCGACGAAGCGCTGCTGCCGAGCCTGACCGCGCAGGATCTCAAGGACATCGGCGTCGTTGTCGTCGGTCACCGCCGCAAGTTGCTCAACGCGATCGGCGCCTTTTCCGGCAATTCCGTCACCGCGCGATTTGATCGAGACCCGGCGCTCGATGCTTCCTTTCCGGACACCGCCGAGCGCCGGCAAGTGACGGTGATGTTCGCGGATCTGGTGGGGTCGACCGCGCTCTCCACCCGCATGGACCCGGAGGACCTGCGCGAACTCATCTCGGCCTATCGGAAATGCGTCGCCGAAACCGTCCGTCACTTGGGTGGTTTCGTATCGCAATATTTGGGCGACGGCGTGCTGATCTTTTTCGGCTATCCGCAGGCTCACGAAGACGACGCCGAGCGAGCGGTACGGGCGGCGCTGCAGCTCGTGGCCGCGGTCGCCGATCTGAAGACACACGCTCCGCTGCAAACACGGGTCGGAATTGCCACCGGATTGGTGGTTGTCGGCGAGATGTCGGACGCGGGTGGCTTGCGGGAGCGCGGCATCGTCGGAGAGACGCCCAACCTCGCGGCACGCCTGCAGAGCAGCGCCGAACCAAATCAGGTTGTGATCGCGGACAACACGCGGCGTCTTCTGGGCAATATCTTCGAGCTCAAGGATTTGGGCGCCAAGCACCTTAAGGGAATAACCGAGGGGATAAAAGCTTGGGCGGTCTTGCAGCCAAGTGCTGTCGCGAGCCGTTTCGAGGCGATGCACGCTACTCGTCTGACCGACCTGGTCGGACGGGAGGAGGAGATCGGACTGTTGCTGCGTCGCTGGGCACGGGCCAAGTCCGGCGAAGGCCAGGTGGTGTTGCTCTCAGGCGAGCCGGGGATCGGCAAATCGCGATTGACCGCGGCGCTGCTGGAACACATCGGCAGAGAGCCGTATACGCGCTTGCGCTATTTCTGTTCTCCGCACCATGCCGACAGCGCGCTTTATCCGATTATCGGTCATTTTGAACGCGTGGCGAGGCTTGCATATAGCGACAGCCTGCAAACAAAGCTCGACAAGTTGGACCGTGTGCTTGCGCAAACTGCGGCCTCGAAGGAGGACGCCGCTCTCTATGCCGAAATGCTGTCGCTGCCGAACGACGGGCGCTATCCGGCGCTGCAGCTCACGCCCGAGCAGCGCAGACAAAGGACGCTGGAAACGCTCTGGGCACAAGTGGAGGTTCTCGCCCGGCAAAATCCCGTCCTGATGGTCTTCGAGGATGCCCACTGGAGCGATCCGACGAGTTTGGAAGCACTCGGCCGGGCCGTGAACCGGATCGCATCACTTCCCATCTTGCTGATTATCACCTTCAGGCCGGAATTCGATCCGCCATGGATCGGTCGCCCGCATGTGACGGCGCTGACGCTCAACCGGCTGGCGGAGCGCGAAGTCAGCATGATGATCGACCGCGTTGTCGGCAGCAAACCGCTGCCTGCGAACGTGCGTCGCGACATCATCGAACGCACGGACGGCGTTCCGCTCTTCGTCGAAGAAATAACCAGTGCGGTGCTGGAGGCCGAAAGCGCCGCCAAGCATGTCATTGCCGCGATTCTATCCGCCGCCACGGAGGTTCCGGCGAGCTTGCACGCTTCACTGATGGCGCGGCTCGACCGGCTCGGTCCGGCCAAAGAGGTGGCGCAGATCGGAGCTGCGATCGGACGGGAGTTCTCGCACGCCCTGCTGTCGGCAGTGGCGCAGAAGCCGGACGCGCAACTCAATTCGGCGGTCGAGGCTCTACTCGCGGCAGGCTTGGTGTTTCGCCAGGGCACGCCGCCCGACGTGATCTATTTGTTCAAGCACGTTTTGGTGCAGGACGCCGCTCACGGCACGCTTTTGCGTGAACCGAGGCGGGCGCTGCATGCGCGCATCGTCGCGACGCTCGAGAGCCAATTTACCGACATTGTCGAACGTCAGCCGGAGCTCATGGCGCGCCACTGCACTGAGGCCGGATTGATCGAAAGGGCGGCGCACCTGTGGGGCAAGGCCGGGCAGCGCTCGCTAAACCGCTCGGCATTGATTGAGGCGGTCGAGCAATTGTCGCGCGCGCTTGCTCATATCGCGGCCTTGCCGTCCAACGCAGAGCTGCGCCGCGAGCAAATCGGTCTTCAAGTGGCGCTCATCAACCCGCTTATGCACGTCAAGGGTTATGCGGCACCGGAGACGAAGGAGGCCGCGGAGCAGGCGCGCCGGTTGATCCAGCAAGCCGAATCTAACGGCGAACCGCCCGATGAGCCGTTGCTGTTGTTTTCCATTCTCTATGGATTCTGGGTCGCGCACTATGTGGCGTTCGACGGGGACGTGATACGCGATCTGGCGGCGCAGTTCCTCACTCTGGCCGAGGAACGGCAGTCGACGCTGCCGCTCGTGACGAGCCATCGCCTCATGGGCGCGTCCTACTTGCACACCGGCGAAATTATCAAGGCGCGGACACACCTCGACAAAGCGATCGAACTTTACCAGCCGGACGAGCATCGCCGCGGTGCCACGCTCTTCGGTCAGGATGTCCGCGTGGCGGCGCTTTTCTATCGGTCACTCGCGCTGTGGCAGCTTGGCTATCCGGATGCGGCAATCCGGGACGCAGCTCGTTCCGTTGTGGATGCGCGGGACGCCGGGCAGGCCGCTACCGTCATGGCGGCCTTGGCGATCACGTCATTGACCCACATCCATTGTGGCAATTACGGGCTCGCGAAAGAGCAACTCGACGAAGTTTGTGCCTTGGCGGATGAGAAAAGCGCCATGTTCTGGAAGGTCGGCGGCATGCTGCTGCTCGGTTGCGTGTCGGCGCTGAATGGCAAAGCGGCAGATGCCGTTCAGACCATCGGATCCGGACTCCAGGCGTGGCGCTCGACCGGAGCGTCGTTGTGGATGCCGGTCTATCTGGCGCACTTGATCGGCGCTCACGCCGACCTCGGCCGTTTCGACGACGCATGGCGTTGCTTCAATGAAGCGACAACCTTGATGCAACAAACGAAGGAGCGATGGTGCGAGTCCGAAATTTATCGCATCGCCGGGGAAGTCGCGATCCGCTCACCGGATTCGGATGTGAGCAAGGCGGGAGCCTTTTTTAGACATGCGCTTGAAGTCGCCAAGGCGCAGCAGGCGAAAGCTTCCGAATTGCGCGCCGCTACGAGCCTCGCGGGCCTGTGGCGGGATCAAGGAAGGTGCGATGAGGCCCGCCGGCTACTCGCGCCGATCTACAATTGGTACTCCGAGGGCTTCCATACCAACGATCTGAGACAGGCAAAGGCTCTGCTCGACACACTCGCCTAGAGCGTGATCTGGAAAAGTACAAACCGGTTCTTTCGAAAAGATCATGCTCAAACAAAACGCCAGAGTAGAGCGGGACGTCGATTCAAAGAAAAGTACATCCCGTTCTCGTCGCACAAGCTCCTTTAGCCAGCGGACGGCCACGACCGCCATCGGGCGGCCGCGTCCGTCCCGACGACCGAACTCCCCCGTTCGCATCGGAGGAGGCGGTTGGGGCGTAAGAGACTAAGCGTGAAGCCGTTGTCGGCACGGGCGCGCGTGTCATTCCCCCGCGAGCAAATCGCGAAGCTTCTCGGTATTGGCAATGACCGTCCAGCCACCTTGCAACTTCTGCCAATCCCGCAGGCAACGATTGACGTTCTCGCGGGTCGCGCCGACCATTTCGGCCAACTCCGTCTGCGACGGTGAGAGGCGCATCTCTTTGCCGGCCTTCTCCGACCCGAAGTCAGAAATAGCTTGGCCAAGCGGGTAGGAAGCTCGATAAAAGCGAGGTCGGCCATGCGCTCATCGGAGCGGCGAATCCTGGCGCAAAGCAGCTCCATAAGCTGAAGGCACATCGCGGGATGCTTTTCGAGGAACGGAATGACATCCCGCCGCTCCAGGACCAAGAGCTCGCATTTCGTAAGCGCCGTTGCGTTTGCGGAGCGCGGTTTACCGTCCAACATGGCTATTTCGCCGAACAAATCGCCCGCATGCAAATCGGCCAGGATCACTTCTTTTCCCTTCACGGTTGGCAACGAACGACGTGCCAACCGCGAGGCGGAAACTGCTGAAATCGATATCGACTGGCGTGATCTCGGCCGTGAGCGACGCCAATCTGATCGTGGTGCTAATCGTCTTCATTATCGTTTGTCTGGTTGCGCTAAACGTCAACGTGATCACGTCAGACGAAAGCCTGGCAATCCCGCAATTCGGTACGTACCCCGTGCGGCCTTCTGAATCTCCACGATAGCAGGAGAAAACCCATGACGAAGATGCCTTCAATCCGTGCGGACAAATATCACGGGCGACCGGCCAAGGCGTCGGAAATCTGCGCTAACCCAACAACAAGTCTTTCGACTTTTGCGTTGTGCGATTAAGGATGACGAAAGTGCTGGTGGACGAGATCATTGAGCAAATGTATGGGAATGTTATTGCATTCGATTACAAACGCGCGGAGTGCGTGATCGAGCTGATCGTGCAGTGCAGCGTGACGGCAAAATGGGCGTTTCGGTCTCTCCTGAAGGACATGCGCACGGGTCGGCGCTCCGACGGCACTGCTGGCGTCGCCCCTATTCACGGCGAAACCGGAGGCCTGCTGCGATCGGGTTCTAGCCGTGTCGGTTGTTTGACCGCGGTGACTCTTGGCGAAGGCCGCTCAATGAATATTCCGTCGCAGATTTCTAACGCTTTAGTTACCGTTTCGCTTTAGGGACGCCTGATACCCGTCAAGGTAGTGATTTCAACTTGTTTCGCATGACGAAGGCAGGGGGTCCCCGTGGTCCCCTGGACACCATATTGGGTCTGGACCATGATCCCCGCTCGCGCGCTTGAGGCAGCGTCATGGATCTTCACGATTGGCTGCTGAGCCTCGGTCTCGAACAATATGAGGAGGCATTCCGCGAAAATTCGATTGATGACGCGCTTCTGCCGAGTTTAACAGTGGAGGATTTGAAAGATATAGGCGTCAAAAATGTTGGGCACCGCCGTAAACTGCTCAACGCCATCGCTGCCCATGGTTCCTCTCCTGCTGCAGTAAACGCCCCCTTTCAGGAAGGGGCTGAACGCCGGCAGGTGTCAGTCATGTTCTCCGACCTCGTCGGTTCCACCGCGCTTTCCAGACGCATGGATCCGGAAGACCTGCGCGAAGTCATTGCGGCGTATCACAAATGCGTCGCTGAGACCGTCCGCTCGTTTGGCGGATTTGTGTCACAATATTTGGGCGACGGTGTTCTGGTTTATTTCGGTTATCCACAGGCTCACGAGGACGATGCCGAGCGGGCGGTTCGGGCAGGGCTTCAGGTTGTCGAAGCGGTAGCGGGTCTAAAGACGCGCGTATCACTACAGAGTTGGGTAGGCATAGCAACGGGTCTCGTCGTGGTCGGCGAGAGGGCCGATTCGGGACGGTTGCCGGACCACAATATCACTGGCGAAACGCCAAACTTCGCAGCACGTTTGCAAGGTATCGCCGAACCGAATGAAGTCATAATCGCCGAAAGCACGCGCCGGCTTGTCGGCAACCTTTTCGAGCTTAAACACCTTGGCGCGAGGGACCTTAAGGGCATTGCCGAGCCCGTACATTCCTGGTTGGTGCTGCGAGCAAGTTCGGTGGCAAGCCGTTTCGAGGCGCTGCATACGGCCGGCCTGATGGCGCTCATTGGTCGGGAAGAGGAAATCGATCTGCTCCTGCGGCGCTGGTCCGTGGTAAAAAATGGTGAAGGTCAAGTGGTCTTGCTGTCTGGTGAGGCGGGGATCGGCAAATCGCGGCTCTCGGCCGAGCTTTTAGAACGCCTCTCCGGCGAACCACTTACTCGTCTGCGCTATTTCTGCTCTCCCCATCACGCCGACAGCGCGCTTTACCCGATCATCGCCCAGATGGAGCGTGCTGCCGGGTTCGTCCACAACGATAACGTGCAAAGGAAGCTCGACAAGCTTGACGCTTTGCTGACCCAGACCGCGACTTCGACCGAGGACCCAAAACTCTTTGCCGATATGCTGTTGCTTCCGAACGATGGACGATACCGGGAGCTCAATTTGTCAGCGAAGCAGCGCCGCGACCGAACGCTGGAAGCGCTTACCAAACAAATCGAGGCATTGGCACGCCTAAACCCGGTGCTCATGATATTTGAAGACGCGCATTGGGCGGACCCCACGAGTCTGGAGGCACTCGGTCTCGCGGTGAACCGCATTGCGAATCGTCGCGTGCTGCTGATCGTGACCTTCCGACCAGAATTCGATGCCCCCTGGATTGGACAGCCACATGTGACCGTCCTCACGCTTAATCGGCTGGGGCAGCGCGAAGTCAGTGCCATGATCGATAGCCTCGTCGGCAACAAATTGCTGGCCGCGAGCGTGCGGGAGGATATCGTTGAGCGCACGGACGGAATTCCGCTGTTTGTCGAGGAGACAACGAAAGCGGTACTTGAGGCCGAAAGTCACCGCGCGGCCGAGCGCACGATTGCCGCAATTCCACTACCCGAGGTCCCCGCAAGTTTACACGCCTCGCTCATGGAGCGGCTAGACCGACTTGGCCCCGCCAAAGAGATAGCCCAAATTGGTGCGGCGATTGGACGGGAGTTTTCATATGCTCTCCTAGCAACGGTAGCGCGCAAGCCTGAAGCGCAGCTTAGTGCGGCGCTCGATCGTCTCGTGGCAGCCGGTTTGGTGTTCCGGCAGGGAGAGCCTCCGGATGCCATGTATCTTTTCAAGCATGCCCTCGTGCAGGACGCCGCCAATGGTACGCTTCTGCGCGAGCCGCGGCGCGCACTTCACGGCCGTATTGCCAATGCTCTTAAGAGCCAATTCGCTGATATTGTAGAGCGTCACCCCGAGCTCTTGGCGCGACACTGCGCGGAAGCGGGTCTAATCGATGAGGCCGCACGCTTGTGGGGTAAGGCTGGACAGCGATCGCTCGATTTGGTTGCCCTCCCGGAGGCCGTCGCCTATCTGCAAGATGGGCTGGCTATCACTGAGCGGCTCCCACCTTCCGCCGATCGCGACAGCCTCGAACTCGCGCTCCGGGAGCCGCTACACTCAGCGCGGCTTCAGTGGCGCGGCTGGGCCTCGCCCGAGGTGGGGGCTAACGCAACGGCCATTCTTCATTTGGCTCACCGACAGGGAGCACCGCAGGGTCTGCTGGTCGGGCTGTGGGGAACGTGGATCAACACGATCACGCAAGGCCGTGTCGCTGAGACTCCTGAATGGGCTCGACGCTTGCTTACGGAGGGAAACCGGAGCGGGAACATCGACCTGAAGATCTTGGGACACCGCGCCAGTCTGTCTTCGCACTTCTACCTTGGGGAGCTAAACGAGGCGCTAGAGCATCGCAATAAGGCTCTCGCCCTATACGACGAGGGGCGAGCCGCGCGCTGGAGAGAACTGACCGGAAACGATGTCCGGACGGCGGTAGGCGTCATCTCATCTCAGGGGCTCTGGATGCTGGGCTACCCGGACCAGGCTTCGCAAATGAGTGACCAGTTGGATGCTGATTCTCACCGGCTGGGGCATCCATTCGACATCGGTTGGGCGTCGACATGGGGAGCGTACGTCTTCGACTACCGTCGCGAACCTGATCGGATGTTGTCTCATGTCCGCGAGGCGGATCGCGTCGGGCGCGAACAAGGCATCCCAATGTTCAGCAAGGTGCTTGTCCCGGTGGGCGAAGGTCTCGCGATGTTGCGCAAGGGCCAGCTGCCCGAGGCAATCACCTTGTTAGAGCGCGGCATCGAAGGTTGGCGCGCGACCGGCGGCCATCTCAATCTCCCTTACTTAAAAGCTGCGCTCGCGGAAGCGTTATCGCTTCAAGGCGACGTTGAAGCCGGCCTTCGCTTATTAGGCGAATGTGTCGATCAGATCGAGAGACCGGGATGGCACGAGCGGGTGTGGCTCGCCGAAATCCTGCGGCTCAAGGGCTGGATGCTGATGCGCCAAGGTCTGCACTCACAGGCGGAGGCACGGCTTCGCGAATTGATTGATTGGGCGCGCCGGCAGCAAGCTAGATCCTGGGAATTGCGCAGTTCGACAACGCTGGCGCGGTTGTTCGTCGAGCGCGGCCAGCGCGATGAAGCACGACAGCTGCTCGAGCCCATCTACGGCTGGTTCAATGAAGGTTTCGAGACCCACGACCTCAAAGCTGCCCGCACATTGCTCGAGGAAATCTCCTGATCCATGACCTCTTTCGAAAACACAAAAGACCAATAAGAGCAGCCAGCTCGATCGACTTGATCGGCGCTTTCGCCGCCTCAAAGTGCGCAACCAATAGCGTATCGATCGGTAATGCGTTTTCGTAATATCTTCAGCGGCATCACTCCGAGTATTCAGATGCGCCCAGAGGCGGCTTGCGTAGAGGTATCGGCAACGGCGACGCGGCGGGTAGGAAACTGGGCATGCGATATCCGGAAGGTCGAAGCCTCACTTTAAGATCTATCGTTAGTGTTCACTCATAGACTTCCGACACAGGATCGGCAGAATATCCTAAATTCCATTGGCGATGATCTGCAGCCACGGCGGTCGAATTTGGCAATGCCTAGTAGCACGGTCCGCCTTCCGGTGCAGTTGATATTCTTCGAGGGAGACTAGAGTGGACACAACTGTTCCCAACAGCGCCATGATGCGAGAGGCCACCAGGCTCGCGGCGTCTGGCGAGCTGGGAAATTCAGACGCCATTCGACTTTTGCAGATTCCTCACAGCACAAAAGACGTTCAAGAACTGCTTCATACGTTTGAACAGCAACTCTCCCGAGAAGCGAAGAGCAAATTGACGTTGGACGCGTTGGTGCCACTACCGCCCGATGTTGACAATCAGCGCTACGAACCTCTCTTCGACAAATACATCATCACAGGGGAGACATATAAAACCGCAGGCGATGCGGTCGTGCCGAACGAACTTCAATACTACAATGGGCAGATGCTGCACCTCTACGGTGAGTGCACCAACATCCCGTTGTTGAATGCCGCGTTGGCGGGCAGTGGCTACCGGCCGATGACCGTGAAGGACGCGGACGGCAGGCTCGCGGCTATTGCACAGGTCTGGTCAAACAAATTCACTGATACGTCGATTCGACCTTACGCTGCCATGTTCATCGTGGTTGCGGCTGTGCCGGAGAGCGCTCCGGAAAGCCAGGCCTTCATCAGCGCCGACTCCAACGGCGCATCGAGCGCGTTGGTGATGCTCGACGGATCATTCGCCCCTGCAACAGTGGTCTACGAGAACAGGGCGCGGATGTATATGTTTCGACTGCTCGATACCACTCAGGTTGCGATCGACGTTGGACGCGAGCGCATGGGTACGGACAAACGCCCCGGCAGCGTCGACATGGCGATCAATGGGCTCCGGCTTCGCTTGTCGATCAAAGACCAAGGCGGACGTGGCGTCGTCCAGGCAGACTTGGAGCTCAGCAAAGATCCAGTGGCATATTGGTCCGCGGTCGCACAGGCAGCAGACACGGCTGGGATCGCGCTTCCGGCGCTTCCGCGCGGCACCGAGTGCGCGTACCCGGCGATTGCACGCATCGGCCAAGGGCCGATCGTGTGCTGGCAGTGGCGAAGCGATGTCGCGCCTCGGCTGCAGCCGGTGATGCCAGGGACCGTGCGCATCGATCCGAACTCCGAAGAAGGTCGAACCCTTCTCGCATGGGGCTTCACGCCCAAAGTATTAGGCTACTTCCCCAAGGTGCGAGGAGTAGTCACGGGCCTGGCGGATCAAACATTTCGAGATGCCCGCGCAAGCTCAGAGGGTCGCGGCAGGGTGAACGCCGACTTGCGCCCGCGTTCGTGGGCTTCTGGGGGGGCTGTGTCCGGTCAATCTCGCTGGGCTTGGGAAACTCGCTTTCTCGGCTCATTGAGAGCCGATCTGCGGAAGGAATTGGTCGGGGCGATGCCCGACGGCTTGCGGATCAATTGGCACGTCAAGGAAGGGACCTTTGCAGGGCCGGGCCTCGACGCAGTCATACTACCCGGCGCGGCAGACTGGATGCATATCCGCAAAGATGGCATCGCGATCGTCAGAGTCCGAGCGTGTTTCGAGACGCGAGACCATGTTCGGGTCTATGGCACCTATGGAGGCATTTTCGACCTTGGTCCGGACGGCTACGCTCGGGCGCTTCGCGACAATTATGATCGGCTTCCTCCGGTTGTGGTCACACCGACATACGAGACTGCGGACCCGCGCTTGGAATGGCTCAATCGAGCCCAATGCATCGGCGTCGGCAGAGTAGACATGACCGCATTTCGCGTTGAGTTCGACGTATACGTGGTGCGCGTGGGGGAGCGCTCACATCAGGCATCAAACGCCGAGAACAGAATAGCTGGACCGCCGGAGTTTGCGGCAGACAGCCTCTACAAGCGGCTGGGTGGGTATGACGTGATTGCGGCGGTTGCTGACGATTTCCTGGCCTGGGGATGGTCCGATAAACAGCTAGGCCGGTACTTTGTCGGCCACAGCGAATCCAGCTTCAGAGAACTGCGCCAGCACGTTGTCAATCTTCTGTGTGAGTTGACGGGCGGGTCGTGCGTCTACACCGGACGCGACATGAAGTCGTCCCACAAAGGGTTGGGCGTCACCGAGTCCGACTGGAAAATCGCTGACGACTTATTCGTCGCAGCCCTCAACAAGCACAAGGTAGGGATTCAGGAACAATCAGAGTTCATGCAGATCATCAGAGATATGAAGAGCCAAATCGTCGAACTTTCCGGCATGGTGCGTTAGTTGCAGTTCTCGCGGTCGGTGGTTGGGGAGCCATCCATCCTGGACCAACAAGACTCGGTCGTGCAGACAAGTGCGAAGCACCCGCAGAGACCGGACTACTCTTCCGCCGGGAAAAGTCAATTCCGGAGGTGTCGAATGCCCGCGAAAGACACTCGGGAATTCTCACACCGTCCAGTGGGCTACAACTACTTATTTGCGCATAATTCCTTTAGCTTGTAACATGGCGAGAGATCCTTTGCAGCGTCCTTTATCGGCTTGCGCATGACAATGCATGTGCTGCAGCACTAGTTCAACTCTTGCGAAGACATTGGCGGCCCTTCGACTTGCCTGGTAATTGAGGCGGATTCTATGGACGATCAAAGAGCCTTCTTGAAGGCGGCAGCGATGAACCCGAGGCAGCTTCCTTCGAAGACGCCGGCGCCCCCCGATTTGCCAGGCTATGTCAGCGTGGCAGCCGGCCAACCCGGGGCCTCACAAGGGTGCGACGCGCGCAGATCGGGGGCATCCCAAATCGCTTCGCGTTTGCGATTACCGTCGGTTAGGCAGGCGCCGCCTTCCGCGCCACCCAGCCCGATGACCCGCCCCGGCGATCTCGTTGCGCGTGCACTCGCAATCCTCGCGGAGGAAGACCAAACATGGCAAGCGCGTCGGGTCCTCGATCGCACGCGGCGGAGGGTCCGGTGAATTGTCCGTCGTGCGGATTGGTCAATAAACCGGCTGCGCGTGTCTGCGGAGGTTGCGGCAAAGTCATCAGCGGTCTGCCCGGCGGGTTGCCGGCGTCTGTCAGCGCGCCAGCAACGTCCACTTCCCTGAGGCTCCAAATAAAAAAGACCCCCACGGCTCAGCTAGCGTCGCTGCCTGCAATGCAACGTGCTCGGGATGGCTCGGAGTTGCGGTGGGGCGAGGCGAATACGCCAGTGCCGCCTGCGGTCATAGCTCCCGGAGTCCCAGCTTCGGTAACGGTAGCCGTCTCCCCAGTGCGGCCGGGTCACGCTGTCACGGTGGAGTACCGGATTAACCGAGGCCCGGTCCGCCAAGCAATCGGACTATCGGAGCCGCTCGTGCACGGTGCGAGCGGCCGTGTGTTTCGCGCGGTCCTGCCGGGCCAATCCGACGGAACGGTGGAGTTCCTGCCTGTGCTGCGCTTCGCCGGCCAGCCGATCTCTCCGCGTCTCGGGGAGTCGGCCGAGTGTCCCCGGTATCGGGTGGGCTGCAGCGCGGCCCAGGGGGAGACCGCTGACCTATCGGCTGATGAGCCACGCTGGGACTGGGACGCCACGTTCCTCTGGACCGGCACGCGCGCCATCCGTAAGGAGGTGATAGGCGCCATGCCGGATGGACTGCGGATCAACTTGCAGGTGATTGACGGGCGCTTCGTCGGGCCGCGCCTCAACGGAGTGGTACTGCCCGGCGGGGCCAACTGGCTGCGGATCCGCGAGGACGGTGTCGCTATAGTCAACGTGACGGAATGTCTACAGACGTCCACGGGGGCACGGATCGACTGCTTGTATGACGGCATCTTTGACCTCGGTGCAGGTGGCTACGCGCGCGCCATGCGCGGCGAGTTCGATCCAATGCCGCCGTTCGTTCTTGCTCCAACCTACGCAACCACTGACAAAGAACTCGCGTGGCTCAACCGGACCCAGTGCATCGGCTTGGGGAGGGTGGACACCAAGGCGATGAGCATCGAATCCGACGTCTACATCGTGAGCGTCGGGGGAAGAAAGATGCAGGGTAGTATCTCCCATATGCGGGGATCCAATGCCAACGAACCGTTCACGCTTGGTTACCGAGGGCGCAATTGGTGAGTGGAGAGAAAGAATGGCCAGCAAGAAGAAAATGGCCGCGCAAAAGACGAAAGACGCGTCAGCAGCTGAGCCAAAGGAATTGGCCGAGAGATTTGCCCAAAAGAGGAGAGGTGAACCGGAGCGCGAAGCAAAACTACTAAAACTGAGGCAGCAACAATCAAGGCACAAGGGAAAAATTGCACTCGAAAAAGTTGTCATTCCCTACCTTCAGAAGGTTCAGGACCAATTTTATGAAACAACGACTTCTACCGGAGGACTTTTCATTTGGCGTTTCACAGCTTGACCTGAAGGACCAAAAGCCACTTGGGGTGTATTTTAGGCTCGATGGGGGATCCACAATCGTGATCTCAATCCGGAGCGATAGCGTAATCAGCGAAAAGGTGGACAAGAAGGGCCAACGCGATGTTGCCTACCCGAAGGAAGAGAAACCATTCATTGAAACGCATGCTGATCTGACGGTAGAAAATATCGGCAAGCTAATCAGTATGATGATAGACGAGATGTCGAGCGAAACCAGGGAGAAGCCGGCCGCTGACGGTCCGCAGCCGCCTTGGGCTTGAGGAGGGGGAGTATTGGAGCCGCGTTCATGGAGCTTGGAACTCACCTGTGTACGCCGTCTCTTTCACAAATCACAACTAGACGAAAAGCAACATCTTTGCGCTGCTCGCGCTCATAAACGTGCCCTTGATTGATCAACCCAGAGGGGGGCTGAGATGACGACAAACAACCTGCAAGTGCCCTTGACGGACGAGCAGTGCGCTCGCGTCAATCAAGTCATTCAGGAAGAAGCGATTCGCGCCCGTGTTGCGGCGACCTTCCTGCCGCTAGATGGGCCCCTACCAGGCGACACGGACTTCGTGCGCAGAGAAATCATTTCATATACTACAAACCCCGACCCCCCTCCACCCCAACAATTAATAATCAGGGACAGGGATACCATCCAGTTGGCCACGTTGCAGGTGAAGGTATTCGTCCGGAGTGCGCAGATTGCAGACTCGGAGATGAGGAGCGTGCTTTCGCTCTTCCGGCGCGCCGCCAACGTGCTAGCTCGTCTCGAAGACGCTGTGATCTTCAGGGGGTTGGTCCAAGCGCCATCGCCCGCGGCCAACCTCACACCCGTGGGATCGCCAGCCAACCTTCCTCCGCTCATCTGGGAAATTCACGGCGGAGAAGTCTCGGATGGGCTTTTATCACCTCCGGGCTCATTGACGACCACGGTAACAATACCGGTCCCAGCCACTGCCCAGGCGCTGGTGCAAGCCGTGTCCGAGGGCATTGGCCAGCTGGAGGCTAGTGGCCACTTTGGCCCGTTCGCGGTGGTGCTCGACCAGAACTATTTTGAGACAGTCCAGACACCCGATCCGGGTTCCCTCGTGTTGCCTCAGGATCGCGTCATACCTTTCCTGGGCGGGGGTTCGCTGCTGCGCTCGTCCGCGCTTCCTGGAAATAGCGGCATTGTCGTCGCGCTCGGCGGTGCGCCAGTCGAGCTGGTCGTCGCTACCGACATGTCGCTCCAGTTCCTGCAGGTCACACCAGATCCAAGGTTGCTCTTCCGTGTCCGCGAGAAGATCGCGCTGCGCATAAAAGAGGCCGACGCGATCCTCACCCTCGCGCCTTCCGAACCATCCGTGTGGGCCGTCTCGCCCAGCACGGGTCCGGTAGCGGGCGGGATACAGGTGAACGTTTGGGGCCTCCATATGACGGGTGCCACGGCAGTGCGTTTTGGGACGGCGCCAGTCACCCCGGCCGCCAACAGCGTCACCGACAAACTCATTACAAACCTGACGTTGCCAGCGTCCCCGTTGCCTGGGGGCGCTCCGGGCACGGTGCCGGTTACCGTCTCTACTCCGCAAGGAACCAGCGCCGTTACCACAGCTAGCCAGTTCACCTACGTGTGATTAGGCATGCCCACGCGCGTCGTCATCCTGGGCGGCGGCGTGGCGGGGATGACCGCCGCGCACGAGCTGATCGAGCGTGGCTTCGAAGTCGCTGTTCTCGAGGGTCGGTACGTCCCCGGAGGCAAGGCGCGCAGTCTTCGGGTAACGCACGAGAGTGGACATCAGCTCGCACACATCGCCAAGGGAAAGGCAACAATTGGACATCGCTTACCCGGCGAGCATGGATTCCAATTCTTCCCTGGTTTCTACAAGCACTTGATCGACACCATGCGGCGTATACCATCGTTCGATGGGCGCACAGCGGCGGATCATCTTGTACCGACGACGCGCATGGGTGTCACGCAATACGGAAAGCCCGCGTTTATCGTACCGATGGTCTTTCCACGCACTCCCAGCGATGCGGGTGTGCTGCTGCGCGACATTCTAGCCGCCTTCGGCCCTATTGCCGATCTTACCCCCGAGGAATTGGCATTTTTTGGCGCCCGGCTGTGGCAGATCCTCACCTCATGCGGAGAGCGTCGGCTCGCAGAATACGAGCGAATCAATTGGTGGGAGTTCGTTGGTGCCGAGGACCGCTCAGAAGCCTACCAGAAGTTCCTTGCGATCGGCTTGACACGCTCGCTGGTGGCCTCAAAGGCGCGCCGGGCCAGCACGCGCACGATCGGTGACATCTTCGTCCAGTTGATGCTCACTGTGCTCAATCCAACCGGAGGATCGACCGATCGCGTGCTCGACGGTCCGACGAATCTTGTCTGGATCGATCCATGGCTTGCCTATCTCAAATCGCGCGGCGTGCAATACGACACGAAATCGGAAATTGAGGAGATCCTATGCGACAAAGGTCGGATCACTGGTGTCAGTGTTAACCAAAATGGTAAGCGCACCTTGGTGCAAGGCGACCATTATATCGCGGCGTTGCCGCTCGAGCGCATTGCTCCGCTCGTGAACCGCGCGCTCCTGGCTGCGGCTCCGGAGCTCGCCAATCTGGCGACGCTGGCGCCAAACGTGGAGTGGATGAGCGGAGTCCAGTTTTATCTGCACTGCGACGTGCCAACTGCGCATGGGCATGTCATTCATATCGACACAGAGTGGGCGCTCACCAGCATCTCGCAGCTGCAATTCTGGCGCGAGGTTCCGCCGGAGCAGTTTGGCGATAGCGATGTGCGCGGCATTATCTCGGTCGATGTATCCGACTGGACGACGCCCGGTGGCAATGGGCGTCCCGCCATGTACTGTTCGCGTGAAGAGGTCGTGCGCGAGACGTGGCGGCAGTTTAAGACTTCCATCAATGCCGAGCAGGAATTGCTGCGCGATGAGGATCTGCATTCGTGGTTCCTCGACCCGGATATCGAAGTCGATCCGGCGCGCCCCGGCATTCTGAAAAATGTCGAGCCGCTGCTGGTGAACCTGGTCAATACTTGGGCGTTGCGCCCCGAGGCGACTACCGCGATTCCCAACCTGTTTCTGGCGTCAGATTACGTCCGCACCTACACCGACCTCGCCACCATGGAGGGGGCTAACGAAGCGGCGCGACGTGCGGTAAACGGCTTGCTCGACGCCGTGAACTTCGATGGACCGCGCTGTGAGTTATGGCAGCTGCACGAGCCCGAGATCCTCGTGCCCTGGCGGTTGCATGATATGGCGCGCTTCAAGGCCGGACTGCCGTGGGACGATTCGCTTATGCAAGTTGCGGCCCATGCGCTACGGGGCGCCTCGCCACTCTTGGACCAGGTGCGGCCATTGGTCGAACGGGTGGCGCCATTCCTCTATTCCGCGGCGGATGCGCTCGACCTCGCCGACGGCGTTATCGAGGACCCGAGCACGGTGCGCAGCGTCGACCCGACCGCGAGACGCGGCGCAGCCTATATTCCGGCACCTTTCAGACTTGGCAACCAAGCTAGCTTGGGCAGCATCGCCAATTCGGTTCCGCATATCTGGAACGGCGCGGGACCGGCGGATTTCTTGGAGCGGCTCACGTGGTATCGCAACATGCTCTCCGACGCGCTCACCCAGGGCATTCCAAGCTGGGAGCCGCAACGTCATCTGTATAGCCTCGTGAAGGATTTCATGGACCTTTCCGGCAAGGGATTGCGCCCAGGGTTGTGCATTGCGACCACGCGTGCGCTTGGGGGGCGCGCGGAGGACGTGTGCCATGCGGCGGCCGGGCTGGAGATGCTGCATAACGCCTTTCTTGTGCACGACGACATTGAAGACGGAAGCGAGTTGCGGCGTGGTGCGCCGACAATGCATCGCCGCACGGGGATCCCGATCGCGGTAAACACCGGCGATGCCATGAACGCACTAGCCATGCGGCTTTTTCGCAGGGCCGGCGAGCGGCTTGGACCGGTGACGGCGATGCGTATCTTCGACGAAGTTGATCACATGGTCGTCGAGACTCTCGAAGGGCAGGCCATGGAGCTTGGCTGGGTGCGCGATAACGATCTCACAGTCCAGCCTGAAGACTATCTGCGGCTCGTGCTCAAGAAGACCGCCTGGTACAGCTTTATTCACCCGATGCGGATCGGCGCGCTTGTCGCCGACGGAGACGACCAAAAACTCGATCGTTTCGACCGGTTCGGATTTTTGCTCGGCGCCGCGTTCCAGATCACAGACGATGTGCTCAACCTCACGGGTGAGGTCACCCGCTATGGCAAAGAAATCAACGGCGATTTGTTGGAGGGAAAGCGGACTATCGTGCTTGCGCATGCGCTCGGTCAGATCAACGCAAAAGACCGGGCTTGGATCGGAAACTTCCTAAGCCGTCCCCGCGAGCGCCGGTTGACCCGCGAAGTCCTCCAGCTTCGGCAGATCCTGGCGAGCACCGGCAGTATCGAGTGGGCGCAGCAATCGACTGTCGCATTCGCCGAGGCCGCAAAGCGGGAGTTCGACGAGACGGCCTTCGCCGGTGTGCCCGCGGGCCCGGATCTCGAATGGCTACGCAAAAGCGTGGACTTTATCGTCCAGCGAAACGCGTAGCTCTTTGTGGGCGGCCATCCGTGCGAACGTTGGCGATGGGGCTTACACGGACCGGGACAGCGCCGAAACCGACATGAAGACGATCCATGCGTGCATCGCGCCGGCTTCGGGCTCGGACTCTCACTAGAACTTGCTTGCCGGCCTGACGTGGCGGGGTGTTTCATCGCCGTCGCTTGGGCGCCACTTGCAGCACGAGCCCCTCATGGGCCGGCGCGAGTTTGATCTGACAAGCCAACCGGCTTTCCGGGCGAACGTCGTCGGCCGTGAAATCCAAGGTGTCGCGCTCGATCGCCTCGGGCGGCGCCAGAAGATGTTCGCATCCGGGCGCGACATAGACGTGGCAGGTCGCGCAAATGCACGAGCCGCCGCACTCGGCGAGAATGTTGTCGACTGCGTTGCGCCGTGCCGCCTCCATGGCGCTTTCGCCGACTTCGGCGGCAATGTCGCGCCGCGTTCCGTCCGGTTCGATGAAGACAATGTTGGGCATGCGCGACAGCCGCCATCAAAGAAACTGACGCCCGCCGTCCACGATCAGCGTCTGGCCGGTCATGAAGGCGGCATGGGTGGAGGCGAGGAAGAGCGCCGCGCCGACCATGTCGTGCGGCGCAGCAGCGCGTTTGATTGCGCCGCGCGCGACACCATACTCGGCCGCGTTCTCGATCAGATCGAGGCTCGCTTCCGTGAGGGTGAAGCCGGGCGCCAGTGCATTGACCGTGATCCGATCGTCGCCGAGTTCCCGCGCCAGCGCTCGGGTCATCGCTATGATGGCGCCTTTTGACGACACGTAATGCAGCCACATCGGCGAGCCGCTCATCACCGTCGCAGACGATATGTTGATGATCGTGCCGCCGCCGGCTTCGCGCAGCAGCGGCGCGGTGGCCTTGATCGCCATCCACGCACCCTTGACGTTGACCGCCATCACGCGATCCCACTCGGCTTCGGCGATCATCTCGAAACTTTTGCGCGCGAGTCCTGCATAGACCGCCGCGTTGTTGACGAGACAATCCAGGCCGCCGAGCTTGTCGCGCGCGCATAGAGCCAGCGCCGCAAGGGACGAGGCGTCCGTCACGTCGGCGCGGCAGGCATGCGCTTCACCGCCGCTGTCCGCGATCATCCGCGCCGTCTCATCCGCGCCGCTGATGTTGACATCGGCGGCCACGATCCTGGCGCCGGCGTCGGCGAAAGCTACAGCGAAGGTGCGGCCCAATCCGCCGGCTGCTCCTGTCACGACTACGCGTTTTCCTTGGAGCCCAAGTCCGGTCATGACGTGGTTTCGCGCAGTTGCATGAGTTGCGGCAGACACGTCTTGGCGGATTGCTCGGCGATCAGGGCTTCGGAGGCTGCTTTTCCCGTATCGGTCAGCATAGACGGCAAGACGAAATCCTCGAGCATCGCCAATGTCTCTTGTGCCGACATGCCGTACCAGCCGCCGATGGTGGCGACGCCGTGCCCGGTGAAACGCCAGAGCTTATCGGCATCCTTCATCAGCGCATCTTCAAGTGACAGCGCATGTTTGCGCGTATCATGCCCGTCGATGATCTCGATCACGCGATCGGTGTCGATGGCGGGAATGGTCAGAGCGTCGAGGATATCGCGCGCGATCCGCGCTCCCTCGATTTCGTGTTCACGCTGCAGTTCGGGGTATTTCGCATTCGGACCGACGGCATGCGCAAGCTTTTCCTCGGGAAACATTTTCCATCCCACGTCGTGCAACAACACAGCCGGCAGCACGACGCGGTCATCGGCGTCAGGATGATGCCGCAGCAGCGCCTGGGCGAGCCGGTACGAAATCAACGTGTGCTCGTCGTTCGAACGCACGTCGAGCCACGGTTTGGCGCAGAGCCAGATCGCAATATCATCCGGCGCGAGAAAGCCCGTCATGCAAGGGCTCCGTCGTAAGCGAGATAGAGCGTCTTATATTCGAGATAGGATTCGACGCCGTAACGTCCCTTTTCACGCCCGATGCCGCTTTCCTTCATGCCGCCGAACGGTACGTTGTGATTGGAGCGGTGAATATTGTTGATCCAGACGGAGCCTGCCTCGATCTCCTCGCCGAGAGCAAGCGCTGTCGCGAGGTTGCTCGCGAACACAAATCCGGCAAGGCCGTAACGCGTGTCGTTGGCAAGCCGCAGGGCTTCGGCCTTGTCGTCGAACGGCATCACGCCGAGCACTGGGCCGAACGTCTCTTCGGTCATCACCAGCATCGAATGATCGGCGTCGGCTACGATCGTGGGTGGGAAGAAGAACCCGTTATCGTAGATGCCGCCGCGCAGCCGTTCGCCGCCAACAAGGATGCGGGCTCCGTTGTTGCGCGCGTCGGTGACGTGCCGTTCGCTGTTACGATAGATCTTTTCGTTGACGAGGGGGCCGAGCGCGCAGGCCGACGTGAGCCCGTCTCCGACATCGAACTTCCCGGCATGCTGCACCAGCAATGCGAGAAAAGCCTCATAGACCGGCCGTTCGACATAGACGCGATTGACCCGGTAGCAGAACTGCCCGGAATTGGCGAAGGCATGGCGCGCGATCGCCGCTGCGGCGCTGTCCAGATCGGCGTCCTCGCAGACGATGGCCGGGCATTGGCCGCCGAGTTCGAGGGTGACGCGCTTCATGGTTGCCGCTGCCGCAGCCGCGATGGTCTTGCCGGCGATTGTGCCGCCGGTAAACGCCACCTTGCGCGGGATTGGATGCTCGATCATGGCCATGCCGATGTCGCGCCCCTTTCCGGTCACGACGTTGAAGCATCCGGGCGGAAAGCCCGCTTCGTGAAACAAGCCGGCCAGCATGAGCGTCGACAACGGCGTGTCCTCGGCCGGCTTGGCGACAACCGTGCAGCCGGCGATGAGCGCGGCGCCGAGCTTGAAGGTCAGCAGGGTCACCGGATAGTTGAACGGCGTAATCGCAATCACGACGCCGACCGGTTCGCGCGTCACGATCACCTTTTCGCCGGTCGTCCCGGTGAGCGGCATCTCCGCATGGATGCGAAGACCTTCTTCCGCGTAGACATCCATGAGATCGGCGGAACGTTCGATTTCGGTGATTGCCGCTGAATCTTGCGCCAGAACACGCTCATCGACCAATGCTCGATGTAGAAATTATGGTTCTCGACGTATGGAAACACCGTCCGCGCGAGGCCGAGCTTACCCTCGAAGGCGGCGCGGGCGTCGCCCGTGAGCATGTCGGCATATTCGGACGTGATCCGGTCGCGCTCCTTGGCGATTTCCTCGGTCGGGCGGTCAATGGTTTCGCCCGCCGCAAGTCGTGCGATGTAATCGCGGATGAAGCCGAGCGGAATGTCGAGATGCTCGATCCAGTATTTGTCGGCGGAATAGAAGCCGTTGCCGGACGTGAAATTGAACCAGGGATCTTGGGCCTCCTTCCAGGCCGCGAGCCATTCGGCGCCGCGCGGGTGCTTGCCGACAGCCGCGAGCGCTTGGTCCACGATTTCGGTTTTGAGCGCGTCGGCGATGCCGAGCTTGATCGCGAGCTTGGCCAATTTCTTGAGCTCATCGTCGGGCCGGAACAAATCGACTTCGACGCCCTGCACCATCTTGGCGATGGCTTGATCGGGAATGGTCGGGAACTGCTCCTTCACGAACCCGAAGAAATCGAGATAGGCGGCATATCCGAGGTTCAGAAACTCGAAGTGATATTGCCACGCCTTGTAGAGGAGCTGGATCGCCTTGTCGTAGCTCTCCATCAGCGCGTAAGTATTGTCGAGCCCGACGCCGCTGGTGACCCATTCCAGCGGCACGACATCCGGCAGCTTCTCGAATTTGAGCGCTTCCAGGTCGGCGATGTTGGCGCGCACCTTCTTGTGCCAATTGGCGAGCAACGAATCCCAATTCTGGAAATAATGGCCGGCGCGTTGCAGGAACTGTGGTACGCGGCCCGGGATCAAGTCCGGCGCCACCGCGACGGGGCTCATGTAAACGTAGCCGTTGTGGATCCGGTAATCGACGCCGTTCGCCGGCGGCACCATATAGTGGCGCGTGTTGTACTGGCCCAGACACTTGACCGCGAACTCGACGGTGACGGCGTCGAACGGCTTGAACGGGCTCGGCCAGTGCTGGCTGTCGCAGAACCAGAACTTGCCTTCTTCCTTGTCTCTTAGCTTGTCCTGAAAGATCAGATAGTAGGGATAAAGTTGCTGCCAGCCCTCGGCACCTCCGGGAGCTTTCAGATCGTACGGACTCGGAAATCTGGCATGCATCGTCATGGCTTGATCCTCCCCGTTCGCCTGGCCGGCGTTGTCATTGTTTCACCTTGAGCGGCGAGAGCAGCGTTCCAAGCACGCCCTCGATCCCGGTCGCATAGGTCTTTTGCGGAGCCTGGCGCGCTTGCCGGCTCCACACTGTTTCCGGACGGCTTTGCAGCGCGACGAGATTGATGCCCTCAGGCAGATCGCGGTCGATCGCCCATTCGACATCCTGAGGTCCGCCCATGCATTTCTCGAGCGACTTGGCGAGTTGCGCCACGGCAATGATGTCCTGGTCCGAAAGCGACGGTCGTGTGCGCCGTTCCGGCTCGATGACCCGGTCGATCGTGCGCCGCGCCGCGCGATCCGCCACCAATTCGTGATCCTTCTCGACGATGCGGCGGCGCGTGATTTCGAGCAGCACCTTCTCGACCACAAAATTGTCCGGCGTGATGTCGCCGGACACCACCGGCTCGCCGAGGCCGAACGCCGAGTCGATGACGATCTTGGTGCGGTCGCCGTTGATCGGATCAAGCGTCATGGCGACACCGGCCGCGGCCGCATCGACCATCTTCTGGACCGCAACCGACATGAGAATGTCGGCATGGCCGGACAGCCGTTTGGCGCGATATGAGATGGCGCGCGCGTTGAACAAGCTCGCCCAGCAGGCCCTGACTTTCTCGACGACCTCGTCGGCGCCGACCACCCAGAGGTAGGTATCCTGCTGGCCGGCAAAGCTCGCGTCCGGCAAATCCTCGGCGGTCGCCGACGAACGAACCGCCACCGGCAAGTCGCCGCCCGGCGACATCGAATGGTAGGCGTCGCGAACCGCTTCCTCGACGGCCGCCGGCATCGCACGCGCGACGATCGCTGTGCGTATCAGGGCCGACTTCCGCTCCTCGTCTGCGACGTCTTCAACGTCGATGCTGGAGAGGGTCGATCGCACGATTTCCGCCAGTCCCGGCGCCTGCAAATGCAAGGCGTAGGCGTCCGTCGTGACGGCAAAGCCGTCCGGCACGCGGATGCCGGCGGCAATCATGCGGGCAAGGCTCGTGCACTTGCCGCCGATGCGCGGATAGTCGGCTTCGCCCGCACAGGCGAATGGGATGATGAACCGACGGTCGGGCTGCTCTCCCATCGCCTCATTTTCCTCCCCTGACGCGCAACGGCACTTTGCATGCCATAGTGCCGTCTCTACGCGGCTTTCCATTCCACATGTAGCGCGGTCGGCACGCGGAACGAACTGTTGCGCGCAAACTCGAATTTCTGGCCGGGCTTCAGGCGCAAGCTTGGCATCCGCCGCGCCAGCTCCTCGAGCGCAATTGTGAACTCGATCTTCGCGAGCTGCTGACCGACGCAGGTATGAATTCCGTACCCAAAGGCGAGGTGCTTGCGCGCATCTTTGCGATGGATGTCGAAGTGCTGCGGATCGGTGAACATCGTCTCGTCGCGATTGGCAGATCCGAGCAGCAACAAAATATTGGAGCCTTTCGGCACCGGCACGCCGCCGATCGTTGTATCCATCAGAGCCTTGCGCCGCCAGGCGACGATCGAAGGCGCGTAACGCAGGACTTCGTCCACCGCGCCAGGGATCAATAACGGATCGGCGACCAGGGCCTCCCAGTTATCGCGATGCGCGAGCAACTCGCGCAAGCCGTTTCCCATCAGCGTGGTCGTGGTCTCGTGCCCGGCGAACAGCACGCTGTAGAGCACGCCGGCGATCTCGTCGTCGCTGATCTCTGCGCCGTTTTTTTGTTCGCGCAACAGGTCGCTGGGCAGATCGTCTCTCTCATGCTCGCGGCGCTGGCGCACGAGATCCCGGCAGTACCGCCAATACTCCACCATGTTGTGGGCATGCGGCACTTGTTCCTGATCGGACAAGTTCCCCCAGGTCAACAGCGCACGGCTGACGCCCCACGACTTGACTTTCGGGACGTCGGCATCGGGAACGCCGACCAGCTTGAACAGCACCAGGGCCGGCACGTCGTAGGCGAATTCCTTGAAGAAATCGGCCTCGCCCTTCTGGATGATCCCTTCGATCGCTTTGGTCACGATTTCTCGGATCTGCGGCTCGATGGCCCTGAACCGGCGCACCCCGAAGCAGCCCTGGACAAGCTTGCGGATGCGGGTGTGATCCGGCGGAACGCGGGCGGAAAGTCCGGAGTAGGCGGTGAAGCCGCCTTCGCGCATGACCCTCCGCGCTTCCTCGCCAATCGGACGCAGCGGCGCCTGGGCGTTCTCGGAGGAAAAGGTTCTCCAATCGTCGAACACCGCTTTGATGTCCGCGTAACGGGCGACCACGAAATAATTGAGTTCGGGCGAGAAGAACACCGGCGCTTGGTGGCGTGCCCATTCGTAGAACGGGAACGGATCGGCGAGGTCGAAGGGATGGAAATCGACCGACGCATCCGAAAACGGGCAGATCTTGGCCGCGGCGGCTGATGGCGCCATCTTTTCCTCCCAAGCCCGGTTTAGCCAAGGCGTTCTTTGCCGGCAGGATAGCCCGCAGTCTTTGGTTTTTCTTTAGTCGCAAAAGCTATTCAATCACAGAAGCTTGGGCGGGTATTAGTCTTGCGGACGCGTTCTCTATCTGCCGTCCAAGCCGAATGAACGAACGGACACTATCCTTCGCTCGAAGGGATGGACCACCAAATCCCTACGCCCGCTGGAGCTGCCGGTAGGTTTCCGCCAGCGCGGCGCTTTTTGGCCGTTTGTCAAAATGGCTGAGCGAGTCCAGATACAGCCTATATTGCCGATCGATTGCCTCGCGGCGGCCTTGTGCGAAGAACACCTTCATGGCTTCTTCATGTGCGATCTCGCACAGCGGGTCGATCGCAAGCGCCTTGTTGCAATGAGCAAGAGCGGCCGAGTAGTCGGCGTGCTCGCGATAAATGCGCGCGGCGTCGCGCTGCACCTTGAAGAACATATCGCGCAGCCAGTAGCGCTTGCTCCAGCACCAGTCGCGCTCACTGTCGTCGGCATATTCGGCCGGAATGTCCTCAAACAAATCGCCGGTATAAAGCCGGTCGGCCGCTTGCAGGCAGATCAGGGCTTCGTCGGTCGCCCCGGCGGTGATGTGGATCTGCGATTGCCGGCACAATTGCTCGAAGGTGGAGATGTCGATCCAGCTTCCCTGCGGTGGCGTCAGAACGTAACGAGAGCCGTCGCGCAACACATGCTGCGCCGTGGCCCAATCGCTCGATGTCGAACCCAACGCTTGCCGCAGGCAACGAACCGTGTGGTACAGCCGGTTTCGCGCCGTCTCCATACTGTCGGATTCGGGCCACAACAGATCGGCGAGTTCGTCGGTGGCAGCACCGTCGCCGCCTTTCTGCAGCAGGTAAGCAAACAGCGTCTTGCTCTTTCGGGTCGCGCCGCCGGGTGCGTCCCATTTCACTTGGCTTCCGTCGTTGCGATAGATACGTAGTCGTCCAAAGCAGCGGATTTTCCAGCGCTCGCGACGATCCACATGTGCGGCGATCGGCTCCTCAGTTGCGCGCCGCAACAGCCACGTCGGATCCGCGCCCTCGGCCGCATGAAACGGCGCCTGCACCGGCGTGCGATCGAGCTCGGGAGAGATCGCGCCGAGCCAATGATCGACCTGCTCGCGCAAAGTGCCGCGCGTCAGCAGGGCCGCGGGCAGCGCGTGCGGATTTGTCACGATGCCGGTTGAGGTCAGCACCGCCGGATGCCCGCGCAGCGCCACCAGCAGTTGTTCGTCGATGAGCAGGCGGCGGTTATAGAGCGACGCCACGGTCAAACCGGTGCTCTCAGCCAAATCCTCGGCGACCACCATCCACTTCTCGAAATTCGCCATGGCCGAATTGGTCTGAAGCCCCCAGCTCATATCGACGGCGAGTATCGCTCCTTCGTGCGCAAGCCCCATCCAGTCGGTGATGCGGTGGGCAATCTCGCGAAACGACACCGGCACCTGCAGGAAGCCGAGCGCTGAGAAGCTTTTGGCCTGAACTTCTGACTTCGTCACGCGCAGTGCCGCGTTCTTGGCGGCCGCGACGGCCTTGTCGTCCGAAGCGACAATGAAGACACGCTCAACCGGTGCGACGGCTCGGATCGAGCGGAAGAACCCCGCGAACAGCGACTTCTGCTGCGTCGAGAAGAACGCCAAGTTGCCGTTGCGCGCGGCTTCTCGCCCAGACATGCATCCTCCGGAGCGATCTAACGGCGCTGGCCCATGATAGCGTTGCCTCCAGCGCTCACTCCTTATCTGCGGCTTCTCTCTGAGCCTTGCCCAAGACTATGATCCAAAGCGTTCGGGGACGCTAGGCGGTTGACGAATGCGGTTCGGCGCACGCCGTGGTGGCACAGGTTTTGCTGCGATCTGCCGGCGGTTACAATGAGCCGAGTGCCGCGAACTGCCGATTGTCGTTGTCGACCAGAAAGAAAAATGACCGCCGTATCCTCGCATTCGATTTCCGCACCGGACCGTCAACCCGACGCCGTCACCCGCGAAGTGATCGCCGGCAAGCTGCTTGCGACCGTTGATGAAATGGCGATCGTGCTGGCGCGCGCCTCGATGAGCCCGGTGATCTACGAAGTCCTCGACTTTGCCTGCGGCATCTGCCACCCGCAGGGCGATCTCGTCGCGCAGACCAACGGCATTACGGTATTCACCGGCACCTTCTCGCGTCAGGTCCACTTCATCATCGAGCGCTTCGGTTCGGATATGGCGCCGGGCGATACCTTTCTGACCAATGATCCGTTCGAAGGCGGCACGCATGCCTGCGATTTCGCGGTCATCCGTCCAATCTTCGCCGGCGGAAAGATCGTCGCTTACGCCATCGCCATCGCGCATTTGCTCGACGTCGGCGGTGCCGTTGCCGGCAGCTTGCCGCCGAACGCGACCTCGGTGTTTCAGGAAGGGCTGCGGCTCTCCGGCGTTCGGCTCACCCGCGATGACCGCATCGTCGACGATCTGATCAGGATCGTGACCGAGAATGTGCGCCTGCCGAACTTGGTCCTGGGCGATATCAACGCCGAGCTCGCGGCCGTGCGCATCGCCGAACGGCGCATTTCGGAGACCGTCGCAAAGTATGGCGCGACCGCGCTGAATGCGACATTCGCCTGGCTGATCGCGACCAGCGAAGCGCGCGCACGCGCCGTGATCGAGGCGCTGCCGGACGGCGACTATTCGACCAGCGACGTCATCGATGGCGACGGCGAAACCGAGGACAGCATTCCGATCTGCGTCACTGTCCGCATCCGCGGCAGCGAGATCGAAGTAGATTTCACCGGATCGAGCCCGGCGCGGAACGCGCCGATCAATTGCAGCCGCGGCGCGCTGATCTCCGCGGTGAAGACGATCATGAAGGCTCTGGTGGCGCCGCACGAGCCCTCCAACGAAGGCTGGTTCCGTCCGCTCAAGGTGACGGCGCCGAACGGCACGATCTTTACCGCCGAAAAGCCGTCGCCGACCGGCTGGTATTATGAAGGCGTGGCGCAGGCTTCGGATCTTGTCTGGAAGGCATTGGCGCCGCTGGTGCCGGAGCGCTTTTCTGCCGGCAGTTATTTGAGCTTATGCGCCACCTATTTCTCGGGTGCAGCGGCGGACGGGCTTTTTGTTCATATCGAGCCGCAAAACGGCGGTTGGGGCGCGACCAACAAGCGCGACGGCGCCAGCGGCATGATCGCCGTCACCGATGGCGATACCTACAATTATTCCATCGAGCTGTTGGAGGCGAAATTCCCGCTCCTGATCCGCCGCTATGAATATAACGTCGGGAGTGGCGTAGGCGCCGGACGCTACCGCGGCGGATTTGGTCTGGTGCGCGAATACGAGATCGAAAGCGACGGCGTCATTTTGCACGCCAGCTACGGCCGCACTGCAACACCGCCGTGGGCGATCGACGGCGGAACACCAGGCAGTCTCAACGGCATCGAAGTGGTGCGCGGCAAAACGCGGCGGTGGCTCGCACGCCCGTCCGATTTTCCGCTCGACCGCGGCGATTGCGTCCGCATCTGCACGGGTGGAGGCGGAGGCTGGGGTGAACCTCACGCGCGCGATCCGGAGTCCGTTGCGCACGATGTGCGCGACGGACTTATTGCAGCAGCAGACGCGACAGCGATTTACGGCGTGGTGATCGATCCCGGCACACAAAAAGCCGATCGCGAGGCCACAGAAAAACTCCGAGCGAAATTTCCGGGCGCCGCACAATGATCAAAGTCGCCACGGACGCCGGCGGCACGTTCACCGATCTCGTCGCCTTCGAGGAGACATCCGGCAAGATTTATGTCGGCAAAGCGCTGACTACGCCGAAGGACCCCTCGCAGGGCGTCATTCATTCGATCGCGCAAAGTCGCGAGACCGGGCTCACGACGAGCCGGATATCTTTTTTCGTTCACGGCGGCACGACCGTGATAAACGCCATCACCGAGCGAAAGGGCGTGCGGACGGCGCTGGTCACGACCGAAGGCTTTCGCGATGTCATCGCGATCGGCCGCGGCAATCGTCCCGACCTCTACAATCTTCATTCCACGCCGCGCGAACCCTTCGTGCCGCGGCATCTGCGCCTTGAAGTCATCGAGCGTGTCGACGCCAAGGGCAATGTGCGCCTCGCGCTTTCCATGGCCTCTGTCGATGTCGTCGCGAAGGCGATTGCGTCGGCCGGTGTCGAGGCGGTCGCCGTCGTCTTCCTGCATGCCTACATCAATCCGGCGCACGAGATGGCTGCCGCAGAGCGATTGCGCGCGTTGTTGCCTGGTGTTGCGGTTACGGCAAGCCACGAAATATCGCGCCAGTGGCGCGAGTACGAGCGCTCGAATACCGCCGTCCTCTCCGCGTACGTGCAGCCGGTGATGGCGCGCTATCTCGCCAATCTGGGCCGCGCGCTGGCGGATCAACAGATTGATTGTCCTTATTACTGCATGCAGTCGAATGGCGGGCTTGCCGAATTCGAGGCGGCCGAGCGCGCGCCGCTGGTGTTGGTGGAATCGGGGCCCGCCGGCGGCGTTGCCGGCGCCGTGCGCGTCGGCGAAGCCATCGGCGAGACGGAGATTCTTTATCTCGACGTTGGCGGCACGACGGCAAAGTGTTCGCTGATCCGCAACGGCCGGCCGGTATTGCGGCCGGACTACAAGCTCGAATGGAGCCGCATTAATCAGGGCTATCCGCTGCAAGTGCCGGTCGTCGATATTGTGGAAATCGGCGCCGGCGGCGGATCGATCGCGCGCGTCGACGAGAACGGCAGCCTCAAGGTCGGCCCGCAAAGCGCAGGCTCCGATCCCGGGCCGGCTTGCTACGATCGCGGCGGCAAGGATCCGACCGTCACTGATGCGGTGGTGCTGACCGGCGCCATTGATCCGCATCGGTTCGCCGGCGGGCGGATCAAGCTTCGGCCGGAATTGTCGTCGGCGGCCTTGCAGCCGATTGCGTGGTCCTTCGACTTGTCGGTCGTCGGCGCGGCGAGAGCAATCATCAGTCTCGCCGAAGCCAATATGATCAACGCGCTGAAACTTGTCACCATCCAGCGCGGGCACGATCCGCGCGATCTGACGATGGTGGTGAGCGGCGGCGGCGGTCCCTTGCATGCCGCCGCGCTTGCCCGCGAACTCGGCGTCAAACGCGTCGTCATTCCGCGCTATGCCGGGCTCTTCTCCGCTTGGGGAATGCTGACGGCGCGGCCCCGCATCGATTTGCACCGCACGCAGCTTCTCCCGCTTGACGCCGCAGGCGTTGCAGCGGCGGAAAGGATTTTCCACGAACTCGAGCAGGAAGCGCTGCAGCGCTTCGGATCATTGCAAAGCGCGATCTTGTTTGGTCATGCGATCGACATGCGCTATGCCGGCCAGGAACATACGGTCGCGACGTTTTTTGAACCGGGCGCTGGGTTCGATGCGCTGCTGGCAGCCTTTCATGCCGCGCACGAGCGGGCATACACGTTCCGGCTTCCGGACACCAAGGCCGAATTGGTAACGTTTCATCTCACCGCAGAGATCGATACGCCCCGCGTCGGGCTTCCGGAAATCGCGGTGAAGGGGACTGCCGCCGATGCCATTGTCGGGCAGCGTGAACTCTACACCGGTGACGATGGCGTCGTGCTTGCACCGGTCTATGACCGCGACCTCTTGCCGGCCGGTGCAATCTTCGACGGGCCGGCGCTCGCGGAAGAGGCGACCACGACAACCGTGGTGTGGGCCGGGCAACAGGCCAGCGTCGACCGTTTCGGTCTCCTGTCAATCGAAGAGCGCGGATGAGGTGCGCCGGCGGCCCTTAAAAGCGAGGGCCGGCGTCGTCACTCACTCAATTGAAACGATAGGCGCTTAGCGCCTCATTTCGCGGGCGCAGCGGTGTTCGCGGTGGCGTTTTCGCTGGATGACTTTTTGCCGCCATTGGCCGGGCTTTTTCCGGGCGGAAGCGCGGCGTTCTGCGCGAGCATCTCGTGCAGGGTGTCCAGGTTGCGAATGCTGATTTCGTTCCGCCCGGACGGGATGGCGATGCCGGCTTCGGCAAAAGCGTCCAGGATCGCGATTGCCAGATCGGTGCGAATGGTTCCGCTCTTGCCAACGTCGCCGATGAAAGCGTAGAGCGTAAAATTGATGCTCGACGCCGCGAACTCGTCGAGCGTGACCGACGGCGCCGGCGCCGTCAGTACCTCGCCATTTTTCTGCGCGACCGCAAGAAGAGCGGCCTGGACTTGCCGCGCGTCGCTGCCATACGCCACGCTGACCGAAATGCTGATGCGGCAAACGTTGTTGCGGAACGTCCAGTTCTTCACCTTTTCTGAAATGAAATACGAATTGGGAATGAGTACGTTGGCCCGGTCGAAGGTTTCCAATTCGGTCGAGCGGACGCTGATCTTCCGCACATATCCTTGCTCGCCGCCGACGACCACGAGATCGCCGACCCTGATCGGGCGCTCGGCCAAGAGGATCACGCCCGAGACGAAATTGTTGACCAGGTTTTGCAGGCCGAAACCAATGCCGACCGACAAGGCGCCGGCAACGATGGCGAGACTGGAGAGGTTGAAACCGGCATAGGAGAACGCCACCAACGCCGCGATGACAATGCCGACATAACCGACGCCGGTACGGATGGAATTTCGAACGCCGCCCGATATTCCCGCCGGCTGTAAAACCTGCGCGTCGAGCCAGCTCTGGAACAGCCGGGCGGCGGCGTATCCGAGACCGAACACGAGGATCGACGCCAATAGCGCGCCGAACGTCACTTCGGTGTTGCCGATGCGCAGTCCGAAGAAGAGCTGCCGGTACCATTCGCGGATGTCCGGCCAAGTATAGCCCCATTGCTGCATCAGGAACGGCACTGCAAGCACCAGTACCGCGAATTTCAGGATCAGGCTGAGCGGCAGCGCCAGTTGCTCGCGCCACTCGAGACGCGCGCTGCGCTTGAGCCACCGCCCGATCGTCGTGCCTTCATCGCCGAGCCCCTGCACGAAGCCGTCGACCCAGAGCAGCAGCAGATAGACCAGCGCCAGGATCGATCCGGTGACGATCAATTGCTGCGCCAAAAACCGCGCCAGCGGCAGATAGCCGGTGAGCGCGCAAACGACGATCGCCGCGACGATCGCCCAGATGACCGCTCGGATCGCGCGGAACAGGCGCGCGGACGGCGCCGCGTCCGCGCCGTTTTCGCCGGTCGAGCGCAAAAGCGCGACAACGATTCCGGCCAACAGCAAGCTCGACGGCAAGGCGACGGCGATGGTCAGCGCGAAGGGCGCCTGAACGACGCGGGTGACGCCGTAGAGCAGGCTGGTCAGGCTGTAGACAAAGGCAAGCAGGAGGATGAGACCGCAGATGCGGGTGGCGCGCGCGTCCGATACGGCGATTAGCCGCCATTGCGGTGCGCGCGGCGCAAAGGCCGTGGTGACAAGCGCGCCGACGGTGAAGACAATGACGATCGATTGCGTGATCAGATAGAACAGCCAATCGACGCGTTCCGGCAAAGCCTGCGCGCCGGCAATCATGACGTATAAGAAGACAGCAGGGCCGGCGACGGGTAGCGCGCGGAGCAGGATCACACCGGCAGCCGACGACGCCCGCCGCCAATAGGGCGGCTCCTCATCATCGCGCCAGCGCCGCAACCTGCGAATTCCCCGCCAGCTGGCGACGGAGAGAACGAGCAACATCAACAACACCTCGAGCGCGATCCGAGTGAGGTCGCCGCGATTCTGCGCGTCGGCCCACCATTCCGCGACCAGTTCGCGAACCTGGCGCGCAGCGTCCGGCACATATTGCGGCATATTCGCCCAGGTTTCGTAGGCGTAGAGGCCGGGGATCGGTTGAAATAATGCGGAAGTGAAATTCTTCCGTCGGATGTCCTGGATTTTGTCCAGGAGATTGTCGATGCGCAGATTGGTCGAATTGACCGTCGCTTCGGCGGCGGAAAGAAGCCCGAGGTGATAATTCAGCTCGGCGCGTCCGCGAGCCGCCTGCTCGGGCTCCGGTGGCGCTCCGGCAGCGGGTGCGGGACCGAGCAGCTTTATCTGGTCGCGATCGGCATCGAGCCGCGGCTGGATTTTGCTCGAGGCCTCGGCGACCTCGGAACGAATGCGCTGCAACTCGTCACGCAATCGATTGAGCTCGGTGTAGCGCAAACGCGGGCGCGCCAGCTCGCCATCGACGCGGTCCAACGTGCGCTGCCAGTCGGCCGTCGTCGCTTCGAGGCTGAGCCCCAACTCGCGGTTCAGGCGTTGGATGATTTGAGTGGTGTCGATACGTGGCTCCGCGGCCTTCGCCGGAGCTTGCTCGTTTGTTGTGGCATTGCCGTGCAGCGCCGGTTGTACCGACGGCTGCGCCTGCCCGGCCGACTGTGCATGGGCATATTGAAGTGTGGCACCTGACGCGACTGCTATGCCGAACACGATAAAGACGCTTAGCGTCCGCGCGATGCGTTGCAACAGCTTCACCTCACAGCTCCCCGCTCGGATCCGTCTACTTGTGTGTAGCCACTAGGCGCTGATCGCGGGTAGATTGTGGCCGGCAATTTTCGGAGTTCCCCAGGACCATAGCTGTGGCAATGGACTGGCAGGAGTTTTTCGGAGAAGGAGGTTTCCTCTGCGGCTATATGCTTTGCCGGACAAGTAAACCGCCGATGCTTCCCTGTATCTCTCAAGTTTGCTGGGTGGCGTAATCTCTACTCAAAAACGCCGGAATGTGGTTGATTTGGTCGTACCGAAATAAAGGCGAAAGGCGGGACGAATATATTCGTGCGTGGAGGCCAAAGCCCGACGGAGTGGCCGAGTGGAGCGTTCTCGCAGGGCCGGGCGCGCGATTCGATCCAAACAGGCAAAGCGACTCTTTCCAGAAACATTGAAGCGTTGCATTATCCGCGCGACCCGGGCTGCTGCGTCCCCACACGGGCGGCCCAGCTCGAGCGTGCAAAAAACAAAACCTTTCGGGAGGATGACATGAGTAAGCATGTTGCCCGGCGCAGCATAGCCCGCGGGATGAGCGCTGCTTTTTTGGTTGCAGCGTTTGCCGCCGCGGCCGCGCCAGCCTCGGCGCAAAGCGGTGATCCGATCAAGATCGGCTTTAGCCTGGCGCTGACCGGTCCATTGGCGCCGAACGGCAAGCAGGCGTTACTTGGCGCCAAGATCTGGGAAGAGGAGATCAACGCTAGGGGCGGCCTCCTTGGCCGCAAGGTCGAGCTTGTGAACTACGACGATCAATCGAATCCAGCGAACATACCGGGCGTCTACACCAAGCTGCTCGACGTCGATAAGGTCGATCTCGTCAACGGGCCCTATGGCACCAATCTCATTGCGCCCGCGCTGCCGGTCGTCATGCAAAAGGGCAAGCTGCTGATCGGCTTGTTCGGTCTCGATGCGAACAAGGAATTTCACTACACTAGAACCTATCTCAAAATCGTCTGAAGAGGACAACGAGGCAGGCGAGCTGGACAAAGCCGAGGAAGTTCTGAGCGTGGTACTCCCAGCGGACGAGGATGCGACGTTGCCATTGTATCCAGGCGAAGAAGCGCTCGACGAGCCAGCGCCGCATGTAACGGCTTAGCCGTCGCCGATCTTGTGTGGGCGGCTTGCTGCGATTGGAACGATGCGGCGCGATCATCTCAATGCCGTTGTTTCGCAGCTCCTCATCCAGCGGATCGCTGTCATAGGCGCGATCGCCGATCAAATTCTCCGGCTTGGCTTCGATCATGTAGAAGTCGAAGCATAGCTGCACCAAGCGGACTTCGTGATGGTTCGCCGCGTGCGTGCTGACCGAGAGCGGCAACCCATGGCGATCCACAATCGCCATAATTTTCATGCCTTTTCCGCGCTTCGTTGGTCCGATTTCCGACCCGCCACCTTTGGCCATAACGAACGTCGCATCGATGAAGCATTCTTCTTCATCCAGCGCGCCGTTTTCACGAAGCTCGTTGGCAACGTCCGTCAAAATCAGACGCAAAATCTCGTTGCAGCACCAAGTTTGAAAGCGTCGATGCACAGTTTTGTAGTTCGGATAGCTTTGCGGCAGCATGTGCCATTGCGCACCTGTGTTGAGAATCCACAGCACCGCCTCCAGCACATGACGGGTCGGGATCGGCTTGCGTCCAGCACGCCCGTCGGGAATATGCTCCTCCGGAAAATGCTTCCGAATGCGCTCCCACTGTTCGTCCGTCAGCCGAATCATTTCTCATTTATAGCGGATCGACAGCAGTCGGGAATTTTGAGATAGGTTCTAGATATTTTTCGATGATTTCTGCTGGGCCGAAACCAAGTCAGGCGTTCACCGAAGGCTATTTCCAAGTCGCGGCGCAGCAGAGGCCCAAGCCGGAAACCATCGCGCTTGCCGCCGAGGACGCCGAGTTCTCGCGCAATGCTTGCGAGGGCGCCCGCGAAAACGCCAAGACGTTCGCATTCACCATCGTCTACGACAAAAGCTTCCCGCCCGGCACCACCGATTTCTCGCCGATCATTCGCGCGCTGATGGCCACCAACGCTGATCTCGTGGTGATTTGTTCCTATCCGCTGAGCTCGGTCGGCATACTGCTCGCGGCGAACGAGCTGAACTTCACGCCGAAGATGCTCGGCGGCGCAATGGTCGGGCTACAGTCGACGGTGTTTAAGGACAAGCTAAAGTCGAAGCTCAATGGCATCGTGAATTACGAGACCTGGGTGCCGTCGCCGAAATTGCTGGCGCCGGCGGCCGCGTTCTTCAAGGTCTATCAAGAGCGCGCCAAGGCCGCGGGAACAGATCCGCTCGGTTACTATCTCGGCGGCTGGGGCTATGCCTATTTCCAGCTGCTTGGCGAAGCGATTGAAGGCGCGAAGACGCTTAAGGACGAGAAGCTAGCAGACTATATGCACAGCCACGAATTCAAGACGATCATGGGCGACATCACGTTCGGTCCTTACGGCGAGTGGACTAAGCAGGCGTCGCTGCAGGTGCAGTATCACGGCATCACTGATGCGGCGAATCTGGAAACGTGGCGCGGCATGAGCTATCAGACTGTACTCACGCCGGAGGACCAGAAAACCGGCGAGCTGATCTTTCCTTACGCCAAAGCGAAGTGACGCCCTTTAGGCGCTCTGACGGTACGCGAGCTTGAGCCTGCGCTCCGGTATTGCCAAGCACAATTCAGCCCGCGCCAAAAAGCCTTCGCGGCACTTTGGCGCGAGACAATTGCGGTCGACAATTTTGAAGTGTCAACGGATGTGAAACGCGGCGGCTCGTGTTGCGGCGCTTTTGAGCAGCGATGCCCGACCCGCCGCAGCAACTGTGCTGCCGCGCCCAGATTTCAGGCTTGGAAGGCCGAATTCGGCACCCCGCCACTTGCACTCGGACCCAGACGCTGCCGCGGGAGGTCGCAATGCCGCGGGTAAAGCGCCTTTAGCCCGCCTCCCTTTTATCCGCTCATCAAATGTATGTCGTCTGAACATTTCAGACACTTGGCGAGCCGAATTAATGAATTAATATTGGAAGTGGCGCGCGGAAACTGTACGCCGCGCGTTGACAGAATTCCGTCAAGAGAACAAATTTCTGGCGGCAACGGAGGAGACGAGATGGAAACGCTACCGAAATTCGGCGTCTCGCGCGGCGACATGATGAAGCGCGTGGCGCAATTCAAAGACCTCAAAGGTTCGGACGGCGGGCTTCCCGACAGCACTGCTCCGCATTGCGAGCGGACACTGTATAATGTCATCGGCTTTCAGCCGCCCGATGACGAAAGCGATGCCGTCATCTCGCCGGTCGGCGACAATGCGTCGCGGATGTCGGCCATTCCGATTTCCGAGGGTTTCAATCTCGGTTATTGCCGCGCCAAGCCGGGCAAAGGCCCGATGATGCATAACCACGACACTAACGAGACCTTTATCCCGATGACCGGCGTCTGGCGCTGCTCGTGGGAGAACGAAAAAGGCGAGGTCGAGTCGGTCGATCTCAATCCGCTCGACGTTATTTCGTTTCCGCCCGGAGCGATCCGGCAATTCGAGAATGTCCAACCGGGCGGGTCTGGCGAAGACGCGATCCTCATGTTCGTCATCGGTGGCAACGCTCCAAAGGCAGAGTTCACCGACGAGGCGATGAAGGAACTCAAAGAGCTGGGCGTCTGGCCGCGGAAGTGACGCAGCGTGTCACCCGACAAGCAAAGCGTCGATGCCAAAGTTCATCCGTGCTGAACCGGCAGAAAAGCAAGAGTGCTAATACCTAATAGCTTTGGGACTGAGGTCGCGGCCGCACACCCCAGCGCTGCGCCCAGCCGAGGCCGGCGCTGGTCGCGGCAGCCGGCCTATATTCGCAGCCCACCCATCCGCCATAGCCGATCTGGTCGAGGACGCTGAGAACGTAGGAAAAATCAACTTCGCCGTGATCGGGTTCATGCCGATCTGGGACGCCAGCGATCTGCACATGCGCATAGGAACCCGCGAGATTTCGAATGTGAGCGGTAAGATCACCTTCGGTGATCTGGCAGTGATAGAGGTCAAGCTGCAGCTTGACATTGTCGCGCCCGACCTCCTTCAGAATTGCCGCAGCCTCGACGGTCGTATTGAGGAAATATCCAGGGTTATCCCGCTTGTTGAGGGGCTCGATCAACACCGTGATGCCGTGTGCCGCGACGTGGTCGGCGGCGCGGCGCAGATTGCCTGCGTAGACTGCGGAGCCCTCGCGCCAGTTCGCTCCTGCGGGCCAATTTCCGGCCATCGCATGAAGTTTTTTGCAGCCTGTCGCCAGCGCGAATTCGAGCGCACGATCCACTCCGGCCATGAATTCTTTATCGCGCCCGGGCAGCGCGGCCACGCCGCGCTCGCCGCTCGCCCAATTACCCGGTGGCAAGTTGAAGAGCACCTGGGCTAGGCCGTGCTGCTTGAGCCGCGCCGCGATCTCTGCCGGCGCGAAGTCATAGGGAAAGAGGAACTCTACGCCGTCGAAGCCCGCCGCTGCCGCCGCGGCAAAGCGGTCGAGGAAATTCACCTCGGTAAACATCAGGCTGAGATTTGCCGCGAGTTTCGGCATGAGTTGGTCTCCAGGCCTGCGTCAAGATGGATTCAAGGAGGCGACCTGCTCGTTGGTGAGTAAGCGGACCTTCGAGCCGCGAAGTATCAAAAAGAGCTTGGCGGTTTCCTCCAGCTCCTCGATGGCGTTGGCAGCTGCACCCAAGGAGGCGCCGGCGACCACCGGTCCGTGGTTAGCGAGCAAGACCGCATGATGTTTGCCCGCAAGCCGCCGTACTGCCGCAGCCAGGCTAAGGTCGCCTGGCGGATGATAGGCGACGAGCGGCAACCGGCCTACGCGCATGACGTAGTATGCAGTAATCGGCGGGAGCACGTTGGCAGCATCGATGTCAGCAAGCGCGGACACAGCGACGGAATAAGTCGAGTGTAAATGGACCACGGCAGTCGCCTGTGGCCGCTCGTCGTACATGGCGCGATGAAGAAATGTTTCCTTCGTGGGCTGGTCGCCGGAAATGAGATTGCCGCCGGCGTCGAGCTTCGCCAGTCGGCCGGGATCGAGACGACCGAGTGAAACGTTGGTCGGCGTCATGAGCCAGCCGTCGTCTAGCCGAACGCTGATGTTTCCAGCGCTGCCGAAGGTCAAGCCGCGAGCAAACAGCGATGCTCCAAGCCGACATATCTCGTCGCGCAAGGCCATCTCATTCAATGCAGGCATCCGAAGGCCCTCAAGAAAAAATCCCGCGTGCCAAAGTTTCCAGATTTCAGTGCCAGCGCGAGCGGCGGATCGTCTAGGCTCGCGGTCCAAGGCACTCCGGGGTCGATTTGCGGTCCAATGCGTAGTCCGCTGATGCCGAGCGCCTGCACGACCGCGCCCGAAGTCTCGCCACCGGCGACCACCAAGCGGCGGACGCCGCGCCTCACTAAACCCTGGGCGACTTCAGCCAAAGCGGCTTCAACGATGCTGCCGGCACGTTCCCGACCGAGACGCTCCTGTATATAGCGCACGCGTTCGGGCACGGCGGTCGCTGAGATTAACAACGGCTTTTCATCAAGCCGCTGTGTGGCCCAATCGAGCGCGCGCTTAACTACCGGCTGGCCTTCTGCGAGCGCCAGCGGGTCGATGTCGAACACGCAGTGGGTTGCGCGCATTGCCGCGATCTGAGCCAAGGTCGCCGCAGAGCATGAGCCGGATATCACTGCGGCTGCACCAAGGATCGGCGGCAGCCGGTCGGCGTCTGGTCTTGGTATTAATAGTCCGACGCGGCGAAAATTCTCTGGTAGTCCGAGAGCCATGCCCGAAGCGCCGGTAACGAGCGGGAAGTCGGCGAGTACAGCTCCCAGTGTCATGAGATCGGCGTCTTCCACCGCATCGAGGACCGCATGACGGCAGCCTTCGCGACGCAGGCGGGCGAACTCGCAGCGCACCGCTCCTAGTCCGCGCCTCACCGCTTGCAACGGCACCAGGCCGACTTTATGAGGCGTCTGGCGTGCGAGCACTCGCTGCAGGTTGGCGTCGCGCATTGGCGTCAGCGGATGGTCACGCATACTGGATTCGGACAACAGCACATCCCCGACAAACAAATATCCCCGATAGATTGTCCGGCCGTTTTCCGGGAAGGCCGGACAGAACACCGTGAGATCGGTGCCGAGCGCCTCCATCAGCGCGTCCGCAACCGGGCCGATGTTGCCGCAATCGGTCGAATCGAAAGTCGAACAATATTTAAAGAAGATCTGCCGCGTGCTCGCCGCTTGCAGCCAGCGCAGCGCCGCCAGCGATTGCGCGATGGCGTCGGCCGCCGGTGTGGTTCGGCTCTTGAGCGCCACCACCACGGCATCGACGTCCTCAGGCGCTAGACGGGCCGGCACGCCGATCAGCTGCACCGTGCGCATACCGTGGCGAACCAGCGTATTCGCCAGATCCGTAGCTCCCGTGAAGTCGTCCGCAATGGCGCCCAGGAGGACCGGCATCGCTTACTCCGTCACCGCAAAAACCAGAACAAGCCCGCCGTTCACTCGACGTGGGCGCGTAACAAGGCATCTCAAAGTCGAGCTTAAGCTTCTCCATAAAGTTGGTGAAGTGACGATGTCATCTCTGGTTGATCACGAGTTCTTCCGGCAGCACCGTGCCGGTCAGGCGCGCGTAGATGCGGGCGACCGAAGCATCGTCATCGCGGCCCATGCCGGCGCCTGATGCCATCAAGAACACTTGCAGCGCCGCCGCAGCCAGTGGCACTGGAAACCTACACTCACGTGCCATGTCCTGAACAATCGCGAGGTCCTTCACGAATATATCGATTGCGCTTCGCGGTGTGTAATCACCGTCAAGCACGTGAGGTATCCGGTTCTCAAACATCCAGGAATTGCCAGCCGACCCGGTAATCACCTCGTAGAACTCTGCGCAAATCGAGGCCCTGCTTTGCGGCAAATGCAATTGCCTCCCCCGCCGCCGCGATGTGCACGCCCGCGAGAAGCTGATTGATCATCTTAAAGGCTGAGCCGAGCCCGACTTCCGGGCCGAGATCGTGCACCTTCGCCGCCATAGCCTCGAGCGCCGGACGAGCCTTGCCAAAGGCAGCGCGCGGCCCTGACGCTAGAACGGTCAGAGTGCCATCGGCGGCGCGCGCCGCGCCGCCGCTAATTGGAGCATCTAGGTAGAGGCGCCGGGCGGCTTCGAGCCGCGTTGCGAGGCGTTTGCAGGCAGTCGGATCCATTGTCGCTGACGAGATGAAGACAGCGCCTTCGGGCATGCTTAAGGAGACACCATTTTCGCCAAACAGCACGGCCTCAGTCTGCGCCGCGTTCACGACGACGCAAACCACGAAATCAACGTTGGCGGCCGCCGACGCCGGATCCGACGCGCCTCGCCCTCCCTCTCGCACGAAGTGCTCGACGGCAGCCGGATTGGCGTCGCACCCAATGACGTTGAACCCAGCACATCGAAGTGATCGCGCCATGCCCATTCCCATTGAACCGAGGCCGATCACCGCCACGCAGCTTACAACAGAAGCTTTCATTACCTGCACTCGTTTCTCTTGACGACCTGGCCGCCAGCTTGAGCGAGCCGTTGTTGCAGCGCAGCGGGAGTAGCGACCGAGATGAGCCGACCGGTTCTACAATCTACGGATCGTCCGGAGGGCGCTATTACTCCAGGAAACGTTGCCGCCGCGCAACCATATCGTTTGCCTGGCAGCATCCCGAACGCTGCATCACCCTGTTTCGGCTGTCCAGCCGTGCCACGACAGGCCGAGGCTCTTATGGAATCGCACGGAACAGGACGGCAGTCTTAGTCGTGACAACACGCTCCCGGATACCATGAATGGGCCAGCATGATAGTGGTAGCGAAGGAGCAAGCCTGCTTTCCGTTAGGCAAGAGGCTAGCATATTTGCGCGTCGCGCGCCTTGTTAGTTCCTTTAATGGGCGATGCGACAAAGGTCGTGCTCACCTTTTGGTCTCCTGGTGATCTTGCTTGGTGCAGCAGTTGGTCAAACTGATCGAATAGCGGAAAACGATCCCTGAGCCCCACTTGGCGGAATACGCGATAAACCGGGATTGCTGAAATCGGCGTGACCCCATTAGCAGCGCTTAGGCCTACCGTTGCCGCCCGTGAGCAAGACGGCGACGCTACCGTCAAATAGCCCGCGCACGGTGGAGTCTCACGTCATATCTCATGCCCCGGTATGTTGTGCCGCCAATGATTGCCAGGCAGCGGGTTTCCATCCGTCGCGCGAGCAGCGCAACGCAGTGTCACCAGTTAAACGGGGCGAACGCCATGCCGGTGTCGACCAGCACAACTGCGTCGGCTTAAAAATGCGGCCTACGGAGGAACTCAATAGTGGAGACTTATTAGCTAGGCTATACCGAGGTCGCCGTGGGAAATGCAGTGGGCGCGACGGACGTCACCCTGGTGTTCGGCCATGGTACGATTTCGATGCTGGACAGAGTCCCATTATTCCGACCGCCTGGACCGAATTAGCGAGGTCCGCCGAATTCCGATACCGTGCCGAGATTTGACAGGTTTAGCTTCGACGTTGGGCGAGAAAGGATGAAGGCAGTCCGTCGGGGGCTTCACACGAATAGCGCTTCCGGTCCGCATTAAAACGCTTCAGGAATTCGCGGCCACCGCTACAGCCATTGCTTTCAGCGAACTCAACAGACAGACGCCAAGCTGTATTGGTGACATGATCGCAGTCTGGGTCGCGCCAAACGGAGAATGCGTAGGCTTTCAGTGCCTCGATAGACCAACCTGATTTCAGCGCTCCGTCGAGCTTCGCGCATAGATTATCCTCTTCGCCGGGTACCCCGGTGCTGCAAGCGCGCCGCGCAGCACGGTAGTCGGTATCACAAAGCGGGCTAGCTTTCGTCGCCGCCACTACTGTCATCGGTTGCGCTATCGCTTGGTCCTCTAGGGCAGATCTGGCGAACGAGATAATACTAGCAAAAAAAGATAAGACCAAGAAGGGCAAATAGGACATGGTCACGAGGGCCGCGCTGTATCCCATTTTTCTCGCCGGTGTCCGGCACTACCGTTGTCGCAACAACTTCAACGGCACGGAGGATCGATAACGCTGTTGCAGCACGGCTATGGTGCCGACCAAGATCTGGTCTACCATCTGTTCAGCAACCGCATCGTTTTCATCACACGGTTCCTTTTGAAACACGTAACGGCGCATCAAAAAATATATTATCGTGGAGTGAAAATTCCAGGTCAGCTCGAGGTCAAGTTTCGGAATGTCGGTGGCCGCTAATACTGGAAGCCCGCAATCGTGCCGTAGTTCAAAAGAAATGACGTGGATTACGCGCTCAATGACAAGATCGATGTACCGGCTTACAAGATTATTGCCGCGCAAGCCGGAATACACTGACACTCTAATCCAGGCGTAGTCGTCAAAAGTGGAAAGATAGCTCTTGTAGAAGTCCTTCAATCGCTTGTTGAGGGGCACTCGCCGATCGGACAAAAGCTCTTCCCAAAACGGATTCCAGTGTGACATATAAATCCGCTGATATACCTTGTTGATCAAGTCGGCTTTGGTTGGAAAATACCGATAGATCAGGGCTTGCGATACCCCGATACGAAAGGCCAAATCTCGCGTTTGTGCCTCGAACCCGTGTTCGGCAAAAAAAATTATCGCTTCGCTCAAAATTGCTTCGCGACGCGCTGCTGGGGAAAGGCGCACCCATTTTTTTACAGCTTTCTTATGAGTAGACTTTCGATTTCGTGTGGACTTTCGATTTCGGATGGAATTGGCCATTGGTGAGCTCATGACGAATGCTGCCTTTTTGCAAATTCTCACGCGCGATTAAGCATCAGCTTGTGCTTCACCGACGTTCTTGTATCCAGCCGACCGCCCCGATCGCAGGGATACCTCAAGTCCCTGATCGACGAACTAGTTTATTTTTGTCTCATCGGTGTTGATCATCGACTCAATTAGTGCCAGACTAACCTAGCCAATCTAGTGAGCACAAGAATCAATCTAGAAGGCAACGGGAGGACAAACAATGAGTAATGTCAGACGAGGAATTTCGCGTCGCAAATTGCTGCACTACGGTGGGTCAGGTTTAGCGCTCACATCGGCTATCGGGATTGCGCCACGTTACCTGATGCGACCTGCGCACGCAGCAGAACTTGCCCCCGGGATGACAGGTGGGCCAACTGGATTTCCAGGGTGCGAGCGCTACCAATACAACGAAAGCATGTCCGAAGGACGAGCCATAGAGGGGATCAAAAAGCTTAAGGCGGCGGGAAAAGCACCCGACAAATTGGTCTTCCTGATCGGAGATGGCGCTCTTAACCAAGTTGCCAAGCCATATCCCTTGAGTGGTCCTTCGGTGAAGGAGCTTTGGGAGAGGGAGACAGGGGTCAAGCTGGAACTCATTGGCGTTTCGCCTGAGGAAAATTATCCGCGCGTGATGCAAGACATCACGACGAAGTCGGGCGCCTACGACATCTACACAAGCTTTTTCAACGAAATCGGCGATCTTGTGGAGAGCAACGGCATTGTCGATCTGGACGAGTACGTCGCCAAGTATAAGCCCGATTGGAACGATCCCACGCGCGGCGCCCCGACGAAGGAAATCTACAATCTCTCCTACACTTATAACAACAAAGTCTACATCGTATCACTCGACGGCGATTTCCAGACTTGGGTCTATCGAAAAGACTTATTCGAAGATCCTCAGGACAAGAAAGAGTACGAAGATAAGTTCAAAATGCCGCTCCGCCAGCCGGCGACCTGGACAGAAGTCGACCAGATCGCGCAGTTCTTCAAGGCAAAGGGGCTCAATGGGCACACTAATCTGCTGTCACCGTTCTGGGGCACGAGCACGTGGTTTAGCCGGTATCTCAGTTACGATGTGCCCAACCTGTTTCCATTCGACGTCAACGGCAAACCGCTGATTGACAGCGATCTGGGAGTCAAGGCGGCCGAGGCCCATGTCAAGAGCAAGGAATGGTCGTCAAAAGACGCCCTCACTTGGAGCTACGCCGAGGCCTACGGCTCAATGGGCGACGGCACCGGCGTGATGATGAGTACCTATACCAACTTGCCGAAGTTCATGGATCGCATGAACGCCGACGGAACCCCAGCTACCAAAGCGACTGGAAAGTTCAGTAGCTTCATCCCGCCGGGCACTTTGCATGGTGATAAGTTAGTCCGGCGGTCTTGTCTCTATCTCAACACATCGGCGACGGTGTCGTCGCAGAGCAAGTACCCCGAAGCCGCTTACCTTTTGCTGCAGTACCTGAGCTCTACTCGGGTGTTCACTTGGTTGTCGGCCAATCCCGGAGGATATTTCGATCCGTGGCAGCTTGCAAACCTGAGCGACCCTCTCGTCATCCAAACGTACCACGCGTACCACGTCCCTGTGATCAGAGAGACGATTATACGATCTGCTCCGACGATGAACTTCCCGGGAACGCGCGCTATGTACGACGCTCTCGATAAGAATTTGCAGGCGGCAATGACCGGCGGCAAATCGGTTAAAGACGCGATGAATGATGCGGCAGGGGAATGGGTTAAGATCATCAAAAAGAAGGGCGAGAAGAAAATGCACGAGCAGATAAACGCCCAGCGATCGGCCTTCCCAACAATTATCGACAAGATGCCTGCTTGATCCAGAGCGCGCATCAGTAAAAATGACAATCGTGCCGGCAGCGCGTGGCTGCCGGCAGCGCCAGATTCGACAACTACTTACCGTGAGACTTTGGCGATAGCGCTCTCATCACAAGGAGATTGAATCCGCATGAACCGGTCTAAGGTTTTCCTTGGTGCCGGGCGGTACCTCTTAATAGGTTTCGCATCGGTCATAGCGATGGTCCCCGTCTTTTGGATGGCAACGATGGCCTTCAAGCCACGTGAGGAGTGGACCTCCGGAATAGACCAGTTGTCTTGGCTTCCAAAAGACCCCACGTTCGACAATTTTATTTTCATTTTCACTGGCCATGCGCCCAAGCTCCTCGTCGCCATCGATCGAGTTGCGGTTGGACCCGCAATCTCTAGCCTTGTATGCGCGTCTCTCGGAACCATCATCGCGGTCGTCGTGGGGACGCTAGCCGCGTATGGGGTTTCGCGTTTCAAAGTCGGCCAGAATTTGCCGCTATCAATTCTGCAGCTGCGCTTGTTTCCACCACTCGCGGTCATGATCCCGGTGATGATCATGTGGGCATATCTCAACCTCATCGACACGTGGTGGGGACTATCGCTCATCTACGGCATTGTCACGCTGCCGTTCGCGTTCTGGCTCATGATGACCTTCTTCGATGACGTGCCAAGGGAGATCGAGGAGGCCGCCCTCGTCGAAGGATGCACGCCCTGGATTGTGTTCCGGCGAGTAACCTTGCCAATGGTAAAGGCGCCATTGGCCACGACCATTTTGTTCGTTTTCATCCTGAACTGGTCGGATTACGCAATAGCCTTATTGCTCACACGTAAAGACTGGATCACGATTCCGGTGTTTATGAATGCACTGTCGACTGCGATGACCGGCCAGATGTACGGCGCCAAAGCCGCTCTCGGATTGATTGCCGCAATCCCGCCAGTGGTACTCGGCATTTTTATCCAGAAGTACCTGGTGAGGGGGCTGACATTTGGGGCTCTGAAGCAATGAACGCGGCCATCACCGAACAGCAAGCCGAAGCACTGTCGATCGCGGCGCGCCCCACAAATAATTTGGCGGCGCAGGGTCGCCGATTGGGAACGTGGATGATCCTTCCCGCGCAATTGCTCCTGCTTTTCATTGTCGTGTTCCCGCTTCTGATGCAGATCTACATCAGTCTGACGTACTGGGGGCCGACCGATGGCGTCAGCTGGATTTACGCCTATCGCTCGCTCAATTTGTTCGACAACTACGTGACGTTCTTCAGCGACGGCGCCCTGTGGGCGGCGATCCTGCGCACACTGTTTATCATGGCTGTAGCGGTACCGCTGGAACTTGTCCTAGGTCTTGGGCTGGCAACCTTGTTCGTCGATACCTTCCCAGGCCGGCGAATTTTCTACTCCATCCTTCTGACTCCAATGATGGTGGTGCCGGCGGTCGCTGGATATATGTTCTACATGCTCTTTCAGAGTAACGGGCCGGTCAACCAGATACTCTCGTTTCTCACAAATTCGAACGTGCAGTTGGTTTGGTTGAGCGTGCCGCATCTAGCTCTTGTCGCCGTCATCGCTGCTGACGTATGGCAATGGACACCGCTGGTATTTCTTATACTGCTCGCAGGCATTTTGGCTGTGCCAGAGGATCAGCTAAAGGCCGCGACGATGCTCGGAGCGAATTGGCTGCAGCGCTTTCGTCGAATCGTTTTGCCGCGCATGCGAACGGTTCTAACCATTGTAATAATCTTGCGGCTTGTCGAATCCTTCAAGTTGTTCGATGTCATGTTCGTGATGACCCGTGGGGGTCCCGGCACTGCAACGGAAACGATCTCGCTGTACATCTACAAGCAGACGTTCAACGAGCTTGAGTGGTCGTACGTAGCCGCCATCGGTTTGACGTTGCTTGTGATCCTCAGCGTGCTCGCTGTCTTCGGCATGCGGTTCATGAAACACGAGATTGAAATCGAAAAGGCGATGGGATTGGAAACGGTCGGGGGGAAGACGACATGAGTGCTCCGCGGATCGAGCTGATTTGGGACGCAAGAAATGAGCTCGGCGAGGGTCCGCTATGGGACCCACGAGAACAGAAGCTTTACTGGCTCGACAGCAAGGGCCCGACTGTCAACCGTTACGATCCGCGCAACGGGTCGGTGCAGACATGGAAACTGCCGTCTGACGTCGGTTCGATGGCGTTGCGCGAAGGAAGCGGCGCCATTGTTGCGCTCCGTGACGGCATATTCGCCTTCGATTTCGATACCGGTCAGGCCGATTTGATGGTGCAGGTGGAGGGGGAAAATCCGCGCACGCGGCTCAATGACGGCAAGGTCGATCGTCGCGGCCGCTTCTTCGTCGGTGGAATGGACGAAGAGGAGACCGGCCGCATGGCCGGCCTGTACCGGCTTGATCCCGATCACACGCTGGTGAAGTTGGAAGACGGCCTCGTTTGCTTCAACATGCCGTGCTGGAGCCCGGACGACAAAGTATTCTACTTTGCGGAGACCTGGGAATACATCTTCGCTTGTGACTATGACATCGAGACCGGCGCGATTTCCAACAAACGCGCCATCGTTGACCTACGTAGCGATCCCGGCGGTACGGACGGATCAACCGTCGACGAGGAAGGTTACATTTGGAACGCGCAGGTGATTTCGGGCAAGCTAATACGATACGCACCGGACGGGCGGATCGATCGTTCAATTGACTTCCCAGTCAAGAATCTCACAAGCGTAATGTTCGGCGGACCTAATCTGGACGTGCTCTATGTCACTAGCATGCGACGCATCGCCCATCCCATGAATGGCAAGTTCACCCGCCCTGCCGCACCGGAGCCCCTGGCAGGCGGTTTGTGGCAGGTCACTGGGCTGGGTGTGCGCGGTCTGCCCGAGCCACGCTACGCAGGTTGAACGCTTCGCGGGTGAGACTTTCGACGATTTCTGCGAGCGAAGTGCGAGTGACAATGGCGGCTATCGATCTGAAAGGTCTTACGAAGGTATTTGGCTCGGTGACGGCGGTCGACGCGCTTACTTTGTCCATTCCGGATAAAGAATTCGTGGCACTGCTGGGGCCTTCGGGATGCGGCAAAACCACGACGATGAACATGGTGGCTGGCATCGAGCAACCGACGTCGGGCAGCATCTGTTTCAATGGTGTCGACGTAGGCCAGGTGCCTCCGGGCCGTCGTGGAATCGGCTTCGTTTTTCAGAACTACGCCATATTCACGCACATGACCGTTCGGGCGAACTTGGCGTTCGGACTCGAAATTCGCCACGAGCCGCCTGCAGATATCGCACGCAAGGTAGCGGAGATGGCGGCACTGATGCGACTGTCCGACAAGCTCGAGCGAGGGGCTGCGCGACTTAATGTCAATGAGATGCAACGTCTCGCGATCGGGCGTTCCGCCATCGTGCGCCCAGATATCTTTTTGTTGGACGAGCCATTGAGCAATCTCGACGCGGCATTTCGCGCCGAAATGCGGACGGAGCTCAAGCATCTGCAGCGTGAAATCAAGCAGACCATGATTTACGTTACCCACGATCAGATCGAGGCGATGAGTATGGCCGATCGGATCGCGGTTTTAAATTTGGGTGTACTGCAGCAATATGCGTCGCCAATTGAAATTTACAATAACCCTGCCAATCTGTTTGTTGCGAAGTTCATCGGCAGCCCGAGCATGAACCTTTTGCCATGCCGGTTGGTGACGGACGGAAGTGGGAACAGGCTCGATTTTGGGGCGGCTGGCAGTATCATAATAACCGATCCGCAGCTCCTAGCGCAGAGCCGCAACGCGCATAAGTCGGATCTAGTACTCGGAACACGCCCTGAACAACTCGAATTGCGCAGCGAAGACGGGCAGGCCTCTTCGCTGCGCATGACGACCACCTTCGTCGAGCGGGTAGGAGCGCGCACAATTGTGCATCTTGAGCAGAATGGCTTGGTCCTGAAAGTAGCCGAGAAGAACGGCTATCGAGCGGAGCGCGGGGAGCCGAGGTCGATCATCTTGCCGCAAGCGACGGCCACATTATTCGACGGCGAAAGCGGACAACGCGTGCAAGTCCGGGGTAATTGAGTTGGCCAAACTCGAACTCATATCGGTCAGCAAACGCTTTGGGCGGCTCACGGCCGTCAACGATGTTAGCCTGGTCATCGAAGATAACGAGTTGTTTTGCCTTTTCGGCCCGCCGGGCTGCGGCAAATCGACGATCTTACGGCTGTTTCTCGGGCTTGAGGCACCCGATGCCGGCAAAATTCTTATTGGCGGCCGCGACGTTACCGAGCTTCCGCCCGCCGATCGGGATTTAGCGATGGTATTCCAGAATCTCGCTTTGTTTCCGCACATGAGCGCCCGCGAGAACCTGGCCTTTCCGCTGGTGGCGCGTCGCGCCGATCCAAAGTACATTACGACCAGGGTGGCACAGGTTGCGGAGACGCTGCACATCACTCACCTTCTCGATAAAGTTCCGGCGCACCTCTCCGGCGGCGAACGCCAGCGCGTTGCTCTCGGGCGCGCGCTGGTGCGCGAGCCGAAGGCGTATTTAATGGACGAGCCGATCTCTGCCCTCGACGCGAGGCTGCGGGAGGAGATGCGTGTCGAACTCAATCGGTTGCAGCGCCAATTCAACCACACTTTCGTACATGTAACCCATGACCAAGAGGAGGCGATGGCGGTCGCCGATCGCCTTTGCGTTATGAAAGACGGGCAAATTGAACAGCTCGGCACTCCTCAGGAACTCTACAATACGCCGAATGACCGTTACGTTGCCCGGCAGCTGGGGTCGCCGCCAATAAATTTTATTTCAGGCAGTTTTGACGCAGCGAGCGGTTTGTTTGAGGCCTCCGCCATCCCGCTCGCGGCGGTTGCGGTCAAGGCGAATGCAGGTCACGGGGCCGCCTGGCTCGGTGTTCGACCGGAGGACCTGAGCATCGCCGCCAAAGCCGCGGGGGCCGGTTCGGTGCCGGCGGAGATCTACGAAGTCGAGCCGCTGGGGGCCATCACCATCGTCGACGTTAAGGTAGGCGAACAGATCCTCAAGGCGCAATTGCCCGGCCAGCCGACGTTCTCAGAAGGCGAGCCAGTCTATCTGTGCTTCGATCTCGCAAAATGCCATTTGTTCGACAGCGGCTCCGGGCGGCGGCTGGCGACTGGGTTGACTGCCGTCGCCAGGAATTGAGGTCATTCGGCAGCCATCGGCTGCTTTGCCGACTTCAACGCCCGCCAGACGCGGTCGGGGCGCAACGGCAATTCGTCGATCTCGATTCCGAACGGCCGCAGCGCGTCGCACACCGCGTTGGTAAGGGCCCCAGGAACGGCGCCCGGAATTCCTTCACCGAGACCGCGGCTGCCAAGTGGGGTGTACGGACACGGGGTTCCGGCCTCGTGATGCACCTCGACCGAGGGTACGTCGGCGGCTGTGGCAAGCTTATAATTCTCGAAGGTGCTCGTGAGTTGCTGGCCGTTGTCGTCGTAGACGAATTGTTCGAAAAGGCAGTTCGATATTCCTTGCACGACGCCGCCTTGCACCTGCGCTTCCACGATTTGCGGATTGATGACGGTGCCTACGTCCTCCGAGGTCACATACCGCGTAAGCTTGATTTGACCCGAATTGGGGTTGACCTCGACGAAGGCAGCGTGCGCACTAAAGCAGATCATCGGCGCATCGGCCTCGAAGAATGCGGTGTGCTCCAGTCCACCGCTCTCTCCGGCTGGCAGATTGAGCGGCGCCATGATGATCCGCTCCACCGCTTCCCGGAATGTCTTCCTGACATTGTCGCTTTTACTGTAGATGACATGCCCATCGACAAAAACAAAGTCGTCGAGATCGGCGTCGATCTTGAGATCGTGCGCCATCACACGCGCGATCTTCTTCTTCAAGACGCGGCAAGCCGTCGATATGGCGCTGATTGTATAGGAACCCGCGCGGGCGCCAATTGTCCCGGAGCCGAAGGGCGTGGTGCTGGTATCACCGTGCATCACCGTCACGTCATTCGGATGAATGCCAAATTCCTGCGCCACTACTTGCGCCATGCTAGTTTCGTGCCCTTGTCCTCCGGGGGCGTCGCCCTCGAAGACCTGTACCTTCCCACGCGGGTCCAGGCGCACGGTTGCAGCGCCGTATCCCGGCTGATTTTCCATGGGAACAAGAACCGAGGACGCCACGCCGGAAAGCTCGGCGCCGACGCCGAATCCGACGCCGATATAGCGGCCGCGCCGCCAAGCTTCGCGTTGTTCGGCGCGGAATTTATTCAGGTCGATCGTCTTGATCAAATAATCCCAGACCTTGAGGAAGTCGCCGCTGTCGTAATTGACCCCGGTCGCAGTCACGTAGGGCAGACTGGGAATGAGATTGAGGCGCCGGACATCGGCAGGGTCCTTGTCCAGACGATGCGCCAGCCGGTCGATCGCACGTTCAAGGGCGAAACGGGTAGGATAGGCGCCGAACGAACGTGCCGGCGAAAGCACCGCCTTGTTGGTGCAGGCAACACGGATCTTGATGTCGCATTTAGTGAGATCGTAGGCATTGGGCAGCAATGCGGCACCCAGAAACGGCATCAAATAGCCCCAGTAGACGCCTTCACATCCATCCCCGTTGTCGGCTAGCCCGCGATCGCGGAGCGCGACAATCCGGCCCTCCTTAGATGCGCCGATCTCCAGGTCGTGGATTTGGTCACGCTCCTGGCTGACCGACATGAGATGTTCTTCGCGCGTTTCCAGCCAACGTACCGGCCGCTTCAGCTTGCGCGCCATATAGCAGACGAGAATCGGCTCACGGTAGAAGGGAGCCTTGACGCCGAAAGCGCCACCCTGGTCGCGCGGCGCGATGACGCGAATCTTTTCGGTCGGAATGTCGAGCACGTCGGACAAGGCGAGCCTATCAATGTGCGGCCGCTGGGTGGTGATCCACGCGACCATTCCGTCAGCATCATCCCAGGTTGCCAAAGCGCCGCGCGGCTCGAGCGGCGTCACTCCGCAGCGATGGACGCGATAGCGCGATTTGATCGAAACGTCCGCCGACTTCATTAGCTGATCAACCTCGGCGTCGTTGGCCGCCTGGCTTTCTGGCGTGGCGCCGCCGGTGAAGGTCAGGGAGAACATTTCATTGTTCTCCCAGCCGTCGTGCACGATCGGCGATCCCGGCTTGAGGGCGTCTTCCATGTCGCTGACGATCGGCAGCGGCTCGTACTCGATCACCACGGCATCGGCCGCATCTTCGGCTACGTACTTGTCGCGCGCCACGACCGCCGCCACTGGTTCGCCGTGGAATTTCACTTTGTCCACAGCAAGCGGCCAAAAGGTCGGATACCGAGCAGGCAATGCCGGCACGACAACGGGCTGCGGCAAGGATTTGATGGCGTCGCGGATGTCCGCACCGGTCACAACGGCGACGACACCAGCAATGGCCTTGGCTGCTGAGGTATCGATTCGCTTGATACGGGCATGGGCGTGCGCACTACGCACGAACATGAGATGAAGCATTCCCGGTACGACGATATCGGCGAAATACTGACCCTTGCCAGTTGTGAGGCGATAGTCCTCTTTGCGATTGAATTGCCGGCCGACCCAGCCCTGTTGTTTCGCCACGTGGTTCATTGAGCTCGCTCCTAATTGCTACGCCGATGCAGTCGGCGTTCCCGCGACTTCTTTTATCGCGTCGACAATGTGGGCGTAGCCGGTGCAACGACAGAGGTTGCCGATCAACGCGCCGCGGATTTCGTCTTCAGTCAACTTGCGATTTGTCCTGACGAACTCAGCCATATTCATCAGTATTCCGGCACTGCAAAACCCGCACTGCAAAGCGTGATGGTCGTTGAACGCCTTTTGCAACGGGTGCAACTTTCCATCGACGGCAAGCCCTTCGATCGTTGTAATCGAACGACCGTCCGCTTGCACGGCTAGCATCAAGCAGGATTTTACTGCTTCACCGTCGAGGTGCACCGTGCAGGCGCCGCATACTCCCTCGAAGGTGCAGCCAACGTGGGTGCCAGTGAGCCCGGCGACGTCGCGAATGAAGTCGACCAGAAGTAATCGAATTGGCACTGAGTGCTGGTAGACTTCACCGTTGATCGTTATCGAGATTTCCTTATTCATGAATGTTCTCCCGCGCGGCACGAGCGAAAGCGGTGGCGACTACCTCGCGCGTTAATGTTCCAATCAGTTTCTTACGATATTCAGCGTCGGCCCACATGTCGCTTTGTGTCTCAGTCGATGCCGCTGCGGTTTCGGCAGCCTCGGAAATCCTCGAAGCGTCGGTTGCAGAGACACCAATTAAAGCCTTCTCTCCGGCTTTTGCTCGCCGCGGTCCGGTTGCCAATCCGCCTACCGCTAGGCGGGCTAGCTGGCACCGACCATCGTTATCGAGCTCTATGAACGCGCAGACACCGACAACGGGTAGCGCATCAGTCACTAGGCCCCATTTTTTGTAGGCGCTCCCCGATGATTTGGCAGGCGTGGGCAATGTCACCGCAACGACGATTTCATCATCATGACGCGCCGTCTCGAGCGGACCCTGCAAAAACTCTTCCGCCAGCAGCATCCGCTTTCCCTTTTTGCTGACGAGATCTAGCGATGCGCCGATGCCGATGCAGGTCGGCGGCATACATGCTGCGATATAGTTCCAACAAAGGCTGCCTCCGATTGTGCCCCGATTTCGAACCTGACGATCGCCTACATGGCTCGCAGCGTCGCGAAGTGCCTGATACGCGCCGTCGAGGCCCTCGTCGGTGGCAATATCGCGATAGCGCGTCATCGCGCCAATGCGAACAGCTCCCTGTATATACTGAATGCCTTTCAACTCCGCGACGTGTTGCAGATCGATCAAGCTCTTCGGCGATATGATGCGCGCCTTGATCGCCTGCATCAAACTCTGACCACCCGCGAGAAAATAAGAGTTACTGCCGCCGTTAGCTAAAGCTTGCAGCGCTTCCTGCACTGAGGTCGGTGCATCATAGATGTCGATGACTGCAGGGTACATATTTGTCCCTCCCTTTCGATTTTTTTAATTGATTATTGATTTGCGGGCTTTTTCGTCGCTACGCCTCCCAGTTAGGCGCGACAGACAGACGCCGCAGCAACGCTAAGCGTGATGAGGTGTCCGCGCAATCGGCCTAAAGCGCGAATCATCGAGCCGGCGCGATTTCGCGGAACGTGCCGTCCTCGGTCAACTCGAAGCCCGTGGCGCGCGCCTTCTCCTTCATTTCTTCCGGCCAACCGACTTTGCCGGGGTCATGTCCTCCGACGACGGCGAGTAGCAGTGCCGTTTGCTCCCCGGCGTTGCGAAAGCCTCGCATGACGTGGGTCGGAACTGAGATCACATCGTACTGCTCGAGAATGACTTCTCTGCCACCCTTAGGTCCCCAGAAGATGGCCCAGCGGCCGCTTAGCGGCATGAAAACTTCTTGAGTCAAGTGCGAGTGCAAGCTTGCGCCCTTTCCGGACTCAGCCTTTACAATGGAAAGGTGAAAATCCTCCGCGGGAATACTTGGCCTGAGTTCCGGATCTTCCAACACGCCGGCACCGATGATGCTAAAAATATCGCGCTCATGACCGGGAATTCGCGTATCGATGAATGATTTGGAGGTGCTTTTTTGCTCCTTAAATCGCGCAACGTGCTTCATCATTTCGTCAACAGTGAAGTCGATGTCAGTGAGCGGTGCTACGCGAGCCATGTGACGCCTCCCTCGAGTAGATTTTATTGAGGCCTGTTGTCGGGTCGCTCCGCCGGCCCCACGCCACGGTAATTGCTATTGATCAAGGTGTCAATTTGTGCCAACTATCTCGGTCATAAACGCGAAATGCAATGTACCTCAAAATGTACGTTGCGCGAAAAATGATCGGGGGGACAATGAAGCCGGCACCTTTCGATTACGAACGGCCAGCGACGCTCAACGCGGCACTTAGTCTCCTCAAGGATAACAGCGGAAGATCAAAAATTATTGCTGGCGGGCAAAGCCTTGTGCCGATGATGAATTTTCGCGTGGTTCGTCCGGATCGCCTCATCGACATCAATCGCATTGCAGAGTTGGACTACCACCGGATCGAGGGCTCGGAGCTAGTGATCGGTGCGCTGTGCCGGCACACTGCCTTAAAAGAGTCGAAGGTCGTCAAACAAGCTTGCCCGTTGATGCACGCTGCCTACGAGTGGGTGGCGCATGGTCCGGTGCGCAACCGCGGCACGCTGTGCGGCAATCTTTGCCACGCCGATCCGGCCTCGGAAATGCCGGCCGTCGTACTTGCCGCCAACTCGGTGATGGTGCTGCGCAGCAACGAGGCCAAGCGCGACGTCCCCGCCGAACAATTTTTTATCGGTCAATACGAGACGGCGACCGCCGACGAAGAGATACTGGTCGAGGTACGCATTCCGGTGGCGCCGACGAGTCAAGGCTGGGGCTTTCACGAGGTCAATGTCCGCAAGGGTGACTTTGCTATCGTAGCGGCGGCCGCAACCTTGCAGATTGAGAAAGGAAAGGTAAAGGAGACTTCAATCGCGCTTGCGGGCGTGGAGTCCCATGCGATCCGTTTGCAACAGGCCGAAAAAGGGCTTCTCGGCGGAAAGGCAGATGATGCCGCGTTGCGCGATGCTGCCGCGGCCAGCGCCGCCACAGTCAATCCCAACTCGGATATTCACGGCTCCGCGGAGTACCGCAGAGATCTCGCCAGGACGCTCGTTTACCGGGCATTGCGCGACGCGCGTAATCGCTGCAGCTAGACTCGCAGACGCGTCGCTTAATCAAGGAGAAAGCGGCTGTGAAGCAGATTGAAGTGGCGTTGAAGGTAAACAAAAAGGAGCGGCGGGCGACCGTCGCGCCAAGGCTGCTGCTCAGCGATTTCTTACGACACAATCTGCACCTGCATGGCACTCACGTCGGCTGCGAGCACGGCGTATGCGGCGCTTGCACCGTCATCGTCGATGGTACCGCCATTCGGTCTTGCTTGATGTTCGCGGTGCAGGCAGACGGTTGCGAGGTCACTACCGTAGAAGCCCTTGGATCCATCGACAAGTTGCATCCGCTGCAGCAGGCGTTTTGGGAAGAACACGGACTCCAATGCGGGTTCTGCACGCCGGGAATGCTGATGGTGGCGACGGAGTTACTTTCGAAAAACTCGAACCCGACCGAAGATGACGTTCGCGAGGCGATTTCGGGAAATCTTTGCCGCTGCACCGGGTACCAAAACATTGTGAAGGCGATAATGTCCGCTGCAAAAAAGATGCGCGCTGTTACGGAGGTTGCGGCATGACGACCCATCTTGAGGACCACGTCATCCCGCCATCGCGGCAGCGCGAAAAGCCGCGCGACAATTTGAAATGGATCGGCCAGGACATGAAGCGGATCGAGGATCCGCGACTTTTGACTGGCAAAGGCAAATATATCGATGACATTGACTTGCCGAATATGGCCCACGCTGCCGTGCTCGGTAGCCCCCATGCTCATGCGCGCGTCAAATCGATTGACGTCAGTAAGGCGGAGGCGTTGCCCGGGGTGATCCTTGTCTTTACGGCCAAGGACGCGGCGGAACAGACCGCGCAAGTGGCAAGCTTCTCCAGTCCGCCGGTGCCTCAATACTGCATGGCCATTGATAAGATCCGGCACGTCGGCGAGGTCGTGGCGGCGGTCGTCGCCGAGGATCCATACATCGCCCAGGACGCGATCGATCTCATCGACGTTGAGTATGAGCCCTTACCGCCGAACGTGGATCCGGAGAAGGCGATCCACGCTACCGGTGACGCGGTCCTTCATCCGGAGCGCGGACCGACTAATTGTGCCTATGACCAGGAGTTCAAATTCGGACCCGTCGATGAGGATTTTGGAAAGGCGGACGTGATCGTTCGCCGCAAAGTGAAGTGGTCTCGGTCGGGGGCTCAGCCGATCGAAACTGTGGGTGCCATCGCCGAGTTCGACGAAGGCACCGGGCGGTTTACGTGCTACGCAAATACAAGCTTCTACAATGTGGTAAACTTCGTCATTGCCGGCGCCCTCAAGGTGTCACCGACACATCTTAAAATCATTCCGACGATCGCAGGCGGTAGCTTCGGATCGAAGATTTTCACCCACAAGCATGTCGCGCTCACCTGCGCATTAGCACGCGCCGCCGGCAGGCCGGTCAAATACATTCAGGACCGGATCGACAATTTCCTCAATTGTGACGCGCACGGAAGCGATCGCGTCTATGATGCCGAGCTTGCCCTCAAGCGCGACGGAACGATGCTGTCGTTGCGCTTCCGTGTCATCGACGATTACGGCGCCTACTTCCAGTTTGGCGTCGGGCACCACGGCAACGCGCTCGCCCAGGTCACGGGGCCGTATAAGATCAATAGTATCGGCCTGCGCGTAATCGCTGCCCTGACCAACAAATGCCAGCAGGGCGCCTACCGCGGATTCGGCTCGGAAGTGACCAATTTCCTGATCGAAAGGATGGTGGACGCTGCGGCCGACGAGCTTAACGTGGACCCGGTCGAGCTACGCCGCAAGAACCTGATTCAGCCGAACGAATTTCCTTATGTGATCCCGACTGGCAACGTCTACGACAGCGGCAATTATCAGGCAGTCCTGGACAAAGCGCTCGAACTCGTCGGTTACGAAGACTGGAAGAAGAAGCAGGCAGCCGCCCGTGCGACGGGGAAATGCATTGGCATCGGCGTCGCCACCTGCCAGGAACGGAGCGTTTACAGCCCGACGGAATGGTGGTCGCTTAACCCGCTGTCCAACCCTGGTTTTGCGCTAACCAGCGTTCCGGAAGGCATATCGCTGCGGATTGACTCTTCTGGCAAAATCTTCGCGCAGCTCAACGCTCCGTTCTGGGGAAACAGCCCGGAAACGGTTGTAACGCAGATACTAGCCGAACAGTTTACTGTCGATCCCTCAGACATCATGATCGGCTACGCGGATTCTGACGCCGGCTTCAACGGATTTGGTCCGGGCGGCAGTCGTTACACGGTTATGGTGACAGGAGCTATTGTGACAGCGTCGGGCAAACTCAAACACAAGCTGAAGAAGCTTGCGGGCCACATGCTTGAGGCAAACGTCGAGGACCTCGAATTCCGCAACGGTGCCGTCGGCACGAAGGGCGTCCCGGGCATGGAGAAGACGATTGGGGAACTGGCCTTGATGGGAAACTTCTTTCGCATGTCCTTCCCGGATGATCCTGAGTTCGACAGCGGACTGGAAACAACCGCGGTTTACGATCACCCGCTCTCCTCGCCGCCGCACCCGCAGCGCAAGCATCTCGGAATCTTCTATCCGATCATGGGGCACATGTGTCACGTGGCTGTGGTAGAGGTCGATCCGGAGACCGGGAAGGTCGAGATTCTGGACTATGCTGCCGTGCACGACGCCGGCACCATGGTCAACCCGCAAACGCTTGGCGGCCACATTCGCGGCGGCACCGCCAACGGCATCGGGTCAGTATTGTTCGAAGAGTACAAATATGACGCGAATGGGCAGTTCCTTAACGCTAATTTTGCCGATTACGGCCTGCCGACCGTTGCCGAAATGCCCAAGGACTTGAAGATTGGGCATCTCGAAACACCCTCTCCTTACACGGAATATGGTATTAAGGGCGGCGGTGAGGGCGGCCGTATGGGCTCGCCTTCAGCGATTGCCCGTGCCGTCGAGGACGCGCTTAAGCCGTTCGGCGTGCGTATCGACAGCGTGCCGATACCGCCAAACAAGGTGCGGGAGTTAGTCCGGGCCGCTCAATCGTAAGCGCCCTGGGATGGAGGGGTCATATGGGTCAGAAATTGTTCACCAACGTCATGGTGTTCGATGGGTCGGGCTCACCGTCGTTTCCCGGCGAGGTGCTAGTGCAAGGCAACAGGATCAAGGCCGTTGCCAAAGGCCGCAACAATCTCAAGGCGGACGGAGCGGAGGTTATCGACGGCGGCGGCGCAACGCTGATGCCGGGCCTGACCGAGGCACATGCACACCTGTCGTTCACGAACTGTGCTTCGGTGCTGGAGATCGGCAATTTGCCGGTCGAGGAGCACACGCTGCTGACCGCGCGCCATGCCAAGCTTATGCTCGATTGCGGCTTCACCAGTTGCTTCTCCGCCGCTTCGGCAAAGCCTCGCCTGGACATCGTGATCCGCAACGAAATCAATGCGGGCCTGCTGCCGGGGCCCCGGCTACGCGCAGCTTCACCGGAAATTACGGCATCGGGCGGATTGGGCGACGTTCGTCAACTTCAAAAGGATCACCACAGCACCGAGATCATCGCGGACGGGCCCGACGAATTGCGGCGCGTTGTGCGCACGATGGTCCGAGAGGGCGTGGACACCATCAAGATCAACCTCTCGGGTGACAACTGGGTGCGGCCAGGTTTTTCGGAAACAGTGACCTACACGGACGCCGAAGTCGCCGCCGCAGCCGAGCAGGCAAAGGAACACAACGTGATGCTAGCGTGCCACTCGCACGCGACTCGCGCGATCAAGCTGGCGCTGAAGTACGATTTTGACGTGCTCTATCACTGCGAATACGCCGACGAGGAAGCACTCGATCAGCTCGAAGCCAAAAAGGATAAGATTTTTGTGGCGCCCACGATCGGCTCTTCCTGGGCGTATACGTATGAGGCGGAACGCTGGGGTATCACCAAGGAGATCGCCGAACGCAATGGCATGCTGGTGACGATCGAGCGCGCTTGCGATGTCTACCGCAAGATGCGCAAGCGCGGCATCCGCGCGCTTCCGGGCGGCGATTACGGTTTTGCCTGGAACCCGATTGGCAACAACGCGCGCGATCTAGAACATTTCGTCAAGCTTTTCGACTACCCACCAACGGAAGTGCTGCGCGCTGCGACCAAATATGGCGGCGAATTGATGGGCATGGGGAATGAACTCGGTCAGATAAAGGAGGGCTATTTGGCCGACATGCTGCTGGTCGACGGTGACGCGGTCGCAGACGTTACGCTGCTCCAGGATCGCAACAATCTGCTGATGATCATGAAGGACGGCCTCTATCACAAGCCACCGGAGCCGCGGCGTCACCAGAGCCAGGTAGCAGCAGAGTAGGCGGCGAAGGGCGAGTTTCAGCCCACATGAACGCGGCAACGGAACTGGCGAGGATGGCAGAGAGCGGCGATCAAAATACGCTTGCAGCCCTCGAACAACACACTCGGCAGCAACTTGCCGCCTGCTACCGCATTTTCGCGCGCCGCGGAATGGATGATCTGATCTTCACCCATCTCTCGGCGCGGCTGCCGGGGCGCGACAATCGGTTCCTATTCATTCGCTTTGGTATGTTATTTGACGAGGTGACCGCATCCAACCTCCTCGAGGTCGACATCGACGGCAGCCCCTTTTTGGAAAGCGCTGAAGTCAATCCCGCGGGATGGATTGTCCATCGCGTAGTTTACGACGCGGTTCCGGAGGCGCGGTGCGTAATGCACCTCCACACGGTCACCGGCACGGCAGTTTCCGCTCAAAAGTCGGGCTTGCTCCCGCTGAACCAATTCGGGATTACCTTTCACGGCCAGATCGCCTATCACGACTACGACGGCCCCGGATTTCGTCCCGAGGAACAAAGAAAATTTGTGATCAATCTCAGAGACAAGCGGATGATGTTTCTGCGTAATCACGGCACTCTCACTCACGGACGAAGCATCGCGGAGGCGTTCATCCTGATGCACAATCTCGAGCGTAGTTGCGAGATTCAGATAGCAGCGCAATCGGGCGGCCGAGAGCTAGCGCTGCCGCCGGACGACGTTATTAAGAAAACTGTACAGATCGCGCAGGGGGTGGGCGACGAGCATTTCGCCGAAGTCGGCTTCAACGCGGTGGTGCGCCAGCTCAACCGGATCGATCCTTCTTATCGCGGCTAAGGAGTCCGAGTTCGCGCGGCTCAAACAACGACAAGTTGGGCAAAGCGTCGCGCATGATTACGCACACCTTATGGACGCCGGACGTGTTCAACGTGAAATTACAAACAACAACGAGCAGAGAGGATAACCATGGCTTTCACCGCCACCAAGGATGTGCCATTAGCCACCACCACGACCGGATCCTGGCCGCGACCCGCCTGGTACACGCAAAGCCTGTGGGGACGGCCGCTCGACACTGCCATGCTCGACCCTATCTACCGCGAGCAGTTCTCCGACGCCCTCGCCGTCGTTGTTTCAGATCAGGAGCGCGCAGGCCTCGATATAGTGACCAACGGCGATTACTTTCTCGACGCGGATCTGGCCGGCCGCTCCTGGCATCACTATCCGTTGCAGCGCTGGCGCGGCGTCGCCTTTGACGAGTTGCAGCCGGAGAATACGCGCTCTGATCTCCTGAAGTATCCACCCGGCACGCTGCTGAACGAAATCTACACCTCGTGGCGCTGGCCGATTGTCACTGGGAAGATCCAGCACAATCCGCGCAATCCGCTCGAATACGCCAAGATCTATCGCATGACCCAAGCTCGCACCCGCAAGCCGGTCAAATTTGGAACTGTCTCAGGTCAAGTCATGGCGCTGTTTCTCGACTCGCACACGCCAGAGTATCGGATCGAAGACAACAAAAAGCAGATGATCTGGGACATGGCGACCGCCATCAACCGCGAACTGAGAGAACTGGTTGCCTCGGGCTGCACTGTCATCCAGATTGAAGAGCCGACAATTCACTTCATAGCCTGCTATTATCCCGACGCCACCGACACGCTCAATTTCCTTACCGCAGCGATGAATCACGAATTGTCGGGGCTCGAGAAAGCGGAGGTGTGGGTTCACACCTGCTGGGGGAACCCGATGATGCAGCGCGTGTTCGACAGAACGTCCTACGCCAACGCGCTGGAGATTTACTTGGACCGCGTTAACTGCGATGTGCTGACATTGGAGATGAAGGACCGCGGAATGGCCGAGCTCGAACTGCTCGGCAACTGGAAGGGCAAGACAAAGAAGAAGTTCGCGCTTGGCGTCGTGTCGCACCGCACACTCAACGCCGATACGCCGGCGGAGGTCGCCAACGAGATCCGCAAGGCGCTGAAGTACGTCGATTTGGAAAACCTCGTGGTTACGTCCGATTGCGGGTACGGCCGTCAGGGCGCCAATCGCCTGGTTGCGTTTTACAAAACAGCCGCAACCGCGCAAGGCGCGAACAATGTCCGCCGCGAACACGGCCTGCCGGAAACGTACGTGCCCTGTGCTGATCCGCGATTGAGCCAGGATGTGGTTCCAGAGGCTTTTGAGGAGTGATGCCCACGATCCACAGCCTTCTAAGCTGGTGGTCCCTTTAGTCTTTTGGGCGCCGGCACTCGTTTCGCGGACGAGCATTAAGGTCAAAACTTCACACCGGCATGAGCAAATCTATTTTCTTGTCGCTAAAGGGATCTCCTTAAATGCCTTTACCGCGCCGACAATAGCGGTCTCGACCGGCAACCGCTCAATGCTCGAGGCCCCGACAAAGCCTTGGGCACCCGTCCGCTTCAGAACGTACGCGACATCTTCAGGATTTTCCATCGGCCCCCCATGTGCCAAGGCGATCACATTGGGCTTTATGGCGCGGGCTGCGTCGATCAGATCTTCTGTCGCCTTTACCGCTTCGTCCAGCGTCATAGCACCTTCCGACCCAGTCGTCCCGCCGCTGGTCAGGCCGATGTGAGGAACAATCAGATCCACGTTGGCCTTAGCCATCTGCACGCCTTCCTCGGCGGTACGGATGTAGCAGGTCGTGTACAGACCAATCTCTTGCGCCGTAGAGATCATTTCGACTTCGCGAGCGAAGCCCAATCCAACCGACTCGAAGTCCCGTCGAATATTTCCGTCGAATCGAGACACGGTCGGATAGTTGATAACACCGGAAAATCCGACTTGTTGGAGGTGCTCAAGGAAACTGCGCATGTTTAGGGTCGGATCAGTGCCGCATACGCCGGCCAAAACCGGCGTTTTCTTGACGGCGGGAAGCACGTGATTCTGGCCGAGCTCCAGCACAATCTCGTTGGCGTTTCCATACGGCATCAGACCGCATATGGACGGCAACCCGTCCATGCGAAACTTGCCGCTGTTGTAAACGACGATCAGGTCGATACCGCCGAGCTCTTCTAACTTCGCGGAAAGCCCGTTTCCCGCACCAGCAACGATGATCGGACTGCCCACCGAGATTGTGGCGCGGAGCCTCGCCTCTACCTGTTCACGCGTGTACCGATCTACCATGCATTCTCGCGAGACGAGTGATATTTTCAAGACGATATTAGTCTCAATCGTTGAACACTGCCACTGCGCGGATCGGCGAGGCGGTGCCCTCGCGCCATTTGAGTGGCAGGCCGATAAATTGAAATTCGCCTTGGCCAACCAACGCCTCGAGATTGCACAGGCTTTCGATGTGTGTGATATCGAGGTCGAGGCAGGCCTTGTGTACCAATGAGTTGATTTTGCCCTCAGGGCCGGGACGCATTGCATCGATTCCGAAGTGTACAATGCCTTGCTGCGCCAGCCACACCGTCGCGGCAACGTTGACGCCAGGATTGTCCGTGGCATACGCCTTCGTCAGGAAGGTGCGGTTATGATGCCCGGTGCAAAGCAACACCGTGCCCTTTTTCGGGATCGGTACGCTGGCCTTCTTCACCGCTGTTTCCAGATCGGCCGGTTCTATTTCCGCACGCGGTGCAATGTGACGCAGGTCGATGCAGATGCCTTGGACGATGCAGTTCTCCAGCGGATATTTGTCGATCGGCGTGCCGCTCATACCAAAATGGCGAGGCGCGTCCATGTGAGTGCCGCCGTGGTCTGCCATGGAAAAGTACATAACCGCATTGCCCTGTACGTAGCCGGAGTCAACGAACGCCTCTTCGTGTGTCTTCCATACGCCGTGAATGATCGGCGGATGTCCCGGATAGCTCGGCGTGCGATGATAAAGATCTCGGCTCAAATCGACGATTCTCATTGGATGCTCCTGGCCGGTCCCGCTGCTTGAACACTAACCTTTCGCTGGTCTCGGGCGGCGCTATCCCGCATAGCCCGCCATACTCGCTCCGGCGTAAGCGGCAGATCGGTGATGATGACGCCAGTCGCCTGGGTCAGTGCCGCCGCCAGCGCCGGAGCGGTGCAAAGTAATGCGCCCTCGCTGACTCCCTTTGCCCCATAGGGCCCGGGTCCGTCCGCATTCTCAACGCTGAGGGCCTCGAGCGCTAGCGGGACATCCTTAGTCGTTGGGATACGGTAGTCGAGCGCGCCGAGATTGCGGATACGTCCCGCGTCATCGAGAACTAAATGTTCCATCAAAGTGTGTCCGAGGCCCATTATCGCCGCACCTTCGTCCTGTGCCTCCACTTGCAGCGGGTTCAACGCTTTCCCGACGTCACCGACGGTGACGTGCTTGTGAATGAGAATTTCGCCGGTATCAGCATCTACCTCTACCTCGAACGCGGTGCAGTTGAACTCATAGAACGCCGGCGTTCCACCTAGGGGATGGTCGGGCGCAGTCGGCTTTCGCATCCGGCCATGGCCAATCAATTCTCCGTTCCATCGGCCGAGCTGAGCGGAAACGAATTCGGCAATCGGCAGCGTGCCAGTTGGGAGATTCACCTTGCCATTCACGACCTGGACCTCAGCCTTGGAAAATCCAAGAAGGTCCGCAGCCATTTCGCGCAGCTGCTCGTGGATATCCTCGCAGGCGCGAACGATGGCGTTGCCCATAAACACAGTCGATCGGCTCGCCGACGTTTGCAGGTCGAAAGGCACAACGGCGGTGTCCCCCATGACGACCGTTACGTCGTGCAACGGTGCGCCGAGTGCATCGGCCGCCAGCTGGGCGAAAATCGTTCGAGCCCCCTGTCCCATGTCGGACGTTCCGGCATAAACGATGGCGCTGCCGTCGGCCAACAGCCGTACGGTTGAATTTGAAAGGCCGGTAGTGGCACCAGACTTGATGCCCACCGCAATCCCCCGGCCGCGTCGAAGAGTAAGTGGGGTATTCCAGCCGATCGCCTTCGCCGCACGATGCACCGATTCCGCCCAGTTGCCGTCGGCGGGCGCATCCCCGCGCACGATCTCATCTCCTTTGTTAGCAAGATTACGCAACCGGATGGTCAACCCGTCCAAGCCCAATGTCCGAGCCGCAGCGTCCATCTGCGACTCCACCGCCCAATTGATCTGCGGCGTGCCAAAGCCGCGAAAGGCGCAACTTGGCGTCGTGTGCGACAACACCGCTCGCGCGTGGATTCTGGCGATCGGAGTCCGATAGGGGCCGCAACCCAAGTAGTTCGCTTTAGTCATAACCCGTTCGCCGATGTCGGCGTAGGCACCGATCAGAAAGTCAGATTTGATGTCCTGAAAGACCAAATCGCCGGATCTGGTGAAACCGGTGCGGACCCGTATATCCGCTGCCGCACGCCGAACCGCTTGGAATGTCTCCTCCAGGGTTAACACGAGCCGGCATGGGCGGCCGGTGCGGAGCGCCAAGTAAGTCACCAAAGGCTCAAACTTGGGGTTCTGCTTTCCCCCGAAACCGCCGCCAGGATCAGGAGCAAACACGCGAACCTGGGTCAATGGCAGATCGAAAAGCTCCGCCATGATTCTTTGCAGTAGGAAAGGATGCTGAACCGGACTCCAAATCTTCAGAACATCTTTTTCGGCGAGCGCAATGAATCCGTGGGGTTCGATTGCAAACTGCGTGACCATCGGAAACGAATAGGAATTCTCCACGATGAGGTCGGCCTTCTCCGCGTCGATGTCACCCCAGCCATAGTGTCGCTCTTTAAGAATATTGGTGGCGGCCAGCGGGTCACCAGGACGCAGCGCGGGATCTTGTACGAGCGGCGCATGCGGCTCCATCGCCGCGGTCACCGAAAGAACTGCAGGAAGCGTCTCGGAAGTGACGCGGACCAAGGAGACCGCAAGTTCAGCGGCCTCTTTCGACTCTGCCGCTACGGCAGCCACGGGCTCGCCGTAATATTTAGTCTCGCCGACAGCGAGGACTGGCCGGTCCTGGTAGACTGGGCCGAAACGCGGAACCGGATTCGGTAGGTCGTCGACGGTAATGATTGCGATGACGCCGGGCACCTTGCGAGCCTCGGTAAGGTCGATACCAATGATATGCGCGCGCGCAGCGTCGAGAGTGACGAGTTTGACGTAAAGCATGCCCGAAAGCGGAATATCTGCGAGGAACTGCTGGCTTCCAGTCACGCGTTCGATACCGCCGAGGCGTGGCACATCAGCGCCGACCGATCCCTGCATGTTTTGTCCGCGGCGCGGCGCGAGGTCCGCAAGAAGCTGACCGAATCCCAAATTTTCGCCGCCAGGATTCTTCGCGCAGCTACGTTTGCCGGTTCCACCCACGTTCGCGACCGCGCGGACAGCTGCAACAATTCGATTGTATCCGCCGCAACGGCAAAGGTTGCCCGACAGCGCCTCACGAATCTTCTCTTCGTTCGGGTGTTGATCCTGGTTGAGGAGCGCCTGTGCGGCCATCAGCATTCCAGGAATGCAGAATCCGCACTGTACTGCACCGTACTCGAGGAAGGCCCGCTGGAGCGCGTTCAGCCCCCCCGCGCCGACGCCTTCGATCGTCATGATCTCAGCGCCATCGGCCTCGACAGCAAGCATAAGACAGGAGTTAGCAGTGCGGCCGTCTACCAACACAGTACAGGCGCCGCATTCGCCAACACCACAGCATTCTTTCGAACCGTACAGGTGAAGCGTGTCGCGGAGAAGATCTAATAGAGTCGTGTTCGAGCCAACATCCAGCAGGTGGCGTCGGCCGTTCACATTGATTTCGATTTGAGTCATATCAATCATACCACTTTCCGTTGGCAAGTCTTTCGGTAGCGCGGCGTTGGGCCCGCAGCGCTAGTACCTTGAGCATCGCCGAGCGGTATTCCGCACTTGCACGTACATCCGTGATAGGGGTGGCCTTTGAGATCAAAGCATCTAGCACGACCGATTTGACGTCCGCTCCAGCAACCGGATCTGCGAGGACGCCAGCGCGGTCTTGCAGCACCAGCGGGCGTGGCGACACGGCGCCAAATGCCAGAGTCGTTATTCCCGACCCATCGATGCCGCAGCAGAGGTTTACGATCGCCAAATCGACGCCGTAGCGCCTTGTCACTCGCGCGAAAGCAGAACCGAACGGCTCGCTTGGAAATGGGACGCATATGGCCGTGACAAGCTCGCCCGCCATAAGGGCGGTGCGGCGATTGCCCTGAATGAAGTCGACAAGCGGAATTGAGCGCTCGCCGCCGCGGCCGAGGATTTTTACAACTGCGCCGTACACCGCGAGGACAGGAACAATGTCCGCAGCTGGTGAAGCGTTGCAGACGTTACCGACCAAAGTGGCGCGGTTGCGAATTTGAATGGATCCGACCACAGCTGCGGCCTCAGCAAGTGCTGGGAAACAGCGACGCACTGTTTTGTTGCCTTCGACCTCGGTCAGCGGAACCGTCGCACTGATCGTTAGCCATCCATCTGCTTCGGTAATGACCGGCGACAAATCGATCGCACGTTTGATGTCGATAACCGCCTGCGGGAGTGACTGCCCGTAATGCAGCTCGACAGTGAGGTCAGTGCCGCCAGCGAGCAATCGGGCGCCGGCGCCATGCTGTTCCAGGCAACCGATCACCTCCTGAAGGCTGCTCGGTCTTAAGTAGCGAAACGGCCGCACGTTCTGTTCCCTACTGGGCCCTGCACGCGGCAAAAAGTGCCCACAGCACCTGGAGTTCGAGTGCTGCCAGTTTCCAAGACCCTGACAGCCAGGCGACAAGAGCGCACAAGCTCATGGGCGCGCAGTTGATCGTATTCTATATATCTCATCGGCGGCCTGTCAGATCGTGGTGATCGGCCGACTTTGCAGCAGAGCGAGCTTGCCGTACTGGTCGAACGCCCATTCGATGTCCTGTGGGCACCCGTGTAGTTCCTCCAACTTTCGGCCTAGATCCGCCAGTTGCTTCAACTCTTTCTCGTCCAGAACCTGCTTCTCAACGATGCGGCTGAGCTTGAGCGTTCCCTTACGGTCCAGTGCGTAATGATCAGGGGTTTGCCGACCGTCGACTACATTTTCGCCTAGGCCGAACGCCGCCTCGACGACCATACGGTCCTTTCGGCCTTGCACGGGGTCAACAGTGAAGAGCACACCCGATTTCTTGGACTCGATCATCTTTTGGACGATGACTGCCATGGCGACGTCGTCCAGGGAGCCTTTTTCGGCGCGGTAAAAGACAGCGCGGTCGGCGAAGAACGACAGCCAGCACTCGACAATTTTCAAAATCACGGCGGGAAGTCCATCGACGTTGAGATAGCTTTCCTGCTGACCGGCGTAGCTCGCCCCCTCAAAGTCCTCCGCGCAGGCCGAGGAGCGCACCGCTACCGGGCCACTAATCAAGGCGTACTGATCGGCGATGAGGGCCGTCGGCGGCCTTGCTGCCGCGACGATCTCACGAGCGTCGGCCATGTTTCCGCTGCTGCAAAAGGATCGAAGCCGCCCCTCGTCGACTTCTGCGAGAAACGCGGCGGAGGTGATGACAAACCCCGGAGGGACCGGCAGTCCCTGCTGCACCATGGTCGCCAGACTGCCGCCCTTGCCCCCGCTGAGACGTACCTCGCGGCATCGCGGGTCGCCAAGGGGAAGCACAAAGGACGAGTTACTCATTCCTTGCCCTGCCTCATTTAGCTGCCGAGGAGAGACGCTGGGTTCGCGCGATGCGCCGCCTGTGTCTCGAAACGGGAGATGACGTCGACTTGCCCAGTTGACCCGTTGACCCGAATACGGTCCCCAGTCTTGATGCGCCGAGTCGCGTCCGACGTGCCAACCACAGCAGGAATGGCGAACTCTCGCGAGACGACAGCTGGATGGGAGGTTACCCCGCCTGCATCCGTTACCAGACCGCCGATGCGCGTGAAGAGAACGACCCAGGCTGGGCTCGTCATGCGGCAAACGGCGATCTCTCCCTTCTGAACTTTTTCGATTTCATCTGGAGAAACCAACACTCTTGCGCTTCCTTCAACCACGCCGCTCGAGGCTGGAAGTCCGCTGATGATGGCGTCGGTCTCCGAGGGCTTGCGGTAAAATTTCTCAGGGAATCCCCAGTTGGTCAGATAGGGGAATGCCAGCGCTTGGTCGGTTGGAGTCCCGACCCAATCGCGGGGCCGAAGTTTGTATGCTGCCTCACGCTGGTCACGACGATCGGAAACCAATTCGCACACATCGGCCGGGAAGCTCCCGGCCATTACAGCACGCAGTTCGTTGTAATGCAGATACATCACATCCTCAGGGTCTAGCAGCACTTTTTGCGCGACTAGCTTTTTCCCGATCGCAACGAGTACAAGGCGAACCCGCGCGTTGGTACCTTGGTCGATATAGAAGTGATGATCCGGCGTCAGCGGATTCATTTTAAGGCTGCGCTCAAGGGCGCGGGCCAATTTGTCACGGCCTGGTCCAGCCGGAACGCCTTCCATGACCTCCGCTTTGGCGGTCTCAAGGTCGCGACCCACCCTGCTGATGTCCTTCTGGAAGTCGTAGTCAGTCTCGACGTAGCCCCGCACCGCTTCAATGATTGGCGCCGGGTTCTCCTTCCAGGTCTTGAAGGAGAACTCGTGCGCCCACATGGATCTGTAGCCAAAAACCCTCAAATAGGGATCGAGTAAATCGGCGATAAAGGCACGACCACCCGTGCTCTCCTTCAAGGCCGCGATCACATCGCTTGAAGTGGACTTCGTGAAGGCCTTAGCTACGGCGCCGCGATCCGCCTTGACGAACTCTTTCATTTGCCACAGCCCTCGGATCGAGTCCCAGTTCCGGTCATCGGTCGAGGCTTGCAGGCGTCCCATCAACTCCCGGCGGTCGCCCTCGCCTTTTATCTCGACAATCGCGTCGTTGAGCGCCATGGTCGCGGAGAACTGGGAGAAATTGAGCTGCCAATGAATCTTCCAGTGACGATCGTGAAGGTCGATCACATCCTCGAATAGAATCGCGAGGTCAAGCAAGCTAGCGCTATCATAATCATAGGTGTCGAAACGCGCGAAGTTGCGCTCTATCTCGGGACGGAGTCGTTCCCGCCACCAATCCAAAAAGTTATCGGCGTAATAGGGCAACGTCCATCCGAGATAGGCGCCGATCTGCGCAGAATATGCCGGATCAACCGGGGTGCGGCCCATGTAGAGCGAATCATATTCCGATCCCACGGCGCGAACATCAGGCTTCGCGGGGATGGCTGCGGTGTAAACGTATCCGTTGATGATCTTGACCAGCCAGTCTGAAGCAAAGGGAGTACCGAACCTGCGAAACATGTAATCGCAACTCAACCACCAACCCCCGATATCGGCATAAATGGGCGAGACGGGGTTCGGGATGTGCAAGTCATCATGAACCCAGAATAGTTCCTTTTGACCCTCGTCCCACTCAATTGGAAAGTCTTCATCGCCAAAAAAAGTGGCATGCATGATTTGCTTCTCCCAGCTGGACTGGTTCTAGGCGCCTTTCCTTGAAGTTTCGAATCGCGCGTTCGATTGATGAACAGGGTGCGACCATGGCTCCGCAACAAAACTAGGACGTTCACGGTCGCATCCCAAGCACGGGATGTCCGCACATCATCATGGACTAGAGAAAGAGTGTCTAGGACGGGTCACCCTTAAGGCTGCCGGGAGCCCGGGGCCTAGTCTACTTTGCGCGACGGTCCTCCAAAGACGAAAAGCGTGCATGCCTGAATTCTGGCCAATCGCTAAAAATGGTGATGTTCGGGTTAGGCCCGTTTATCGTTGAACACAGACACAATTACGCACGACTGAAGACACCGCGGAGGCCAATCGGGTCGAGAAGAGAAAGACTGCGTGTTCTAAGCAGTGTTCTGCAAGCTAGGACGGCGGCCGACTGTTCGACATGTCGGTTGGACCAAAACAAAGTGAATTTCTGCGATCCGGTTGACTTTAACGGCGCTGGCGACGCCAGTCGATCCCGAATTGCGGGCAGGGGCTCGGCATAACGAGATCCTCGCCCGCTAGGTCGTTGCTCTCGACGGCCGCGCCTTACCTCACGACGATTTGTCGCAAGGCTCGGTCCGCTTCGGCCAGCCCGCATTCGCCCTCACGTACTCTTCGGCCGCGCTGTCGATCAGAGGCAGAACTTTCTCCTTGATCGGCTGGATCGAGGGTACTGTTGTGTTCCACTTCGTTCCGTCCCATTGGACGAGAGAGATCCCGCCGTGACCATTGTGGTCGGCGCAGCTTAGATGGACTGGTGCGGCGAACCCCGGCAGACCAATTTCCTTCCAGCGGGCATCGCTTATGTTGAGCGCTTCGAAGCCGCGGCGCACGTCGCCGCCATTGACCTGTTTCTTGCCGGTCAGGTTTTGCGCTTCGCGAATCGCCTCGGCGACCAGTGCCGCATTGAGAACGGCACGGTTATAAAGGACCTCGCCGACCTTGTCCTTCGATGTGACCTGGCTCTTACCCTTGTCGACGACATATTTGAGAATGTCCTGAAGAGCCGGATAATTCTGACCCACGCCGGTGATGCTGAGCGCACTATAGCCTTTGGCTTCAGCACCTGCTGGGCGGGCATCGTCGTCGCTCCCCGACCACCATACGCCGACCAGCCGATCCATCGGGAAGCCGATCTTTATAGCTTCCTTGAGCGCGGTCGGATTCATGGCGCCCCAGCCTTGCAGATAGATCCAGTCGAGCCGATCGCGCCGCACATCAAGCCACAGCGAGCTTTGGTTCTGCATTTGCGGCGCAGGAACCGGATAGAGCTTAAGCTCGAAGCCGTAGTCGTGGGCAAGCGCCTGCAGGAGCGGGATCGGCTCCTTACCGTAGGGTGCATCGAGATGAACAAGACCAATCCGCTTGCCCTTGAGCTTTTCGAAGCCACCTACTTTGTCGGCCGCGTAGCGGACGAAGGCTGACGCGCCGTCCCAGTACGTTGCAGGCGTATTGAAGATCCACGGGAACAGATTGCCATCGGCGGAAGCCGAAAGCCCGTACGCCATCGACAACACCGGTATCTTGTCGACCGACGCTTTCGGGATCACCTGCAGCGTGACGCCCGTGGACAACGGCGTGATGACGACCGGGTTTTTGCCTTTCACCGAATCGTAGCACTCGACACCCTTTTTGGTATCGTAACCGGTCTCGCATTCCTCGATGATTAGCTTGACGCCGCCAATGCCGCCGTCGCGTTCATTGAGCATATTAAGATAGTCGGACAGTCCATTGGCGTAGGGTATCCCCCCGCCTGAGAATGGACCGGTCCGATAGGTAAAGAATGGAACGTAAAGTCCGTCCCCTGCCTGTGCCGATGTGAACGCGGCCGGTATCGCAATCGCAATCGCGATCGCCAAGCCGACAGCAAGATGCTTCAGAGGCATGGCCGTTTCTCCCTTGTTCGCGTCGATTTTTTGAGCCAACTCCCGTGCACGGCCCTTGATCGCTCTCGTGGGAGCGTGGGATCCAGGCCCGGTTGCTTGCTGGAGCGCCAAACGTTGAACAGGACTGTGCATCATCGATCGCGAAAAGGCCACATCCCCGATATCCGTTGCTGATGCGCCAACGCCGTGCTCGCTATTAGAACGACGAGAATCAGGCCGTGACGATCACAAAAAAGGTTGCTCGGCGGTGAGAATGGAGTTGCAAGGCCCAATCGAACGCCGTTCGAATTGCCACCAGCGTGGAGGTGCGCGTTGACTAGACGATCGACCAAATCACGCTTTTTTGCTGCGATGCATGAGTCGGCAGTGGCAAGCCGCGGACATCGCTGAATATCGGCCTTATGCCCGTTTGTAAGGGCCAAAGCAGGCGTCGGTACACGCCTTTAGTTCTTTTTTGAGAACATGAATTCTTGCGGCGCTTCCGGTCCATTCAGGTGAACGATACGTGAACCGTTGTCATCTCCGACTCGAGTTTATGGTCAAGCGGACACACCGGCCGATCTCCGATTCAGAGATCAGTTAGCGCCCCGGTCGATCGGCACTTGACGTCGACACTTATCTCGCGCCAAAGCGGATTTTGCAATTGATGCCGCCAGGAAGCTTATTATCAGGGTTGGGCAGCGCGAGCCGCACCCCGAATGCTCCGCTGGCAGCGTCAAAGACCTGGTCGATTACTGTAACCGTGGCCACGTATCGACCGCCGATGGGTTTTTCCGGAGATATTTCGGCTTCAGCACCGACGCGGGTTTGATCGTAGTAAGCGAATACCCTGCAATCTTCGGCATCCTCTAGCGCGCCGATAACTGTCTCGGCGGCCAGGCCATGACTCACCGCATTACGGCGGGAGCGGTGCTTGCCTTCTTCGGTCCTTTGCCCAGTACTCTTAGAGGCATTGCGGCGATTGGCGGCAATTTGTTTGACTGAGGTCAGTCTGTCAGGGCGAGATTTCCAGCAGCTAAAATAGCGATGGATATCAGCGAAGCTCACGGAAGCATATGCTTGTCTCGCGAACCAACAGGCTGGAAATTTTAGGCTGCTTGTGGATAAGTCTGTGGATTATCTGTGCATAACTGGGCCAGTTAGGCACATTTAGGACGAACTAAGGTCTTATTTTGCTGTGAGTTTTTTCGATGAAGGATGACGGGTAGGGTGAGGGCGAGTGCTAAAACAGCTCGTGCCAGCTCTTTTGCTGGTGGTGTCGGCGACAGCTGCGTTGTCGGCAAGTACTCGACCTTTCCAAGCAGCGGAAGAATGCAAGGCAAGACCAGGCGCAACAGCGCCACCAGGCACTGGTTGGTACTACCGAGTGAACCGCACTGATCGTCGTCGTTGTTGGTTTCTCGGGACGAAAAGTGGAGGCGCTCATTTCGCCAGACGTCGCCAATTCGCTGATGACAGCTCGCGTGGCGTACGGCAGGAGCAACAAGCCGGCGCTCAGCCGCAAGTCACCTCTTCACAGTTAGAGGTTACAGACGACGCGTTGTCCGCTGCCCGTACGACCGGTCCGCAAGTTGCCGCACCCGACGATCGGACGAAATATTTGGTACCGCGCAGTATACGGACACTAACTTTCCGGCAGCTTTCGCCTGATGGGCAGACACCCTCGGAAACAGTAGTCAAGCCGGTGCGCACTGTAGAGCAAACGCCCGCAGGCGTGCACAATTTTACCACTACGCTCGATTTGCTTATCAGAACAGCGGCAACTGGTTTGTTATTTGTTGGTGGAGGCCTCTTTCTCGCGCATCTCTTACGCCGCAGATCAGAACAGCAAACGGTTGTACGCGGCGGCGACCCAGAGATGGCCGCTCCGTTCGAAGTGCCGGTTGTGAGAGCCCCTCCAATGACTTCGAACCTGCCGAATGCGCCGCCCGTTGCGGCGGACGACCTCACACAAAGCCTACGTGAACTCCGGCGCAATCTCAGGAAAGCCGAGGCATCAATTCAAAGCGGTTTCAGTGAACACGCCTCTTCGTGCCGTGCCCGGGAATCGGCTTTCTGAGCAAAACTCAAGGAGGTTTCTGCGTCGAATGAATGATCGAAGTTCTCGCGTTCGAAACCTTCGTGCTTTCAATGAAACTTTCGAGTTGGTCTCGCGGGCGAAGCTATGATCGACGAAAAGGCGGTCGCCTCTGTCGGAAAAAAGTTCGACCCGGTTAGACCACAACCATTGCGGACCGCTAGCCCATTATTTTATTGGATCGGGCCTCGGCTCGACAACTGAGTAACACGATGCTTGTCGCGAATCCTGAAGGTTCAGGCAGGAAATGTGTTTGTTGTGGCGGGCCTACTCCAACGCACAGCATGTGCGCATGTTGGGACCACTGGATGGCTTTGCCCGAGGACCTTCGCTCGGCGCTGTTGCGGTCGTATAGCCGAGACGAGTTTGCAAACTACCATCGTGCCTTACAGAGTGCCGTCCTGGCTTGGCAGCATGCCGGAGTTTGGCAGAAGGCCAGCAAAGCACGACGGCCGAATCCCTGACGATTCTCACTGGGGCAAAAATCATCAGCGAGGTTTGGATGCAACTGCGGTCGATGTGCATGCACCACTTGCCCGGCTCGATCCGTGCCGATGTTGAAAAGCAAGCGCGCCCGACGATTTCCAATCGCGGTGGCTTGGGACGATCACTGCTTATCGTTCCACCAGACCGACCGGCCGGCGCGCACCGCGATCGCCGCTGAGGTGTGCCAGGCAATCGACGACAGCGGCGGCTCGATGTTACAAGCAATATCTTGGACGGCTATCGGATGCGGTGCGGATGTGATGATCGAGATCCTCGGAAGGATGAAAGTGCACCGGCAAACCGCAAAGCCAACACTCAGCTCCGCAGCGATCGGGCTTATCGAATGGTGCCGAAAGTCGCGCCCACGCGCCTTGAACTGTAGGCGCTATTCGACCGCCCTTAAAATGCCTTTGAACACGACGGTTTGATTAATCTTCGGCTTTTACGTTGAGCAGGTTTGGCGATAGAACGTTATTGAGGCTGCTTGCCTGGGGCTCGCCGGGATAGGACAGGGAGGGCCGCCGCAAAACTGCGTTTACAGATTACCGTCGTGAGAATTCTAGAGGCTAGCCAAAATGCTTAGCGCGAACTTTGGTCCTACTCGGCCTTGCGTCGCAGCCAATACGCCCTTCACGCCAGGCAAACCGCTCAATCAAGGCCCCATTTCAAGCGGGCGTCTGCCGAAGAGATCGGATAAATATAAGTCACTTAGTGACCGTCCGCGAGGTGAACTTTATGTCGACTAGGACCCAGGTTCGGTTTCTGGATCTCAATTTGCTAATATCGTGGAAGGCAGCGAGCGAGACATGCCTGAGCTAGAGTCGTTGTTCAGCCTTCCAGCCGGCGGAACACCGGATGCTGAACTCCGTCAACTGAAGCTGACGATTGCCAGCTTGCGTCAAGCGCTGGAGGAAGGTACCGCCGCGCGCGACGAACTTTCACGAACCATCCGAGCGGCGCACGATAATGAGATCGCGCACCTAAGGGCAACCATCACGGCGCTGCGCGCCCAACTCGAGCACATGGAACATGAAAGGCAAGCAGTAATTGCCAGTGCAATCACCAACGCGGACAATGAGATTGCGCAACTGCGGCAAACAATAATATCTGTCCGGGACGAGTTCGAAAAGTCACGATATCAGCATGAGCAGGAGATCCAGCGTCTAAGCGGGACGGCTAACGACAAGTCAGTTCAGTTGCAACTGGCTATAAAAGCCTTGCGCGAACAACTTGAGGGAGCTACGGCCGAAACTATTTCCCAAAAGCAGGCGGCGATGGCGTCGGCAGCAAGCGAGATCAACGAACTGAAAGCAACATGCCAAGCTCTCCGCGAAGATCTTGATCAAGCCCGAAGGATTGCGTGGCAAAGGCAGACATTTTGATGCTGACACGCGATAGAGAATCCGACCGAAAAGCCAAGCGACCCGCATCCAAAGGGAATGCTCGACCGAAGACGCGTCACGCGAGCAACCGGCTAAAGGACGTCAGGATCCTTCTCGATGTTGCAACCCGAATCTCGGAGACGGAATCTCTCGAGGAAGTGTTGGAAGCGTTGGTTGAAATGACTTCGCTCGCGATCAATTGTGATCGCGTAACGTTTTTCATCCACGACCCAGGTTCGGGCGAACTATATTCGCGCGTGGCACAGGGTGTAAGGCGCCGCGAAATTCGACTTCTCGACAATGAAGGGATTGCGGGCGTCGGTTTTCAGACCGGTGAGAGCGTCATTGTAGCCGATGCTTACGGTGATCCGCGATTTAACCCAAAAACTGATCAAGAGACCGGATACCTCACCAAAACCGTCCTATGCGTGCCGCTGCGTACCTCGAAGGGGGACATCATCGGAGTGGCACAAGCGCTAAACAAGCTCGACGGTGCTTTCACAAAACGTGATCAGGTCTTGCTCGAAGGCATTGCCGCTCAGTCGGTGCCGGCACTCAAAAGCTCCCAAACCGTAGAGCAAATGCAAAAGGCGCGAGCCCAGGAGCTCGCATTCCTTGACATCGTAGCCGACATTACGTCTCAGCTTGACCTCGATCAGTTGCTACAGCGGGTTATGACGGAAGCGACCCGAATCCTGGGGGCCGAGCGCTCGACATTGTTTCTACATGACGAGAGGACGGGGGAGCTTTTTTCGCGTATCGCCATGGGCGCGAAAGTTAACGAGATCCGCTTCCCCAATCATGCTGGAATCGCTGGCGCTGTTTTTACCACCGGAAAAGCAATCAACATTCCTCACGCCTACGCCGACTTGCGGTTCAATCCAGCTTTTGACAGGCAAACCGGCTTCTTCACGCGATCAATCCTGTGCACCCCGGTCATTAACAAACAAGGAAAAATCATCGGCGTTACTCAAGTGTTGAATAAGAGCGGCGGCGCATTTTCGTCTGAAGACGAATCGCGGCTCAAAGCCTTTACTGCACAGGTCGCGATCGCGCTTGAGAATGCAAAACTCTTTGATGACGTGCAAAAGATTAAGAACTATAACGAGAGCATGCTCGAAAGCATGTCGAATGGCGTTATCACATTGGACGAAACCGATACGATTGTTACCTGCAATTCCGCCGGCGCGCGCATCCTGAAGCAGTCGTTCTCAGAAATCGTAGGACGTGGCGCTCAAGAGTTTTTCGGCGGCAAGAATGCGTGGATCTTAGAGCGCATCGAGAAGGTGCGTTCCGAGAAGGTAGCTAATCTAGCGATGGACGTGGAGCTCGCGTTTAACGAGCGCCAAGTCTCGGTAAACCTCACCGTTTTGCCGCTGGCAAGCGGTGATGGCAAGCAATTGGGAACGCTCCTGATGATCGAGGACATCAGCGAGGAGAAGCGAGTCAAAGCCACAATGGCGCGTTACATGGACCCGGCCATAGCTGCGCGCATGCTTGACAATAGCGGCGACACGACCCTCCTCGGTGGCGCCAGCACGCGTGCCACGGTTCTGTTTTCCGACATTCGCGATTTTACAACGCTTGCAGAGGAATTAGGTGCGCAAGGCACCGTTGCCTTCTTGAATGAATACTTTGCGCTGATGGTCGAGTTCATTGCCCGCGAGGCAGGCATGCTCGACAAGTTTATCGGCGACGCCATCATGGCAGCTTTCGGGCTCCCCATCGCGCATGATGACGACGAAGATCGAGCGGTCCGTGCGGCGATTGCGATGCTGCGCGAATGCCGGCGCTGGAGCTCTGAGCGAATCAAACGTGGACAGCGGCCGGTGGAGATGGGAGTTGGCTTAAACACCGACATGGTCGTGTCGGGTAACATCGGCTCGGCAAAGCGCATGGACTACACGATCATCGGAGACGGGGTGAACCTTGCCTCTCGGCTGGAAAGTGCCTGCAAAATCTATTCAGCTCAGATCCTGCTGAGCGAGCATACCTACACGCGCTTGCGGGGCATCTACCGTATCCGCAACATCGACCAGGTCGTGGTGAAGGGGAAAACTGAGCCCGTCTCGGTTTATGAGGTGCTCGATCACCATACGGACGAGACCTTTCCCAACATTATGGATGTCGTGAGCTACTTCAATGAGGGGATGCAGCATTACCGCGCCACGCGGTTTGAAAAAGCGATTGGTCTGTTTAGTAAGGCACTTGAATTTAACCCAAACGACAAGCTCTCAGCCTTGTACATTGAGCGTTGTCAGCACCTCACCGCGCATCCGCCAGGAAATAATTGGAATGGCGTTTGGGTCATGACGCACAAGTAAAAGGCGGATCGAGGTCCGAGACTACGGGCGGCAACATGGTCATGCCGGCGCGGTCTTTGGGATGGACGATCGACTTGGCTTTTGAACGATGCTCGTACCCTAGCACGTGGTCCGGATTGGGCACCTAGGGGATGGCTTCAGCAAACCCGATTTGACGGACGCTATTGCGGGTCAAATTCAGCTCCGCCAGTCTCTCGGGCGTAAGCCGCCAGTCTAGGACCGTTGTTTTCCATTGCGGCCCCAACACGTCTCGAACTTGCTGTGCCGCTTTCCCTCGCGAAACGGCAGCGGCCCAATATTGAATCTCATCACCGCAGGTCCCGACGACGACGTAAACTGCGTGTGTTTCTGTGCTTTTCATGAAACGTCATCGCCTGGATCGGGCAATTAGCGCCCCAAAACGAATCGCAACTATCCTGGTTTGTACCCACAGTACATCACCGAGTCCGCCACATAGGAAGCAGCCTTTTCTGTTTCAGGCTGTGACAGCAGTCACAATTTGAGACCGACTTATTTCCATGTCCTTCCGCTGCCGGACGAGTAGCAGGCGCGACAAAGGCCCCTTGCGGTGTCAAGGTGTTTAACATGAGAGAAATGGTGGGCCCTCTGCGATCAGTCCGATCCTCTCCCCAACAGCAGACTTAAGGTACACGCCCGTCTTCTGTAATGGGCCCGATGAGGTCAAGTCCCCCTTGTGATCGTCACGCCGCCGAGCTCACGCTTCTGTCCGTGGTCGACGCTGAGGCCGCCACACTATGCTGTTAAAGGGAGCGGTGAGCCTATCTAGATACGCGTGGTTCATCAGATGACGGCCACTGGGCGTGTAACGGATTTACCGCATCCACCGTCCCGGCGACGGGACTTCGGGCAGTAGGCTTGCGTTCAGCCTACTCGCATCTCGTGTTTCTCCTTGTCACACCTGCACCGCGGTCGGCTGGGCGTCAGTCCATCGGTAAGTTGTACCGTCAACCCACATTCGATGCAGGATCACCGCGATTTTGCGCGCCAGGGCAACCTTCGCCCGTTTCGAACCTCGCCGCTTCGCCAAACGCCCGATGATCGCTTGCAGGGCTCCGTTTACCGCAGCGAGTCCTGAGGTGCCCTTGATGGAGCGCCAGCCGGCCGCGCCCGTTATCAATGTTATCGATCCGGAACCGCGAATGTGACCCACTCCATGGCGGATGGCGTTGAGATAGGGCCAAAACTTGTTGTCGAAGCCGGCTCGCATCTTTGCCTCACCGAGGTTCTTGAACGCGCCAATCGCACTGCCGCCGCCGAGGGCGACGATCAGGTGGTCGATTTCCCCAACCCTCGCGAAAAAAGCCTGCAGTTTCATAGCATCGCGTGCGTCTACGGCATGCCCGGTGGCTCGATCGCCGATCGTCGCCGCAGCGGCGTGGCCTTGTCTCTTGTACGTCCACTCACCAAAACCTCCGCGCCCCCGCGACGCAATTCGATCGCTGCCGCTAGACCGATGCCGGAGGTGCCCCCGATGACAACTGCCTTCTGCTCCTCAAGCATATCGTTCTCAATGCTCACGGAATCATCGCACCCGGTACTCGGACAAGATCGACGACGATGGCACAGTCCGACAAAATTACATCGTCCAGAGCGTCTCGTGGTTGATGATCGGTTTTTCGAGACGCACCCTGGCTTCAACGAAAATTTTGGCCAGATCGAGCATCGGTTTAAGCGTGGCCATCCGTTCGGCCTCAGCGCGTGTGTCCCACACGCTGATATTCGTCATTGCATTGTTCTCAGGATCAATTCCGACGTAATACGCTCGGTTACCCTTCAGTGCCCGGATCGCTGGAACCAAAGTTTTCTGGCTGTCATCAAGCAGGTTGCGATTGGGTCGTAGTTGGCCGTCGAAGCGCCCGAGCAAAATTCTCACAACTGGCATCATACCGTCCTGCGATTAACCCCCACTCAATAGAGCGGCCGGAATACCTCATCGGCCGGAATGGTCGCCAAGACCCGACCCTTGAGTTGCACTAATTTTGGGGCTTGAGTTTAGCGCTCTCCAACCGCTTCTCTTCCTCACGTCAGCAAATGGTATCTGCGAGTGGTGAAGCAATCATCGCCGTGACGGCAATGTCGGGTTCGGTCACAATGTCGAATTGATGCAGCACGGCGAACGGCAGAAAACGGGTCAATTCCAGAAGTTTTTTCCGACGCCCAAAAGTGTAGTGCGACCTCGGCCGTTAGTTCGGCAATCCGGCTCTCGCAAGACCCTCGGCAACTTTTCGACATCCTCCTGCCGGAAGGGTAGCCGGGCGAAATGCTCTCTAAATGAGTATCTCGGATTTATTTTTTGCAGTTCGTCCCAGATCATGCGGGACTCCTCGACTTGACCGAGATGACCGAGCGCGGAAGCGAGGATGGCGCGGCTGAAATCCGTCTCGGGGATGAGCAAAATGCGCTGCCGGAGCAGAGCCGCCGCTGTCTCGTATTTGCCGGCAAGCAGATACGCCGTGCCGAGGAAGTGGAGATATTGCTTGCTCCAAGCGGGATCGAGGCGCATGGCGTGCTCGATCACCGCAATCGCCTCCAGCGGCCTTCCCGAGTAGGTATGAATGCTGCCGAGACAGTTGTAAGCGAAAGCGTAATTCGGGTTGAGGGAAATCGCGATCTCTGCCTCGGATCTCGCCCGATCGAGGTCTTTTTGGAAGATTGCGGCCCACGACGCGACAAGTCGCGCAAACGGTTCTTTCGGGTTCTTTTCGATCGCCTGTTCCGCATACCGCTGGGCAAGTGACAGCGAGCTATCAGGATTGTCACTCCACCGGTTTTGGTAGTCTAAATTGTACGCCATACTTAGTCCTGTATAGGCTTGCGAATAGCTGGGATCGAGTTCCAATGCCCTCATGAAGAACTGTGTCGACTGTTCGAACGACTCACGGTTCTTAGTCTTCCCAAGCAACTCGCGGCCGCGAAGAACATAATCGTAACCGTCGACGTTGGCCGTTTCACCGTCGGCAAGCCGAGCCTTTTCTGCCGGGCTGAGCGTCACTTTAAGCGCGTCGACGATGCGGCGCGTGACGTCGTCCTGAACTTCAAAGATATCGGTCAAATCGCGGTCGTAGCGCTCTCCCCATACATGGCCGCCACTTGCCGTGTCTATGAGCTGGGCAGTGACGCGAACGCGATTTCCGGCACGGCGGACCGAGCCTTCAAGCACCGATCGCACGGCGAGCTCGCGGCCGACGGTGCGCACGTCGACCGCGCGTCCCTTGTAGGTGAAGCTTGAGTTGCGCGCGATCACCGTCAAACCGCCATTCTTCGACAAGTCGGTAATGATGTCTTCGCTGATGCCGTCGGAGAATAATCCTGCTCCGGATCGCCCGACATATTGGTGAACGGCAACACGGCGATCGACATCGACGCGCCGTTCGGCTCAGGTTTGGCGGCATTGGATTTGACGGCGGCGAGGGGTGTCGCGCCGGGATGCCACTTCCAGACACGGACCGGCCGGTCGATATTTTTGACACCGATTTCGCCGCCGTCCTGAAAGCGAACGTCGATCCGATTGCCGATGCTCTCGTTGACAACAGAGGAGACGCAGATACCGCCAGGCTCGGCCAGCGGCTCCAAGCGCGCGGCGATGTTGACGCCATCACCGTAAATGTCGTCGCCTTCAATGATCACATCGCCAAGATTGATGCCGATTCGGAGCACGATGCTAGGCTGGCGCGCGGTTGCATCCGGCAACGGGGCGGCGGAGCGTTGCACCGAAAGCGCGCAGTTTACAGCATCGACCACGCTGCCGAATTCGGCGATGGCACCATCGCCGATCAGCTTCACGATCCGGCCGTTGTGGGCGGCGACGGCTGGGTCGAAGATCGTTTCTCGGTGCCGCTTTAGAGCGGCCAGCGTGCCCGCCTCGTCGGCTTCCATCAGGCGTGAATAGCCGACCACATCGGCCACGAGGATTGCCGCCAGTTTGCGGTTGAAGCGTGTGTCGGCCATGAAGAGTGCATACCGCGAATATAAGGAATCCTGGGGTGCGGGGCCATATTGACTATCATGCGGTGCCGGAATCTTTCGTCCAACACGATGGCGATTTCGTCTTGGTCTCGGCCACCAAGTCGGAAATGGTCTCAATTGAGACCCACCGCAAGAGGCGAAACGGTAAAGGAGTAACAGCTTCTGGCCCAGCTTTGTCTGTTGCGTCGTTGAGACTACTCGGCTCGTGCGGGCCGGGACGTCGCGGATGCTATTGGAAGGCGACCTCCGAGAAGCTTCGGAGTTTGCGCGAGTGCAAACGTTCCCAATCCTGGACCTTGAGCTTTTCAAGCGCCTTCAACCCGATCTCGAGATGCTGTCCGACACGCTGGCGATAGAATTCAGCGGCCATACCGGCGAGCTTAATTTCACCATGGAGGGGCTTATCCGAGACGCAAAGGAGGGTGCCGTACGGCACGCGGAAGCGAAAGCCGTTGGCGGCGATCGCTGCCGACTCCATGTCGAGTGCAATAGCGCGCGACTGCGACAGGCGTCGGATGATGGCGGGGTCACCGATCTCCCAATTGCGGTTGTCGACACTCGCGACTGTTCCGGTACGCATCACGCGCTTTAGCTCGAAGCCCGAAAGCCCGGTGACCTCGCTAACCGCTAACTCAAGCGCGACCTGCATCTCGGCCAATGCCGGGATCGGCGCCCACAGCGGCAGTTCAGTGTCGAGGACGTGATCCTCCCGCATATAGCCGTGAGCCAGGACATAGTCGCCGAGATTCTGCGAGTTGCTGAGGCCGGCACAATGTCCCAGCATCAGCCAGGCATGCGGCCGCAGCACGGCAACGTGATCGGTTATGGTGCGGGCGTTGGACGGGCCGGTGCCGATGTTAATCATAGTGATGCCTCGGTAGCCGGGCTCGCCGAGATGAAACGCCGGCATCTGCGGCATGCGCTCAGGGACAATGCCAGACGTTCCTCCGCCTAGGCGAGCATTTCGCGTGATCACATTGCCGGGCTCGACGAAGGCGTCGGCGCGGCCCGAGGCTATGTGCTCGTGGCCCAAGCGCCCGAAGACATCGACATAGAACTGGTAGTTCGTGAAGATCACAAAGTTTTGGAAGTGCTCCGGATCGGTGCCGGTGTAGTGGAAAAGCCGGTGCAAAGAATAGTCGACCCGCGCGGCACGGAACAAAGCAAGTGGCTCGGGTGTGCCTGGATGCCGCTGTAGTGTGCCGTTGGCGATCGCGTCGTCCATGGCGGCGAGATCAGGCGTGTCGAACACGTCGCGCACCGGTCGTTGGATGCGTAACTTTTCGCCGTCAGAGACCACCGCTTCGATATTAATATCGCGGCGATAGGCGAAATGGACAGGGATCGGCTCGCTCAACTCGCCGATCTCGACCGGCACGCCGTGGTTCTCGATCAAGAGCTTGATTTGCTCTGTGAGATAGGCACGGAAAAGGTCAGGCCGCGTGACGGTGGTCTCGTACACGCCCGGCCCTGCGACGAAGCCGTAGGAAAGTCGTGAGTTCGAGCCGCGCATGGGTCGTGGTCGTGATGCGCACAAAAGGATAGGTGGCGCGCACGCGCGTGCTAATCGCCTCACCATTGGCATACGCCCCAAAGCGATCGCGCAGGAAGCCGGTATTGCGTTCATAGATCTCGTCGAGGCGGGCGACGGCCGCAGTGGCATTGGTGAAGGCTTCCGTCGCGAAGCACTGCGGGGTCAAGATGCTCAGTGCAGGGCGCATGTTCTCGACGGGATACCCGGATGGGGCACGAATGGATAGGGATGATAGCGATTTTCCAAACGCACAAGCAATTGAGCTCTTTGTCCACCGGTTGCTCTTGTGACCTGTCCTAACGGCCGACGCGCATCAGCTGCACGTAACAGATCGGGTGGTACTCAGCATTTGAACTTAAACATGCGATGCTGGCCAATCGATAGCGAAGAACGCGAGTTATCCTGACGTGGATCACTGGTCTCACCGTTGCTTCGGCGACTTGCATGCCAGCATCGCATCTGGTCGCGTGCGGCTTGCAATGGACGGCGGCGCAAAGATCGCGAGATAGGCATCGCTGCCCGCCAGTCGATCGAGGCTGATCTCGCGATATCCTACGGCTGCGAGCTCACAGCGCAAGAGATCTGGCGGCGTACCGTGCTCGGACGTCGGCCCGAAGGCGTCGACAATGCCGACGCGCCCGCCAGGTTTGAGCGCCGGGACGAGATTGTAGAGTAGGCCGTAGGGCTGTGCGATCTCGTGATACATGTGCACCAGGATCGCAATGTCGAGCGAATCAGCTGGCAACCTCGGATCGTGCGGCTCACCCAAGCTGATCGCGACATTCTGCAATCCGAGATCGCGCACCCGCCTGCGCAGGCCCCGCAGATATTCGGGCACAACATCTTCCGCGATAACGCGGCCGCGGGGGCCGACGATCGGGGACAGCCGTACGACGTAATAGCCACTCCCCGCGCCAATGTCCGCGATGGTCATCCCGGATTTGATACCGAGCAGTCGCACGAGTTGGCGTGGTTCGCCGGCAGCGTCGCGCGCCTTTTCGTCGTGCCAGATGGGGCTAACAATGTCGGCGACTGGACGATCGGGTTTTGGAAAAGCAACAGCCGGCGTACCAGATTCCGGCACGACGTTCTGTGCAGAGCCTGATATCGTGACTCCGGCGGAAAAAATAGCGGCGATTACCTTGCTATGTCGCATCATAAATCCACTACCGTTTTTTTAGTTTGCGACGGTCACCCGACTGTTTACCCCATTAAATAGTGTGCACACCGGGCAACACCCACAGCAAATCTGCCCGTCGCAGTGGGAAATGGCATTGCAACACCCAAGCGAGTAGGAGCTTTCGAGAGTAGGAGCCTGGAGGCTTCCTAGTTGTCGCCTCAACCAGGGCTGTATGGCGTCACGTCGGGGGATAGGCGCCGCCCAGGCCACATGAAATCTAATACAGCTGTCTTTTTGAGACCGGTTGATCGTTGGCACTTTCGCCATCAAAAACAAAACCCCAAGCAGTCCGCGCGCTTGGGGTCGTTCAGTTGTCGCCTTACCTTAGGCTTCTAGGCGGGGCAGCTGGGGTGTCGGTGGATGGTTGCTGCCCGGCCGGCCTAATTCGATTAGACTTATAACCACGTCACCCAGAGCAGGAAGTTGATGTAGATCATGGCGGTCGATGGCCGTCGATCGCCACGCTGGATTACGACGCCGCTATAGAATTGCGATGTCCGCGTTCGTTCATTCGGCAATTTCAGACATAATATTGCAGCGTCGCGAGCATCGAAATGGGCCAGGAGCGGAAATCGCGGACACAGAAAAATGGCATAGCAGCTGCCGACTGGACGCGCAGAGGCAGCCTAAAACAGCGGAGCGAATTTTCCGCCACCAGTCTCAATGTCCTGGACCAACTCTTGGTGGAGCCATAAACTCAAATCAATCATATCTTCCTGCGAAAGCCGTTTGCTGGAGTACCTCCAAAGGCAAGTGGAGTTCCTTATGATCGAGGTTGCAAACTGGCAGATCACTGGAGACTGGTTCGATAATTGCAGCTGTGCGGTCGCCTGCCCCTGCACCTTCGCCCAAGCCCCGGACAACGGCGTTTGCGAGTGTGCGAGTTGGTTTTGTTCTGGCACATCCGACGTGGTCACTACGGGGATATCAACCTTGACGATCTGAGCTTCGTCCGAGTGGGAAGATGGGAAGGCGATCTCTGGGCGGGAAAGGCCAAAGGAACAGCCGGCATCTTCATCGATGAACGCGCCGACGAGCGCCAAGCCGAGGTGTTACCCCGCATCTTCGGCGGCCGTGTCGGGGGATTTCCAGCCCTCGTCGTTGCGCTGTTTGCTGAAGGCCGCCAGGTCCGAGGTGTCGAACGCGCACGGATCACCTTTGAAATTGCGCCTGACCGCTCCCATTGGGGGACCGAGATCGCTGGCAAAGTAAAAGCCTGGGCTAAGGCTCTAACCGGCCCGACGAGCGTGCCGGATAAATATCCCGAGCTCGTGAATCCGCCAGGGTCCGAGACCGGGCCAGGTCAGATCGTCACCTGGGGCAAATCGACGAGTTGTTCCGTCGATGCGTTCGGTTACAAGTTCCAATGGACGACGAATTCGAGCAAGCACATTCCTTTTGACTGGACTGGTCCATGATCGCGCGCGCCAGCGTCCGTTTTGTCAGCTTGAGAAATCCCGCGACATCCGATCCGGTCGCGCTCGGGATTAAGCGGATCTAACGCGGAGCCGCGAAACTGACGTTGGCTGACCACGAGATCGCGTTGACAAGCATCCGCACCCAGTTTTTGGCCAAGTCGAGATGTGGTAGTCTTCGGTAGAACCAACGCCGTCCAAGCTAGCTCGTTCGTGAACAATCAGCTGGGGTTTGTAGGGCCGGCAGGAGGGAGCGATGACAGACAAAATACAATGGCAGCTTTCTGGCGACTATTTTGAGAACTGCAGTTGCAGCGTAGTATGTCCTTGTCTCGTGTCGAAGGCCGCCCCCTTACCTCACGACCAACCGAGGGCGTCTGTGACGTGCCGCTGGTTTTTCACATCGATCGCGGCAGCTACGATAGCATCGCACTTGATGGGCTGAACGTGGCGCTTGCAATCCATCCACCGGGGCCAATGGCAGACGGAAATTGGTCGGTTTCTGCCTATATCGATGAACGCGCCCACGATAAGCAGACCGAGGCACTGGGCGCGATCTTCACAGGCGCTGCCGGCGGGCCCATGGCAGCGTTTGCGCCGCTGATAGGTAAGAATCTCAGGGTGAAAAAGGTCCCTATCACATTTCGAATTGAAGGCAAGAGACGCTCTGCGGAAATTCCGGGTATCTTGCGCACGTCTGTCGATCCATTGCCGACCGCGCATCCGAGCGGAGAGATGTGGGCAAACACAGGCCACCCGGTGAGCCCCGAAAAATTGGCGTTCGCAACGGGAGCGCCCGGGAATACATTTACCGACCATGGCATGCACTGGGACAATTCCGGCAAAAACGGCCACTATGCGCCGATCCGCTGGTCAAATCAGTCGTGAACAGGTTTGTGGAGCGGCGGCCTCTTCGGCAAGGCCGACAATATTCTTAGTAAATGAACGACAGCACCTTGGAAGCGGTGCTGCAGCGCGATCGCTTGGTCGTTGCGGGCGCGCTCGGGATCATTGTCGTGCTGGCTTGGAGCTACCTGCTCTGGCTCGCGAACGATATGGAAATGGGCGGCATGGACATGACCGGGTTTCGCATGATCCCGGCCGGGATAGGAATCGTGCTGCCGGCAAAAGAGCCCTGGAGAGCAATCGAGTGCGCATACGTATTCCTAATGTGGGCGGTGATGATGGTTGGGATGATGGTGCCCTCGGCAGCACCCATGATCCTTATGTACGCCCGCGTGGGTCGACAGCGGAAGACTGACGGCAAACCGTTCGCCGCAACCGGCTGGTTTGCCGGTGGTTATTTCCTGGCCTGGACTGGCTTTTCGCTGGCAGCAACCCTCGTCCAATGGGTGATCGAACGGTCGGCTTTGCTAGATTCCCGGATGGCGATTGCAAGCAACCTGCTCGGCGGAATCGTGCTGATTGAAGCGGGCATCTACCAGTGGACCCCGCTCAAGGACGTCTGTCTGTCCCAATGCCAGACGCCGTTCCAATTCCTCATGCGCCGCGGCGGTTTTCGAAGCGATTTGCGGGGCTGTCTGCCGTTGGGGCTTCGGCACGGAGGCTATTGCGTCGGTTGCTGCTGGGTCCTGATGGTACTTTTGTTTGTCGGCGGGGTGATGAATGTGCTGTGGATCGCGCTCCTCGCACTTCTTGTCCTCTTGGAGAAACTAACTCCTATCGGATTGTGGATCGCCCGCGCCGCCGGGGTTGGCTGCATCGCCGCAGGCGCCTGGGTGTTGTTATCTTTGCGGCAGTGACGAGCCGTCTGCTCGGCGGCACCACGTAAATGAACTGGCCCGCGTGCGCGACTGAACGTCCGGTTGTAGCGCATCGCGACGGTCGCTTTCGGGGCAATTGCGGACGTATTACCGGCGTGCGGTTTCGGCAGAGATTGACCCAAGGCGTCAGTTAGTGCGCTGCAACGAAATGTCCGAAGTTGAGGTCAAAGCAGACTCGAAATCGACGGCTTAATTTGGTCAGAAGTGACCCGTCGGCTCATCCCGTGATTTCCACCGGATTGGGTTTCCGCGATGGCGGGTGATGCGGCTGTGTTCGCCGCCGCCAATCCTGTGGTGTTGTTTAGCGAGATTTTGTCTCTGCAACGCCTCCTTGAACCTTCACAGCCGTTTCGGCCGATTTGTCTCTGCCCTAAAAATTCCGTTTCCCGGCAACGGAGACTTCGGTTCGACGAGACGCGGTTCGAATGCGTGATTATTGAGCAGGAAGGCCGAGCACCTTGGCGCGGCGCCACGCGGCCATGGCTCGCCGAGAGCAGCAGCCTGAGTTGGCGCTTGGCGAATACGACGTAGTCCGAGCCGCCGCTGCCTTCGAGCACACCAAACCGACGGGATACAATCTGCGCCCGTTTACGGCGTGATTCGCCCACTGGTCTCGTCGGCGTGACCACTGCGGCCGCGGCAGCATGACCGCGCTACTGTGTCATACGATCGGCGCCTGCATTGTCAGTGTGGGTCGAAACAGCTGTTTGCGGCCGCACGTCTTCGTGGCCTCCTTTGCTCAGGGCGACGGCGAATTCCAATGCTTTTGGGTTGACCGAAAGTGGGTGCCGGAGGATGGCGCTTTCAGTCAACGGTTGACGGAGAACGGATAGTTGGACCGGCGAATTTCTGTCAACGCGAGGGCGCGGCCGCACGCGCCCGTACTCAGCCTACGTCCGAGACCGAATCAGCGCGATCACGACGAGCCCTCGTTCCAACGATCCGGCACGAACACGCGGCCGTGCCGACGGCCCTTCTCGACTTTCGTTTCGGTTTCGGGAGGCCAACTATCTTTTTCGTATCGATCGAACCCGTCGCCTGGAGCGGGCGGAAGTCTGTCAAGAATCACGCGCCGCATGGCACGTTCCCACGTCTCAGCAGGATCACCGCCGATCGACTGAAACGCGCGCAAAACGAATGTTGGAAAATCGCGACCGTATTTCGCTTTCTTGATCGAAGGTCTTTTGCCAGTCAACGTGCTCCAGCAATATCCTAGCGACGCGGCGAACGCCTCCTTCCAAGCGTTTGTCGGGCAGTAATTCTTGTGGACCGAGACGCGTTCTTGATCTGCTTCGATTTGTCGGACGTGCTTTTCGAGCAATTGGCATACTTCGAAGAGACTTGCTTCCAGTCGTCGAAATTCATTCGATCGTCCAGCGCAATCTTGTGAGTTCAATCGGTCCAGATAGAGCTGTACCGGGTAGCAAACGGTCGGATCGAGACCGTCTTCAACTCGAAAGTCTTGCGATTTGGCTACTCGAGGGAAACAGTGAGGCGAAGTGGGTCGGCGCATCAAAGCCAGCAATTGAGCCAATCTCCTTAATTAAACCCGCGATTCTCTTCTTTCTTCGTTCGGACACCGAAACTTGGTCGCGGAGAACGTTCGTGACTTCAACCCACATTCGGCTTCGGGATATCCCCACATAGATCGAATGCCGCGTGTGAAAATATGGGCAGTGAACCTTAAGCGCGCAGCTCTCGAACTCCGATCGTGTTTTTAGGTTGGCCCCGTGTTTGCTGGGCTGACCCAGCTCACTGATGAAGTGCCCGGGTAGCGACTTTCCCAATCGGCTCAACAATTCCCTCGTGTTTCCGGGACTATTCCAAGGACTTCTAGATGTATGCTCACGAACCGTCAGCGACCGCATGGCGATTGCCGCCGCCAAAGAGCTTGTCGCAGCCGCGCGCGAGAAGGGCCTTGCCGCGGATCGTTGCTTCCACCGCGAGCGATTGGAGATTCGCCGCTCGCATCGCTGGGCAGTCGGGGAGGCGGTGACTGCGTCCGCCACCACGCATTCTCGTTCTAACGGAGATTTTCCCGGTTCTCGCCGAATAGCCCCGAATGGGCGAGCGCATCGGCGCGCTTGCGGACATTCTCACCAATACGCCTCCGGATCGGCGCGATGTGGCGAAGCCATGGCTGCTCGCACCCATCGATCTTCAGGCGATCAAGGCGGCGGGCGTCACCTTCGCCATCTCGATGATCGAGCGAGTGATCGAGGAGCGCGCGCGCGGTAATCCGCAGGCCGCAGACGGCATTCGCCAGGACATCCTGCGCGTCGCCGGGATCGGCGATCTGAGACATCTGCGGCCCGGCTCGAAGGAGGCAGCCATCCTCAAGGAAGCTCTGATCGCGCAAGATATGTGGAGCCAGTATCTCGAGGTCGGCATCGGGCCGATGCGGAGATTTTCTCCAAGGCGCAGCCGATGGCCGCCGTCGGCACCGGCTTGGATGCGGGGCTGCATCCGATGTCGACCTGGAACAATCCGGAGCCGGAAGTCGTGCTCGCAGTCGCCTCCGACGGCCGCATCGTCGGCGCCATGTTGGGCAACGACGTCAATCTTCGCGACGTCGAAGGCCGTTCGGCGCTGTTATTGTCCAAGGCCAAGGACAACAATGCGAGCTGCGCCGTCGGGCCTTTTCTGCGCTTCTTCGATGCGAGCTTCTCGCTCGATGCGGTGTGCGAGACGACCGTTCGCCTGAGCGTCGCTGGGCCCGACGGCTTTCGGCTCGACGACGCGTCCTACATGAATAGGATCAGCCGGGACCCGCGCGATCTCGTCGCCCAGATGGTCGGCCCGTATCATCAATACCCGGACGGAGCCGTGCTGTTTCTCGGCACCCTGTTTGCGCCGACCAAGGATCGCGATGGGTCAGGCCAAGGCTTCACCCACAAGGTCGGCGATATCGTCACTGTCGCCGCCGCCGAACTCGGCAGCCTGGTCAATCGCATGCGATATTGTCAGGATTGCGCGCCTTGGCGCTTTGGGACAGGCCATCTCGCGCGTAATTTGGCGCGCAGGGGCCTGCTCGCCTGACAAGCACCGTCGCCGGCGGCCCTTGCACCGGAATATCGCCGAGGAAGGCCGCGCATTTGATGCCAGCGCTCACGAGTTGCTCTATACTCGCCGACATACCCGATGGGGTGAAGTGCCAGCCGTCCGACGCATGAAGGATGACGGCAATGCCGGTGACCTACGAGGCATGGCTTGTGCTGCTCTCGATCGTGATGGCGATCCAGGGCGCCTACGTGGCCTTGAGCCTTGCGCTGCAAATTGAGGGGGCGACGGGGACGCGGCGGCGTCTTTTGCTCGCCGGCGCCACGGTTTCGTTCGCCGTGGCGATCTGGACCATGCATTTTGTCGGCATGCTGGCCGTGCGGCTGCCGTTCCAGGTGGATTACCTGGTGCTGCCCACACTGCTGTCGTTTCTGGTGTGCGCAATCGTGGTCGGTGGCGCTGTGTACGCAACCAGTTCCGGGCCGCTCACGCTGCTGCGGCTCACGCTGTCGTCCTGCCTGATGGGCGGCGGCATCTTCGCCATGCACTATCTCGGCATGAGCGCGCTCGATGCGAGCACGCACATGGTCCACAATCCTGTTTACGTTGCCGCCAGCATGGCGATTGCTATCGCGGCGTCCGGATTGGCGCTTTGGTTGGCGACCGGCCGGGGAGGGCGGGCGCCTCTCATACTGTCGGCGGCGGCCTTCGGCATGGCCATTTCGGGCATGCACTACACGGCTATGACCGGCGTGACGCTTTACCCCTTTGTGACGAATGCGTCCGCTGCGCCCGCGCTCTCGACGGATCTCCTCGCCATCGTCGTCGCCGTGGTCGCTTTTTGTGTTTCCGGCATATTTTTCCTGTTGCTGCTGCCTGATTCCGCGCGGGTTGAGCCGCAGGTACTTGCGGTGGCTACCGCCGGGCCGATGGTGCAAGCCGCAGGTGCGGACGTCGCGGCGCTGCCGGCGGCCGGATCGGAGACCGTGGCGAGCGTCGAACTCGGCCGCGGCGGTTACGGACCGCTCGGCGGTGCCGGCTCGCCGCGGCGTTTTGCCCGCCATCTGCCGATCGAGCGCGACGGCAATACGCATTTTCTGGCCGTCGAGCAGGTGGTCGCGGTCCATGCCAACGCGCACTACACCTATATTTTCGACGGCAACGACAAACTGTTTTGCCCGCTCGCCATCGGCGACGTCGAATCCCGGCTCGACGACCGGCACTTCGTCCGGGTTCATCGCAGCCACATCGTCAATATCAATCGGGTCGTCGGTTATCGGCGCTCGGGCGACAACGAATTGGTCGAAATGGCCGGCGCCACGCCGAGCCTCGTGCCGGTCAGCCGCAGCCGTATCGGTTCGCTGAAATCGCGCGTCGCGAGTTTGAACGGGCACGATCCGGCTTCCGTGCGCAAGCGGCAGCGTTTTGCAGTGCAGTAGAATCGCGTCCCTACAGCTCGATTGCGTCAATGTCGCTGACGCAATTCGTGCAGGCGCTCCGCATTTCGTGCACGCGAATCCGCCTTTGGTGCATTGGTCGGCACCTAGTGCAGCGACGATTGCTGCTGCGGCGCACAACTCGCCACAATTGCAATTCTTAAAAGGTATTGCGCGACGGCCCGCAGCCTCGGTGACGACCTTGGCCCGCGCGGACCGCCGTCAGGGAGGATGCCCAATGATACCAGGCGCTTTCGCCTATCATCGTCCTACATCCGTCAAAGATGCTGTCGGTCTGTTGGCGCAATTCGGCGACGACGGCCGTGCGCTTGCCGGCGGCCACAGCCTCATCCCGATGATGAAGCTTCGTCTCGCAACCCCGGCGAACCTCGTCGATCTTGCGGGAATAGCCGAGCTCAAGGGCGTGCACGTCGAAGGCGACGAAGTCGTCGTCGGCGCCATGACAACCCAGCACGACTTGATCGCGTCGGATCTTCTTACCGAGAAAATACCGATCCTGCGCGAGACATCCGAGCTGATCGCCGACCCACAAGTGCGCTATCTCGGCACGCTCGGCGGCAATGTCGCCAACGGCGATCCCGGCAACGACATGCCCGCCGTGATGGTATGCCTGAACGCCACCTACCAGGTCTCGGGCAAGAAGGGCGAGCGCCGGATTCCCGCCCGCCAGTTTTACCAAGGGGCCTACTTCACCGCGCTCGAGCCCGGCGACGTACTCACCGCGGTGCGCATTCCAGTCCCGGCCGCGGGCCACGGCTATGCCTACGAGAAGCTCAAGCGCAAGGTCGGCGACTATGCGACCGCCGCCGCGGCCGTCGTGCTCACGCTCAACGGCGACAAAGTCGCAAGCTGCTCGATCGGGCTCACCAATGTCGGTGAAACGCCGTTGTGGGCGCAGGAAGCGGCCACGATCCTGCTCGGCTCCACGCTCGATGCAGCGACGGTGAAGCGCGCCGTTGCTGCCGCCGAGGCGATCACTGCGCCGGCGAGCGATGCGCGCGGACCCGCGCTTTACCGCACCAAGATGGCCGGCGTGATGCTCACGCGCGCGCTTGCGCGCGCCAAGAGCCGCGCTCGCGGCTGACGATCAGGAGATAGTGCGATGGCCAAATCCCACATTACGATGACGGTGAACGGCAAGACCATCGAAGCCTTGGTCGAGCCGCGCACGCTTCTTATCCACTTCTTACGCGACCAGCAGAACATCACCGGGCCGCATATCGGATGCGAGACCAGCCATTGCGGCGCCTGCACGGTCGATCTCGACGGCAAGTCGGTGAAGTCCTGCACCATGTTCGCGGTGCAGGCCAATGGCGCCGACATCCGCACCATCGAAGGCATGGCGAATGCCGACGGCACGCTGCACGCGCTGCAGGAAGGCTTCCGCGAGATGCACGGGCTGCAGTGCGGCTTCTGCACGCCGGGCATGATCATGCGCGCCTATCGCCTGCTGCAGGAGAACAAGAACCCGACCGAGCAGGAAATCCGCTACGGCATTTCCGGCAATCTCTGCCGCTGCACCGGTTATCAGAACATCGTCAAAGCCATTCAATTCGCCGCCGCGAAACTCAATGGCGTGGCTTTCCAGGAGGCCGCAGAATGAACGCTCAGACCCCTACTTCCGCCGAACGCGCCGAGAAACTCGAAGGCATGGGTTGCCGCAGAAAGCGCGTCGAGGATATCCGCTTCGTCCAAGGCAAGGGCAACTACGTCGACGATCTGAAATTGCCGGGCATGCTCTATGGCGATTTTAATCGCTCGCCGCATGCCCACGCGCGCATCAAGAAGATCGATACGACCAAAGCCGCAGCTGTCCCCGGCGTGGTCGCTGTGCTCACTGCCGAGACCCTGAAAACCGTCAATCTCGCCTGGATGCCGACACTCGCGGGCGACGTGCAGATGGTGCTCGCCGACGGCAAGGTGCTGTTCCAGAACCAGGAAGTCGCGTTCGTGATCGCCGAAGACCGCTACATCGCGGCCGACGCCGCCGATCTCGTGGAGGTCGAATACGAGCCGCTGCCGGTCAATGTCGATCCGCTCAAGGCGATGACGGCGGACGCGCCGATGATCCGCGAGGATCTGAAGGACAAGGCCGACGGCGCCCACGGCAAGCGCAAGCACTATAACCACATCTTCTCCTGGCAATCGGGCGACAAGGCCGCGACTGACGCCGCGTTCGATAAGGCCGAGGTCAAGATCAAGGAGATGATCGTCTATCCGCGCGTGCATCCGTGCCCGCTCGAGACCTGCCAGTGCGTCGCGTCGTTCGACAAGATCAGAGGCGAGCTGACGCTCTGGGGCACGTTCCAAGCGCCGCACGTTATTCGCACGGTCGGCTCGCTGATCTCAAAAATACCCGAGCACAAGATCCATGTGATCGCGCCGGATATCGGCGGCGGCTTCGGCAACAAGGTCGGCGCCTATCCGGGCTACATCTGTTCGATCGTCGCCTCGATCGTCACCGGCCGGCCGGTGAAATGGACCGAGGATCGCATCGAAAATCTCTCGACTACCGCGTTCGCGCGCGACTTCTACATGGAGACCGAAATCGCCGCCACCCGCGACGGCAAGGTTACGGGGCTCCGCTGCTACACCATCGCCGACCACGGCGCCTTCGACGCCTGCGCCAACGCCACCAAATGGCCGGCGGGGCTCTTCAGCATCATCAGCGGCTCATACGACTTTCCGGCGGCCCACGTACTGGTCGACGGCGTCTACACCAACAAGGCGCCGGGCGGCGTCGCTTATCGCTGCTCGTTCCGCGTCACCGAAGCGGCTTATGCCATCGAGCGCGCCATGGACATCATGGCGCAGAAGCTCGGCATGGACCCGGCCGAATTCCGCATGAAGAACCTGATCCGGCGCGAGCAATTTCCCTACACGTCCGCGTTCGGCTGGCAGTACGATTCCGGCGACTATCACACCGCCATGAACAAGGCGCTGGAGTCGGTCGACTACAAAAAGCTGCGCGAGGAGCAGAAAGCAAAGCGCGAAGCCTTCAGGCGCGGCGAGACGCGCGACCTGATGGGCATCGGCGTTGCCTTCTTCACCGAGATTGTCGGCGCCGGGCCGTCGCGGGCCTGCGACATTCTCGGCATCGCCATGTTCGACTCGGCCGAAATCCGCATCCATCCGACCGGCAGCGGCATTTGCCGGCTCGGCACCAAGTCGCAAGGCCAAGGGCACGAGACGACGTACGCGCAGATCATCGCCACCGAACTCGGCCTGCCTGCCGACAACATTATGGTTGAGGAGGGCAACACCGACACGGCGCCCTATGGTCTCGGCACCTATGGTTCGCGCTCGACGCCGGTGTCCGGCGCCGCAACCGCGATGGCCTGCCGTAAGATCAAGGCCAAGGCGCAGATGATCGCCGCCTACATGCTCGAAGTCCACGACGACGATCTCGAATGGGATGTCGATCGCTTCCGGGTGAAAGGAAATCCGGAGCGCTTCAAGACCATGACCGAGCTCGCATGGGCGGCCTATCACGAAGTGCCGCCCGGCATGGAGCCGGGCCTGGAAGCGATCAACTATTACGATCCGCCGAACTTCACCTATCCGTTCGGCGCCTATATCTGCGTCGTCGATGTCGACGTCGATACCGGCGCGACCAAGGTGCGCCGCTTTTACGCGCTCGACGATTGCGGCACGCGCATCAATCCGATGATCATCGAAGGCCAGATCCACGGCGGTCTGACCGAGGCGTTCGCTATCGCGATGGGCCAGGAAATCCACTACGACGAGCAGGGCAACGTCACCACCGCTTCGTTCATGGACTATTTCCTGCCGACGGCGGTCGAAACGCCGCACTGGGAAACCGACTGGACGACGACACCGTCGCCGCACCATCCGATCGGCGCCAAGGGCGTCGGCGAGAGCCCGAATGTCGGCGGCGTGCCGTGTTTCTCCAATGCGGTTAACGACGCCTTCGCTTTCCTGGGCTCGACCCATATCCAGATGCCGCACGACCACTGGCGGACCTGGACGGCTGCGGAAAAGCTCGGGCTGCATGGGTGACGTTGCGGGCGAAAGCTCTCGACTCGTCATTGCCGGACTTGACCCGGCAATCCATCTTATTGGTTGAGGGAAAGATGGCTGCGCGGAATAGGCGAACGAAGCGACGCCGTTCTTCGAACGGCTATGCCCGCGCATGACCAAAGAGAGAGCCAAACGCTGTGACCATCGCGCGCGAAGAGATCGCGGATAAGCTCGCTGGGGTCGGCTATATCGCCGACCGCGACATCGCCACCGCCTTATGGCTGATGGAGTTCCTCAAGCGTCCGTTGCTGCTGGAAGGCGAGGCCGGTGTTGGCAAGACGGAGGTCGCCAAGGCGCTCGCCGCGGTGCACGCGACCGAACTGATTCGCCTGCAATGCTACGAGGGTCTCGATCAGAACGCCGCTCTTTATGAATGGAATTATCAGCGCCAGCTCCTCGCCATCAAAACCCGCGAAGGGATCGGCGAGAATGCCGACGATATCGAAGAACATATCTTCTCGGAAAAATATCTGCTGGCACGGCCGCTGCTTGCCGCCATCCGTCGCGACACGCCGCCGGTGCTCCTGATCGACGAAGTCGATCGCGCCGACGAAGAATTCGAGGCCTTTCTGCTGGAGCTTCTCTCCGACTTTCAGGTCAGCATCCCGGAGCTCGGCACGATCAAGGCGACCGCAATCCCGCGCGTTGTACTGACCTCCAACGGTACGCGCGAATTGTCCGACGCGCTGCGGCGGCGCTGTCTTTATCACTACATCGATTTCCCCGACGTCGACCGCGAAGCAAAGATTATCCTCACGCGCACGCCGGACATCGACACCTCGCTGGCCTTGCAGATCGCCCGCATGGTTGCCGCTGTACGCAAGGAGGATTTGCGCAAAGTGCCGGGCGTAGCGGAAACGCTCGATTGGGCGGCGACGCTCGCCGGTCTTGACGTTCACGATCTGCGGCAAGAGCCCGAGGCGGTCTTCGAAACGATGATGTGTTTGCTCAAGACCCAGGAAGATCGCGCCCGGCTCACCCGCGAGGTGAGCGAGCGCTTGCTGGGCAAGGTGGCGTGATGAGTGCTGATTCTCATCCCTCGGCTCATTCCCGCGAAAGCGGGAATCCAGCACTGGGTCCCCGCGTTCGCGGGGACGAGCGGAGAGAACCCCTGGCCGCGCCCACGCGCCGCCGGCTCGCTGGTTTCGCCCGCACGCTCCGTTCCAACGGCTTCCGTGTCGGCCTTGCGGAAACGAGCGACGCGCTCGCGGTGCTCGCATCACCCGCGGCGCTGCGGCCCACGTCGCTGAAACCGGCGCTGCGTGCGCTGTTCTGCGCCACGCATTCGGACTGGGAGCGGTTCGACGAGATCTTCGACGCGTATTGGCGCGGCGAAGGCATGCGGCAACGGCAGATCTTGTCCGGCGCTCCTGGCGCAAGCCGAGCGCCGGCACGCCGGCTTGCGCAGGCGCACGTCCCGCAGGAAGCGCTCGGCCTTCCAGATCGTATCGAACGGCGGAACGACGAGGGCGCCGAGCATGCCGCCGACGGGCGCGGCCGCAGCGAAGGTGCGTCGCGCGCTGAGGTTTTGTCGGTCACCGATCTGCGCCACATCGCCGACCCGGACGATGTGGCGGCGACGCACGCGCTCGCGGCGCGGCTCGCCCGCACCATGCGCGCGCGGCTTGTTCGGCGCGAGCAGGTCAGGCGCCGCGGCCGCCGTCTCGATTTGCGGCGCACCATCCATCGCAATGTGTCGCACGGCGGCACGCTGATCGACCTCGCCTGGCGCCGCCGCAAGATCAAGCCACTGCGGCTCGTAGTGTTGCTCGATGCCTCCGGCTCGATGAGCCTTTACACCGCATTTTTTGTCCGTTTTTTGCACGGCGTCGTGGATAGCTTTCGCGAGGCCGAAGCTTTTGTGTTTCACACCCGCCTGGCGCACGTCTCGCCGTCTCTACGCGACCGCGACGTGACGCGCGCGGTGGATAAACTGGCCTTGATGGCGCAAGGCATCGGCGGCGGCACCCGCATCGGCGAGAGCCTGGCGACGTTCAATCGCTGGCATGCGCGGCGCGTCATCAACTCGCGCACGGCGGTGATGATCGTCTCCGATGGCTACGACACCGGCGAACCAGCGCAACTCAGCGAACAGATGCGGCGGCTGCGCCGCCGTTGCCGCAAGATTATCTGGCTCAATCCGCTGATCGGCTGGCGCGACTATTCTCCGCAGGCGCGCGGCATGCAGGCGGCGCTGCCTTATGTCGATCTGTTCGCGCCGGCTCACAATCTTGAAAGCCTGGCGGCGCTCGAACCTTATCTGGCAAGGATTTAATCCGTGGAGCATGGCTCCGACATTCTCGACATCATCTCGACGCGCAAAGCGGCCGGCGAGCCATTCGCGCTGGCGACGGTGGTGCGAACCGTGGCCGCGACCGCTGCGAAAGCCGGCGCCAAGGCAGTGATCTTGCCGGACGGCACCATCTCCGAAGGCTGGATCGGCGGCGGTTGCGCGCGGGCGGCGGTGCTTAAAGCCGCCAAAGATGCGCTCGCCGACGGCCGCTCGCGGCTCGTATCGGTGCAGCCGCCCGAGCTTCTCGCCGAGCAGGGCGTCGAGCCCGGCGACGAGCAGCAGGGCATTCGCTTCGCCAAGAACATGTGCCCTAGCCAAGGCACGATGGACATCTTCATCGAGCCCGTGCTGCCGCGCCCGCAAGTGATCGTCTGCGGCTCGAGCCCGGTGGCCGTGGCGGTCGCCGATCTCGCCGGGCGCAGCGGCTTTGCCGTGACGGTTTGTGCACCCGCGGCCGATCAGGCCGCCTTCGTGCAGGCGGACCGCCGCGTCGAAGGCTATGCGCTGCCGGTGGTGGAGGCCGGTGCGCGCTATGTGGTCGTGTCCACGCAAGGGCGCGGCGACGAAGCGGCGTTGCTTGCCGCGCTTGCCATCGATTCAGCCTATGTGGCGTTCGTCGGCAGCCGCAAGAAAGCCGAAGCGCTGAAGGCGGCGCTGTCGCAGCGCGGCGTTTCCGCCGAGCGCCTCGCGAAGCTCAAAGCGCCCGCCGGCCTCGATCTCGGCGCCATCACGCCCGATGAGATCGCGATCTCCATCCTCGCAGAAATTGTCGCAGTGCGTCGCCAGTCGATGCGCGGCTGAGTGAATGTGGCTGCTCAGCGGCACCATCCATCATCGGCGCAAATAGGGCTCGCCAAGCGCGCGCGGCGCTGTTTGCCGTCCGGCCAGTCCACCGACCGCGAGCAACGCCAGCAGGTAGGGCAACATGATAAGAAGCGCGTTCGGCACGTCGACTCCGAGGGTCGGGAGCTGAAACTGCAAGGCCGTCGCTGCGCCAAATAACAAACACGCCAGGACCGTGCCGCTGAGCGTCCATTTTCCGAAAATGACGGCCGCGATGGCGAGATAGCCAGCGCCCCGCGTCATGCCTTCGGTGAAGGTGTGGATATCGCCGATCGACAGGAACGCGCCCGCGAGCGCCGACATGAATCCTGCGAACATGACGCCAAGATAGCGGACCCAAGTGACGGAAATTCCCGATTTGTCCACGGCGCGTGGCTCGGCGCCGGCCGCATGAATGACGATGCCGATGGAGGTGTAACGTAGCACCAGGGCAGTCAGCACAATGATCGCCATCCCGGCATACAGAAGCCACACCTGTTGAAATACGGCTTCGCCGAAGGCCGGAATGTCGCCAAGAAGCGGCGGGCTCCATTTCTCCAAGCCGGGGATTTGCTCGCGCGAGCGCGCGCCGAAAATTTCCCGGTAGGCCAGCGTGGTCGCGCCCAGCACCAGGATATTGATGCCGATGCCGGTGACGATCTGATTGGCGCGCAGAGTATTGCTGAGAAACGCTTGCAGCAGCGCCACCGGCAACACTGCGACGATGCAGATCAACAAGGCGAGCACCGGGCTGCCGGTCGCCCAGGCGCCGACAGCGGCGGCAAAGGCGCCGGTCAACATCATGCCCTCGATGCTCATGTTGAGAACGCCGGCGCGCTCGCTGACCAGTTCGCCAGTGCCGGCAAGAAGGAGGGGCACCGCAAGGCGCAGCGACGAACCGACGAAGACCGCGAACAGTTCCCAGGTCATACGCGCCGCCCCATGAAAAAAGCGGCGCCCGCTAGCGTCACCACGATGAGGCCCTGGATCACCATCACCAGCGCCGTCGGCACGCCGGCCACCATCTCCATGTTGATGCCGCCGGAACGAAGAAAGCCGAACAGCAAAGCGGCGGCGATGACGCCGACCACCGAGCCGCGCGCCAACAAGCCGGCGACGAGGCCGTCAAAGCCGTAGCCGGAGGAGAAGCCGTCCTTCAGCACATATTGCTCGCCGAGCAGCATGAAGCCGCCGGCAAGGCCGCCGAGCGCGCCCGCCGTGGCAAGCGAAATCATCACCATGCGCGCATAGGAAATGCCGGCGCGGCTGGCGGCGACCGGGTTAAAGCCGACGGCGCGCAATTGCAGTCCGAATAGTGTCTTCGCCAGCACGATTCCGGCCGCGATCGCGATCACGACCGTGATCGGCAGACCGATATGCAGCGGAAAGGAAAAGTCGCCGGTCAGAAGCGGCAGCTTGGTTGCTTCCGGAATTTCCAGCGATTCCGGCAACGTCGCCGAGCTGGTCATCGGCTTGCGCAGCAATTGCGGCGACTGAACGCACCAGTACAGCAGCCAGACCGCGATGAAGGATAACAGCAGCGTGCTGATGACTTCGTTAGTGCCGGCCTTGATCTTGAGGATACCGGCGATCGATCCCCACAACATTCCGGCGAATATTGCGGCGAGCAACGGAACGATGAATGAGAAGTCCGGCCGGCAGGCCATCGACATGGCCGTAAAGCGCGACTGCGGTGGCGGCGATTCCGCCCACGGCGATCTGGCCCTCGCCGCCGACATTCACCAGATTGGCGCGGTTGGCGATGACAAAACCGATGCCCACCAGCGCAAACGCGATGCTGCGATTGACGGAGGCCGCGATGGCATAGGGCGTGCCGAGCGTTCCGTCGATGAAGGCTGCGACCGCCTCCGACACCGAGACGCCAAGAGCAAAGATCAGCACCAAGCCGACCAACGCTGCCGCCAGCACGGCCGCCACGGAAATAACGATCGAAGGGCGCAGCACCCCGCGCAGGCTTTTGGTCACGCTCGCGCTGATAGCCGCATCGGTCATTGCGCGTGCCCCGCCATCATGGCGCCGATCCGCTCGCGCTCGCTCGGCTCCGCAGCACAGTTGCCCATGATGCGCCCGCGGTAGAGCACGACGATGCGGTCCGCCACGGCGATCAGTTCGTCGAGTTCGGATGAGATCAGCAGTACCGCAGCGCCCTGCGCGCAGGCCGCGCGGATATGGCCATAGACGGCAGCGACCGCTCCGACATCGAGACCGCGCGTCGGCTGCGCGGCCAAGAGGAACGAAAGATTGGGCAGCGTGATCTCGCGCGCCAACACGGCCTTCTGTTGATTGCCGCCAGACAGCGCGGAAAACGCCACCTCGGGACTCGCGGCGCGCAAATCGAAGCGCGCCATCAGTGCGAGCGCCGCCTGAATAAGCTCCCTGCGCCGCAGAAACCCGAAAGAAGTGAAACCCTCGAGCCGGTTGAGAAACATATTCTCGGCAACGCTCATCTCAAGCACGCAGCCAACGCTGTGCCGGTCTTCCGGCACCACGCCAATGCCCGCAGCGGTAAGTTCCTTCGGGCTCAAATCCGTGGTTTCAGCGTCTCCGAGATATACGTGGCCGCCGCTCGGCTTCGCCATGCCCGAGATCACTGCGGCAAGCTCGCTCTGCCCATTGCCTTCGACGCCGGCAACGCCGACGATTTCGCCCGGTCCGATCGACAAAGTGAAATTGTCGAGCCGGGTCACGCCTTGCCCGTCGACCACCGTCAGCCCGTCGATTTGGACCGCTTCTTGCGGCGGTGTTTCGGCGGTGGGCGCCTGTTTGGCACGCTCGGCGCCGCTATTCTCCATGCCGAGCATAGATGCCGCGGATTTATCCAACGACTTCAGATCGCCCTGGATCATGGCCCGCACGAGCGCGTCGATTTCCTCGGCGGGGTGATCGGAACGGGCGACCACGCGGCCGCCACGCAAGACCGTCACGCGATCCGCCGCCTTCTTGATCTCGGCGAGCTTGTGCGTGACCAGCACCACGGCGCAGCCATTTTCAGCGACGCGCCGGCAAATATCCAAGAGCGCGCCGATCTCGTCCGGCAGCAACACCGCCGTCGGCTCGTCGAGCAGGAACAGGCGCGGCTCGCGGATCAGGCATTTGACGATTTCGACCCGCTGTCGCTCGCCGACCGAAAGATCTTCGATCTTGGCATTCGGGTCGAGCGCGAAGCCGTAGTCGTTGGCGAGGCGCTCGAGCCGCTGTGACCACGCACGCGTATTCACAAACCCGCGTTGCTGACCGAGGATGACGTTGTCGACCACGGTCATGTCGTGCACCAGACTGAAATGCTGGTGCACCATGGCGATGCCGCTGGTGAGAGCATCCGCCGGGCTGGCCGGGTGATACGACCGCCCGTCGAAGCGCATGGTGCCCTGATCCGGCAGATGCACGCCGAAGATCAGATTGCACAGGGTCGATTTGCCGGCGCCATTCTCGCCGAGAATGCAATGCACCTCGCCCGGCATGATGTCGACCGAGGCGTCAGAAAGCGCCAGCAAAGAACCGAACCGCTTGGTGACGCCCTGCAGCGCCAAAAGCGGTTCAGTCGAGGTTCGCGCGAGAGCCTTCACGGCGGCTACAGTGCAGCAGCGATGGTGTGAGCTTTAGCCTTTGAGGACTTTGATCTTGCCGGACAGGATGTCCTTCTTGATCGCGTCAAGCTTTGCTTTTTGCTCCGGCGTGCCGCCGCAGATGATCATGTCGGAAGCTTGCGGGCCCATTTGCAGGCCGAACTCCTTGTAGCCCGGCTTCCAGCTGCCGGAGACCGCCTGATCAATTGCGTATTCCACCTGGAAGCCGACGCCGGTGATCGAATAAGCGACGTAAAGCGGGTCGCTGCCGCAACGATCGGTGTAGCTGCCGATGATGTGCGTGCCCTTGTCTTTCGCCGCCTGCTCCATGCCGCGCAGGCCGAGATTGAGAATGTGATAGTGGACGTCGGCGCCCTGTGCGATCGCCGCGAGCGTCGCCTCTTTCGACTTCGCCACGTCGTCGAAGTCGCCGGTATAGTTTTCGAAATATTTGATGTTGGCGTTGATGTATTTGGCGCCGTTGCCGAACTCCTTGCCGGCATTGACGATGGAGGGAATCTCGAGCCCGCCGACGTAGCTGACCGCGCCGTTCTTCGACAGCATCGCGGCCGCGGCGCCCGCTACAAAGGCGATTTCGGCCTGCTTAACGTCATAGCCGGCGACATTCGGCAGCGACTCGCCTTCATTGCCGCCCACAATCGAGAACTTCACCTTGGGAAAGCGCTTGGCGATCTTGTAGACGGACGCTTGAGTCTGGCCGCCGACGCCGATCACAAGATCGTTCTTGGAGGCGAGGTTGGTCAGCGCTTGGTCCATGTCGGCATAGTTGATGTTCTCGATCATCTGGACCTTGATCTTGTCGCCGTACTTCTTCTGCGCGGCGACCAGGCCGTCGTAACCGGATTCCATCCAGCCTTTGTCCGATTTCGAGCCTGGAATGAGGATGCCGACCTTGAGCGGATCCGCGGCGCGCGCGCCGTGCGGAATAGCCAGGGTTACGGCGAGCGCCATCGCAAGCGAGGCACCTGCAAGAACGGAACGTCGGGAAAACATGGAATAGCTCCTCCGCTGTGGACGTGACTGCGCCACGCAAGATCAGCGGTGCAAGCGATATGCCATGCCATCAACACATTGATCAGATTAGACAATTCTCAGAAGCCGATATCGCGAAGATAAGTATATGCTTACTAGTTACGCAAAATCTGCAGCAACTTTTGGCAGTTAGTCCCTGCCACACGATTGGCAGGCCGGATTTTGTGCGGCTTTTTGCGGCGGCTTTGCTGGCAGCGAACTTGCAATGAGCATGGTGCCGCCCTCGCCGCCCGTGCCGGGCGGCCGAGCAAAGGGAGGACGACCATGTCCGCAGTCGAAAAACGTGCAGAACCGCGGCAATCCGGCTGTGTCTTGGGTTTTGGCTCGCAATATGTGTGGTACGCCTCGCAAGAGGCGGTTGACATGGCCATGCCGGCACCGTCGCCTATGCCGGCGACCATCAGCTGCGCGCCGCAGAACGTGACGGTCGATCTGCGCCGCACGGCGATCATCGTCATCGACATGCAAAATGACTTTTGCGCCAAGGGCGGCTGGGTCGATCATCTCGGCGTCGACTACGCACCGGATCGCGCGCCGATCGCACCGCTGCAGCGGCTGTTGCCGGTGCTGCGCAGCGCCGGCGTGCCGGTGATCTGGGTCAATTGGGGCAACAGGCCAGACCTCGCCAACATGCCGCCGAACCAGATCCATCTCTACAAACCGCACGGCACCGGCGTCGGTCTCGGCGATCCGCTGCCGGGGAGCGGCGCGCATGTGCTGGAGAAAGACTCCTGGGCGGCCGCCGTCGTCGACGAGCTCGAGCAAGGGCCGAACGACATCAGGGTCGACAAGTATCGCATCAGCGGATTCTGGGACACGCCGCTCGACAGCATCCTGCGTAATCTCGGCATCAAGTCGATCCTATTTGCCGGCGTGAACACCGATCAATGCGTGCTGCACTCGCTGACCGACGCGAATTTCCTCGGCTACGGCTGCATCATGGTCGACGATTGTTGCGCGACGACATCGCCCGATTTCTGCACCGAGGCGACGATCTGGAACGTCAAGAAGTGCTTCGGCTTCGTCACCGGTTCCGCGGCTATCATCAAAGCGCTTTCCTTGGCCGCCTCCCGGTAAGGATCGCCGCATGGAGCAGGCCCGCCCACATGTGCAGTCAGAACCGCGCGACGTGAGCGCACGCGATTTCGGTGCGTTCGTTCGGCATGGTCACGGCCGGCGGGAAGCGAACCGGGCGCGGCGTGCTCGAAGGCTGCACGTTTGCGGTCAAGGACTTGATCGATGTGGCGGGTACGCGCACGGGAGGGGGCAATCCCGGCTGGCTTGCGCAGCAAGCACCGGCGGTCGTCTCGGCTCCTGTTGTTGAACAAGCGCTCGCTGCTGGCGCTACGCTTATCGGCAAGACGGTGACCGACGAGCTTGCTTTCAGTCTGGAAGGTCGCAACGTCCATTACCCCGATCTGATCAATCCAATCTGCCCGGATCGTCTGCCCGGCGGTTCATCGAGCGGATCGGCTGTTGCGGTCGCTGCCTCACAGGCCGATTTTGCGCTCGGCACCGATACCGGCGGCTCGGTGCGCGTGCCGGCGAATTTTTTGGGTCTGTCCGGTTTCCGTCCGAGCCACGGAGCGCTTTCGCTCGATGGCGTCGTGCCGTTCGCGCCGTCCTACGACACGGTCGGATGGTTCGCACGCGACGCCGAATTGCTGGCGCAGGTTGGCGCCGCTCTGCTGCCGCAAGGCAGCACCACGCCGATCACCAAACTTCTGCTCGCGCGCGATGCGTTTGCGATGGCCGACGCTCCGCTCGCGCAAGAGCTGGAAACAAGAATCGCGAACTGGACTATCAATGGCGAGACAATCGTCTTCGGCGGCGACCAAGCCCGCTATCTCGATTGCTACGGCATCTTGCAAGGCGCGGAGATCTGGCAAAGCCTCGGGCCGTGGATCGCGCGTCATCAGCCGCGTTTCGCCGCCGACATTGCCGAGCGTTTCGCCGGTGCCGCGCGCATAACGCCGGCTGAGGTCGCGGATTTTGTGCCAGTTCGCGCCGCGATCCGCGCGCGCTTCGCGGCGCTTTTGCCGCCCGACGCCGCGCTCGTTATTCCGACGACGCCGTGCGTCGCGTTGCTGCGCGATGCGCCGGCAAGCGTCATCGGCGATTTCTATCGGCGGGCGCTGACGCTCACGTCCATCGCGGGACATTGCGGCGCGCCGCAGGCCGCGCTGCCGCTCGGCTTTTGGCGAGGCTGCCCTGTGGGCGTTTCGATCCTAGGAGCGCCCGGCAGCGACCGATCGCTCCTAGCTCTGACGAGAACGCTCGCTGGTTCAGCGGCGAGGACAGTATCGAGATGACCTATCGCGAAGCCGAGGATCTGACGCGTCCTCGCGAGCAACCGAAAAAGCCGCGCCGCCCGCGCCGCAAGCCGGCTGAGAGCCGCGAGCAGATCCTGCGCGCCGCTACGAAAGAGTTCGTCACTCATGGCTTTGCTGGCGCCCGCGTCAGCCGCATCGTCAACAAGGCGCGCAGCAATCCGCGCATGCTCTACCATTACTTCGGCAGCAAGTCGCAGCTCTATGTCGCGGTGCTCGAAGAGGCGCTGGGAGGCCTGCGCCGGCGGGAGCTTGAGATCGATGTCGGGCATCTTGATCCGCGCGAGGGTTTGCTGCGGTTGTTCGATTTTCTGTTCGACTATTTCGAGCACAATCGCCATCTGGTCCGGCTGCTTTCGGCCGAGAACATGCTGAAGGCGAAATACATGCGTAAATCCTCGCGCATTCCGGAAATGTCATCGCCGGTACTGAGCATGATCGAGCGCTTCATCGCGCGCGGCGCGCAAGCCGGGCAATTGCCGCCAGGGCTTGACGCGCTGCGGCTCTACGTTCTGATGGTTGCGCTGACGCAATTTCATCTCTCGAACGGCTACACGTTGTCGACGATCTTCGGTCGCGACCTGTACGATGCCGAATGGCGTGCGGCCCGCGGCACCGACGCTCGCGGCATGCTGGCGCAATTTTTGAAGCGATGACGTAGGCTAGCCATCGGCCTCAACCGGCCCCTCAAAGCAAAATCGGGAATGCGGTTGCGCCGCGATCTGTGCTATCGCGTGGCTCTGTTGACTCTGGCAACACGCAGCGATGTCTGATCTCGACGCAATCATCATTGGCGGTGGCCACAATGGCCTCACTTGTGCGGCTTACTTGGGGATGGCCGGATTGCGCGTCCGCGTCTTTGAGCGGCGTGCCGTGGTTGGCGGCGCCTGCGTGACGGAAGAATTCCACCCGGGCTTTCGCAACTCGATCGCCTCATACACCGTCAGCTTGTTGCTGCCCAAGGTCATCAAGGACCTGAAACTGCCCGCGCACGGATTGCGCCTCGTCGAGCGCCGCGCGCAAAATTTTCTGCCGCTTCCGGATGAGCGTTATCTGCTCACCGGCGAGGGCCGCACCGATGGTGAAATCGCTAAATTCAGCGCCAGGGATGCGGCGCGCTATCCCGCCTATCAGGCGGAGATCGGCCGTCTGGCCGAAACCCTCCGCAGCCTCGCGCTTGCTGCGCCGCCCAATTTCGTTTTGGGCGATCTCAGCCGAACTCTGCGCGGGCTGGGCGAGTTCGCGGCGATCGGCAAGAGGCTTTGGCAGAACGACAGTCTGGCGGCGGCGTTTCGGCTCCTACTCCGATCCGCGGGTGACATGCTCGACTCGTGGTTCGAGTCCGATCCGATCAAGGCAGTGCTCGGCTTCGATGCGGTGGTCGGTAATCTCGCAAGCCCCTACAGCGCGGGTTCAGCGCATGTGCTGCTGCACCACGTGTTCGGCGAGGTGAATGGCAAGCCTGGCGTGTGGGGACACGCCATCGGTGGCATGGGTGCGATCACGCAGGCCATGGCACGCGCCGCCGGCGAACATGGCGTTCGTATCGATGTCGGGTCCGAGGTGCGCGAAGTTCTTATCGAGGGGAACCGCGCCGCGGGGGTCGTGCTGAAGGACGGCACGGCCGTCAGAGCGCGCGCCGTTATCGCCAATGTCGATCCACAGATGTTGTTCCAGCAGTTGGTGCCGCAGGATGCGGTGCCGGCAGTGACGGCCAAACGAATGAAGGCGTGGAAAGCCGGCTCCGGCACGTTCCGCATCAACGTCGCGCTTTCGAAGCTGCCCGAGTTTTCCGCTCTCCCCGGCATCGGCGATCATCACACGGCCGGCATCATCTTGGCGCCGAGCTTGGCCTACATGGATCAAGCCTATCGCGATTGCATCAGTTCCGGCTGCAGCCGAAAGCCGATCGTCGAGATGGTCATTCCCTCGACGCTGGACGACAGCCTCGCGCCGCCGGGCGCCCATGTCGCGAGCCTCTTCTGTCAGCACGTCGCGCCGGAATTCACCGACGGCACGACATGGGACGCGCATCGCGAAACGGTTGCCGATTTGATGATCGACACGGTCGAAGCGTATGCGCCGGGTTTCCGGCAAAGCGTGATCGCGCGGCAAAGCCTCTCGCCCTTCGATCTCGAGCGCATGTTCGGCTTGCCCAGAGGCGACATCTTCCATGGAGCCATGACGCTCGACCAGCTTTTCTCGGCCCGCCCGATGCTGGGATTTGCCGATTACCGCATGCCGGTCCCGGGGCTTTATCTGTGCGGTTCGGGAGCGCATCCCGGCGGCGGTGTCACGGGGGCGCCCGGTCACAATGCGGCGCAGGCGGTGATTGCCGATCTTTTGCGCAGGTGAAGTGTTGTTTGCAATTCAACGCAGGCTCATGACATCCGCACGATTTGAGGGTATTCGCAAAATATGTCTGCGCGAATCTTTCGGATTGGCCGTGCCGTAACCGGACTGGGCCTTTTTGCCACAAAGCCGATCAAACGCGGGGGCTATATCGCAACCTACCGCGGCCGCCGCATCACCACCGAGGAGGCCGACCGGCGCGAGGCGCGCGGCGCACGCTATCTGTTCACGCTCAACAAGCGGTGGGCCATCGACGGCTCGCCCCGGTGGAATGTGGCGCGATACATCAATCATTCCTGCAAGCCGAATGCGAGGCCGGTCGGCCGCAACGGCGGCATCGTCATCGTCGCCGACCGCCGTATCGAGCCGGGCGAGGAGATCACCTACTCTTACGGTGAGGAGTATCTCCAATACTTCGTGGAGAACGGCGGTTGCCACTGCACGGCTTGCATCCGCAAGCGCAAGCTTCGCCGCCGCAGAGCGCGCAAGCGACGTCAGGGCGGTAAGTGACAGTGCGCGCCTAGAGACCACCGGATCGTCGCCATGGGCGGACGCGCTGAACCAGGAACCCAACGCTGTGAATGGCTGACAAGCCAATGCTGGGCGTGCCGGGATTCACGCCTTAAATCCAACGCTCCATTCTGACGGCAAATCAGCGCCTTGACTTGTTCCAATATGTGAATTTCTATATCCAGTATATGAACTAGCGGATAACGCGTCAGGGGGAGGATAAGCGGGGTGGGCCCACTCAGTGGTCTACGCGTCCTGGATATGACGACTGTGCTGATGGGTCCCTACGCGACCCTGCAGCTCGGCGACCTGGGCGCGGACATTGTCAAAGTCGAGCCTCTCGAAGGCGACATCGTGCGCCAGATCGGTCCGGGCCGGCATCCCGGAATGGGGCCGATGTTCCTCAATGTGAACCGCAACAAGCGGAGCATCGCGCTCGATCTCAAGCAGCCGGCCGGCCGCGACGTGTTGTTGCGATTGGCGGCGGATGCCGACGTGTTCATCTATAATGTGCGGCCGCAAGCGATGGCGCGTCTCGGCCTTGCCTACGAGGACGTCGCCGGCAGCAATCCGGCGATCATTTATGCCGGCGTGTTCGGCTACGGGCAGGACGGCCCTTACGCGGCGCGGCCGGCCTACGACGATTTGATCCAAGGCGCTTGTGGCGTTCCGACGCTGCTCGCCAAAGCTGGCGATGGGTCGCCGCGTTACGTGCCGCTGACGATCGCCGACCGCATCGTCGGTCTGTTCGCCGTCAACGCCATTCTCGCGGCGCTGCGCCATCGCGCCGTCACCGGCCGCGGGCAGCGCATCGACGTGCCGATGTTCGAGACGATGGCGAATTTCGTCCTTATCGATCATCTCGGCGGGCTGACTTTCGATCCGCCACTCGACCATGGCGGCTATGCACGCCTGCTTGCTCCCGAGCGCCGCCCGTACCGCACCAAGGACGGTTACCTCTGCGCGCTGATCTATAACGACAAACAGTGGCGCAGTTTCTTTCAGGCGATCGGGCGGCCCGACATGCAGGACGATCGCTTTCGCGATCATGCAAGCCGCATCCGCCACATCCGCGAAATCTACGCGGAAGTCGCCGAGATCTTTGTCACGCGCACGACCGCGGAATGGATGCGCATCCTGGAAGAGGCTGACATTCCCTACACTCCGCTTCGCACCATCGAGGATCTCATCGCCGATCCGCATCTCGGCGCCATCGGTTTCTTCTCAGAGGTCGAGCATCCGACCGAAGGCAAGATCAAATCGATGCGGACGCCGAGCACGTGGAGCGACAGCAAAACGGAAAGCCCCAGCCCGGCGCCGACGCTCGGCGAGCACAGCCGCGAGATCCTGCAAGAACTGGGGCTCGCCGAACAATCGATCGAAGACTTGTTCGCGCGCGGCATCGTTCACGGCCCGCAAGTCGCGGCGGCGGCGCCGGCAAACTCGGATCTTGTCTGATGGATTTCGCTCTCAGCTCCGAACAGCAAGCGATCCGCGATGCGGTATTGGCCATCTGCCGCCGCTTCGATGATGCCTATTGGCTGAAGCGCGATCGTGAGGGCGGCTTTCCGCACGATTTCCATGCGGCGTTCGCCGCCGAGGGCTGGCTCGGCATTTGTATCCCCGAGGAGTATGGCGGCTCGGGCCTCGGCGTCACCGAGGCCGCAATCATGATGCGGACCATCGCGGAGTCCGGCGCCGGCATGTCGGGCGCCTCGGCGGTCCACATCAATGTCTTCGGTCTCAATCCAGTCGTCGTGTTCGGTACCGAAGAGCAGAAGCGGCGCATGCTGCCGGGCACGATCGAAGGACGCGAAAAGGCCTGCTTCGCGGTCACCGAACCGAACACCGGGCTCAACACGACGCAACTCAAAACGCGCGCCGTCCGTAAGGGCGATCGTTATGTCGTCGACGGCACCAAGGTGTGGATCTCGACCGCGCAGGTCGCCGACAAGATCCTGCTGCTGGCGCGCACCACGCCGCTGGAAGAGGTGAAGCGTCCGACCGAGGGCTTGAGCCTGTTCTACACCGATCTCGATCGCAGCCGCATCAAGGTGCACGAGATTGAAAAGATGGGGCGCAAGGCCGTCGATTCGAACGAGCTGTTCATAGAGAGTTTCGAAATTCCGGTTGCCGATCGCATCGGCGAGGAGGGCCGTGGGTTCGAATACATCCTGCACGGTATGAATCCCGAGCGCATCCTGATCGCGGCCGAGGCGGTCGGACTCGGCATGCTGGCGCTCGAGCGCGCGGCGGCTTACGCGCGCGAGCGCATCGTGTTCAATCGTCCGATCGGGCAGAACCAGGCAATCCAGCATCCGCTCGCCAAGAACTGGATGGAGCTGGAAGCCGCCTGGCTGATGACCCTTTCGGCGGCCTGGCAATACGACCAGGGCATGCCGGCAGGCGCCGGAGCGAACGCCGCCAAATATCTCGCGGGCGAGGCCGGCTTCGAAGCCTGCCAGCAGGCGGTCATGACCCACGGCGGCTTCGGTTACGCCAAGGAATTTCACGTCGAGCGCTATCTGCGCGAGATCATGATTCCGCGCATCGCGCCGGTCAGTCGCGAACTGATCTTGAGCTTCATCGCCGAGAAAGTGCTCGGCCTGCCGAAATCCTATTGAGGCTTCATGCAAGCGGCGGCAGCCATAGCGCGCCTCGAACGGGACATCGGCTCCGTCGATTTTGCGGCCATCGTCCGGCCCGGCGATCGCGTGCTGGTCGGGCAGGGCGCCGCCGAACCGCTGACGCTGACGCGACAGCTTGTCGCTCAGAAAGATCGGATCGGGCCGTTCGAAATCTTCCTCGGGCCGCTTCACTCGGACACGTTCGCGGTCGAAAAAACCACAGGGATTCGCTTTTCATCGTATGGCGCGATCGGGCGTGCCGCCTCACTGTCGCGGAACGGCCGCCTCGACATTGTCCGCCAACCCTACGGCGCACTCGCCGAGGCGTTCGCGAGCGGCGCGCAGAAGGCCGACGTGGTGCTCATCCAGCTGGCGGCGCCGTTGCCCGGCCGGCCTCTGAGTTTCGGTCTTGCCAACGATTACCTGGTCGCCGCGGCGCGGCAGGCGCGCACTGTCGTCGCCGAGATCAATCCCGACGTGCCATGGACGCACGGCGCCGAAGTGCCGGCGGATTTTCCGCTGCACCTTTGCGTGCAGGCGGCATATCCGCCGCCCGATATTGCGTCGTCGCCACTCAGCGAAACGGAAAGACGGATTGCCGAACACGTCGCCGGCTTGGTGCCGAACGGCGCCATCTTGCAATTCGGCGTCGGCGCCGTTCCGGACGCGATATTGGCCGGGCTTACGCAGCATCGCGATCTTGGCATCCATTCCGGTCTGATGACCGAACGTGGGCTCGATCTCATCGAGTGCGGCGCCGTCACCAACGGGTCCAAGGCATTCGATCGTGGGGTCACGGTCGCCAACATCTTGTTTGGAACGTCGCGTCTGCGCGCTTATGCGCACGACAATCCGGCCATTCGCGTCGCCCCACCGAGCTATACGCACGGGCTGTCGATACTTCGGCGCATCAAGAATTTTGTCGCGATCAACTCGGCCATCGAAGTCGACCTCGCTGGCCGCATCAATAGCGAGACCGCTGACAGAAGCTATCTCGGCGGCCTCGGCGGCTTGCCCGATTTCATCGCCGGCGCCGACGCTGCCGAAGACGGCCGCGCCATCATCGCGTTGCCGGCAGCCGCTCGCTCTGGACAAAGCCGCATCGTGGCCGATGTCGCGACGGTCAGTGTCGAGCATGACGCCGCCGACATGATAATCACCGAATGGGGCGTCGCCGCGTTGCGCGGATGCGATCTTGAAGAACGCGCGCGGCGCATGATCGCAATCGCGGCGCCGGAATTCCGCGACGGACTTGCGCGCGCCAACCGCGGACGGTCGGCATGATCGTCCGCCAGGCAGCCAACGTCCTCGATCTGCTCGAGTTCTTCGTGCGCCGCAAGGAGCCGGCGACGCAATCGGAAATCGCCAATTCGCTCGGCTGGCCGCGTTCCAGCACGTTCAACCTCATTCAGACCCTGGTGGACCGTGGCTATCTGTACGAGCCGCGCCCGCGTTCCGGCTATTACCCGAGCCCGCGCTGGTTTTCGGTCGCGCAGCACGTGGCCGCGGCCGAACCGCTGCCGGAATTTGTCCCCGCGCTGGTCGGCGAATTGTCGGCGGAGACCGGCGAGACGGCGGCGATCGGCGCGCCGGCCGGCATCAATGCGATCTTCGTCGACGTGCAGGAATCGCCCGCGGCCGTGCGCTACTTCGCCCAAGTTGGGCATCGCCTGCCGATCCATGCGACCTCGACCGGGCGCGCGCTGCTTGCGCAATACACCCGCGAAGAACGCTTTGCGCTCTATCGCCGGATCGAATTCCGCCAGTGGAGCCCGACCACGCCGATCAGCATCGACGCCGTCGAAGCCGAGCTTCGGCGGTCGGCCGAACGCGGCTACCACCAGAGTCTCGCCGACTTCAGCCCGGATCTCGCGGGCGTCGCCTTGCCGTTGCCGGTCGGCGACCGCCGGCTGTCGGTAGTGGTCGCCGGACCGATGTTTCGCATGCTCGATCGGCTCGAGCTTGTTGCCGACACTATCCGCCGCGCCGTCAAGCGCCACGCTGCTTTGCCCGACGCGGCCAATCCGATCAGCCAATTCTTTCGCGTGAAAGAACGGGCGTAACTGAGAAGTAAGGGGAGAGGGAGGAATGCGTTTAAAGGACAAATTGGCGGTGATCACGGCAGCGGCGTCCGGCATGGGGCGCGCGGGCGTTGAATTGTTCGCGCGCGAGGGCGCGACCGTTGCCGCCGTCGATATCAATCCCACGGCGTTGAAGGCCGTGGTCAGCGATGCGAATGCCAAGGGCGGCAAGGTCATTCCGATCGTCAGCGACCTTTCGACCGTCGACGGCGTGCGCCAGAGCGTCGCCGAGGCGGCGGCGGCGCTCGGCGGCATCGATGTGATGTGGGCGCATGCCGGCACGCCCGGACCCGCGGCGGTCGAAGGGCTCGAACCGGCCGAATACGAGAAAGCGATGGCGCTCAACGTCACCTCGGCCGTGTTCGCGGCCGGTGAGGTCGTGCAGCACATGCGGCGCCGCGGCGGCGGTTCGCTGGTTTTCACCGCCTCAGTGTCCGGCCTGGTTGGATCGATGTTCAGCCCGGTTTATTCGGCCGGCAAGTTCGCCGTCGTCGGTTTGACCAAGTCGCTGGCGCAACGCTTCGCCGCCGATCGCGTGCGGGTCAATGTCGTCTGCCCCGGACCGATCGATACGCCGATGCTGCCGGGCTTCATCGGGCGCAGCGACGACAAGGAGCAAATGGCAGAGAATCAGAAGAAGCTGATGGCCGCCGTACCACTGGGCCGTATCGGACGGCCCGCAGAAGTCGCGCACGCCGTCCTGTGGCTTGCGTCGGACGACGCTTCTTATGTGACGGGCATCAGCCTGCCCGTCGATGGCGGCTACCTTGCGCGATAATCCCGCGATCGCCAGTGCTCTTTAGGCATCGCGCATGAATTCAGGGCGCGCGGCGAATCAGCCGCCGCTCGCTCCGTCCGCAGATCACCAGCTGAACTTGTAATTGACGCCCGCGCGGATCAGGTTTTCAGTGAAAGACACTTTGCCAGAAGAGGACTGTTGATCGGCACTGCAGAGGATACCCGGGCTGGCGACTATATTTGAAACAGTAGGACAGCTAACTGTGCCCAAATTGACGTAGAGATATTCGAGTTTGACGCTGATCGCGTCATTGAAGAGGTACTCGACGCCGGCGCCTGCCGCCCAGCCGAGCGGCGACGTTGGATTGTGGCCAAAGCCCGAGGGTTGCGAGCTGATCCGGAAGTCGCCCACGGCGCCGCCTGCGGTCGCGTAAAAGAGGAAGTGGGACCAAGTGTAGCCAGCACGCAATCTAAAGGTGCTCAGCCAATCTATCTTGGTTTGGCAAGTCGAACCGGGCGGCAGTACCGGCGTTTCTCCTGGCAACGCGGCGTCTAGGAAAGAGCAACCGCCACTGCCGCTCGCGCCCGACCAGTCAAAGTCGCCCTCGAAACCGAGCAACACCCAATCGCCGAAGCCGGCGTAATTGACGCCGAGCGTGCCGCCGAAAACGCCTCCATTGACCGGGAAATTGCCGGTCGACCCCAACGAGTTAGACCAGTTGCTCTTTCCGAGGCCATAGCCGCCGTTGAGGCCGATATAGACGCCGCCCCAATTCACCGGCGGCGAAATCGGATAATAGCTGCTCGGCGGAATAGGAGCGCCACCGGGCAGCGGAAGATCGGCCGCAAGCGCACCCTTCGCGCCAAGCAGCGAAAGCGATAGCACCAACGCGACTGAAAACGCCTTCATGGACCCGCTCCCCACGCAAAAGCTGTGGCGAAGCGGCAACACTCCGGCACAAAGAGCGGGTTGCCCGCCACCTTGCTTACCTTGGCCCGAAGCCGCCACGGCCGCGCTTCGGCGGACCCGCGAGGGCCTGGAAGTTAGTCCGCCAAGCGATTCGATGCGAAGCGAGGGACCGCAGACGCGCCTTGGCCGACGGCCATTTTCCCTCCGCTCGTCCCCGCGAATGCGGGGAGCCAGGAGATCCGCCGCGCGCGAAATGCTCTCACTTGGATTCCCGCCGTCGCGGGAATGAGCGGAGTTAGGTCGATGCCATGGATCGCGCTAACTTCTTTGATGGAGCATGATCTTTCGGAAAACCGGCTTCCACATTTCCGGATCATGCTCTAGTGCACGGCGGCGTACATGATTTTCTGTTCGGTCGCTTCGTCGATGCTCATCTCTTCGATGATCTTGCCCTGGCGCGCGACCAGGATGCGATCCGACAGCGCCATGATCTCCGGCAGATAGGATGAGATCACCACCACGGCGAAGCCTTCGTCGGCCAGCCGGTTGATGAGCTGATGGATCTCGACGATGGCGCCGACATCGACGCCGCGCGTCGGCTCATCGAAAATGATCAGCTTCGGCTTTTGCACCAGCGATTTGGCGATCACGACTTTCTGCTGGTTGCCGCCGGAAAGCTCGATGATGCGCGCGTTGCCGTCGATGGCGCGGATCGAGAGGGCATCGATCCAGGTCTTGGCCAGCGTGCGGGCCTTCGCCATCGACACGATCTTGAGCGGGTTGACGCCGGTTGCTTCGTCGCCGGTCTGGATGTTGCCGGCAATCGACATGGTTTCGAAGAAACCTTCGACCTTGCGATCTTCGGTCACGTAGACGATGCCGTCGCGCACCGCTTGCCGCGGCACCCGATAGCGCACCTGCTTGCCCTCGAGCCGCACGTCGCCGCCGTAGAACAGGTCGCGCTTGATCACGCCGGCGACGACTTTCATCATCTCGGTGCGGCCGGCGCCGACCAGGCCGAAGATGCCGGAGATCTGCCCGGCATAGACCGAGAACGACGTGTTGCGCACCATGCTGCCGCTGGAGAGGTTCTGCACGCTCAGCACCCGGCGGCCGTAAGGCCGCGGCGCGCGCTGGGCGGCGCCGTGCAGGGTGGCGCTGAGGCTGCGGCCGACCATCGCCTGGATCAGCCGCTCGCGATCGAATTCGCGCGCCGGCGCCGTCACCACCAGCTCGCCGTCGCGCAGCACGGTGATGCGGTCGGCGAGCATCAGCGCTTCTTCGAGCGCGTGACTGATGAAGATGACGGCGACGCCCTGTTTCACCAGGCGCCGCACCAGGCCGAAGAAGTGGTTTTTCTCCTCCGGCGTCAGCGAGGCGGTCGGCTCGTCGAAGATGATGATGCGCGCCTTGTGATGAACGGCGCGGGCGATCTCGACCATCTGCTTGTGCGCCGCGCCGAGCGAGGAGACAAGCGCGGTCGGATTGACCTGAAAATTCATCCCGGCGAGGAATTGCTGGGCCTGATTGTACAGGCCGCGCAGCCGGTTGAAGAGCTTTTCGTCGCCGAGATAGATGTTCTGGGCGACCGTCATCGACGGCACCAGCATGGTCTCCTGAAACACCATGGCGATGCCGAGCGCCAAGGCTTCGGATGGCGCCGACAGCATCATCGGCTTGCCGTCGAACAGCATTTCGCCGGAGGTGAGCTTGTGCACGCCGGCGAGCGCCTTGGTCAGCGTCGATTTGCCGGCGCCGTTCTCGCCGACGATGGCGTGGATTTCGCCCGGCTCGAGGGTGAAATCGATGTCCTTGATCGCGGGCACGCCGCGAAACTCTTTGGTGGCTTTGCGCAGTTCGAGAATTGGGCTCATGACGGGCTCGTTCCCATCGGTCTGTCGGCGGCTCCGGACAGCCGCACCAGCACGCCGGGTCCTTTGGCGGCGACCAACAGATCGGAACGCTCTTCGCACACCGAGGTGATGCCGTGGATCGTCCCGTCGGCGCGGCTGTGATAGCTGAAGATCGGCTGCATCTGTCGTCGCAACGCACGACGAGTCCGTAGGAGCGCGTCGCCGCCCACGGCTTGAGGATGCCCATCTGCTTGAGGCCGCTGCCTTGCAGCGGCTCTTCGAACTTGCCGAGGCTTGCCAGTGCCGGCGCCATCCAGAACGGCTCCGGCACGTCCTTGATCATGCGCTGCCGATAGTCCTTCTCGCGCAGGATGAACTCGACGAGCTGATTGCGCACCGAGAAGAAGGTCAGCCAATAGCCGCCCTTGGCCGCTGGCGCGATGCGCCCCGGATAGGCCGGCGGGTCGGTGAGCGCGAGCGCCGGCCGGCTCGCCTTCGCGGCGTCGATGAGCAGCACGTGATGGCGCCAGGATTCGGAGATGTACAGGCGGCCGTCGGGCGCAACGGCGATGCCGCACGGCCAGGCGATGCCGCTCGCCAGCGCCAGCGCCTTGCCGGTCGAAAGATCAAGCCGCCACACCGTGCCGCTCCGCCCGAGCGTCATCAGATCGCGCCGCCATTGCGACGGACGATGCTGCGCCGAGCCGTTGGTGACGATCAGCGTACTGGCATCGAGGAAAAGCGCCGCGGTCGGGCAATTCAGCTTTTGGCCGTTCACTTGATCGAAGCGCCGGCCGTTATGCGCGCCGCCGCGGATCTCGATGCCGCCGTCCTCGAAGCCGATCGCCATCGCGCCGCCGGCGTCCATCGCGAGGCACGTAATGACGGAAGGAAAGCGCGCGATCTCGCCGCCGGGAATGCCGACAAGCGTGTTGCCGCTGGTGTAGAGCATTCCTTCCGCCGTCGCCGCGAGATTGTCGATCTCCGGCGCGGTCAGCACGCGTCCGGCGGCTTCGAGCAGCTGGTTGGGTTTGAGCGGCCCGTCCATGACGGGCACGGTGACGGCGGCTTCGCCGCGCCCAAGAAAATTGTCGACCGCCCGCCGCAACACGCCGATCACTTCCGCCCCCAATAGGTATCGAGCGCGCACCAGTTCGGGTCGGCGCCGGGAATTTTGTAAGTGCCGATGCGGTTGTTGTAGATGCCGCCGAGATAGAGGATGCCCTTGTGCTCGCGGATCGAGGTGATCATCGGATGGTTCTTGCCGCCGAGATCCCACAGGCTCTCCAGCACTTCGCCCTTCTCGTTGAATTTGATCACGCAGCCGGTGTTGAGGTTGGGATACATCCAGGCGTCGGGCGCAATGCGCCGCGCCATGCGGCGGCGGAAGCCCGGCATGCGCAGCGCGAGATCGAGCGCCGGCGAGCGCATGCCGACGATCGCCAGCCAGTAATTGCCGTCCGAGGCGCGATTGATGTTGTCCGGATAGCCCGGCATGTTGTCGATGACGATGTCGAGCCGGCCCTTGTTCGGACCGGCATACCAATAGCGGCTGACCCGGCAGCCGAACGTCTCGGCGAAGAAGAACGACTCGCCGTCCGGCAGCATGCAAATGCCGTTCGGGAAGATCAGGTTCGAGACTTCGGTGTGCGATTTACCCGACTTCGGGTCGTAGCAGATGATGCGGCCGTTGCCGCGGCTCTCCAGCGCGTCGACCGGCCATTCATGCATCTCGAAGCGGATCGTGGCTTCGCTGAAATAGACGCGGCCGTCGGGGGCGATGTCGAGATCGTCGGCGAGCCGCAGCCGGGAATCGTCGACCACCGAGAATAATGTGCGGTTGGTCTCGTCCGAGAGCTTGTTGAGCTTGCGGTCCGGCGTGATCTGATAAAGCCCCATGCCGCCGATGCAGACGTCGAGATTGCCTTGCGGGTCGAAGGCGAGCCCGAGCGGCTGGCCGCCGACATGGGCGAAGATTTCGTGCCGGGTGTGATCCGGCCCGAAGAACCGCATGATGTCGCCATGGCGGTTGCCGCAATAGAGGTTGTCCTCGCGGTCGAGGATCATGTCCTCGGCGCCTTCGATGATGCCCAAGCCGACCGCGCCGACCGAGCGCAGCTTGTCGTTCAGCGCGTAGGGCGAGCCCGAATCCGGCGCGGTCGAGGGCGGGGGAGGGGGCGCGAAATAGGTCGGCGAGACATAGACCTTGTTGAGAATCTTGTGGCGGTTCTTCAGCCAGCGCACGTCGACGAACACCGCCGCGATCAGCACGATCCCGAGGATGGTCGAATTGACTGGGCCGGGCACCGCGAGCGCGATCAGCGCGTTCGAGAGGATGAGAACGATGACGGTGCCGAGCACGGCTTTGGCGACCGAGCCGCGCCCGCCGCCGAGCGAATTGCCGCCGAGCACGACGGCGGTCAGCGCCGTGATCTCCATGCCGACGCCGGTGTCCGATCCGGTGCTGCCGAGCCTCGCGGCATTGAAGAACCCGGCGAGGCAGCAGAGCACGCTCGACCAGATGTAGGCGTTGCAGATCGTGCGCCGCACGCTGATGCCGGCATTGTGCGCGGAGCGCCGCGCGCCGCCGACCGCCATCAGCCGCCAGCCGGGCCGCATGCGCGAGAGCACGACATGCCACAGCACCGCGATAATCGCGGTGACGAGGAAGCTGAAGGGAACGCCGAAGACGGTGCCGTTGCCGATGAATTCCCAGATCGGCGAGTCGGGAATGTTGGCGACGATGGCGGTCGAGAAGCCGGGAAACACCAGTTCGTAGATCGAGCGGAAGACGATCAGCGTCACCAGCGTGGTGAGGAACGCACGCAGCCGCAGATAGCCGACCAGGATGCCGTTGATGGCGCCGCACACGATGCCGAGCGCGAGACAGGCGAGTAGCGTCACGCCGACGCCCAGGTTCCCAGACATTCATGCAGATCGAGGCGGTCAGGACGGCCAGTCCGAAGACCGAGCCGACCGACAGATCGATGCCGCCCGACAGCATCACGATCGTCAGCCCGAGCACGACCAGGCCGGTCTCGGCGAATTGCCGGCTGAGATCGGTGACGATTCGAAATCGAATAGAAGTCCGGCAGGATGCGGCCGAACACGATCAGGACGACGATCAGCGCCAGGAACGGAATGGCGTTGTCCATCCAGCGTTTGGCCAGCAACTCGCCGATGACGTGATCGGGGATGAAGCGGTAGCGAAAGCGAATTAAGGCGTCGCGGTTGATCACGATGAAAGGTGTCCCGCCGATTGGTTCGGGAGATCTGGTTCGCGCCGTCCCATGCTGCGCAATTGGCTTGTGCTGGCGGTCACGCGAAACCGAGTTTCCAAAAAAGAGCCGCCGCGCACGGCATGCGCGCGGCGGCTCGGTCGCTGCGTTACTTCAAGTCGTCCATCGTCCAGCAATTGCGCGGGGTGACGGTGTCCTTGGTGATCTTGGTGAGCGGCCCGTAGTAGAACACCTTGCGCTCGCCCGCCTTGCCCTTGCTCTGCAGGAGCTCGGCGATCTGCTGGGCGGCGATGTCGCCCTGCAGCGGCGAGTTGTAGCTGATGTCCATGGTCAAGAGGCCCTTCTCGACGTTGTCGCAAGCGCTCTTGTTGCCGGCGCCGCTGGTCACGACGAAGACCTGACCGGTCTTGCCGGCCGCCGCCACCGCCGCGCCGATGCCGACGTCGGCGCTGTCCCAGACGCCGACCGCGCCGCAGAGATCGGGATTCTGCTGCAGCACCGTCTCCATGATGGCGCGCGCCTTGGCCGGATCGTAGTTCGCCGCCTGATCGGAGACGATCTTGATCTCGGGGTGCTGCGACAGCACGTTGGTGATGCCGCGCTTGAGATAGATGTTGGCGGCGCCGGTCACGACGCCCTGCACGAAGGCGATCTTGGTCGACGGCCCTTTGCCGGTCGAGCAATGATCGACCAGCGCTTTGGCTTCCTCTTCGCCGAGCGAGACCCAGTCGGCGCCGACATAGGAATCGGTGGTCGTCACCGACGGCATGTTGACCTGCAGCACCTTGATGCCGTCGTCCTGCGCGCGCTTGAGGAGCCGCGCGTAGGATTGAATGTCGGGATTATGGATGATCAGGAGATCGGGCTTCTCGGCGATCGCGGCGGTCAGCGCCTTGGTGCCGGCGTCGGTGCTCCAGTTCGGATCGCGGATCTCGAAGGTATAGCCGAGCGCGGCCGCCTGCTTGCGCCAGATCGCCGCCCACGACTCGGTGATGTCGAAGCCCATCGCGATCGGGATGAAGATGACCTTCTTGCCCTTGACCCCGCCGAGATAGTCGCCGCGGCCGACCTGATCGAGGCCGGTATCCTCGGCGAGCGCCGGCTTGTATGCGAGCGCCGCACATGAAAGCGCCGCCGTTAAGGCTAGCGCGAAGAAACCTTTCAGTCGCATTTTCCTTCCTCCCTGTTTGTTTCCCAGTGGCATGCTCACTCTCCTTTTCTTGTGTGTTAGATGTCGCCCTGTTGCGCGGTTTGTTCGTCACGCGGATTGATCAGCGTGTCGATGACGATGGCGCCGAGCAGAATGATGCTCTTGATGAGGTTCTGCGCGGTGTAGCCGATGTCGAGAATGGTCATGCCGTTGAGCAGGATGCCGACCAGCATGGTGCCGACGAGCACGTTGCGCACGCCGCCGCGGCCGCCGGAGAGGCCGATGCCGCCGAGCACGACCACCAGCAGCACGTCGTAGATCATGGTCGAATTGTAGATGCGGGTGTTCATGCCGGAGACCGCGGCCGCCATGACGATGCCGGCGAAGTAGGCGATCAGGCCGCTCAAGATATATTGCGCGACCGTCAGCACGCGCGTCGGTATGCCGGTGATGCGCGCCGCCAGCGGATTGTCGCCGCTGGCGTAGACGAAACGGCCGAAGCGCGTCTCGCGCAGCAAGGCGAACATCACCAGCGCCATGGCGGCGAAGGCGAGCACGATCACCGGGATGCCGCCGACGCGGCCGCTGCCGAGGAAATTGAACCAGGAATAGCCGGCCGGCGCATTCTGCACGTCGATCTGAAAGAAGAAGGTGCGGCCGATGCCGTACACGATCGAGCCCATGGCGAGCGTCGTGAAGATCGCGGGAATTTCGGCATAGGCGACGATGATGCCGGTGACGACGCCGATGCCGACGACAAAGACCGCGCCGAGCGCAAGCGCTGCGCCGAGCGGCAATTGCGTGCGCGACAGCGCCATCGCCCACGCCACCGCGACGACCATGGTGGCGACCATCGCGAGGTCGATGCCGCGGCCGATCACGACCAGCGCCATCCCGAGCCCGAGAATGCCCAGGATCGACACGCTGCGCACCAGCGACAAAAGATTTTCGACGGCGAGAAAACCGGGAAGAAGCAGCGAGAAGCCGCAAAACATCAACGCGGCGAGAAGAAAGACAATCTCTTCCTGCGTCGGACGCCAACGCAACATCGTTTCTTCCCCGTCGGCCGCTACAACCGGCCTTTGCTTTTGTTTCGCGCGGTGGGCAGCGAGGCCAACCTGGGAAACGTGAACCGTGATTCAGTCGTCACTTTTATTTAAATGAACTCTATTCACTAAGTGTTGTCAAGGCAAGAAGGGCGCAAAAAGCTCGGAAATATTTCAAGGAAATTGGTTGCTTGGGCGCGCGCTTCGATCAGTCGCGGCCGCGTGAAACCTCCCGCGCGAAGCTATGACATGTAGACCCCGCCGTTCACATCGAGCATGACGCCGCACACGTAGCTCGCAGCCGGCGAGCATAGGAAAGCGATGGTGGAGGCGATCTCCTCGGGCCGCGCGATGCGGCCGAGTGGGACGGCCGCGAGATTGAGATCGCGGCCTGCGATCATGCCGGTGTCGACCGGGCCCGGGCGCAACGCCATTGACCAGAACGTTACGTGGCGCGCCCTTGCGGGCAAACCAGCGCACCAGCGCGCCGACGGCGCCTTTCGATGCGACATAATGCGGGCCCGACAAAAGCCCGCCGCTGCGGCCGGCAAGCGAGCCGACCAGAACGATCCTTCCGTCGCCGCGCTCCATCATTCGCGGCAGCGCCGCGCGCACGCAATTGACGGTGCCTTTCACGTTCACCGCGTTGGTGCGCTCGTAGACCTCGTCCCAGTCATCGGCCATCCAATCGTCGAAGGGACAAATGCCCGAGCACACGATCAAGGCGTCGAGCGCGCCGGCGCCGGACACGAGACGCTCGACCGCCGCGCGATCGGTGACGTCGCAGGAAGCCGCGCTCGCTTGATGTCCTTCGCGGCGAAGCTTGTCCGCCACCGGCGTCGCGTCGCTCACATCGGCCAAAATGAGCTTCGCGCCGAGGCCGGCACAGATCGCGGCTGCGCTCGCGCCGATCCCGCTCGCGCCGCCGGCAATGAGAATGATCTTGCCTTCAAGCGAGAACGGATGCGCGCCTGCTGTCGCCATTGACGCTTTTCTCCCCGTTGCGGCGCCGGCTTGTTGATCACGCCTTGTCGCGTGTGCCGCCGATTTGCGGAATAGGCCCGAGCCGAGCAGCTTTTCGTAGGCCGAGATCACATAGTCCGGGACCGCGTGCGCCGAGCCTTCGGTATAGGCGTAGCGCCGGCTCAGATATCCGCGCGCGCCCATGAGGATGTGCACGATCACTTCAAGTTCTTGGTCCGTGTAATCCTCGACCTGACCGGCGCTGCGCTCGCGCTTGAGCGTCCGCACGTAAGCGGTTGCGATATTGTCGAGATGCCGCTGATAGCCGTTCGGCGCGAACACTTCGGCCTCGTTGAGGATGCGCAGGAATTCCGGCACCTCGCGCACGAAGTCGAAGAAGGCGCGGAAACGTTCGGTCTCCCTGTCGGCGCCGGGCGGGAGCGTGCCGGCGCGCTCGGCGATGAAATCGACCATCTGCAGGCCGATGGTCGGCAGCAACTGATCGAGCAATTCCTGTCGGTTTTCGAAGTGGTTGTAGAAGGTTCCTTGAGCGACTTCGGCGAGCTCGGTGATGCGCGCGACGGAAGCCTCCGCATAGCCGAGACGGCCGACCACCTTGGTGGCGGCATCGAACAGCCGCTTTTTCACCTCGTCATTCCGCTCGGCGCGGGTGAGTTTCGGCTTGGTATTTCCCGCAGTGCTTACGCTTGCCATCGTGCGCAATCAGAAGTGTTCATCGGTTGACGACTGTTGATTCATAGTTCATTTTTCTTGGAAGGTCACGCCCTCTCCAAATCCGCACCCCAATCCCCCGCTTGCGGGGGAGGGAAGCAAAGGGGAGGGCGGCGAATTCCGCCCGAGAAGCGGCATTGGCAGGGAGCGCACAGGGAAGCGCATGAGGATTGAAGGAATAGCCGTCGTCACCGGCGGAGCGAGCGGCATCGGAGCCGCCTGTTGCCGGGAGCTTTCAGCCGCCGGCGCCAAAGTCGTGGTGCTCGATCGCGAGCTTGCGCGCGCCGAGGCAGTGGCGAAGGAGGTCGGCGGTTACGCGCGTCGCGCCGACGTGGCCGACGAAAAGGCGACCGAAGCCTGCGCCGCGGCGATCGAAGCCGAGATCGGGCCGGTCGAGGTGCTGGTCAACAGCGCCGGCATCATTCAGGTGCCGGTCCGGCCGACCGAATTGAGCATGTCATCCTACGATGACGTGATCCGCGTCGATCAGCGCGGCACCTATGTCGCCTGCGTCGCCTTCGGCCGCCACATGCTCGCGCGCCGCCGCGGCTCCATCATCAACATCGCTTCGGTCGCCGGCATGCGCTCGATGCCGCTTCATGCCTACGGACCGGCCAAGGCCGCCGTGATCGCGACCACCGAATGCCTCGCCGCCGAATGGGGCCCGGCGCAGGTGCGGGTCAATGCGGTTTCTCCCGGCTATACGCGAACGCCCGCGCTGCAAGCGGCGATCGACAAGGGCGAGCGCGACCCGTCGTCGCTTGCCGGCAATTCGGCGCTCGGCCGCCTGGTCGAGCCGTCGGAGATCGCCAAGGTCGTGACGTTTCTCGCTTCGCCGCTTGCGTCCGCCATTACGGGTGCGAACGTGCCGGTCGATTGCGGCTGGCTGGTCGCACCGTCCTGGCACACCTATGGCGGCTTGCGGCAACCCGGCAACGCTTGAGGGCTGACTGTTCGCCGCGCCGATAGCGCGGCATGCGCGAAGCGCAAAACAAGGAAGCAAGAAAAGGACGGATGTCATGACGACCTTCTCCGCCGATCTCGCCAAATTTCTTGTCGGTCTGCGAACGGAGAACATGCCGCCCGAGGTCGTCCAGAAAGCCCGCGTTTGTTTGTACAACGCTTTCGGCATGGGCATTAACGGCCATGCCACCCCTTATGCGCCGGTCGCGCGCGCGGCCGCGCTCGCGCTTGACGGCGAAGTGGCGGGCGGCGCGACGCTCTTTCTCGACGGCCGCCGCACCACCGTCGGCGGCGCGTGTCTCGCCAATTCGGCGCTGTTCCACGGCCGCGCCCAGGAAGACACCTGCGGCGCCGCGCATTTCGGCACCATTCTGATCCCGATGCTCACGGCGATGATCGAGGCGAGAGGCTATCCGCTGTCGCGCCTGATCCCGGCGCTGGTCGCGGGCTACGAGGCGGGCGGCGTGCTCGAGAAGGCGCTTTCCGGCAAGACCACGCCCGGCGGATTCCGCTCCTCCGCCATCTACGGCACGATCGCCGCAAGCGCGGCGGCCGCGAAGCTCATGGAGCTTTCGGCCGAGCAGACGGCGACGG
>CAVREN010000103.1:0-15147 GCA_963720115.1 uncultured Alphaproteobacteria bacterium
TGGCGCCATTTACGCTGTGATTGGCGCCGCGGCCGCGAGCTTCGCGTCCTCGGCCAGCATCGAGTCCCCGGCGACACGTCACGGATGCCCCCGCAAGTACACGCAAGCAGTAAGTGGCTATTAACACCATCAACCGCACTATCCGACCGCTGCAATCCCCCGCGAGGATGCAAATGAACGAACGCCGAGCCAGCCGGCGGCAGAAGAGTTTCTTGCGCGGCGTCGTTTATTTCGACAAATGACGCAGCGAGACGGCCTGCCTGGTGCGCGACCTGTCCGAAGACGGCGCGCGTATCGTTCTTTCGCAGACCATCACCATTCCCGACGTCATCGAGCTCCAGATCCCGCAGCGGCAGCAGACGCTATCCGCCCGCGTGCAATGGCGCCGTGCCGACGAGGTCGGCCTTTCCTTCTCTAAGCCCGATACCGCGACCACGCTGCGGGAAAATCAGCTCCTCAAGCGCATCGCCGAGCTCGAAGCCGAAATCGCCACGCTCCAGCGCACGATCAATCGTCTCAAGCGAGACAGCAGCGGCGACGGTGGGATCGAGGCGGCTTAGAACGCAATGCCCTCCACCCGAAGCGATTGACGCGCTAATTTTTTGGCGGAGCATGATCATTTCGGAAAACCGGATTCAACTCCGGATCAGGTCCGGGGCAGGCTTTTTCCGTATCATGATCCGAACATCCGCTCGCCCTGCAGATCGACCATCTGCCGCGCCTTGGCGAGGGTGAACGCCACCACATCGTCGAACGAGGCGAAGGCGTCGGCGCGAATGAAACGATGCTCCTTGCGGACGCCACCGACCTCACGCTCGATCGTCCCCGCCGTCTGAAATTGGCCCTCGCTCTTGAACGGCGCCGGGCGGATGATGAACCCCTTGTACTCGACCGGTTCCAGGACCTTTTCCACCGGCGCCGGCGCGAGCTTTCCAAATAGAGCGCTGAGAAGCGACATCGCCGGCTCCGGGTTCAGAAGCGCAAACGCGGATCCCAGCCGTAACCATAATAGCGGCGCTCGACCGGCCCGGGATAACGCGAGGCCCAAAAGGCGTCCTCATGGCCGGCAAACGTCCCGTAGAACGGTGAGGTCGCGACGTCGGTGAGGATCACACCGACGCTGCGATAAGGATAAGCGTGGGCCGCATAGTGGTAATGCCGGTAGGCCGCGTGACGAGAGCGCACGGCATCGGCCTGTGCGATCGCCGGCAGCAGCATGATGGCGCCGGCGGCGAGCATCAGACAATGCGAGATACGTGCCATCAGAAAGACTCCGCTTCTTCGGCGAGCGAGACATCCGAATACCAGGTAAGAATACCACGAAACGGCATTGGGCCTATCGCCACCGCCGCACATCCACGGGCATCGAGACGCGCCAGCGAAGGCATCTTGGACAAGAGGCTCAGTCTCAATGCACATCGTGATAGCCGCGTGAATAAAGCACCAGCGTGCGCGCCTCGTCGCCATGAGCGGCCCGATAGGCTCCGGCCAGATATGGCACGCCGTAGGCCATGTTGGTGGCCGGATCGAGCAAGCCTTCCGCATCGCCGCGATAGCCAAGCGCCCGCGCGGTGCCGAGCCTGATCTGCATCAAACCGTAGTTGCCGCGATAGACCCCGCGCGGATTGAAATTGCTTTCCCGCCGGATGACGAACCGCACCAGTTCCACCGGCAAGCCGTGAGTCTTGGCATGCTGGACGATCAGAATCTCGATCGCCGCTCGCGCTTCGCTCACCTGCCCTTGGGCCGCCTGCCGCTCGACCGCGGCTGCCGGCTGCGCCAGTGCGCTTACCACCAGCAAACAAAGCGGGATCGTGCGCCGCATCGACCGATGACCCCCAAACCTTCGCCGACATGCGCCGACGGGGCGCCCTTGTCAAATCGACGTCACAACGAAATACCGTTGATACCAAACGCAAAATCCGCAGGACGCCACGCAGCGAAAGGCTACCAGATTGCCAAAACGGCAAATCTATTCTATATATGCGCCATTCGCGATTGAGCTTGCCTTGCAGTTTCGGCCATAGCGCCTGATCGGAAATATCATGCGCCGAACAAAGGCCTTTCCCAAGAACACGCAAAATCCGGATTTGGACCGCGCGAATGGTTTGTGCGGCCACAAAACGCGTTAGGCGTTTTCCAAAGGAGGCCATCATGGCTACAGGTACCGTCAAGTTTTTCAACGCCCAGAAGGGTTACGGCTTCATCGTGCAGGATGCCGGCGGCCCGGATGTGTTCGTGCACATCTCCGCCGTCGAGCGCGCCGGCATGCGCACGCTCAACGAAGGACAGAAGATCTCTTTCGACATCGAGGCCGACCGCCGCAGCGGCAAAAGCTCGGCGACCAATCTACAAGCCGCGTAAGCGCGCACTATATAGGTGAAGCCGGCGCCACACTGGCGCCGGCTTTTTTCTTTCTGAAACAGCCGCGTTTCCGGACACAGCGCAGCGCGCGAGCGGGGGAACTCCGCGACTTGACGCGAGATCGGCCGCGCACCGTCGATCTGGAGATCGCATCCTGGAGCTCGGTCATAGGGCTCCGGCCGCAACCCTGCGCCACGCTCGCTCCCTTGCCGCGCCAATAATTGTGAGAAAAAGCCATGCCGAGAAAGCCGGGATTGAACTCCGAATTCGTCATGTTCGACGTGGTCTATGAAGACGGCTCGCAACGCTCGAACCGCAAAGTGCCGCGCACGCTGACCGGCGGCATCGACGGCGACAAGCCCGCGCACGAGTTCCTGATCGAACAGGACCGCGACATCGCCGAGAAATCCGGCCGGCCGCCGGTCAAGATCAAGAGCATCGCGCGGGCCGGCGCCAAGAAGAAGGACCGCAGCCATTCCGAGCGGCGGGCGGACTAGACCCAGTCCACCTCTCCCCGGCGGGCGGGCCGGCAAACCTTTGAAAGGGCCCGTGTCACGAAGAGGTGGTTGCGGTGCTGAAATTTTGACCACCCGCCCCGCGCGATTTTGATCGCGCCCCTCGCTGAGCAAGGCAACAGCATCAAGCAAAAATACGATTGCTCAGCTTCGACTTGGTTTGAGACTTGGTTGGTGACTTGGTTGGAGACTTGGCGGGTGACTTGGCGGGTGAGTTGGCTGGTGACTTGGCCGCTGACTTGGCTGGTGACTTGGCTGGTGACTTGGCCGGCAAGCCGGCCGGTCGAAAGTGGCTTTCGCCCAAGATTTTCAACACCAATTTTCGGCTCCGTTAACCGGATCATGGTAGAAAGATAGGGCAGCGCAACCAATTCGGGGCCGCTCGCCGGAGTCTTCCCACTATGTCCGAGATTGCGGCTGCAGTAGCCGCCATTTTTTTCCTCCCCCGCCACCATTAACGCGCTGCTGCTTGTCGCCGACGCGCTGATCTACTTCGCCGTACTCGCCGCCTTGTTTCGCGCCCGCCACCGCATCGGCATCGGCGCCTTCTTCTGCGCGCTCGGCGTGATGCACTTCCTCGAAACCTACCTGGCCAGTATCGTTTATGTCGCCCTGCCGTTCGGCATCGTGGCCTCGCCCGGCTCGACGGTGCTGTTCACCGGCAAGCTGATGCTGCTGCTGCTCGTCTATATCCGCGAGGATGCGGTGGTGGTGCGGCAGCCGATCTACGGTCTTTTGATCGGCAACCTGCTTTTGTTCGCGCTTGCCTTCCTGACGCGGCACCATGGCGCGGAAAGCGTACTGTCGAACCGCCACGCCGATTTCGCTTTTCTCGACGAGGTTGGCGCCCTGATGGTGTGGGGCACGCTGATCCTGTTCGTCGACTGCATTCTGATGATTCTGCTGTACGAGCGCTCGCGCTCCTTCTTGGGCGGCCGCCGCTTGCTCCTTCGGCTCGCGCTTACCGGCGTGCTGATCCTGAGTTTCGATCAGATCGCATTCTATGCGGGCTTGCGTTTCCTCACCGGCGCGCCGCTTGCCGTGCTGTTCGGCGGCTGGATCTCGAAAATGGCGGCGGTCGCGATCTACGCCGCGCTCGGGGCGGCCTACCTCCGCCGGGTCGAGCTTCCGCGCAAGCGCAAGCATCCGCCGCGCATCATCGATGTATTCGACCTGCTCACCTATCGCGAGCGCTACGAGGATCTGTTGGCCCGCTCGGGACGCGATGCTCTGACCGGCGCGCTCGATCGCGGCCGGCTCGAGCATCTGGGCAGGAAGCGCGTGGAGGACGCAGTGCTGGCCGGCCGGCCGCTCAGCCTGCTCATCATCGACATCGATCATTTCAAGAGCTTCAACGACCGCTTCGGTCATACCGCCGGCGACGTCGTGCTGCAACGGATCGTGCGCATTATCGCCGCGGCGTTGCGGCCGAGCGATGGCGTATTCCGCTTCGGCGGCGAAGAATTCGTCGTGATCGCCGATGAATTGACCCGCGCGGCGGCGCTTGCGCTCGGCGAACGCATCCGCCGCGATGTTGCAAGCCACATGGAAGCCGACGTGCCCCTGGTCACGGTGAGCATCGGGCTTGCCACCTGCGCCGAAGACGCCTCTGACTATGAGGGGCTGTTCGAGTGCGCCGACCGCAGGCTCTATCTCGCCAAATCGGCGGGGCGCAATTGCGTGATCGGCGAAACCGGCACCGACGCCGGCGCGCCGAAGCTCGCCTGGGCGGGCTAGAGCGGCATGACTTTTCTTCGAATCGTCATCCCGCTCTAGCATTTTTGTTTGAGCGCGATCTTTTCGGAAAACCGGTATCCACCCCGGATCAAGTCCGGGGCAGGCTTTTTCCGGATCATGCTTTGGCGGAAGACGCGCCACGCTCATTTGTGCTTTCATCCAAGAAGCGAATAGCGAGTCTTGCTTTTTCCGCTCGTCCCCGCGAAGGCGGGGACCCGGTTCTTTGTGCATCCGCCCTGGATTCGCGCTTGCGCGGGAATGAGCGGCTGAAAAGTCATTCGTCTGTTCGTTGCTCACTATTCGAAATTTCGCTATTCGCTGAGAGCAAAATGGGAGTATCGCCCCGTGCCTACCATCCAATGTCTCAACCCCGACACCATGGCCAAGCCGCTTGCGCCTTATTCGAACATCGCGCGCGTAAAAGCTTCGGACTATGTGTTCATCGCCGGCCAGATCGGCACCGACAAGAACGGCAAGGCGCCGGCCGACTTCGAGGCGCAATGCGCGCTCGTGTTCGAAGCGATCGGCGCGGCGCTCGCCTCGCAGGGCGCCGGATTTCCCAACATCGTCTCCTTCACCAGCTACCTCGTGCATTCGCAAGACATCCCGAAATTTGCCGCCTATCGGGCGCGCGAATTCCCGCGCCTGTTTCCGGGCGGCGCCTTTCCGCCGAATACGCTCCTCGTCGTCGACCGCCTGGTGCGCGAGGATTTGCTGGTCGAAGTCGCGGCGGTCGCGGCGTTGTAGAGATCGGGGCGCTCCGCTTTGCGGCAAGAACGCGCGCTCGTCATTGCGAGGAGCGATAGCGACGAAGCAATCCAGATTCCAGCGCGAGCCGACTGGATTGCTTCGCTCCCGCTCGCAATGACGCGGGCCCGTTTTGCCCTCTTCATCGTCACCACCGGGTTTGACCCGGTGGTCCATGCTGACGTGCCGCGAATCAACGTGGCCGATCGAGCGCACGGCCCGTCCGCCTGGATTGCCGGGTCATCTGGTGCGAAGACGGCGCTGGGCGCCTTATGCCCGGCAATGACGACGTGAAAAAACGTTCTCGCGACGCGATGGCGTCCGAGTTCGCTTCACCACCACGCTTCAAGGTTCGTCGCCGCCCCAGAGGGAGGCGAAGCGCCGAAAGGCGCATGCCAACCATTTGCCGCGCGACACCAGCAAACGTTGCCGCCTGCTGATGCCTCGGGCGCGGCTGCGCGCCACGCAGACAAGTGTACGCAGTCTGCGCACCCATCTGCTTGCGGGGCGCGCCCGCCTTCCGGCGCTTCGACCGCGGCTCTGGCAGGGACTCCCATCCCTGCTCAACTGCAGGCCATGCTTCCTGGGACGTGGATAGGCGCATCACCCGAAGATCATGCGCAGCTAAAAATGCCAGCGGGCGTTACCCGCCCTATCCGGTCCCAGTCCAGTGACAGCACCTCACGCCTCGGCCGTAGTACCGAAGGGAATGATGCCCAAAGCCGCTCCGGCGCGGTTGCGAGCCCGCGCGGAAGCACCGCACTCGCTCCACACTTCAGATCGCATCCGGAATGCGTCCCTCGATGAGCGAGATTGCTTAACGTATCCGAAACGGGGACGATTGTCAAGCGCCGTCTCCATACTGGAGACATAAATCCAATTGACCGCGTGCGCGGCCCCATCCGTGGCGAGCGCCTTCGCCTACTCGAACCGCACGAACTTGCCGTCGCGATAAACGAACAAAGCCGTCGTCAGCCCGTCCGGCCCGGATGCGAACTTGGCGGCGGCCGCGCGCAGGCGCGCCAGCCCCGGCGCGTTGTGCGAGCCGGTGGCGATGAGCACGTCCTTCACAGGCACCGCGATCACAATGTCGCCGTCGACCTTGACCTGACCGCCGGACCAAAGATTGTCGGCAAGCAACAGGCTCGCGTCGAATTCCCCGCCGGCGCTGACAAGGAGCACGCCGTCGGCGCCGGGGCGGATCTCGATCTTGGGCAGAAGGCGGCTCAGATTGGTCAGCGCCGAATCGCGCAGCCGCGTGCGATCGCCGACATCGTCGCGGCTCGACAAGATGCGCAATGCTCCCAGCCGGTTCTCCGCGTAGACCACGACCAGTTCGCTGTTGAACGGCTCGGCCACGAGCTCCTGCGGCGGCGTTTGTTCGCGGCCGCGGCGCTGCATCGCTTCGAACCATTGCCGCTCTTTGATGATGGGGACGATGCGGGTGCGGTCGAGCTTCGGCAGCCCGTTGGCGTCGCCGCCCGCTTCCATGAGCGCGGAGACTTGCGCCTGGACGATGTCGTCGAGGTGTTGCGGCTCGCGCTCGTAGCTTTTGTAGGCCTTGGCGAGATCCGAGGTCGCCGAAGCGCCGTTGGCGTAACGCACCACGAATTGCAGATCGCCGTTCACGGCGACCTTTGCGGACGGCAGCGCCGCCATGGTGGCGCGCGCCACGCGTTCGGTGAAGGCGCGCGGCGTCAGCGTGTCCGCGTGCGCCACGCCCGCGGCAAGCACCAAGGCGGCGACGATCGCCGGCTGCCATTTCACGATTCGCACCTCGACCGATTCGCACGAGGATAGACGAGGCGCTGCGGGGATCAAATCGCGATCAGGCCGGTTCCGAAACGAAACAAGCTGCCCCGAGGCCCCGGCGTTTGTGTCAAACAGCGCGGGCTTGTCGCGGCCATCCCGTCTCATTCGCCATTGCCCTGCCCGCACAAGCGAGATCGCCGGCACAAGGCCGGCGATGACGCGCTGCGTGACTGTCAGCGGGAATCCAGAATGGGTCCCCGCTTTTCGCGGGGACGAGCGGAGATCGATCAGTTGTCGAGGAACGAGCGCAGCTTCCGGCTCCGGCTCGGGTGCTTGAGCTTGCGCAAAGCCTTCGCCTCGATCTGGCGGATGCGCTCGCGCGTCACCGAGAATTGCTGGCCGACTTCTTCCAGCGTGTGGTCGGTGTTCATGCCGATGCCGAAGCGCATGCGCAGCACGCGCTCTTCGCGTGGCGTCAGCGAGGCGAGCACGCGCGTCGTGGTCTCGCGCAGGTTCGACTGGATGGCGGCGTCGATCGGCAGGATGGCGTTCTTGTCCTCGATGAAATCGCCGAGATGCGAATCCTCTTCGTCGCCGATCGGCGTCTCGAGCGACAACGGCTCCTTGGCGATTTTCAGAACCTTGCGCACCTTCTCGAGCGGCATGCCGAGCTTCTCGGCCAATTCCTCCGGCGTCGGCTCGCGGCCGATCTCGTTGAGCATCTGGCGCGAGGTGCGCACGATCTTGTTGATGGTCTCGATCATGTGCACCGGGATGCGGATGGTGCGCGCCTGATCGGCGATGCTTCGCGTGATCGCCTGCCGGATCCACCAGGTGGCGTAGGTCGAGAACTTGTAGCCGCGGCGATATTCGAATTTATCGACCGCCTTCATCAGGCCGATATTGCCTTCCTGGATCAGATCGAGGAATTGCAGGCCGCGGTTGGTGTATTTCTTGGCGATGGAAATCACGAGGCGCAGGTTGGCCTCGACCATTTCCTTCTTGGCCTGGCGCGCTTCGCGCTCGCCCTTCTGCACCATCTGCACGATCTTGCGGAACTCGCCGATCTCAAGACCGGTCTCGGTGGCAAGCGTGTGGATATTCGTGCGCAGGTCCTTGATGCGGTCCTTGTCGCGGGCGACGAAATTCTTCCAGCCCTTCTCGGACAGCTTCGACACCCGGTTGAGCCAGCGCGGATCGAGCTCGGAGCCCTGATACTGGCGCAGGAAGCCTTCGCGCGGCACGCCGTGGCTTTCGGCAAGCCGCATCAGCCGGCCCTCGTGCCCCACGAGCTTCTTGTTGATGTCGTAGAGATGCTCGACCAGCGTATCGATGCGCGCCTGATTGAGCCGCAGCGATTTCACCTCGGCGATGATCTCTTCCTTGAGCTTCTTGTACTTCCGCTCCTGATTGGGCGACAGCTTGTCGTTGCCGCTCGACAGCTTGTTCTGGATGTCGATGTCCTGGAGGCGGCGCAGCCGCTTGAAGGTGTCGGCGATGGTGTCGAAGGTCTCGAGCACTTTCGGCTTGAGTTCGGCCTCTATTGCCGCAAGCGACATCGAGTTTTCAAGATCGTCCTCGTCCAACTCGGCTTCGCCGATGGCGGCTTCAAGCGCCGCTTCTTCGCCGTCGGCGGCGGCCGGCTGCGGCTTGAAGGGCGTTGCGGCGGGCGGCGCCGAGGGCGGCGCGACGGCCTGGGGCGGCTGCCCGGCAAAGCCCGGAACGGCGCCCGGGGCGGGCGGATCGCCCGGCGGAACTGCGGCCGCATTCTTGGCGTCCGGACCCGCATAGGTCGCTTCCAGATCGATGATGTCGCGGAGGAAAACCTTTCCTTCGTTGAGCTCGTCGCGCCAGATGATGACGGCCTGGAAGGTGAGCGGGCTTTCGCACAGGCCGGCGATCATGGCTTCGCGGCCGGCCTCGATGCGCTTGGCGATGGCGATTTCGCCCTCGCGCGAGAGCAGCTCGACCGAGCCCATTTCGCGCAAATACATGCGCACAGGATCGTCGGTGCGCTCGGCCGGCTCCTTGCCTTCCGACTTGGCCGGCGGCTTCGGCGTGACCTCGACCAGTTCGCCGCCTTCGGATTCTTCCTCTTCGGGCTCTTCGCGGGCGCCCTCTTCCTCGTCGGAGTCCGCTTCCTCGGTCTCGACGACGTTGATGCCCATCTCGCTCATCATCGCGAGCACGTCCTCGATTTGCTCGGAGGTGACTTCCTCCGAGGGCATGACCGAGTTGAGCTGTTCGTAAGTGACATAGCCGCGCTTCTTGGCCTGCTTGATCATCTTCTTGACGGCGGCGTCGGAAAGATCGAGCAGCGGCAGCGGGGCATCCGGAGTCTCAGGACCGTCCTTCTCGGGGGTTTCACCCTCCTTCGACGGAGCGGACTTCTGGGTCGCAACTTTCACCTTGGTCGCGGCCGCTTTGATGCTGCCCACAGTCTTAGTTGCCATCTTCGTCTCCACCAACGCCTTCCTTACCGCCGCGCGGCTCTGCTCTCTTTGGCCCTAGCCTCTAGCCCCTGTACCCTGGCGATTCCCCACGCCGGGCAGACGGACCTCCCCACGCCCGCCGGACACCATGTCCGTTATACGGGCATAGCCGGCCAGCGGACGTGCATGTTTCGGGCCGGGATCAGGCTTTCAGCGCCAAAAGCCGCAAATCCAAGCCCGATACGGGGCAGCAGGCTTGCGACGCCACCCGAATCGAAGCCCCTCACTTGTCTCGGAACTCCGTTAAGCTCCGACTAACCCTACACTCCGCGGGCGCCCTCTTATTCCCTCGCCCGCACAGCGTCCAGCACCGCCGCATGAGGCTTTCCGGCCGAACCCGGCCTTCGAACGCGAACCGGCCTCAGAATGATCGTGTCGGGCGGCCCGACTGATCGCCGAACCCCTCGATGAGAGCCTCAGTTCCATCGAGCGTGGAAAGCCGCGATTTCACGTCGATCAGACGCGAGTAGTTGGCTTCGCTGTTGTCCTGGCCAAGCGCCAATTCCGCGTCCTTAAGTTCCCTAGTTAGGGAATGCCATTGCCGATGCAAGGCAAGAAGCTGCTTCCAGGTCAGCAAAACATCGCTCGGGGCCGCCTCCGCCCGCGCGCCCCAGACCGAGGGCGTGGTGATCGAGCGCTCGATCCGGCCGAGAATGTCATCAAAGCCCGCCCGGGCGAGCTCTGCTTTGAGCTCTGCGCGGTCGGCGTCGGTCTCGGGGCGCATTTGATGGCCGGCATCGTGGCCGAGCCGGTGCGCCACGACATCGATCAGCGCGCCCTTGAGCTTTTTGGTATCGGCGTGGCGGAACTCAGTCTCTGCCAATTCTTCCATGCGGTCGTGCAGCAGCCAGGGATGATTGAGCGCGGCCTGCAGGATCAGCGCCTCGCGGCGCGGGATGGCGGCGCGATGGCCGCGATGCAGCGGGCTAGCGGCAAGATGCGGACTGGTGGCGACATAGCCCTGCTCGCCGAAGGCGGGCCGCCGTGGAAACTGACGTGCTGAGCCCCCTGGGCGGCGGGCCTGGTCGTTCCACGGCCCGCGCCGCGGCCCGATATCCGCCGGCGCGAACAGCCGACGCAGGCGAGCGGAGAAATCCTCCCGATAGTAGCGGCGCACGGTTTCGTCAGTGATGGTCCCGGTCACTTCGGCAAGCCGCGCCTCGAGCGCGGCGCGCCGCTCCGGCGTCTGAAACGATCCGGCTTCGCTCTCGCGCGTCCAGAGCATATCAGCGAGCGGCCGGCTGGCGTTGAGCACATCCTCAACCGCCTCGCGCCCGCCTGAGCGCACAAGATCGTCGGGGTCCTGCCCGTCCGGCAGCGCGGCGAATTTGAGACTCTTGCCCGGCTTGATCAGCGGCAAGGCGAGATCGAGCGCGCGATAGGCGGCCCGGCGGCCGGCAGCGTCGCCGTCGAAACACAGGATCGGCTCATCCGCCATGCGCCACATCAGGGCGAGCTGATCGGTGGTGAGCGCCGTGCCGAGCGGCGCGACGGTCGCTTCGTAGCCGGCGGTGACCATGGCGATGACGTCGATATAGCCTTCGACGGCGATCACGCGGCCCAAAAGATTGTCCGCGCCCGGCTTGCCGGCATTGTGCGCGGCGGCGCGCGCAGCCGCGATGTTGTAGAGCGTCGCGCCTTTGTGAAAGAGCGGCGTCTCCGGCGAGTTGAGATATTTGGCCGGCACATCCTTATCGAGCGCACGGCCGCCGAAGGCGATGACCCGCCCGCGCCAATCGCTGATCGGAAACATGACGCGGTCGCGGAAGCGGTCGTAAGGCACGGCGATGTCTTCCCCGGCGACGAGGAGGCCTGCCTCCACCATGTCCTCGACCGGAATTTTCACCGCGCCGAGATGTTCCTTGAGCGGGTATTGTTCGCCGCTCGCATAGCCGAGACGGAATTTGAGCTGCGTCGCCGGCGTGATGCCGCGATCGGCGAAATAGCCGCGGCCGCGTGCGCCGGCGCGCGACGCCAGATTCGCCTCGAAGAACTTCGCCGCAAGCTCGACGATGTCGTGCAGCGTCTTGCGGTGTTCTTCGTGGGCCTCCGCCTCGCGCGTCATCACCGGCAGCGGCACGCCGGCTTGTGCGGCAAGCCGCTCGACCGCCTCCGGAAAACTCACGCCCTCCGTCTGCATGACAAAATCGAAAATGTTGCCGTTCTTGCCGGACGAGAAATCAAACCACATCGCCTTCTGGTCATTGACGAAGAAGGACGGCGTCTTTTCCTTGTTGAAGGGCGACAGCCCTTTCCATTCGCGTCCCGCTTTGCGCAGCTTCACGCGGCGGCCGACGACTTCCGAAGCCGGAAGCCGCGCGCGCAGCTCGTCGAGGAATTGCGGCGGGAATCGCATGGTGATTCGCAAGTGTAGCCCGAGAGCGGCCTAAATACTGGGCGGCCGAAGCGCGCGGCAGGCCGGCCGCGGCTTGTCCCGGTTATCCACAGCCCAAACGCAGCCGGGCGCGGTTCAATCGTCATTGCGAGGAGCGCGCAATGACGCATCCGTAGGACTTGGCGCTAAGACCTATGGCGCTAAGACCTATCCGGCCAGCAGCTTCTTCACCACGGCGCTGGCCTTGCCGAAATCCATGCGGCCGGCGAATCGCTCTTTGAGCGCCGTCATGGTGCGGCCCATGTCTTTGAGCGTCGCGGCCTCGAGTTCCTTGATCAGCGTGGAAATGGCTTCGCCGGCCTCGAGGTCGGAAAGTTGCCGCGGCAAATAGGCCGATATGATCGCGATCTCCTCGCGCTCCTGGTCGGCCAGTTCCGTGCGCCCGGCCTTCTCATAGATGTCGAGCGATTCGTGGCGCTGCTTGATCATTTTGCCCATGACGTCGAGGATTTCGGCGTCATTGAGCGCAATGCGCTCGGCTGCGCTCGTCTCACGCTTGAGGATATCGGCATTGATCAGCCGCAGCGTCGACACGCGGCGCGTGTCGCCGGCCTTCATGGCATCCTTGAGCGCCGTGTTGATCTGGTCGCGCAGCACAGCTATGGCCTCTTTGAAAAATGCGCCCCGGGGCGGGGCCGGCGCGCATCCGATGCATATATAGATTGATCATGTAGGCCCTTGCCGATGCAGACACAACCGCAGAGCCACACCCTCTGGGACGATCCGACACCGACCGCGCTGCTCGTGCTGGCGGACGGCACGGTGCTCGAAGGTTTCGGCTTCGGCGCCACCGGCCAGGCGGTCGGCGAGGTCTGTTTCAACACGGCAATGACCGGCTACGAGGAGATCCTCACCGATCCCTCCTATGCGGGGCAGATCATCACCTTCACTTTTCCGCACATCGGCAATGTCGGCACCAACGAGGACGACATCGAAACGGTGAATCTGGCGGCAACACCGGGCGCGCGCGGCATCATTCTGCATTCGGCGATCACCGCGCCGTCGAACTACCGCGCCACGCGCCATCTCGATCAATGGTTGAAGGCCCGCGGCGTCATCGGACTTGCCGGCATCGATACGCGCGCCCTCACCGCCTTCATCCGCGAAAAGGGCATGCCGAATGCGGTGATCGCGCACGAGCCATCCGGCCGCTTCGATCTCGATGCGCTCAAGGGCGAGGCGAAAGCCTGGCCCGGCCTGGTCGGCATGGACCTGGTGCCGATGGTGACCAGCGGCCAGCGCTTCACCTGGCAGGAAACCCCGTGGCAATGGGGCGAAGGCTACGGCGAAATGCGCGACGCCGAGTTCCACGTGGTCGCCATCGATTACGGCATCAAGCGCAACATCCTGCGCCAGCTCGCCGGCAACCGCTGCAAGGTGACGGTGGTGCCGGCGCAAACCTCGGCAGCCGATATTCTCGCGCTCAAGCCTGACGGCATTTTCCTCTCCAACGGCCCGGGCGATCCGGCAGCGACCGGCGAATATGCCGTGCCGGTGATCCGCGAACTGATCGAAAAGAAGCCGGTGTTCGGCATTTGCCTCGGCCACCAGATGCTGGCGATCGCCATCGGCGGCCGGACCATGAAGATGCATCAAGGCCATCACGGCGCGAACCATCCGGTGAAGGACCTGACCACCGGCAAGGTCGAGATCACCTCCATGAATCACGGCTTTGCGGTGGACGGCACAAGCTTGCCGGCGAACGCGGTGGAGACGCACGTCTCCCTGTTCGACGGCTCCAATTGCGGCCTGGCGCTGAAGGACCGGCCGGTTTTCTCGGTCCAGTACCACCCCGAGGCCTCGCCCGGGCCGCGCGACAGCCACGGCTTGTTCAAGCGCTTTGTCGCCGAGATGCGCGCGGCCAAGCAGGCCTGAATACGAGAAGTCCCGACTTACCCCACCGGCGCGCTTTCGCACGCCACCTCCTCGCATGCGGGGGAGGAAAAACGGGTTAGGAAATTTCAACCCCCTGCGGTTAGCACCAAGAAGGTCCGCTGCACCAACATCGCCTGCCGGAAATAAAGCCGAACTGCCCCATGCCGATTGTCCATAAACGCACCGTGCAGCCGATCACGCAGGTATTCGCCGACGACGGCAATATCCCCAACAATGTGTTGCCGCTCGTGCTCTATCGCGGCGGAATCGACCTGACCGGCTCACCCGATCCGGAAGCGCTGATCGAAAAGACCTTTACCGTCAATGGCTGGCGCGGTTTGTGGCGCAACGGCATCTATCCCTACGTGCACTATCACTCGATGATCCACGAGGCGATGGCGGTGGCGCGCGGCCGCGCCAAGGTGCGCTTCGGCGGCGACAATGGCGAGGCGATCGACGTGATGGCGGGCGATGTCGTGGTGCTGCCGGCCGGCATCGGCCATCAGCGGTTGAGCCAAACTCCTGATCTTGTGGTTATCGGCGCCTATCCGCCGAACGGACAATACAATCTTTGCCGCGGCAGCAAGGCCGAGCACGCCCAGGCGCTCGCCGTTATCCCCAATGTGCCGCCGCCCGAGGCCGACCCGGTATTTGGACCGGAGGGGCCGTTGCTGGCACTGTGGCGGGCATGACGACAGACTGGCTTGCTTTCTGGGACAGCCCACACTCGATCTACGTCAATGCACGCCACAAGGACGTGCATTACGGGCTGATCGCGAAGGAAATCGCCGCGCTGGTGCCGGGGCCGCAGGCCCGCGTGCTCGATTACGGTTGCGGCGAAGCCTTGCACGCCGACCTCGTGGCGGCGGCGGCCGGCGAGCTTTTTCTCTGCGAGGCGGCGCCCGGCGTGCGCGAAGGCCTGGTCGATCGCTTTGCCGGCCAGCGAAATATTCACGTCTTGGCGCCGCACGAGGCGGCGCGGCTCGCGGAGCATTCGCTCGATCTCATCGTGCTGCATTCGGTGGTGCAATATCTCACCGTCGGCGGCGCGAGCGGTTTGTTTGGATTATTTCACCGGCTGCTGAAGCGCGGACGGCATGCTCGTTGTCAGCGATGTCATTCCGCCCAATGTGCCGGCCGTGACGGACGCGTTTGCCTTGTTGCGCTTCGGCGCCGGCAACGGATTTTTCTTCGCCGCGGCCTGGGGCCTGCTCCGCACGCTGTTGTCGAATTATTGGAAGCTTCGCTCAAAGCTCGGGCTGACGCGCTA
>CAVREN010000104.1:0-39238 GCA_963720115.1 uncultured Alphaproteobacteria bacterium
GCTGCCGCCCTTCTCTCGCCGCATTGTTTTCCGACACCGCCGCACGCCGCAAATCGGCATGTTTACCATCTGCGGCTGCCGCACATTGGAAAGCGGCCATCGCGCACCGGAAAGAAGGTCGGGAGGGTTGCCCGAGTGGTCGAAGGGTTACCCGGATGAATAGAATTCACACCGCCGGGCTCAGCATGGTCATGAGCCGCGCGGGCGATGCGAACGCCCGCAAGCCTGCCTAGACGGCGGGATTCCAGCGCGGCCGACCGATTGATCGCAGCTTTCGCTGATTTGAACGGGTCATCTTGGGCGGCCTCGACGGCCGCACGACAGAGGGGATTTTTTCGACGCATGCAGTTCCGCGTATTTCACATGTGTTGCTTGGCGCGATGAATCTGATTTTCACGCTCGCCTTCCGCAATCTGTTTCATGACCGCCTTCGGCTGATCGCAACGGTTGTCGGGATCGTGTTCTCGATCGTGCTCGTCACCGTTCAGCTCGGCGTGTTCTTGAGCTTCGAGCGCATGGTCACGACCATGATCGATCATGCCGACGCCGATTTCTGGATCGTGCCGTCGGAAACCCGCAGCTTCGAGGAATCCTCGCTGCTGTCGGGGCGGCAGCGTCTGCAGGCTTTGTCGGTCGACGGCGTCACCTCGGTCACTCCGCTTGTCGTCGGCTACGCATCCTGGCGCAAGCCGAACGGCGGCGCTTCCACGCCGGTTCTGGTTGTCGGTGCGCCCAGCAACGCCGCCGGCTTGCAGCCCTGGAATGTGGTTGAAGGCTCCGCCGACGATCTTTCGACGCCCGACGCGGTCGCGATCGATCGCTCCTATTTCGAGCAGCTCGGCATCGCGCAGATCCGCCAACGCGTCGAGATCAACAACCAGAAGGCACGCGTGGCCGCGGTCACGAACGGCATCCGTTCGTTCACCACCACGCCGCATGTATTCGCTTCGCTCGATCGCGCCCGCACCTATCTCGGCGTGCCGCCGAACCGCGCCAATTATTATGTCGTGCGCATTGCGTCGAACGCCAATGCCGCCGTAGTGCGCAGCTTGCTCGCCGGCACATTGTCCGACGCCGAAGTACTGACGCCCGACGAATTCCGCCACCGCACGCGGCTGTTCTGGCTGTTCGATACCGGCGCCGGCGCGGCGCTTCTCGGCAGCGCCATTCTTGGTATCATCGTCGGCACCATCATAGTGGCGCAGACGCTCTATTCGAGCACCAAGGATCACCTGAAGGAATTCGCTACGCTGCGCGCCATCGGCTCGGCGCGCCGATACATCCTCAAGGTCATTCTCGCGCAGGCGCTGATCAGCGCGGTGGTCGGCTTCTCCATCGCCGTGTCGATCGATCTGTCGCTCGTGAAAATGACGCGCGATGCGGCGCTGCCGATTCTGATGTCGCCGGAGCTGAGCGTCGGGCTGTTCGTGCTGACGATCGCCATGTGCGCGATCGCGGCCGTCGCCGCCATCCGGGTCGTCACCCGCATCGACCCTGTCCTGGTATTCGCACAATGACGCAAACGATGATCGAGGCGAACGAAATCCGCATGGCGCTCGGCGAGGGCGCCGGCCGCGTCGAGGCGCTCAAGGGCATCAATCTGTCGCTCGCCGGCGGCGAACTGACCCTGTTGATGGGGCCCTCCGGCAGCGGCAAGACCACGCTACTCTCCGTGCTCGGCTGCATGCTGTCGCCGACGAGCGGCAGCGTGAACATTCGCAGCCGCGCCATCACCGGCCTCGACGCCGAAGAATTGGCGCAGGTGCGGCGCGAAAATATCGGCTTTGTCTTTCAGTCCTATCATCTGTTCCCGACGCTGACCGCGGCCGAGAATGTTCGCCTGTCGCTCGATGTGCGTGGCGATCGTTCGCCGCAGGCGCGCGGGAAGGCAAACCAGGCGCTCGCCACTGTCGGCTTGGCGCACAAGGCCGACTCGTTTCCGCGCGCGCTCTCCGGTGGCGAGCAGCAGCGCGTCGCGGTGGCGCGCGCCATCGTCGGCGATCCGTCGGTCATTCTCGCGGACGAGCCGACCGCGGCGCTCGACAGCGAAAACGGCCAGGCGGTGATGACGGTCCTGGCCGAGCTCGCGAAGGATCCGTCGCGCGCGATGTTCATCGTCACGCACGATCCGCGCATCATGCCGTTCGCGGATCGAATCCTTCGCATCGAAGACGGCCGGATCGTCGACGATCAACGCGGCGGCGCCAATGTCCGCGCCCTTCGTCCTCTGAAATACGCGAGCTAAGCGGGGAGTCAGCATGTCCACGACAACGAAAAGTTTGGCGCTCACGGCGGTGATCGCCTCGAGCATTGCGGTGATGGCGGCGGACTCCGCGCCGCGATCGCGTGCCGATGAACTGCGTCCCGCCGCACCGGGCGCGGCGGTTCAAGGTAGCGCGGCGCAGAGCGCGAGCGGCCAAGGTTCTTCCGCACAAGGCACTTGGGACGCGGTGACGCTCGGCCGAGTCGAGCCGCGTCTGGGCGAGATCAAGATCACGGCGCCGCTGCCGGGCGGCCGCATTGCCGAAGTTCTGGTCAAGCCGAACGAGGAAGTGTTCGCCGGCGAGCTGTTGGCCCGCCTCGACGACGAGGAGGCGCTCGCCCGCGTGGCCGAGGCCGAGGCCCAGGTCGCGCTGCACAAGCGTGCGCGCAACGATCAGTCGGCGCCGGCGGCTTCGGCCGATCGGCGCAAGGCCGAGGATGCGGCCGCCGATGCCGAGCGCAGTGTCGCCGACACGCGCGCCGCGCTCGACAGGACCACGGCCGATTGGCGGGCAAACCGCGCAACACGCGCCGATCTCGACGCGGCGCGCGCCGCGCTCTCGCGCGCGGAGGACCGCCTGCGTGAGCGGCGCGATGCGCTGGTGAAATTGCGCGCTTCCGCCGACACGCCGCTGCCGACCCGCCTGGAAGGCGAACTCAATGTCGCGCAAGCCGAATGGCGCGTGGCGCAGGCGGTGTTGGAGAAAACCCAGATCCGCGCGCCGGCCGACGGCGTGGTATTGCGGGTCGATGCCAAGAACGGCGAACTCGCGATCCCGGCGGCGGGGCCGCCGATCATGAGCATCGGCGACGTCTCGGCGTTGCGCGTGCGCGCCGAGGTGAACGAGCAGGATCTCGGCCGCATTCGGGTCGGGCAGGCGGTGCTGGTGCGCGCCGGCGCGTTCCACGGCCGCGAATTTGACGGGCGCGTGTCCTCGATCGCCCGCGTCGTCGGGCCGAGCCGGATCAATTCCGGCGATCCGCGCAAGTTCAGCGATGTCGACGTGCTCGAGGTGCTGGTCGATCTGCCCAATCCCGGGCCGCTTGTCGTCGGCGAGCAGGTCGACGTCTATTTCAAGTCGGACCGCTCCGAGCAGGTCGAGACGCAGTAGGGGCGGGCGCGCTCGCGTCGCTCCGGTCGATCGTAGCGAACGCGTGTCGTTCATCCGCTCGTCCCCGCGAAGGCGGGGACCCGGGAGAGGCACGACGAAGCCGTGACGGTCCGACTGGATTCCCGCTTGCGCGGAATGAGCGGAATCTAGTGCTCAAACGATTGCCGCCCCGTCACCGGCCGTAAAAACTCATCGGCATGATGTCGAACACCATCGTCTTCCACTGTTTGTACTTTTCCGGCGGCAGCATGGTGAAGGGCTGGCATGTTTCCAAAGCGTTGACAGCGCTTGCCAGCAGCGCCTGCTGTTTGGGTGACGGGGCCGGCACGAGCAAGCGCGGCGGCGACGCGAGCGTGCCATCGCGGTTGAAGGACACGCGTATCTTGATGCTGACCTTGTCGCCGGGATCGACCCCCTCCGGCAGCTTCGAACACAAACTGACACGTTCACGGAACGGCGCGGTGAAGTCGTAGCCAGCTACGTTGGTGTTGACCGGCGGTGCGGCAAAGCCGCCGCCGAGCGGTCCGCCAAGAAGCGCATATTGCGCGACCGCTTCGGCGATGTTCGGTTGCTCCGGTGTCTGTTCCGTCGGCGGTGATGAAGCAGGCTGCGGCTCGGACGATTGATTTTGTTTTTCGGGCTCTGTCTTCTCAGCCCGGACCAGCTCGGCCTGCGTCGCTTCCGGCGCCGGCGGCCGCGGTGCCGGGGCCTCCTTGGCCTCGCGCGGCGGGGTCGGACGCTGCGTTTGTTGCTGCGGCTGCGGACGCGGTTTTGGCGGCGGCGCTTGGGTGACGGCGCCCTTGCCGTTGGCCGGTGACGGCGTCTCCGAACCGGACGAATGCAGGTTCGAGGGCGTGCCTTCGAATCGGGGTATTTCGTCCGGCGTCACCACCTCGACCACCATCGCTTCGGGCCGCGGCGCATGGAATGCATTCGCGCCGACAAGGAACAGCCCCACGATCACGGCCCCCAGGTGGCCGATGACCGAAACGAGGAGTCCAGGGCGAATATATCGCTTCAATCCATTCATACAGATTTTAAGTCGATGTCGCCCCGGCGGACTGTTATCATATCGGCTACCGTAAAAGATTGTCACTTTTATGGGCGTCGCGCTTCTTGATAGGAATGTCGGCGAGCAGGTCGACGCGTATTTCAAATCCGATCGTTCCGAGCAAGCTGAAACGCGATAGTCTCGCCCGCGGTCCGGCCATCGCGGCTTTGCGTTCTACGATCGGCAAGGTTCGACCAGAGTGTCGGCGATTGCCGATGTGATTGCGAGACCGGTCGCCGCTTCGACCCACATATATGCCTCTCCCGGATTGACTTCCAAGAAGACGTAGCGGCCGTCGGGCGTTACAATGAAATCAAACGCTCCATAGAGCAGTCCGATCGATTCCATAAATGCATTGATCTTCGCCGTCATTTCACTCGGCAAAGTGACCGGTTCATAGGCGACATCATGCTGAGCATGGCGCCAATCGAGCTGAGTCTCGGCAAGCGCTTGGGAATCGATCTTAACAGCAAAGATACGCGCTCCGATAACCGTGATGCGCAATTCATACGACTTGTCGATGCGCTCTTGAAAAATTCCGGGCGTAATCCGGATGAGGTCAAGGCTCGCCAGGGTTTTATCGGTGATCAGACCCGTGAACAGCGCCTTGTCCGGCGCGAAATTTCGCGGCGGCGACGACGCTTTGTAGACGACTTGCCCCGGCGTCGCGGCGATGAACGCACGAACCTCGTCGGGGTTGTTGGTGATGACAGTCCGCGGAATCTCCAATCCAACGCTACGGGCTGCGAACAATTGAGCGGCTTTGGAGTTGGCTAGCCGCTCGCATGTCGGATGGTTGATCCAAGCAAGTTTGGCGACCGCCGGCAGCGCGTTCACCGCCAGCTCGGCTTCGCGTTCGGCAAAGCGCCGTTCCGCAGGACTGAGGTCCGCCGGGAATCCGGCCGGCTGGTCCCACTGCCACCAGACGCTGCCGACTGAAGCGAGATCGATCGTGCGCCCGTCCGATATGATCTCGGCGGCAAAACCGCTGTTCGATGCCCGATAAGTCAGCAGCGAAGAGATTGGAAATTCGTAGGTGTTCCAGCGCACGCACGGAACGCTCCGCCGGCGCAGCTCTGCGATAACCAGATCCGCCTGTGGGTCAAAGGACGCGGTGATGATTAAAACGGTTTTCATCACCGCGCACCGAGATTTCAGTTGCTGGCGCCGCAAACTAAGCCAACGCAAAGGACGCAGATTTGGCGGCGATCAACATATTGTATTGCGCTGCTCCAACGATCAGTTGGCGTCATATTTCGGACAATTGCTGCAGCCGGCGGTCACCTTCGCCATCTTCAGCTGCTTGTTGTCCTGATAGATCGGCCGCAACGTCGTGGGGTCAACCATCATTTGCAGATTTGGATCGTAGACCATGTTCGGGATGTCCATCGCCGCCGCCTTGTCGAGGAACTGGCAGGCAAAGACATTGCCCGGCGAGGCTTGACCCGGTGCCGTTGCCACCGCACCAGCCGCACCGATCCCGATGATTGTCAACAACGCACGGCGTACCGACAGCGACTGGATGACGCTCGTTTTCATGAGTGTGTCTCCTTTGACTAAGCCGATTTTCGCAATTTCCTGACATAATACACAATGAGCAGCGTACGATTTTCGAAACGAGAGATCAACGCAACGGGCCCTCCAGATACTTGCGCTGTATGCTCGTCCCTAGATTGCAGAGACCGCCTGCGCTAACCCGCGCGCGGCTTGGCGCGCCGTGTCGGCGGTGCCGCGATCGGATCGTCGGGCCACGGATGCTTCGGATAGCGCCCGCGCATCTCGGCGCGCACCGCGGCATAGCTGCCGCGCCAGAAGCCGGGCAGGTCGCGCGTCGTCTGCACCGGCCGGTGTGCCGGCGACAGAAGCTCGATGACGAGCGGAATTTTTCCGCCGGCAATCGCCGGATGAAGATCGAGCCCGAACAATTCCTGCACGCGGATCGCGATCTTCGGCCCGCCTTCCGCTTCATAGTCGATGGCCGCCTGCGTGCCGGTCGGTGCGGCGAAATGCGTCGGCGCTTCTACGTCGAGCCGACGCCGCAGCGGGTAGGGGAGCCGGGCGGTCAGCGCCGAAGCAAAATCATCCGCCGAAAGCCCAGCCAGCGCAGTCTTGTTGTACAACAGCGACGCAAGCCAATCGGTGTCGGCGGCAAGCGCCGCGTCCGACACGTCCGGCCATTCGTCACCTTCGGCTGCGCGCAGGAACATGACGCGATCGCGCCATTGCCGCAACGCTTTGCTCCAAGGCAAACGCTCGATCCCGAGCCGCGCGACGCCTTGCGCGAGGATGCGCGCGTCCTCTTCGTTTGTTTCGATCGGCATCGGCTGTTCGGCAAGCGCGATGGCGCCGAGCCGCCGCTGGCGGCGCGCGCGCAGGCCTGCGCTTGCTTGATCGAACGTCACCTCATCGCGCGTGACGATGCGGTCGGCAAAACGCGCTTCGATCTCGGCAAGCGCGATCGGCGCGGCCAGCAGAATGCGGCCCGCTGCGGCGCTGCCGGTCATCTCGGCGACCGCGAGATAAGGCTCGCGCGCGAGCGGCGAGGCGGCATCGATGTTGGCGCCGCGGCCATTGCCGAGCAAAAACGCACCCACCGCGCCGCCGCGATTTTTAGCAATCCGCTCCGGATAGGCGAGGGCCAGCAATGCTCCAGCCGAAATCTCTTCCCCTCCCCCTTGTGGGGAGGGGGTCGGGAGGTCGTGCGCTTGCGAAGACGGGCGTGTGTGCGTCCGTCGAGGGTCGTGCGCCGCCTCGCGACCCCCCTCTCCACCGTCCCCCACAAGGGGGGAGGGATTTTGCCGCGCAAGCGGTAAGGCACTCGCCCGTGCCACCTCCGCCCAGCGCGCCGCCATGGCGCGCGCATCGCGCGCGCGGGGCGACCGATCGCGGCGCAAATTGTCCAGGCGGTGCGTGAGATCCACATCGTCGCCGCCGAGCCCGCGCTCGCCGATCAGCACCGCGATTTCGGCTGCGTCGAGCGCGGCGCCGAAGGCCGCGGCATCGACCACCATGCGCGCGAGCCGCGGCGGCAGCGGCAATCGCCGCAGCTTTTGTCCTTCCTCGGTGATGCGCCCGTTGCCGTCGACGGCGCCAAGCTCCGTGAGCAAGGCTTTCGCTTCCGCGAGCGGCGGGCGCGGCGGCGGATCGAGGAAGGCGAGTTGCTCGGGAGCCGAGCCCCAAGCGGCAAGATCGAGCACGAGGGACGAGAGATCCGCCGACAAAATTTCTGGCCGCGCAAACGGCTCGAGCGATGCGGTTTGCGGCTCGTCCCATAGCCGATAGCAGATGCCCGGCTCGATGCGGCCGGCGCGGCCGCGCCGCTGATCGGCAGCCGCGCGCGACACCCGCACGGTTTCGAGCCGGGTCACGCCGACATCGGGCTCGAAGCGCGGCACGCGCGCGAGCCCGGAATCGACCACGATGCGCACGCCTTCAATGGTGATCGAGGTCTCAGCGATCGACGTCGCCAGCACGATCTTGCGCCGGCCGGGCGGGGAGGGCGCAATCGCGCGGTCCTGCTCGTCGCCGGCAATCGCGCCATAGAGCGCGACCACGTCGGTTTCTCCGGCAAGGCGGCCTTCGAGCCGCGAAGCGGTGCGGCGGATCTCCGCCGCGCCGGGCAGAAACGCCAGCACCGAGCCGGCATCCGCGCGCACCGCCCGCGCGATCGCATCAGTCATCTGCGGCTCGATCGGCCGCGGATCGCGGCCGAGATAGCGCGTGTCCACCGGAAACGCTCGCCCCTCCGAAGCGATGACCGGCGCATCGCCCAAAAGCTTCGCTACGCGCGCGCCGTCGATGGTCGCCGACATGACGAGGAGGCGCAAATCCTCGCGCAAGCCTTGCTGCACATCGCGCGCCAGCGCAAGCCCAAGATCGGCGTCGAGCGAGCGCTCGTGGAATTCGTCGAACAGCACGGCGGCGACGCCGTCCAGCATCGGGTCGTCGAGGATGAGCCGGGTGAACACGCCCTCGGTGACAATCTCGATGCGCGTGCGCGCCGATACTTTCGAGCCGAAGCGCACGCGCAAGCCCACGGTCTCGCCGACCTTCTCGCCCAGCGTCTTGGCCATGCGCTCGGCCGCAGCGCGCGCCGCCAGCCGCCGCGGCTCCAGCACCAGGATGCGGCGGCGCTTGTGCGCGCCGGCCTGATCGGAAGACGCTTGCGCCCAGGGTTCCTCCGCCAGCACGAGTGGCACCCGCGTGGTTTTGCCGGCACCCGGCGGCGCGACCAGCACGGCGGTATTGCGCGCGCGCAGAGCCGCCGTGAGTTCCGGCAGGGCTACGTCGATCGGCAGCGGAGAGGCGAAGTCCATTGGGCCTTGTATCGTCATTCCGGGGCGCGGACGAAAGTCCGCGAGCCCAAAGCGGTTACCGCGTCATTGCGAGGAGCATCGCGACGAAGCAATCCAGCTCGCCCGTTCGGCCACTCTGGATTGCTTCGCTTCGCTCGCAATGACGGGGATAACCCCCCAATCCGCGGCTTCCGGAATGACGGCAAACTCATATATTAAAGCCCACCATGCCCACCGCACAGAAGTCCAAGCCCGCCGCCAAGGCGGGCGCTCCGGTCGCTGCCAAACCGCTGAAGAAAGGCGATCACGTCTTTCTGGTGGACGGTTCCGGCTACATTTTCCGCGCCTATCACGCGCTGCCGCCGATCAACCGCAAATCCGACGGGCTTCAGCTCAACGCGGTGTTCGGCTTCTGCAACATGCTGTGGAAGCTCCTGCGCGACATGAAGCCGGAGGAGCGGCCGACCCATCTGGCGGTGGTGTTCGACAAGTCGGAGAAGACCTTCCGGACGGAAATGTATCCCGACTACAAGGCGCACCGGCCCGATCCGCCCGACGATCTTCGGCCCCAATTCAAATATGTGCGCGAAGCCGTGCAGGCCTTCGATCTGCCAAGCCTCGAGCAGGACGGCTTCGAGGCCGACGACCTGATTGCGACCTATGTGCGCGAGGCCCGCCAAGCCGGCGCCACGGCCACCATCGTCTCTTCGGACAAGGACCTGATGCAGCTCGTCACCGATGGCGTCATCATGTTCGACACCATGAAGGACAAGAAGATCGGCCGCGCCGAGGTGATCGAGAAATTCGGCGTGCCGCCGGAAAAGGTCGTCGACGTGCAATCGCTGATCGGCGATTCCACCGACAACGTGCCGGGCGTGCCCGGCATCGGCGTCAAGACCGCGGCGCAGCTTATCGGCGAATATGGCGATCTCGAAACGCTGCTGTTCCGCGCGCCGGAGATCAAGCAGGAGAAGCGCCGGCAGACGCTGATCGAGCATGCGGAAGGCGCCCGCATCTCGAAGAAACTCGTCACGCTCGACGATCATGTGAAGCTCGACGTGCCGATCGGCGATCTCGCCGTGCACGAGCCCGATTACAAAAGGCTGATCGCCTTTCTGAAAGCGATGGAATTCAACGGCCTGATGCGCCGCGTGGCGGAATTCGCCAGCGTCGATGCCGGCTCGATCGAGGCGGAAGCGCGGTTTGCCGGGCACACCGGCGCGGCGCAAACCAGCTTCGACACGGAGTTGCCTCCTCCGATGCAGGGGAGGCCCGCCGGCGAAACCGGCAGCGAGGAGGGCGGTGGGTCGCCACAATTGTCGCTCTCGCCAACGCTCCCGCTCGCCGGCGGCGGCATGGCGCCGCGGCCGGCGCCGGCCGGCGACCGCAGCGGCAATTTCGCCTCGACGCCGCAATCATTGGCGGCCGCGCGCACCGAAGCGGCGCGCAGCGCCAAATTCGACCGCGGCAAATACGAAACCGTGCGCCGTCTCGATCGGCTCAACGCCTGGATTGCGCACGCGCGCGATACCGGCATCGTCGCCTTCGACGCGGCAACGCCGACCGGCGATCCGATGCAGGCAGAGCTGTGCGGCTTCTCGCTCGCGGTCGCGCCCAACGAAGCTTGCTATGTGCCGCTGTCGCACCGGCAAGGCGGTGACGCCGAAGGCGGCGGACTGTTCCGCGGCGACGTCCTGGCCGATCAGATTCCCGAACGCGCCGCCCTCGAAGCGCTCAAGCCGCTGTTCAGCGATCCGGGCGTGCTCACGATCGGGCACGACGTGAAATTCGCCTGGCAGATTTTCGCGCTGCGCGGCATCGAGATCGCGTCCTATGACGACGTGATGCTGATGTCGTACGCGCTCGATGCCGGGCGCGCGAGCCATGCGCTGCCCTCGCTCGCCGAGCACACGTTCAATCATGCCGCCATCGACCTCAACGCGCTGATCAAGCCCGGCAAGACCAGGATCACTTTCGATGCGGTCGCCATCGAGCGCGCCGCCGAGTATGCCGCCGAGCGGGCCGATATCGTCCTGCGGCTCTCACTCGCGCTCAAGCCGCGGCTCGTGGCGGAGCGCGTGCTCACGGTCTACCAGACGCTGGAGCGGCCGCTCGTGTCCGTGCTGGCGCGCATGGAGCGGCGCGGCATCTCCATCGACCGCAACGTGCTCTCGCGCCTCTCCGGCGAATTCGCGCAGGAGGCGGCGGCGCTGGAATCCGAGATCAACAAGGAAGCCGGCGAGACGGTCAATCCAGGCAGCCCGAAACAGCTCGGCGACATTCTCTTCGGCAAGCTCGGGCTTCCCGGCGGCACCAAGACCAAGACCGGGCAATGGGCGACTGGCGCGCGCGCGCTCGAAGAATTGGCCGAGCAGGGCCACAAGCTGCCGCAGATGATCCTCGACTGGCGGCAGGTGTCGAAGCTGAAATCGACCTACACGGACGCGCTGCCCGGCTTCGTCAATCCGACGACCAAACGCGTCCATACTAACTACGCCCTCGCCTCCACCACCACCGGGCGGCTGTCGTCGTCCGATCCCAATTTGCAGAACATCCCGGTCCGCACCGAGGATGGCCGCAAGATCCGCCGCGCCTTCATCGCCGCGCCGGGAATGAAGCTCGTCTCCGCCGACTATTCGCAGATCGAGCTGCGGCTTCTGGCGGAGATCGCCGGCATCGCGCCGCTGCAGAAAGCCTTCCGCGAGGGGCTCGATATTCACGCCATGACGGCGTCCGAGATGTTCGGGGTGCCGATCAAGGGCATGCCGCCCGAGATCCGCCGCCGCGCCAAGGCGATCAATTTCGGCATCGTCTACGGCATTTCCGCCTTCGGACTGGCCAACCAGCTCGGCATCCCGCGCGAGGAGGCCGGCGCCTACATCAAAAAGTATTTCGAGCGCTTCCCCGGCATCCGCGACTTCATCGAGGAGTCCAAGGCCTATGCCAAGAAGCACGGCTTCGTGTACACGCTGTTCGGCCGCAAATGCCATTACCCGGAGATCAGAGCCTCGAACGCCTCGATCCGCTCCTTCAACGAGCGCGCCGCCGTCAATGCCCGCCTGCAGGGCACCGCCGCCGACATCATCCGCCGCGCCATGATCCGCATGGACTCAGCGCTCGAGAAACAAAAGCTCAATGCACAGATGTTGTTACAGGTGCACGATGAGCTCGTTTTCGAAGTCCCTGAGACGGAGGTCGAGAAGACTCTGCCGGTGGTGAAGAAAGTCATGGAAGAGGCGCCGCTGCCGGCGGTCTCGCTCTCCGTGCCGCTCCAGGTCGAGGCCCACGCCGCCGACAATTGGGACGCCGCGCACTGACGGTTAAGTCGCCTCCGCAGGGTAGGAGCGCGCGGCGGGGGAGCGTATTCCCGCGAAAGCGGGAATCCAGACTGGGTCCCCGCCGGAATTTACTCTCGACCCGTTCGGGGGCGGGGACGAGCGGCCTTAGGGCTCTGTTCCTAATCGTCCTTTTGAACCTCCCGCCGCTCCGCCGCGACCAACGATCAGCGTCGTTGATGGCAACGCGGAGGACGGGTCATGGCTGGGCTTTACGACGGTCTCGAAGAGGTCGCTTTCAAGCGCACCGAGGGTGGATATGTGTTCCAGACCAATAATCGCTTCCTGATCGGTCCGCGCCGCCGTTTCCTGGTCAATGAGGCGCAGAAGGCGGACATCGCCGCCTGCATGCGTGAGACGCTCCGGCGCATCAAGCCGTTGGTATTTGTCATGATGGCCGCGCTCCCGGCGGCGATCGGCGGGCTGATCTACTGGTTCGTCGTCACCAGCGCGACGCTCACCGTCATCGTCGTTGACAGCGGCGGCAAGACCGAGATCCTCGAGCAGTCCATCGGCCGGCACGGCGTGACCGGCACGCTTGCCGGCGCTGACGGTTCGAGCGCGGCGTATCGCGTGAGCGGGCCGCCCGGCGCGGGCGCAACCGTCGCCACCACGGCCATCATGGCGAGCGGCAAGGTCGGTGCGACGTCGGTCGTGCCCTTCGATGCGGCCGGCACCATCATCAACTTGGCGGACTCCAAGAAACGCGTGGTGCGCTCAGCCAAGCTCATCGGCCGTACCGGCCCGACGCGGACCGCCGCTGCGCTGTTCGCAGCCGGCGTCACGCTCGGATTGCTTGGGCTCTATATTGCGGCGCTCCACATCTACAGCATGGCGCGGCTCAACCCGCTACTCGCCGGCCTGCCGCGGACAAACGAGCGCATCGGCATGCGCGAAGGGTTCGATCGGTTCGCTGCCAAGGTCTCCATCAGGCTGTTGGCGGTGATGGGTTTCGGCGCCGCCGTCATGTTGACAGGTAGCGCGATCAACATGGCCAATTTCTTCGCCATGCATCGGCCGCTCGACCAGCTCCCGTTCCTGCTCGTGCCGGCTGTCGCGTCGCTGATCGTGGGCGCGCTGATCGCCTATCTCGTGGTGCTGCGGATGCGCCAGCGCCGGCGTGGCGCCTGATCTTTCCTCCTCGACCGTCTTCCTCGGCCTGCGCCGGCGGATTAGGCTAATGCCATCGGCGGCTGCAGGCCGACAGGCGCGCAAGAAAACCTGAGGAGGAAACCATGCAAGCTCCGGCAACGGACACCCTCGACAATTCCTCGCCCGAAGAACGCTTGCGCGCGCTCGATATCGAATTGCCGCCGGCGGCGCCGGCTGTCGGCGACTATGCGCCCGCCATCATCACCGGCAACCTGCTGATGACGTCGGGGCAATTGCCGTGGATCGCCGGCGACTTGAAGTTCAAAGGCAAGATCGGCGCCGAATTGTCGATCGAGCAAGGCTATCAGGCGTTCCGCTTGAGCGCGCTCAACGCCATTTCGCAGATCAAGAAAGCGCTCGGCAGTCTCGATCGCGTGCGGCAGATCGTGCGGCTCGAAGGCACGCTCGGCTGCGCGCCTGGCTTCACCGAGCAGCCGGCAGTGCTCAATGGCGCCTCGCACATCGTCAACGAGGTCTTCGGCCCGCGCGGGCGTCACACCCGCATGGTCTATTCCAACCACGCAATGCCGATGGATTGCGCCACCCTCGTCGTGCTGTTCGCCGAGGTCGCCACCCAAGGCGAAGCAACGCCGTATCGCGGCTCGAACACCCGCTTCAGCGTCGCGCTGTGGACCTAAAGAGGATTTCGCTGGCGCTCTGTAGGGTGGGCTGAGCAAAGCGAAGCCGACGCGGTTTTTGGGCTTTTCGACGAACACATGGGCACGGCGCTTTCGCGCCTTGGCCCACCCAACACGTGCTACACGTATCGAGGCTTTGCCGTGATCGAACCATGCACACGCTGCTGACCCTCATCGGAATCATTCTTCTGATCGCCGGCCTCGTCTTCGTGGGGCAGGGCTCGGGCTATTTCCCGTACCCGGCCGAGAGCTTCATGATCAGCCAGACCCGCTGGATCTATTACGGCGCCGCCATCGCGATCGCCGGGCTGATCATTGTGCTGGTTGCGCGGCGCTAGCGGGGCGCCGGTTTGCTGCCGTCGCGGGCGCCCGTTCCGTCAATGACCGGATCACGTCATCGGTTGTTGCCGTCTCCCCGAGCCGCGGAAAGATTGTCTCGACGCTATGCCGATGCGCGTCGGCGGAGAGGTCGGTCATTGCGTCCACGACCAGCGTGACGTTGTAGCCGTGGTCGTACGCGTTGCGCGCCGTCGCCTCGACGCCGCTGCTGGTCGCGACCCCGGCCAAAACGACCTGGGTCACGCCGCGCCGGCGCAGGATCTGTTCGAGCGCGGTGCCGTAGAAGGCGCCAATCTGCTGCTTGGTCACGGTGTAATCGCTCGGCTGGCGATCGAGCTCGGGAACGAGCTCCGTCCAACCGGCCGGCGGGGCGAAGTTCAACTGCAGTTCGGTGCGGCCGGGAGCGCGGCCGGCGACGTTGACCAGAACGACCGGCAGACCGCGCGCGCGGAAGGCGCTCGCGAGCTTCGCCGCGCGGCCAACGATCTCGTCCGCGGGATGCGCGCACGGCAAACCGACAATGCCTTTCTGCAGATCGATCACGACCAGGGCGGAGGTGTCGTCGAGTTTGGTGAGCGGCATGTTTGTTTCCTTCATGTGCGGGGCAGGGGCGTCGCCTTCTGCGGTGGCGGATGTCGAGACCACACGCGGAATCGTGCGGTCGAACAAGGTGACGAGGAAAAGGATGGCGCCGAGCGCGCCGGTCACGACGGCAAGGCTGTGCAGGCCATGGTCGCTCGCGCGTTGCCCGTAGATCGACGCGAGGAGGCTCGCGGCAGCGATGGCGCCGATATATTGCGCGGTTCGTTGCAGTCCGGCGGCGGTGCCGATCTCCTCTGCCGGAGCCTGCAGGTAGACGGCGGCCTGTGTGGCGGTGCTGAACGCGCCGAGCGGCAGGCCAAACAGCGTGATCGCCGCGACCACCACCCAGAGCGGACTTCCGCCGTGCACGAACAAAAGACTGACGCAGCCGGCAAACGCCGCGCCCGTGCTGATCAGGAACGGCGCACGCAAGCCCTTGGTGCGCACGCCCGTCAGCGACGAGCCCGCCGCCACAATCGACATCGGCAGCGTCACCAGTGCGGCCGCGGCGCTCGAGAAGCCGGCGGCGCTCTGCAGCCATTGGGCGAAACCGTAATACACGCTGAACACGATAATCGAGATCGCCGCCGCACGCAGATAGGTCATGGTGAGAGGCCGGTTGCGCGCCAGCATCCGCACATCGACGAAGGGCTGCCGCCGCCGCCGTGAGTGAACCACCAGCGCCACGCCAAAGACGATGGCGCCCGCCAGCGCGATCCAAAGCGGCCCGGTCTTGAGCTTCATCAGGAAGGTCATCAGGCTCAGAAGGAACACCGCGAACAGCGCGATGCCGATGAGATCGATGTCCTCCAGCAGCCGCGCGAAGCCGCCTGCCGGCATTCGATCGCGCGGCGTCCAAAGGAGGATCAGCAGCACGGCAAGGAGCGCGAGCGGCACGTTGACGGTGAAGATCGACTGCCAGCCGAAGGTGCTGGTGAGTACGCCGCCGATCACCGGGCCGACCGCTGTCGTTGATAGCGCGGCGAGCGTCAGAACGCCCATGGCGAAGCGCGGCGGCTCGGACGCTGTCGCGTCGGCGCGCTCGCGGAAAATCCGCATCGCCGCCGGATAGGCGCCCGACGTTCCGACGCCGAGCAGGACCCGCACCGCCACGAGTCCGGCGAGCGATGACGCCCATTGGCCGAAGATGCCCGCCGCCGCGACCAGAAAGAGCGACCCGAGATAGACGCGGCGCGGCCCAAACAAATCGACCAGGCGGCCCAGGCTCGGCTGCGCCACCGCCGTGGTCAGATAAAGCACGGCAATGAGCCAGCCGGTCTCGGCGATGTCGGCGTGCAGGCTGTCCGCGATCGGCACCAGCGCCGTCGACAGCATGGTCGAATTGATCGGATTGAGCGTCGCACCGAGCGCGAGCGGCGCGATGAATGTGAAGCCAAAGGGTGAGCGGCTGCGCTTAAACTCTTCGCTCGCCGTCACTTTTCCACCAGACGTTTGATGATCTCCCCGGCCGCGAACAGCGTCTCCCGGTCCTTGTCGTCGAGCCCGGCGATGGCTTGGGCGAGCCACGTAAGCTTCGCGTCCTTGCTGCTCTTGCGCACTGCCGCGCCCTTGGCGGTGAGCACGATATTCACCTGGCGGCCGTCGGTCGGATGCGGTTTGCGCTCGACCAGGCCCCTTTCCTCGAGTGCAGCGACGGTAGCGCCCATCGATTGCGGCCGCACGGCTTCGGCGCGCGCGAGATCGGCGGTTGTCGCCGGGCCGTCCTGGGCGAGGCGCCCCAAGACCGCGGCTTCGCTCCAGGAGAGTTCGTGCGCGGCCGCCGCCGCCCGCACGCGGCGGATGAGAAGGCCGACCGCGTGCACAAAGTCGGCAATGCTCGCATCGTGCACGGCGTTCACGAAGTCGGCGACGCCGGTATTGAGGGGTTTTCGCGACATGGCCGCGACGGATAGCAAACAACAGCCAAACTTGCAAGCTAATCTTGCAAGTTTAGCTGCCAAGCTTGGCTGGCGATCTTGCCGGGCGGCTTCGCGTCCGCGCCGGACGCCGCCGCTACTCCGCGATGAAGTCGAGCAAGTCCGCGTTCAGGCGCTCCCGGTGGGTCGTGAACAGTCCGTGCGGCGCGCCCTCATAGATCCGCAGTTCGCTGTTCGCGAGCGCAGCCGCCGTACGTCGGCCGCGTTCGAGCGGCGCCGACGCATCCTTGTCGCCGTGGATCACCAGCGCCGGCATGGTGATGTCCGCCATCTCCGCCCGGAAATCCGCCGCCCCCATCGCCCGCGTGCATTCGTAAGTGGCTTTGAGCGAGGTCTTCAGCATCATCTGGATGATCCAATCGCGGCTCGTGGCCGGCGTGTCTTCGACAAAGAACGGCGCCTTGTTCTCCTCGATCCAGCGCTGATAATCGCCGAGGATCACCCTGTTGAGAAAATAATCGAGTTCTTCGCGCGTCAGCCCGTCGGCGCTGTCGGCGGTCTTCAGGCTGGACGGCGTCGCATAGGGCGACACGAACACGAGCTTGCGCACGCGGGCGCTGCCGTGGCGGGTGAGGTAGCGCACCAACTCGCCGCTCGCCATGGAATGGCCGACCAGCACCGCATCGCGCACATCGAGCGCTTCCAGCACCGCGTCCAGATCGTCGGCCAAATTGTCGTAGTCGTAGCCGCCGGCCGGCACGCTCGAACGCCCATGGCCGCGCCGGTCGTAAGCCACGCAGCGATAGCCTTTGAGGTTGAGAAACAGCATCTGATAGTCCCACATGTCGGACGGCACACCGAGGCTTGCGAGAAAGACAACCGGACGGTCGTCGTGCGCGCCGCCTCGCCAATCCTTGACGAACAGCGTCGTCCCATCGGCAGCCGTGACGGTCGAGCCCGGCCCTAAGGTCGTGCGGCTGACTTTGCGCGCGTCGCCGGCTTCCCGGGGGGCCCGCAACGGTACGTCGCTGACCAACATTGCGGCGTTCGGCGCTGGCGTCATGAGCGATTGGGTCAACTGTGGCTGGGTCATGGTCGGCTCCTGCTGATCGTAGGAAGCACAGGGTGGCCGAAGCGCGTACCGGAAGCGATTACGCCGCAGGTAAAGGCCGGCGCCCCCGAACGCGCGCGCGGCCGCCCGCCGCCCGCAAACCTGTGCGGTAAGAGCCCACCAGCCCGCCTGTCACACGAGCTTCATCCAAAATGACAAGTAGTGAGGATTCTTCCATCCATAAGCAGATTTGGCCGGTGAACCTCATCCAATGAATTTCGTCCAGCGCTTCACGTTTCTGTTTTCCGCGCCGACCTTCGAGGCCGAAGACCTTGAAGGGATGCGCGTCGCCGAAATCATTACCGCCATCCAGCGGATGGGGTTTCAGGTCATCCGCGCCCCGCGTATCGAGGACGCCGAAATGGCCGTGCAAACCGACGCTGCCATCGGCTGCCTCGTGGTCGACTGGGGCAAGAAAGGGCTGGAGGGCAAGGCCGCATCCCTCATCAATCTCATGCGCCGGCGCGGGCTGGAAATGCCGATCGTTCTTCTGGTGCGAAGGAAGCGCTTCGAGGACGTGCCGGTCGAGGTGCTCGATTTCATCGACGGCTATGTCTTCCTCGCCGAGGAGACGCCGGAATTCATCGCCCGCAATCTCGTCAGCCGCCTCACACAATATGCCGAGACGCTCAAGACGCCGTTCTTCGGCGCGCTGGTCGACTATGCCGAACAAGGCAACCAGCTCTGGACCTGCCCCGGGCACAACGGCGGCATCTTCTACAGCCGGAGCCCAATCGGCCGCATCTTCATGGAGCATCTCGGCGAGGCGATCTTCCGCGACGACCTCGACAATTCGATCACCGAGCTTGGCGACCTCCTCACTCACGAAGGTCCGGCGCTGGCCGCGCAGAAAGAAGCGGCGGCGATCTTCGGCGCCGAGAAGACCTATTTCGTGCTCAACGGCACGTCGGCTTCCAACAAGATCGCGCTCTCGGCGCTGATCGCCGACGGCGATCTCGTCCTGTTCGACCGCAACAATCACAAGGCCGCGCATCACGGCGCGCTGCTCCTTGCCGGCGGCATTCCGGTTTATTTGCCGACCGACCGCAACGCCCATGGCCTGATCGGCCCGATGGAGGCCGCCTCGCTCGATGAGGCCAAGATCCGCGAAGCGATCCGCAACAATCCGCTGGTCACCGACAAGGATGCCTGGCAGCGCGAGCGGCCGTTCCGCGCCGCCGTCATCGAGCAATGCACCTATGACGGCACGATCTACAGCGCGCAGGACATCCTCGCGCGCATCGGCCGGCTCTGCGATTACATTTTGTTTGACGAAGCCTGGGCCGGCTTCATGAAGTTTCATCCGATCTATGCCGGCCGCTTCGCCATGGGGCTGCGCCACCTCGACGAAAACGCCCCGGGCATCGTCGCCACACAATCGACCCACAAGCAGCTCGCGAGCTTCTCGCAAGCCTCGCAGATCCACGTGAAGGACAGCCATATTCGCGGCCAGCGCCGCCGCGTCGAACATCGCCGCTTCAACGAAAGCTTCCTGCAGCACGCCTCGACCTCGCCTTTCTATCCGCTGTTCGCGTCGCTCGATGTCGGCGCGCAGATGATGAAGGGCCGCTCCGGCGAGGTGCTGTGGGACGACACTGTCCGGCTCGGCATCGAGCTGCGCAAGAAGCTCCGCGCGGTCCGCAACGAGTTCGAGCGCCGCGAGCAGGATCCGGCGCGCCGCTGGTTCTTCGATCCGTTCGTGCCGGACGTGGTGCGCCTGCCGGATGCCGCCGATGGCGGCGGCGTGCACGAGGTGGCGTGGGAAAGCGTCGCCACCGACGCGCTGGCAAGCCACGCCCACTTCTGGGAGCTGGCGCCGGGCGCCGCCTGGCACGGCTTCAAAAGCGTCGTGCCGGGCTTTGCCATCACCGATCCGAACAAATTGACCCTGCTCACCCCCGGCTTCAACCGCCGCACCGGCGAATACGAGGCGTACGGCATTCCGGCGCCGGTGGTCGCGCAATATCTGCGCGAGAACCGGGTCGTGGCGGAGAAATTCGATCTCAATTCGCTTCTCTTCCTGCTCACGCCCGGCGTGGAAGCGAGCAAGGCCGGTACGCTGGTGAGTTCGCTCGTCGCTTTCAAGCGTCTGCACGACGACAATGCGCTCCTCGACAACGTTATCCCACGCTTTGTCGCCGCCAATCCGAAACGCTATCGCGGCCTGCGGCTGCGCGATCTTTGCCGGGAGATGCATGATTTCTTCCGCGTGGCCAATGTCAGCGCTTTGCAGAAGGCGCAGTTCACCGCCGCGCATCTGCCGGAGCCGGTGATGACGCCGCACGAAGCCGGCCGCCAGCTCAAGCGCAACTATGTCGATTATCTGCCGATCGACGAGATCGAAGGGCGCATCGCCGCCACGCTGTTTGTCGTCTATCCTCCCGGCATCGCCACCATCGTGCCGGGCGAGCGCTTGAGTGAACGCGCGCGCCCGATGGTCGATTATCTGAAAGTGTTCGAGCGCAGCAGCAACCTCTTTCCTGGCTTTGAAACCGAAGTGCAGGGGCTCTATCGCGAGCGGGATGAAGCGGGGGCAGTGCGGTTCTACACTTACGTCGTGCGCGAGTGATCGATGATGTCGGATTCCATCGTTCCGAATTCCGCGTCCACGAATTCGCTCACGGCTGAGGCCGCGCCAACGCTCGTTCGGCCGTCGCGCGACGAGGACGTGGACGCCATGCTCGACATCTACCGCCGCCACATCGCGCGCGGCGTCGAGCCGGCGTTCGCCGATGACCCGGAAGCCTTGCAGCCGGACGACATCAAGCGGCGCCGGCGCAATATGCGCAGGCATCGCCTGCCGCATCTCGTCGCCGACCGTGGCAGCGTTGTGGTCGGATATGCCTATGCGGTGGTGTTCCGCAAACGGCCGGCCTATCGCTACACGGTGAAGCACTCGATCTATGTGCATGCCGATCATCTGCATGCCGGCATCGGCCGCGCGCTGCTCCCGGCCCTGATCGACGCCTGCGCCGCTGCGGGGTTCCGGCAGATGATTGGCTATATCGACGCCGCCAATGCGCCCTCGATCGGCCTGCACATCGCCTGCGGCTTTCGGCAGGTCGGTTACCTGCCGTCGGTCGCCTACAAATTCGGCCAATGGGCCGACATGGTCATGATGCAGCGCTCGCTCGGCGGCGGCGGCACGACGGCGCCCGACGTCTGGCCGACGGTTGCGCCAGAAGACAGCGGGCAGTGAGCGAATGCGGCCGTGGCCTTGTCCGCGGCGCGGCGCGGCGCAAGAGCTAGAAAATCGCGGCCCTCACTGCGCCGTCAGTCCGCCATCGAGCACGAACTCGGCGCCGGTGACGAAATCTGACTCCTCGGAGAGCAGATAGACGGCGAGCTCGGCGACTTCCGCCGGCGTGCCGAAGCGGCCGAGCGGAACGGAGGCGGCGAGTTTTTCGCGCGCGCGCGCCGGATCGCGGAATTGCGCGATCATGCCTTCCGCCATCGGGCCTTCGATGAAGGCCGGATGCACGGAATTGCAGCGCACCGGCGGTTTGAGGCGGGCGCCGTACAGCGCCACCGATTTGGTCAGAAGCCGCACGCCGCCCTTTGACGCGTTGTAGGCCGCGAGATTGTGGCCGCCGACCAGACCGGAGACGGACGAGATGTTGACGATCGAACCGCCGCTGCGCTTGAGCAGCGGCAGCGCGTATTTGCAGCCCAGAAATGTGCCGTCGAGATTGATCGCCATCACCCGCCGCCAGGTGGCGAAATCGGTGTCCTCGACCGTGCCGATGGCGACGATGCCGGCGGCATTCACCAGGCCGTCGAGCCGCCCGCTCGTTTCGGCGATCACAGCCGTCACGCGGTGCCAATCGCTTTCGGCGGTGACATCGAGCGCGTGGCGGACGTTGCCGCGGCCGGCAAGATCGCTCCCGATCGCCGTACCGCCCTCGGCCTCGATCGTCTGCGCGATGGCGGCGCCGATGGCGCCCGCGGCGCCGGTCACCAGCACGACTTTGTCTTTCAGCCGGGGCATGGCTCTCTTTCCGAAATGGACGACGTTGAAGCCGCAATGTCCCGCTCATTCCCGCGCAAGCGGGAATCCAGCTGGGTCCCCGCCGTCGCGGGGACGAGCGGCGGAAATCACCTCTCCGGCACCACCGCGATGGCTTCGATCTCGAACAAAAATTCCGGCGCGGCGAGCTTGACGACTTGCACGGCGGTCGAAGCGGGCGGCGCCTTGGTGTCGACATAGCGGTCGCGCACTTCGCGAAAGACGGGGATCTGCCCGATATCGATAAAGTAGTTGGTGGTTTTCACCACGTGCTCGAAGCCCGCGCCGGCGGCAGCCAAAGCGGCTTTCAGATTCTCGAAGCATTGCGTGACCTGGCCGCGGAAGTCGGGCGCGATCTTGCCGTCCGGCGCCATCCCGACCTGGCCGGCGATGTAGATGGTGCGGCCCGGCGCGCTCGCCTCGACGACATGCGCATAGCCGCGTGGCGCATGGATGGTCGATGGATTCTGACGGCGATGAACGGCCATAAGTGGCTCCTCCCGGCAAGCCCGGCCTCGTGCCGGGCGGTTTTCATGGCGCGAGACAATACAAGCCGGAGAACTTCATGGCAAAGTGCGCCGCATGAATCAGTCGATTGCGCCGCAGCTTCTGTTGGGTCTCGACCCGATGTGGGTGTCGCTGGCGGTGCTTGCCGTCACTTACGCCTTCATCATCGCCGGCCCGTTCAATCATGCGATCGTTGCGCTCGTCGCCGCGGTGGTGGTCGTCATCATCGGCCTGCTCGACCAAGGCGAGGCGATCAGGGGCGTCGATTGGAATACGATCGGCCTGTTGGCCGGCATGATGATCCTGGTCTCGATCTCGCGCCGCTCGGGATTGTTTCAATACCTCGCAATCATGGCGGCCCAGCGGGTGCGGGCGAATCCGGCCGGCATTCTGCTCATGCTGCAGCTTGCGACGGCCGTTCTCTCGGCGGTGCTCAATAATGTCAGCACGGTTCTTCTGATGGTCCCGGTGACGCTGGTGATCGCCGAGGAGCTGGAACTGCCGCCCTTTCCGTTCTTGTTCGCCGAAGTGTTCGCCGCGAATGTCGGCGGCACCGCGACGCTGATCGGCGATCCGCCCAACATCCTGATCGGCACGCAGGCCGGCCTCGACTTCAACGCCTTCCTCGCCCATGTCGCGCCGGCGGCGCTCCTGGTGATGGCGGTGCAGGCGGTGCTTGTTCACCTGATCTGGGGGCGTTCCCTGCAAGCGAGCGAGGAGCGCCGCGTCCTTGTCATGGGGATGAACGCGCCGGGCATGGTGACAGATTGGGTGCTATTGCGCCGCTCTGTCGCGGTGCTGGCGGCGGTGCTGGCTGCGTTCGTGTTCTCAGGCCCGCTTCATCTCGAGCCTGCGACCATCGCGCTTGCCGGCGCCGCCGCCCTGATGCTGCTCGACAATCTGCAGCAGCGCGGCAGCCGGCAGGCGGATCACGTGCATGCGACCTTCGCCGAGATCGAATGGGCGACGATTTTCTTTTTCATCGGCCTGTTCGTGGTGGTTCACGCGGTCGAGGCGAGCGGTTTTCTGACCCTTGTGGGCGGCAAGCTTGTGGCGCTGACCGGCGGCAATCTCGTCGTGGCGGCGACGATCATCCTGTGGGTCTCGGCGATCTTGTCGGCGGTCATCGACAACATCCCGTTCGTCGCCACCATGATCCCGCTGATCAAAGGCATGGCCCCGGCTTATGGCGGGCCGAACGCGATCGAGCCTTTGTGGTGGTCGCTCTCGCTCGGCGCCTGCCTCGGCGGCAACGGCACGCTCACCGGCGCGTCGGCGAATTTGGCGGTCGCGGGCATTGCCCAGCGCAACGGCATCCGCTTCGGCTTCATGCGCTATCTCACCTACGGCGCGCCGCTGACGCTCGTCTCGATCGCCATCTGCCAGATTTATGTGTGGCTGAGATATTTCTAGCGCGTCATTCCGGGGCCTCTCGTCATTCTGGGGCCGCGCCTTCGGCGCGCCCCGGAATGACGGACTGCTTGTACTACTCACGCCGCGAGATAGCCGACAACCTCCTCCGCCAGCGACAGCGAAGAGGTGAGCCCCGGCGACTCGATGCCGAACAAATTGACCAGCCGCGGCATGCCGTGCGCCGGCTCGGCGGCGATCATAAAGTCGGCCGGCTTCTCGCCGGGGCCGGTCAGCTTCGGCCGGATGCCGCAATAGTCCGGCACCAGCGATCCATCAGGTAAGCCGGGCCAATAGCTGCGGATGCGCTGATAGAAGGAATCAGAACGGCGCGGGTCGACGGTGTAGCTCTGGTGATCGATCCACTCGACATCGGGCCCGAAGCGCATGCGGCCGGCAAGGTCGAGCGTCACATGCACGCCAAGCCCGCCGTCGACGGGCGTCGGATAGATCAGCCGCGAGAAAACCGGCCGTCCGGCGAAGGCGAAATAATTCCCCTTGGCAAGCACGAGCGGCGGCACTTTTTCGGCCGGATAGCCCTCGATCTGCCGCGCCAGCGCCTGCGCGCCAAGCCCCGCCGAATTGACCACCGCATCGAATGCTGCGGTGCCGGCGTCGCGGCCGCCGAATTGCACTTTCCAGTGCGGCGCCGCGTAGGACATGCGCTCGACCGGCGTCTCGAATGCGATGCTGCCGCCGCGATCTTCCAATTCGCCCCACAGCGCGAGCATGTAGCCGTGGCTGTCGATGATGCCGGATTCTGGCGACGACAATGCGCCGATGCAGGCGAGCTCCGGCTCGCGCGCGCGCGCGGCATTGCCGCCGATCATCTCCAGACCTTCGACGCCGTTGGTCAGCCCTTGCGCCAACAGCGTCTCGACCTTGGCGAGCTCGGCCTGGTCGGTGGCGACGATCAGCTTGCCGCATTTGTTGGTGGCGACGCCGTGCGCGGCGCAGAATTCGTACAGCATGCGCCGGCCGCGCACGCAATGGCGGGCGCGCAGGGACGCGGTCGGATAATAGATGCCGGCGTGGACGACCTCGCTGTTGCGCGAGGACACGCCGTTGCCGATGCCACCGGTCGCCTCGGCGACGATGACGTCGTGCCCGCGCAGCGCCGCCGTGCGCGCGACCGCAAGCCCGACAACGCCCGCGCCGACGACCAGTACTTGCATGCCATGAAGCCTTGTTGCGTTTATTCTATGGGGCAAACGTAATGGAGGAATTCGCGATGGCCGACAATGGGCAGAAAGTGGTCCGCGTCTGCGCCCAGGCCGACGTGCCGCCGGGAACGGTGAAGGCCTTTGCGGTCGGGTCCAATAGGCTGGCGGTCTATAACATCGACGGCGCGTACTACATCACCGACGATGAATGCACCCACGCCGCCGCAAGCCTTGCCGACGGCATGCTCGAAGGCGACGTCATCGAATGCTGTATGCACCTGGGCTCCTTCCACGTGCCGACCGGCAACGTGGTGGCGCCGCCCTGCGAGGTGCCGCTCCGCACTTATAGAGTGGTGCTCGATGGCGACGACGTTTTTGTCGATCTTGCCCACAACGCCGCCGGAGAGCCGCAATGAGGGTGGGCGCGATGAAACCTGCCGCGGCCGCATGGCGGAGTGGGTCAGCTTTTGCGGACGCGGAAGGTCGTGGCTCCCGCCTCATTGTGCTCTGCTTCCAGGATGTCGCCGGTCTGTGCAAGCAAGGTTGGAATGTCGACGGCGGCGAGCGGGTCGGTGCAGGCCACGACCAAAATATCCCCGGCCCGCATCCCCGCCAGCGCCTTGCGGGTCCGCAGTACCGGCAGCGGACACTTGAGGCCGCGCAAATCGAAGGTCTTTTCCGCCATTGGTAGAGGTGACAAGGGTCGCAAAAATCGTGGCCGATCCTTATCATAACGTCTGCTGTTCTGGTTAAGCTAAAACTTGAACCCGGGATATCGCCTGCCTCATGTCGATGCGCGTCATAGGGCTTGCCGGCTGGAGCGGCTCCGGCAAGACGACCCTTATCACCAAGGTGATCCCTGTTCTGGTCGGGCGCGGCCTGAAAGTCGCGACCATCAAGCACGCGCATCACGCGTTCGACATTGATCGTCCGGGCAAGGATTCCTGGCTGCACCGCGAAGCCGGCGCGAGCGAAGTGGTCGTCGCCTCCGGCCGCCGCTGGGCGCTGGTCCACGAGTTGCGCAACGAGCCGGAACTTTCGCTCGCCGAACTCTTGGCAAAACTCAGTCCGGCCGATCTCGTCATCATCGAGGGCTTCAAGCGCCACGCGCATCCGAAGCTTGAAGTCTATCGCGCAGCCGTCGGCAAGCCGCTCATCTATCCGCAGGACGACTGCGTCGTCGCGATCGCAAGCGACAGCGCGCTGCCGCAGGCGGAGCTGCCGGTGCTGATGCTCGACGACATCGAAGGCATCGCCAATGTGCTGGTGGCCGAGGCATTGCCACGCGATCGGATCGCGTAGGGCGGGGCGATGACTTCCGTCTCCGCCCATTGCCGCGCAAGCGGGAATCCAGTACCGGGTCCGCGCTTTCGCGGGGACGAGCGGTCGTTTTCGGGATCACGCCTCCGGATGTAACTGCGCCAGCCGCTCGGCCTCGGCGACGTCGTCCGGCGTGTTGACATTAAAGAACGGATCGACCGGCACGTTGGACCAGTCCGCAACTGCGACAGCGTATCGGGCGCCCCATTCGCCGACTTTGCGCGCGCCTTGTTCGATCAGCGCGCGCCGCAAGTCCACGCGCAACGCCACCGGCCACAGCGCAATGACGGGGTGGCGGCGCCCGCCAGAAGCCGCGCATGCCATCGTCGCGCCGGCGTCGAGGCGCGCTTGATGCAGATGGGGCACCAGATTGCGTGGCAGGAACGGGCAATCGCTCGGCGCGCTGACGATCCAATCGATGTTCGGAGTCAGAGCCGCGGCAAAATCGAGCCCGGTCAAGATGCCGGCAAGCGGCCCCGGAAAATCCGGCACGCTGTCGGCGACGACAGGCAGGCCGGCGTCGTCGAAGCGTGCGGCCTCCGTATTGGCGTTGAGAATGAGTTGCGCGCATTGCGGCCGCAGCCGCGTCAGCACCCGCTCAAGAATGGTCGCTTGCCCGATGCGGATGCGCATCTTGTCGGTGCCGCCCATGCGGCGCGCAAGCCCGCCGGCGAGGATGACGCCGAGGGTGTCGGGATGGCTCATGTGTCGCCGCCCGCGGGCAGGCGCCTACGCGCCGCCGGCGAGCAGGCGATCGATCTGCGCCGGCGTCGGCGTCACGTGATAGAACGCGGTGTAGAAGTCGCGCGCCTGCGCCTTGATGTCTTCGGGGAAGCGCTCGGGATAGAAAATCTTGCCGAGCCACCATAGCCCGATCAGCCGGTTCGCCGCTGGCGGATAGTCGACCCAGCCGAACGGCAGTTTCGGCGCGAGGTGGACGCGGCCGTTCTTCACCGCCGCAACCGCGGCCCAAGCCGGATCGGAATGTGCAAGCGTCATGAATTCCGGATTGCTCGCGATGATGATGTCCGGATTCCACTCGGCGATTTGCGCAACGGTCGTCACCGTCTGGCCGCCGCGTTTTTCGCCGGCGACATTGCGGGCGCCGAGAAAGGCGATCGGCTCGGTCACCATCGAGCCCGCTTGTGCGGTCACGAGCCCGGTGTGGTCGCGCGCGTAATAGACGCGCGGCCGCGCGTCGCTTGGGACGGACGCGACCCGCGACGTGACTGTAGCGATCGTTTCGTCGGTGATGCGGGCAAGCTTCTCGGCGTCCTCGGTGCGGCCGAGCAATTGACCGAGCGTGCGGTAGGATGCCGCCATCTTGTCGAGATGGCCGTCGATCAGCACATAGGGGAGGCCGCTTTCCTGCTGCACGCGCTCGGCGAGCGATTTGTAGCTTTCATTGACGTCGCCGATATCGACGATCAGATCGGGCTTGAACGATTTCAGCGCCTCGAGATTGATCTTGGCATCGCCCCGTCCGGTGAGCCGCGGAATTTCCGGCCGTGCGGCGATTTCGGGGAGCATAAACGCGCGCGCCTCGCCCGGTATAGGTTCGAGCCATCCGGTCAGCAGATCGGGCGCGAGCGTATAGATCTCGACCCCAGCCGGCGGTCCGGCCGGATAGACACGCTGCACGCGGTCCGGAGCAATGATGGTGCGGCCGGTGGCGTCGGTAATGCTTGCGGCGAAACTCGGCAGCGGCGCGGCGAGCGTTGCCGCGATGCCGCCGAGCAGCGTTCGGCGATCGATCTTCATCAGATCAACTCATCTGTTTGTTCATGTCAGTCGGCTTCGTCCGGTACCGGCACATTGAAGCCATTGAGCGTGATAGAAACAAGGCAATAGAGACCAACCAGATAGATCAATTCTGCAGCTCCGTGTTGCCCGAATTGCTTGACCGCCTGCCGGTAATTCAGTTCGGGCAGGGTGCCGTGCCGCAGCAGCGCCGAGGCGACATCATAGGCGACGCTTTCTTCCGGGGTCAGATCGCCCGGACGCTGGCCGGCGAGGATGGTGGCGAGCTTGTCGTCAGACAGGCCGCGGCGCTCGGCAGCGATCACGTGGGCGTAAAGCTCGTAGGCGGAATGAAATGTCGTGCCGGTCACCAGGATCGCCACTTCCCGCGCGGTGCGCGGCAGGGAAGGAGACACGGAGAGCGCCAGCGTCAGGTCCCAGATCGGCTTGCCGAATTTCGGCTCGCGCAGCCAGGGATTCCACGGTCCCATCAATGCGCCGTTTTCGGCGATGGTCTTGAAGCCTGCGAAATTCTTTTCAATGCCGGCGCGCATGTCATCGTAAAGCGGATGCTGTTCCGCGCTGAGGTCGGCCGGGGCAATCAACGGAAGGCGCATGAATGTCTCCTGGGGGATTTAAGCGGGCGATCATGCAATACATGATTATGCAATAGCTGAATGAAAACTGCGGTCCTGTTGGCAAACATTCAGTGCCGTGCGCGGCAGCCGCTTTTTTCCGGTGAATGCCGGTTCACGTCCTCTCGGCGGGTATCGCCAAGGCTTTGACGAAGATCGCGGTCGACACATAAAACCCGACCACCATCGCAAGCTCGACGATCTCGCGCGCCGTGAAGTGGCGCCGCAGCTCCGCGGCGGCGCTGTCGTCGAGCGGTAATTGCTGCACGGCTTTCTCGGCGAAACCGAGCGCCGCTTTTTGCGCCGGCGTAAAGGCTGCGCTGTCCCGCCAGGACGCGAGCGCGTTCATTTCCTGCGCGGTAACGCCGCAATCGCGCGCCAGCGGCTCGTGGCGCTTCCATACGTAAGGAGCATCGAGGACCTGCGCGGCGCGCAGGATGGCGAGTTCGGCAATTGCTCGCGGCAGTTTGGTATCGCGGCGAAACGCCAGCGCCATCTCGCCCGAGGCTTTCATCAGCGCCGGTGCGTGCGCCATCATCCGGTGCAGATTGAGGATGCCGCTTCCCGCCGCGAGCTTGTCGAACTGTTCGCGAGCGAACGGGTCATCGGGATTTTCAACAAGCGGCAGCAGCGGCAGGGTGGCGGCTGACGCGGTCACGGCATCACCAGGAGCTTGCCGGTAGTGCCGCGCGATTCAAGGGCACGGTGCGCGTCGGCGGCTTCCTCGAGCCGGTAGGTGCGGAAGATTTTCTGCTTGAGCCGGCCCTCGGCGGTCCAGGCGAACAATTCGTCGGTGCGGGCGCGCAATTCGCGCCGGTCCGCGATGTAATGATCGAGGCCGGCGCGCGTGAGGAACAAGGATTTGCGGAACAGCAGTTCGCGCGGATCGATCGGCGGCACAAGCCCGCTCGCTTCGCCATAGAGCGCGAGCAGTCCGCGCGGGCGAAGTGAATCCATGCTGCGGATGTAGGTGTCGAGCCCGACCGCGTCGTAGACGACATCGACGCCGCGGCCGGCTGTGATGCGCTTTACGGCGGCGGCGAAATCTTCTTCGGCGTATACGACGACGTGATCGGCGCCGGCCTCGCGCGCAATCGCCGCCTTGGCCGGCGTCGACACCGCGCCGATCACTTCGGCGCCGCGGATTTTGGCGATCTGGCACAAGAGAATGCCGCAGCCGCCGGCGGCGGAATGAACAAGGCAACTCGACGCCGGTCCGAGCGGGAAAGTCGATGTCGCGAGATAGTGGGCGGTGAGGCCTTGGAACAAAACCGCCGCGGCTTCTTCGAAGCCGATCTTGTCGGGCAGCGGCACGACCCGCTCTGCGGGCGCAAGCGTGTGGGTAGCGTAACTGCCCGCAGCGAAAATAAAGGCCACCCGGTCGCCGACGGCGATATCGTCGACATCGGCGCCGACGGCTTCGACGATGCCGGCGCCTTCGAGCCCGAGCGTCAAAGGCAGGTCGCGCTGGTAAAGTCCGCTGCGCAACTGCGTGTCGAACAGGTTGACGCCGGCGGCTTTGACGGCGACCAGAACCTGGCCACGCCCGGGCGACGGCAACGGCAAATCCTCGAGCACCATCGCTTCAGGACCGCCGCAAGAATGGACACGGATGGCTTTCACCGCACTGCTTCCGAAATGTCTTGCGTTATTGGCCGCACAGCGTGAAATCGATCGCGACCGGTATCGCCTTGAAATAGGCCTCGCGAAACGCGCTCGCATCGGGAAAAACGCTGTGGTCGATCTCGCGGCGGATCAGTTGCACGCGCAGCGGATCGACGTCGAAGGGGAAGGGATCGACCGCTATCGTCGTTCCCTCGATGGTTTTCAGCGCCACCCGCGCCGGCGGTGTTTTGCCGTCATAGGAGGTCGGCACCGGCTCGATATGGTCGTCGACCACATCCTTGTTGCACAGGAACAGCGAAATGAAATCGAATGTCTGCAGCAGCTGATAGTTTGTCCAGAACTCGCCTTCGTCGTAATTGCGCAGCGCTGCAGCTTGCGCCTCCTCGTTGCGCTCCAAAAAGTCTTCGTTGTCTTCCGGCAAATTCTGCGTGTTGAACGCTTTTGGGCTTGTCATTTTGCCGTAGCGCCCGCGCTGCAGGCCGGTACGATGTTTGCTCACCAGCAGGCCCGAATAGGGGTCGATCCGCGTCATCCAATCGATCGCCCATTCGAAGGCGCGCCGCTGCGGCTTGCCCCACGTGACCTGCATGAAATTGAGCGGCTTGCCGGTGTCTGCTGCGACCGTGGGACTTGCCTCGTAGTCGTACCAGCCGCTGTCGTGAAACATCGCCGCGCGCACGACGGCCTCGTACGGTTTCGGCCGGGCGAAGTTCTTGTTGCCCCAGTGGGCGGCGCATTGTCCCGACAGTTTGGCGTGGTCGGTTTGGCCGATGAGAATGAGCGAGCCATCGGCCCGTTCGCGTACGATCATGCTTTCCGCCCCGCCATCATGTTTGTGCCTTGCGGGCGACGGTAGCAGACGGGCGTCGGCGCAGGCAACGCGCGCCGGCAGCGGGCGCGTGCCGAAAGATTAACCGCGAAAGTTGCAAGCTTTCGCAGCGACTAAGACGGGGGTTCCGTCCGGGTTGTGCGACCGGACGACGTCGCTATATTGCTCGTTTCCCCGGAGGGATGGCCGAGTGGCTGAAGGCGCACGCTTGGAAAGCGTGTATACGGGCAACCGTATCGTGGGTTCGAATCCCACTCCCTCCGCCACGAATTAAGTATCTGACGTTGCTGTAATATCTTCATTCGGCGGCGTGCGAATTGTCTCGCTAATTCCGGCACTTCGTACGGGTCGGCCGACCACGGTTTTCATGCAGAGACGAATTCCTACGGCATTTGCTGTGCTCGCCGTGCTCCCGTCTCGTTCGCGCAATTTGCTGGTACGGCAGTCTCTTGCTTGGCAACCGGATTCGCGCTGGGAGAGCAAGACGCAAAACGAGAGATGACCGATAGACGTTTGGCTCGCGCGCAACTCAGACAGCTGATGCAAATCCGAGACAGCGTCGCTGCTCATTCCAATCGAGCGGCAGGCGTGTGTCGTCCATGAGACGGCGCGCGGTCAGTTCAGGCGGATGTTTGCCGCTGAGGATCGCGCTGACAATGTCCGGCGCCAAAACCGTGAGACGGAAGAGCCGTGTCGCATAGGACGGCACGACGCCCTCTGTTTTGGCAATGTCCTCAAAGGTTAGGCTTCGATCCGCGAGAAGTTGATCCCGGATTGCGTTGGCGCGGACGAGAAGACGCACCAGGCCGCTGTCGGGAGTTGCGGGCTCCGATCCATCACTGACGACGATCCGCATCTCTTTGCCGGTGCGTTTGAGACACGCAGGGATGGACAGCGTTGTCACTTGGCGATTGGCCTCGGATTCAGTTTTCTCGTTCGGCTCGGTTTTTCCGGTTACCTCGTCAATGTGCTCACGGACGCCATCCTGATCCAGCGTGATGTCAATGCGGTCCACATGGACTTGGACCCGCACGATGCTTGAACGCATGAATGTGCGGAGGCCATCAATGTCGCCCGATCGGCAATATCTTTGGCGCGCTCGATCAACCGCTTTTGAGTTGTGGCGTTGTAAGTGGCATGTTGGACCAACTGAAGGAAGGCGGCGGGGTCGGCAAGCCAGTCGCGAATGCGGCGGACAAGAAGAGATTCAAGGGCAACCGCCGGGATTCGTTGGCCCTCGGTTCTGGCTTTCGTCGACCCTCCCAGCAATGACCGGAGATGTAGTACCGGTAGCGAGTCCCTCTTTTTGTCGCATGCGTCGGGCTCATTCTGCCGCCGTGCGCGTCGAACAAAATCCCCGTCAGCAGGCTTGGTTCGTTGCCGGACTTACCGTTGGCTCGGTGAACGCGGTTTCCAGAGAGTATGGCTTGAACATCGTTCCAAAGCGTCTCATCGATGATGGCCTCATGCTCGCCTGGATAGCTCTTGCCCTTGTGGACGATTTCACCACGATAAATCCGATTCTGCAGCATCAGGTAGAGCGCACCGCGGGCAAGGGGCTGACCGCCATAGGGGCTGCCATCGGAGGCCGTCCGGATCTTGCTGACAATGCCGGCGCTGTCGAGATCCTCTTTCAATTCGCGGACTGACTTGAGTTCGACGTAGCGCCGAAAGATGTGTCTGACCGTCTCGGCTTCCGTTTCGTTGACGATGAGTTTCCGGTCTTTGACGTCATAGCCGAGTGACGGCAGGCCGCCCATCCACATGCCCTTCTTCTTGGAGGCCGCGATCTTATCGCGGATGCGCTCGCCGGTGACCTCGCGCTCGAATTGGGCAAACGACAACAGGATGTTGAGCGTCAGGCGCCCCATCGACGACGTGGTGTTAAACTGTTGGGTGACCGATACAAAGGAGACGCCGTGCTGGTCGAAAATTTCAACAATCTTGGCGAAGTCGGACAGCGACCGGGTCAACCGATCAACTTTGTAGACGACCACCACGTCGATCCGACCCGCACTTACATCCTTCAGGAGCCGTCGGAAGGCCGGCCGTTCCATTGTCGCGCCCGAAAAACCGCCGTCGTCATACATCTCGCCGACAAGGCTCCATCCTTCGCGTTTCTGGCTGGCGATGAACGCTTCGCAGGCTTCGCGTTGGGCGTCGAGCGAGTTGAAGTCCTGTTCCAGCCCCTCCTCGCTGCTCTTGCGGGTATAGATCGCGCAACGAAGTTTTGCCGGGGCACGAACGGCGCTAGCCGCAGATCGATTAGCCATTGGCAGCCTCATTCTCAGTGTGCGTTCCGGCCGCATCCGACTGCGATTGGCCATTCGAAGCACGCTTGCGGATCAGGCCAAAGAAACGGGGTCCGGACCAATGGGCCCCGGTGATGGCGTGCGCGATTTTGGTCAAGGATGGAAAGACTTCGCCGGCGTATTCGAATCCGTTTTCCGTCACGATCACGGTGTGCGTCCTGCCGCGCCATTCCCGCACCAATCGAGCGCCCGGCCTAAGGGACAAATCGGGTGTGACGACGACACCTCCCTTGAGCTTCAGTTCCTTGCTCAACACAGCGAGCTTCCGCTGGGTCGCCTTGCTCAATCCTCCGTAGGCAAGCTCTTGCATTCGGTACGCGATAGTGCGGATCAGCAAGTCCCGGCTTAGCCGTGGCGGCTGGCCTCGGTGGAGCCGACGCCATTCGTCACGTAGTTGCTGTGCCGTCAATTCATTCAGGAGCGCAATTCGCGGTGACGTCTCATACTGTATTGAATTGACGGCTACGGTTGTCACCTTGCCGCGCGCAGGCAAGCGTGTTCGCTTTCGGGCATTCACGTTGGACCTCCGGTGTTCAACGCCGATAGGGTGCTTGCACCACCTCAAGCCCGGGCAAAGCCGGGCTCACAGGCATGGACATCGAGGTCTCAACGGTGCCCCTCTATTTCGCATGCACGCTCTTCTTGGGCTTGAAGTCCAGTCGAAAAATCGGTGGTGAGGCGCTTTGACTAGGCCGGGAAAATCAGGGCTTTGCAGCGTCGGCCGAAGGCAAGCTCGTAATCTCTTGTTTGCAGGTTCGAGTCCTTCCAGCCCCACCACGCATTCTCGCTCTAACGGAGATTTCCCGGTTCTCGGCGACTAGCCCCGTCGGAACCGCCGAAAGGCAGCGACGGCCAACCCCTCCCCTCCCCACCGGATGTCGTCGTCGTTCGGCTGAGTTGCGAAGTGCCGCCCGAACAGTGGAACAAAGTCGGAATCAAACTTATCCCGAAACTTCGGTCAACTAATGGTCTTCACATCGATGTTGTGATGAGCGGCGGTGTAGATGGGACGAGCGCGGCGAGTTTTGTAGATGACGTGAACCAAGCGATTAGTGATCTTGGCCTCCAGACCAAGCTCAATGTGAAGTACGAGTAGCGCGTCGAATGGAGTTGTCAGCGGAGTTTTCGCGATCTGCTGACAAACGCGGAAATCTGGCAGAACTCCCCTTCATGGAAATGTGAAAAATCGAACGCTTTAACCGGCAGAACGTCGGCTATGATGCAACGAGTTGTTGGTGCGCTGCAGGCTTCTCTAATCGAGCTAAAAGTTGTCAATTTCGAATACCGCCTCCGCCGAATATCCCCGGGGCGTGCGGATAATTGTAACAGGTTCAAACGGCAACCAATCGGCTCCGTCGTTGTGCGCAGACCTGCACAAATCCCCGGCGGCCCTTGCACCATTTCGCCTGAGTCGCGTGGTTTACCTTGTAAAAGCGGTAAGCTTGTCCTGCGCGGTTATTGTAGGGCGCATCGACATGCCAGTGCGCTCGAACGTTGGGGGCTCGTTCCCAACTGCCCTCAATGATCGTCCAGTGGCGGATGTGATCAATCTGCCTTGCTAAGCGTAGCTTGATCGTCTCGCTCCAGTAAAATGCAGCTAGTCGAGGTTGCCTCGCCCAATTGGAGCGGTGGACGGCGGGTGCTTTGAGCCCACTATTGAACCAGAATCCAATCAGCGATCTTGCCTCGTCACACACCCAAGGCGGCAGTTCGGAACGCCAATGTCGGTCGCAAGAAGACTGCTACAAAATCTGCGTTGTGAAATCTATTTCTCTTTAATACGAATATCTAAATCGATTCAAGGGCACTCCGGAATTTGAACCGGATCTTGATGAGTTATTTGGCTGTCGAGATTGGAGAAGACTTGATAGAAATAGAGGACCCAGAGGAGCGTCGAGCAGCGCTCTATGCTTTATCTGAGAGACAGCTTCGAGACGCTGGCGCAAAGCAGGTAATTCATTTCGACATTTTTGACGGAAACAGATTGAAATATACCATTTTCTTCGCTTCACAGCACGAAGTGGGCGCTGATCGGATGAAGCAAGTAATTTGGAAAGCCGCTCCTCAAGGTGATTTTGCGTTTCGCGGATCGCGTACTCCGCAGTTGGCCCTCGTTGCGTCGCCCGAATTCGAGCCTCTAAGAAGGCAGTTGCGCGCAAAGTTTGGTGATGGAGAATGGTACGATATTTCGGAGATAATGAATTTCGTGATGTCGGACGCAGACCGACTATCACTCAAATCAAGTGAAACAAAAAATCCTAAAGCCGATGGAGACAGCAGGACAAGTGAAAGCTGAATTCGGCTACACGAAGGAAAAAGGGCACATATCCGGCCGGCTGCCGCTTGAAATTCTTGTCACCCTCTGAGGAGCGCGCGTGATCTGACGCCGGTTAATGGCATGGTGGACTCAAGCCCGAAGCGTGGTGAGCCGAGCAACGACGCGGTCACGACTGAATAGCTGGCATCCGTCACCGCTACCCATCCTCGAACTGAGGTGTGGGGCGAGCATTCAACTGGGACCTGTGATCCGCTACGAGTGGGATTGGGAAAGCGGAGGGATGTGCCTTGGGTGCGATTAGATGGGCTCGGGTGCGTTCCCGAGCCGATCCCACAAGATGATCTTCGGTTCGGGAAAGCTCAAGCCGGGCGCACCCATCGATTTTGAACGGATACTTCGCAAGACTATAAAGACCACATGCACGCCGACGCGCTATTGACGGAGCTGGTGAGTTTGACCAACCCGATCGCCTTTGTAGCCGGTTGAAAGCGGGATGAGGATCGTGCCGAATTTTTTCCAAATTTGTTACGCCATAGGTAAAGTGCACACTGGAATGCTTTATTATCTCTGCGAGCAGTTCAATGACGGAAACGCAGAGCCAGCCGAGAACTTCTTTTCCGCCCTTGGTATTAAGACCTTCCGAGCCGACTCAAGCTGGTGCGTGAATGGAATGGTATCGACTTGGTCATTTTCTCTGGCGAGAAGACGCCCAAGTCCATCTGCATGTTTGAGATAAAGGTAGATGACCATGAACATTATGCGCGAGGAACTGCAAATGGCAGACCGAATTGTATCCCGCGCTACTCCCCGATTGCAAAAAGCACTTCTTTGTAACGCTAGGTGCTGGTGAGTATTACCATAAGCCGCAAGGACCAGAGTTTGTTTGGGTAAAGATACGGGAGTTCCACAACTGCCTCTGCGAGATTAGAACGTCAGATGTCGTACTTCAATCATGGATTGATGCAATAGGGCACGAGATCACACTCCAAGAGTTTGCAATTTCTGGAAACACCTCGCTGAGGGAAAAATATCGAACTGGGGCTTGGAACATTTATTTTTCGGTAAGCTGAAGGATATATTGCTGTCAGAGCCATTCGGTCCGGTCGACTAAAATTGACGCAACGACGTACATGTATGGAACTCGTCCTGATACGATCCTTAATTTTGGATGGCTTCCTGACGAAATCAGTTACATGGAGATCAATAACAACGGGCGGCTAAATTTGAAGGCAACGATCGAGTTCATTCGATACGGTCGAAAAAAAGCGAACCTTCATCTCGAACCACGCTAGCGAACTAAAGTATAAATTTTGGCCATTTCGCTCCGATTGTGAGCAACCGCGATCCGAGGGGTAGTTCGCGTCTGTATTATCGTTCGATGTTGGTCTCAAGGATATCGCGGATGGAATATTCGGGTATGCGCGAACGCCGGGCGAAACCATTTCCACTCTCCGGGGAATTCTTGGCACCTTTTATGCGTAGGTTCCGGTTTCTTAGCGATGCTCCATTCATGCGTCTTCCGTTTTGTCATCCGGCTAGATGAACGAGTAAAATCGCACCTTCCGCCTTCCAATAGATGATTTTGAGCAAACGTTCGCGCATCATGCTGTAATTCTCGCGCGTGAAGTTCATGCGGCTTCGAGCTGTGTGCGCGATCGCTTCGAATGAATATCTGTCGATAACATTTGCGCCGAGCTTAGTAAGGTCTTTCGGTCGAAACTACGGTTGAGCTCGCCCTCCAATTCGGCTTGCAAACCCACAATTGTAGGCCATGGGACAGTATCGTATTGTTCGCCTTAATCTTTATCTTCCGCCGGCGGGAGAATCCGCATGAAGTCGATTTGTAGCTTATTTTGACAAAGCCACGAAGTGGTTGAAGCCCAAAACGCGCCGATGACACCAACCCGTTGCCTGCGATTTTGTGGGCGCTCTTGTTCAAATTGTCTTGGGACCAAACCGTGCTCATGAATAATCGGGGATGACGCGCTGCCTGCTGAAGTCCGCTTTTCCGCGTCCGCGACCATGGAGCGGACATGGCAGACGGGTCTGAGGGGGGCCCAGACGCAGGCATTCGTGAAAATGAAGCACGCGAAAAAGAAAGACCGCCTTGCGGCGGTCCTCCGAAACCCAATCCAATGTTTGGATCAGGCGGCTGTGCGCTTGGCTTTTTCGACCTCGAAGCGCGCCAGCGATACATCAGCACGGCCACCTTAGCCTGCTCGATAGATGCGACGGCATAATCGATGGCGAAAGACGCTTCTTCGTCCAGCAACTGGGAGTAATTCGCAGCGCGTTTAACGCTCACATCGTGCTTCCGCTGGGCTACTTTCGACTTTAGATCGTCGATGTCAGCGGCGATTTTCGCTTTTATTCCATTCCACTTAGCGGACGCTGTATCGCTAGCAGACTTGATGTTCTGGTTTACTTTTTGGACCGCTTCCTCGGCAGTTGCTTGCGCCTGTGTAACGCGTGCAACGACTTTATCATGCGTTTCCTTCTGTGCCGCAGCCGCGGCATCTTCGGTATTCTTAACCCGAACCGGCAGCTTAGCGAGTTGTTCTGAAAGTGGCTTCATAGTACGTCTCCTTTTGGGAATTTCTCTATTAAATTATCTTCCCCGCGTCACTCCGCGGGCATTGATGCAGACAGACTGTTTGTGCGTTGGCGGCGAGGATTGATGTAGATCAATCGGCGCTCAGACTTAGTTCTGATTGTTGAAAGGTCACCAGGCGCTGCCTGTTAAGTTTGTCTGTGTGGTGCCGAAACCAAAGCACAAGGATGCACTGAAAATTTAATTCCTGGCGGAGGTCCCTGCTGGCTCGACGAAGACGCGGCAGGTCAATTTTGATCGCGCAGCCACCTCGATAGCCCACGTCATGGACATAGCCTGCTCGCGATGCTTCGACGGGTCAGTATTGCTGGCCTATTCGGAGCCTGCCGCCGATAAGGCGCATATTTTGTAGTTACCACCTATAAATCGAACTGATCGGTAGCAGCCTCCGAATGTCCGTTCACGGCGTATAAAAAAAACGTCACAATCAAAGGTACGCGGCCAGCATTGGTTCTAACTGATTGAGTGCTGCGGGCTTCGCCCCGCATAAATTTTCCCCCATTTGCGCGCTATATTTTGCACCGCCGCCGCTTGTTCGGCAGCATCGATTTGATGGCGGCCCGTTGATTGTCGGTGAGTTCGTCCAAGGGGTAAGACAATGAGCAATGATATCCTAAGGGCTGATCTTAAACGGTGGGCTCGCGAGGGTTCGCACATCGATCCGGAGAAATTCAATTGTCGCTTCTACAAGGAGTGCAACGCATCGATGCGGCATAGGCTCGGTGATGGCAAAACTTGCTTTATGAGCTATGTCGGCCGCCTGTTTGGGGTTGACGGCGCGTTTCGCTTGGTGATCGTCGGCATTGATCGCGGTGATCTAGGGCGTGGTAATTTTGAAGACATTCGAAAGGATATTGCCGAGGAGTTGCGGGGCGGTAAAAGATTTAACCAACACTACAAAGGGGTTGTAAGGACAGCGGCAGCCATTTTGGGCAGCACCGGGGATTACTGCCAAGAGAGAAGTGCGAGATTCCTGGGACGCCCAGTGACCGCCGAGCCTGTTTCGCCTCTGATCCGAGGGTGAGCGTGGCCGCTGCCTATCCCCGG
>CAVREN010000105.1:0-88070 GCA_963720115.1 uncultured Alphaproteobacteria bacterium
GGCAAGGATCGTCAAGCGGGCGTTATCAAGCGCGGCTTGAATGGCTAAAGCGGCTCCTCACGGAGCCGAGCGGGGCGGCCTGAGGTCTAAGAGGGTTCCGAGTGGGGCCGACGGGGACGAGGGTGACGAGTAATCGACGCATCGCTAGCCTTGCATGTGCAGGCTTGGCCGTGGCTACGGCCGCGGTCCTGCTGTCCGGCTGTTCTTCCGACAGCGCTTTTCCCGCAGTGCACGATATGCCGGCCGCGCGGACCGAAATGAAGCTGACGCCGGATCAGGTCAAGCAGGCCACGGACGATCTGATCACCGACCGCGATCGGACCGAGGCTAAAGCAGGCGCCGCGCAGCCGGTTGCCGCGACCAATGCGCCGGCCACCACCGGATCGATCCCGCAGAAGAAATCGGCCGCGTCGGCGCAACCGGCGGCTCAGCAATCCTCCTCCGGTATCAGCGCTTACGCCAAGCAGTGATATAGAAGTAGGGGTTCATCCCTCTACGTTCTGGTACGCACACCCATGGAAGAGTTTTATCGCATCCGCCGGCTGCCGCCGTATGTGTTCGAAGAGGTCAACCGCGCGAAGGCCGGCGCCCGCAACGGCGGCGCCGACATCATCGACCTCGGCATGGGCAATCCCGATCTGCCGGCGCCGGCCCATGTGGTCGAGAAAATCAAGGAGACGATCGGCAAGGCGCGCACCGACCGCTACTCGGCGTCCAAGGGGATTCCGGGGCTGCGCCGCGCCCAGGCCGCGTATTATGCCCGCCGCTTCGGGGTGAAGCTCAACCCCGACACGCAGATCGTCACCACGCTCGGCTCGAAGGAAGGCTTCGCCAATGTCGCGCAGGCGCTCACCGCGCCGGGCGACGTGATTATCGTGCCCAATCCGACTTATCCGATTCACGTCTTCGGCTTCCTGATGGCGGGCGGCGCCATCCGTTCGGTGCCGGTCGAGGCCAACGCCGCGTTTTTCGGCGCGCTCGAACGCGCCATCAAGCACACCATCCCCAAGCCGATCGCGATCGTGACCTGTTATCCGTCGAATCCGACCGCCTGCGTCGCCGATCTCGATTTCTATCGGGACCTGGTGGCGTTCGCGAAACGGCACGGCGTCCTGCTCTTGTCGGATCTCGCCTACGCCGAGGTCTATTTCGACGAACCGCCGCCATCGGTGCTGCAGGTGCCCGGCGCGATGGATGTCGCGGTCGAATTCACCTCGATGTCGAAGACCTATTCGATGCCGGGCTGGCGCATCGGATTCGCGGTCGGCAACGAGCGGATCATCGCGGCGCTGGCGCGCGTAAAATCCTACCTCGATTACGGCGCGTTCACGCCCATCCAGGTGGCGGCCACCGCCGCGCTCAACGGCCCGGACGACTGCATCCACGAGATGCGCGCGACCTACAAAAAGCGGCGCGATGCGCTGGTCGAATCCTTCGGCCGCGCCGGCTGGCAAGTGCCGGCGCCGCGCGCCTCGATGTTCGCCTGGGCGCCGATCCCCGAGCCGTTCCGGACCTTGGGCAGCGTCGAATTCTGCGACGCTTCTGGTGGAAAAGGCGAGCGTCGCCGTCTCGCCCGGCGCCGGCTTTGGCGAGCATGGCGAAGGCCATGTGCGCATCGCGCTGGTCGAGAACGAACAGCGTATCCGGCAGGCCGCCCGCAATATCCGGCGCTTTCTTGAAACAGGGCCGGAAATGCTGCACAACGTCGTACCCCTGGCGACGCGACGTTAGTCGGCCGCCGCTCCATCCCTCGTTAGCGACGCATTTTAGCGGCGTTCCAGGTTAGCGACGTTTATGGCTGAGCCGTTGAAAGTCGGTCTTGCCGGACTGGGTACTGTCGGCACGGCCGTGATCCAGCTTCTAGAGCGCGAGCGCGACAAGCTCGTCGCGCGCTGCGGGCGCCCGATCGAGGTCGTCGCGGTGAGCGCGCGCTCGCGCGGCAAGAAGCGCGCGGTCGATCTGAAAAAGGTGCGCTGGGCCGCCGATCCGGTGGAGCTTGCCGGCGATCCCGGCATCGACGTCCTGGTGGAAGTGATCGGCGGGGCAGGGGACCCGGCCAAGAGCGCGGTCGAGACCGCGCTCGCCGCCGGCAAGCCGGTGGTGACGGCCAACAAGGCGCTGCTGGCGGCGCATGGCCACAAGCTTGCGACGCTCGCCGAGCGCCAGCGCGTGGCGCTCAATTTCGAGGCGTCGGTCGCCGGCGGCATCCCGATCGTGAAGACGCTGCGCGAAGGGCTCAACGGCAATTCGTTCACGCGCATCTACGGCATCCTCAACGGCACCTGCAATTACATCCTCTCGCGCATGGAGGAGGAGCGCATCTCGTTCGAGGATTGCCTGCGCGAGGCGCAGCGGCTCGGCTATGCGGAGGCCGATCCGTCCTTCGACGTCGAGGGCCACGACACCGCGCAGAAGCTGTCGATTCTGGCGAGCCTTGCCTTCGGCACCAAAGTCGATCAGGCGGCGGTTTATGTGGAAGGCATTTCGTCGATCACGCTCGCCGATCTCGATGCGGCGGCCGAGCTCGGCTACCGCGTGAAGCTTCTCGGCGTCGCGGTGCGCACCGACGCCGGCATCGAACAGCGCGTGCATCCGACCATGGTGCCGAAGGAGTCCGCCATCGCGCAGGTGATGGGCGTGACCAACGCAGTGACGGTCGACGCCAACGGCCTTTCGCCGATCACGCTGGTGGGGCCGGGCGCCGGCGGCATGGCGACCGCCTCCGCCGTCGTGTCCGATCTGGCCGATATTGCGCGCGGCGTGCGCACGCCGCCCTTCGGGCAGCCGGCCGCGCGCATGACCGCGGTCCGCAAGGCGCCCATGCAGCGCCACGAAGGCGGCTATTACATCCGGCTGATGGCGCGCGACCGCCCGGGCAGCGCGGCGACCATCGCGCGGCGGCTGGCGCAGCGGCAAATCTCGCTCGAATCGATTGTGCAGCGCCACGAAAGCCGCTCGCAGGACGCCGGCAAGTCCGGCGATCCGGTTCCGGTCATCCTCATCACCTATGCGACCACCGAGGACGCCGTCCACAAGGCGCTCGCCGCGGTGCGCCGCGACCGTGTAATCTCCGGACGGCCGCAGGTCATCCGGATCGAAAAGAACTAGATATTGCGCTGGAGCATGATCTTTTCCGAAAACCGGTTTCCACTTTTCGGGATCATGCTCTACCGCGCATAGAACAAGACGGGGAAACGAAGAAATGGCGTCGTCGATCACCGTACCGCACAACCTGATGCTTGACCGCATTCTCACGATGGAGATCGTGCGGGTGACCGAGCGTGCTGCCGTCAATGCGGCGCGGCTGCGCGGCCGCGGCGAGGAGAAGGCGGCCGACCAGGCGGCGGTCGATGCCATGCGGCGCGAGCTCAACAATCTGCCGATCGACGGCACGGTGGTGATCGGCGAAGGCGAAATGGACGAAGCGCCGATGCTGTTCATCGGCGAGAAGGTCGGCGCCAAGGGCGGCTTCAAGGTCGATATCGCGGTCGATCCGCTGGAAGGCACGACGTTGTGCGCCAAGAACATGCCGGGCGCGATCGCCACCATCGCCATCGCCGAGGGCGGCACGCTGTTGCACGCGCCCGACATCTACATGGACAAGATCGCGGTCGGGCCCGGCTATCCGAAGGACGTGATCGACCTCGACGCGCCGGCCGACGAGAACATCCGCGCGCTCGCCAAAGCCAAGGGCGTCAAGCCCGAGGGCATCACCGCGATGCTGCTCGACCGGCCGCGCCATGCCGACATGATCGCGGCGGTGCGCAAGACCGGCGCCGCCGTGAGCCTGATCACCGACGGCGACGTGGCCGCCGTGATCCATACGGCCGAAGCGGAAAAGACCGGCATCGATATTTTCCTCGGCATCGGCGGCGCGCCAGAAGGCGTGCTGGCGGCCGCTGCGTTGCGCTGCATCGGCGGCCAGATGCAGTGCCGGCTCGTGGTCGATACCGACGAGAAGCGCGAGCGCGTCGCCAAGATGGGCATCAAGGACCCGCGCAAGAAATATCAGATCGAGGACATGGTGCGCGGCGATTGCCTGTTCTGCCGCAACCGGCATCACCGACGGCCGCATGCTGCAAGGCGTCAAGTTCGGCGACGGCATTGTCGAGACACAGACCGTGGTGATGCGCTCGGTCACCGGCACGGTGCGCTGGATCCGCGCCGAGCACCGGCAGCTGGAGAAGTTTTAGGGCTCGCGCCTGCCAGTTGGCGGCTCGTGTTTGGGGGCAAGGCGCTCTGCCGCCAATATCGGCGGGCATCGCGACGATGACGCTGGGTGGTTTGTCACGAAAACTATAGCGACGGCATCTTGTTTGGCCACGGCGCCCGTTTTGCCATGGTGGTCAAGCTCTCGTCGCACGCTGGTTTTTGGCACGCTCGATCGCCTCGGTGATAAGGCGCTTGGCCTCTTCGGCGTCGCCCCAGCCGCCGAAAGTGACCCACTTTCCTTCCTCGATGTCCTTGTAGTGCGCAAAGAAATGCTCGATTTGCCGCCAGGTAATTTCCGGCAGATCGGTGTAGTTCTGCACGTGCGCGTAGCGCTGCGTCAGTTTCGGAATCGGCACAGCGATGATCTTTTCGTCGCCGCCCGCTTCGTCCATCATCTTGAGCACGCCGATCGGACGCACGGCAACGATGGCGCCGGGAACGATCGGCCGGGTATTGGCCACGAGGATGTCGCAAGGGTCGCCGTCAGGGGAGAGCGTGTGCGGAATGAATCCGTAATTCCCCGGATAGCGCATCGGCGTATAGAGAAAGCGGTCGACGACGAGCGTTCCCGCTTTCTTGTCCATTTCATATTTGATCGGCTCGCCGCCGATCGGCACCTCGATGATCGCATTGACCTCTTCGGGAGGATTTCTGCCGATCGAGACATAGTCGAGATTCATCGACGGCTCGTACCTTTGTATCTTTTGGAGATTCGCCGCGACAGCTGACGCTTCCGCGTTATCTTCCTAGCCCGCAACAATGCCACACGGGTATCCAAAAGGGCAAATGCAACGCGTCGCCGTCCGATTGCCGACGTGTTTCAATTTTCGAGAGCGGAGTTACGGATGTAATCTCGTGGAGATTTTCTGGATCACCGCCAGCCGCAAACCGACTGGTGCCAACATCGCCGCAACGGGACCGTGATCGTGAGGCGCATCGCAAAATTTTGGGCCAGGCTTCCCGTCTTGCTGCGCGAGCACCGGGTGCAGCTCGCGCTTTCCATCCGGGTGACGATTGCCGCGCTCGTGGCTCTCGCGCTCGCGCAATTTTTGCAGCTTCCGTTGCCGTTGTGGGCGGTATTGACGGCCGTGATCGTGACGCAGATGAGCGTCGGACGCTCGCTGATGGCAACGTTCGATTATCTCGTGGGGACGCTTGGCGGCGCGATCTACGGCGGCGCCATCGGCGTGCTCATTCCGCATTCCAGCGAAATCGCGCTACTGGCGGTTCTCGCCCTGGCGGTCACGCCGCTTGCCTTCATCGCGGCGATCAATCCGAGATTTTCGGTTGCGCCGATCACCGCGATCATCGTGCTGCTCATTCCCACCATCACGCACGTCAGTCCGTTCACGTCCGCACTCGATCGCGTCATTGAGGTCGCGCTTGGCGGCGTCACCGGACTTGTTGTTTCATTTTTGCTGCTGCCGGCAAGCGCTCATCCCCAGGTCGTCGAGGCGGCCGCGCGTACGCTTGATGAAATGGCGCACGCTCTGGGCGAGTTGCTTGCGGGCCTGACGCAGGGTCTCGACGTCGAAGCGCTGCATCGCACTCAAGATGGCATCGGCCAGGCTTTGGTGCACATGAATGTCGTCGGCGCCGAGGCCGAGCGCGAGCGCTCGACGCGTCTCGCCGCCGGGCCCGACACCGGGCCACTGTTGCGCACGCTTCTCAGGTTGCGGCACGACCTTGTGATCATCGGCAGAGCGGCGACGATCCCGCTGCCCGAAGGCTTGATGTCTCGGCTCGAAGCGCCGCTGGCGCAGATCGGCAAGGCCTTTGCCGACTACTTCCGTGCTAGCGGCGCTGCGCTGCAAGCGGGTCGCAGTCCGCCGTCGCTCGAGGCCGTCGAATCGGCGCTTGATGCCTATGCCGCCGAAGTCGCCGCGCTCCGGAGCGAAGGCCTGACGCGAAGTCTTCCCGGCGACGCGGCAGAGCGTTTCTTCGCCCTTGGATTTGCGCTCGAGCAGATGCACAGCAATTTCAAGGATCTCGAACGCTGTGTGGGCGAGCCGGCAGGGACGCCTAAGCCATCGAAGCGCGATGAGGCTGACTAAGTGCCTGCCAGGGCGCTGCCTCGGCGAGATTGGATTTGCTAAGGCTTTGCGGGCAGACTCTGATCGATACCGTAGCTCGCATAGATGCGGCCCACGGTTCCGTCCGCAAGCATGTGGTCGAGCGCGGTGTTAACCGCCGCCACAAGCGCATCGTCCGCCTTGCGCATGCCGACCGCGACCTCCCAGCGCAGCTCCGGCATGCTTTCGTAGTCTTGCACGAGCGTCACCGGCGCGTCCTTGTGGAGGAGGTTGTAGTAGCCGATGGTCGCCGGGGTCGCGAGCGCCGCGTCCAGTTCGCCTTTGCCGAGCGCCTCGAGCATCTCGTCCTCGAAAGTGAACGGTATTGTTTGTAACCCTTTCTTGCCGAGTTTCATGCGCGCCAGCGAACCGACGATAGCGCCGACCCGTTGCTCGTTCTTGAGGTCGCCAAAGCCCTTGACCCCATTAAGACCGGGCCGCAGCGCAATCGCCACGCCGCTCGTCGTGTAGGGTCTGGAAAGCCGCAGGTGCGCGTCCTCGGCGGTCTCACGATCGACGATCGAGTTCGAACACGATGTCGCAATCGACACGCGCCATATGGAACGGAAAGATGACCCAGCCGACCTCTAACGCTACGCCAAGCTCTTTCGCCAGCGCTTCGCCGAGTTCGAGCTCGAAGCCTCGCCGCTCGCCGTTTTTGCTCGAAAACGGCAATGCATTCGGGTTTGCGCAAACCAGCAATTTGCCGCGCTCCCTGATCGAGTCGAGGGGCCGCGCGGCGGCAAACGATCCGGCGGCTGCGGCGATTATTGTCGCCGCAACGAGGCGTATCAAAAAGCCGAAGCGGCATGCGCGGAGTTTCATGGACTGCCCTCCGGTTTGAGATCGCGGATATAAACGAGCAGGGCTTGCATGTCTTCCGCGGATAAGCCTTCGCCGAACGCCGGCATCTTTCCCGGCGAGCCGGCGGCGATGCGGCTGAGGATGAAGTTGTCGTCGCGCTCCGTGCCCATCAGCTGCGGACAACGTCCCGCCTTGCGCCCTCCTCCCTCATGACACCAGCCGCAGCCATAGCTGATGAACAGCGTTTTTCCACGTGCGATCTGCGCAGCCGGATCGGCGGGCGCCGTTTCGGCGGCGCGAATTGGCGACGTTCCGGCGAGACAGCCGCACAATAAGGCGGCCAACAGAATCCTGCAGCCCGCACCGGCTCCTTTCTTCCTCATGCTTGCTTTCGTTCGCTGATCGCAAAAAAACCACTGCTGGCGCAGGGCGGGTTGCCCGACTTGCGCCAGCGGAGGAGCTCGTAGGATTGCGCAGATGCGTCTATGCGCGCACCACACTCATTCCAAGGTGTAGACGATCAGCGCGCCGGTATTCTGCTCCATCATCGTATACGGCGGGCCGAACATCGCCGGATAGCCTTCGCTGACCATGCTCGGGAATCCGGTGACAACGGCAATGTACTGCTTGCCGTTCGCCTCGTAGCTGATGATGCCGCCGTTGTGGAGGACGCCGTCATTGGCCTTCCATAGATCCTTGCCGGTCTTGGCATCGAGCGCGTGCAGCCAGCCGCGGGCGTCAGGAACGAACACGAGGCCGCCTGCGGTCGAGAGCAGGCTCGCCAGCGGCGGCTCGGGGAACTTCACCGACCAAGCGACCTTGCCGGTGATCGGGTCGCGGGCGTCGACATGGCCGTGCATCTTGTCTCCGGGCGGATCCGTGAAGGTGAAGGTCGCCCCGATGTTGAGCTGCGCGGCCGGCTCGGTCACCGGCTGGGTCTTGACGATATCAAGATCCATGCACCACTCGTTGACGATCTTGTAGTACAGGCCGGTCTGCGGATTGTAGCTTCCGGCGTTGAAGCTCAATCCGCCGGCGATCGCCGGGCACAGATTGGTCTGCTTGCCCTCGGTCATGTCGCGCCGGCCCTGCAGCTCGCCCGTCTTCGGATCGATGGTCTTCACGAAGTTGCTGGCCTTGGCGACGTTGTAGACGTTCTCGATCTTGGCGTCGGCGCGGTCATAGACAAAGATGTAACCGCTCTTGTTGGGATGAACGTAGTACTTCTTGCCGTCTCTATCGATCGAGACGAATTCGCCGACCGCGCTGTCAAAGTCCCAGGCGTCGTGCGGCAGCTCCTGATGATAGAACTTGAGCTTGCCGGTGTCGGGGTCGAGCGCAATCACCGACGTCGTATAGAGATTGTCGCCCGGACGCGCGCCGGAGGTCTTCCAATCCGCTCCGCTCCAGTCATAAAGCGGAGCCGGATTGGCGGTGCCCCACCACACGGTGTTGGTCTCGGCGTCGAAGGTGCCCGGCATCCAGCCGCCGCCGCCGCCCGTGCGCCAGGATTCATTGCCCCAAGTCTTTTCCGCGTCCGGCGTGCCGGCGACGGTATAGAACTCCCACACTTTCTGGCCGGTCTTTGCGTCGACGCCAAAGATCGGGCCGCGGTAAGGCCACTCGCCGCCCTGCGAGCCGATGATGACTTTGTCCTTCACCAAAAGCGGCGCGCCGGTGAATCCGACGGTGAGCTTCTGCGAATTGACCAGCTTGGTATCCCAAACCGGCTTGCCGGTTTTCATGTCGATGGCGATCAATCGTCCGTCGACGGTGCCGACATAAAGATTGCCGAAGCCCATCGCCAAGCCGCGGTTGTAAGGCGAATGGGTCTGGCGCGTGACGGTGTCTTCGTCGAGTTTCGGAATGAACGACCACAGCATTTCGCCGGTGGCGCCGTTGACGGCGAAGACCTTGCTGTAGGATCCCGAGTAGTAAAGGATCCCGTCCTTGGCGAGTGGCGTCGTTTCAAGACCGCGGGTGGACCGGCCCACCTGCTGGATGAACGCCACTTTCAATTTGCCGACATTGTCGGCGTTGATCTGGCTCAGTGGGCTGTAGTTCCACGATTTGTAACTGCCATGGAACGTCTCCCAATCCTTGCCAGGTTCCGCAAGCGACTTGGCGTCTTGCGCGTACGCGGTTGCCATGAGCGCCGTAGCCGCGAGTGCCACGGCCACCGTCGTCATCAATTTTGCTCGAAGAATCATTGTCTCGTTCTCCTCCCTAAGATGACTTCCGCCACAACCTTATGTAGCAAGTAATTATGTTAGCCGGAAAACGGCATCACGAGTCCCCCCAACGCTGAGTCGGCTATACAACTCTGAGAGACGATCAAGCTGTAACTTGAGTAGCGACGCCCGGCCGCTATTTGGCGGCCGGCAGCTTCACCGGGATCGCCCGGACCGGCGGTCCGGGCTTCTTGCTCAGCTCCGGATCAAACAAATAGCGCAACGGATCATCGAGCACGTAGGCGACGTCGCCGACCTGCACGAGCGAGACAGGGCCGTCGAAACCGTCTTTCACCGTCTCGACTTTTGCAGAGTTGCCGGAGACGGTGATGAGATCGAGTGTTCCGACCTTTTCGCCTTCAACCATGATCAAGGATTGCGGTCCAAACCTGCGGAGGCCGTCGGAATGAAAAAGCTTGCGCGAGGTTTCGAGCTTGGTGATGGCGCCGGCGCTGCCATCAGGCTTCACTTCAATGCGATAGAGGCCGTCGCCCTCGAAAATGTTGGCGTAGAGATTGCCATCGGCCAGCATCGCGATGCCATCAAGCTGCGGGCCCTTGGCGTCCCAGCGCGCGTCTGTTGCCCAGGTCTCCAGCGCCGAGGAGCCTTTCTTTAACCGGAGGATCCGCGCGGAGAGCGAATCCGTGACATAAACAGTGCCGTCGGCGGCAACGACGATGTCGTTGCATAACGGCGTCTGGCCGGCAATCGTCGCCGCCGGCATGTCGTAGCTTGCCTTCGGTGCTCCGGTCTTCAGATCGAAAGTCTTCAATGCTCCGGGCTTTGTTCCGCTCGGCACGATCACACCGAAGCCGGACGCATCAAACGAGCAGGCATAGAGCGTATTGGATGCCTCGTCGGCGAGCACGCCGATGACGGACAGCAAACCGTTGCTTCCGGGCTTGATCCACTCGCTCGCCTCTGTCGCGCCGGGAGCCGCTCGGCTGATCCGGCCACCGGCCAAGCTGCTGAAAATCAATGTTCCGTCCGATAGTGCCGTGATGCTCTCCGCAAAGTCACGCGGGAACGGCACCAGCACCGGTTCAGCCGCCAGCACGGCGGTGGATAAGCCGGCTGTGATCGATATTCCGAGTGCCAGCCCGATAACGCGAAGCGGGTAAAATCGGCGCACGCGCGAGATCGCAGAGTACATCGCAATTTCCTCCCGGTTTTTTGCCACACCCGGCGCGTTCATCGCCGCAATGGCTCTGATGGCTTTTCGTGGCAGCCGCGCATTATATCCAAATGGATATAGCGTCTCAAGTGCGCGACCGATGTCGCGCGCGCTCGCTTCGATTTTTGACCGCTTGCCGTTGCTCGAATGTCGTTGGAATGACGGCGCTTGCCGTCGGCACCCGCGCGATCAAATTAAATTCAACGCGGTGCGATCGCAGGACAATTGGCGGAGTTTTGGCGCGCTGCCGCTGACGCTCGGCCCAACTATTCGGTCTCCTTGTCGACACTCCTGCTGCCGGCGCCGTAAGCGACGACGTAAAGAAGTCCCCCCGTCATCACCAAATTCTTGTAGAAATTTATCATGTTAGCTTGATCGCCGATCGGCAGGTGCACGCCAAAGGCGGTGCCGAGGCAGAGAAGAATGAGCACCGCCGCGGCCCACCGTGTCTTGAAGCCCACAAGGAGCGCCAGGCCGCCGAGGAGATGAACGGCGATCGAGACCCAGACAGCCACGTCGGGAACCGGCACATGGACGCTGGCGAAATACTGTGCCGTGCCGGCGGGGTTCCGGAGCTGCAGAACCCCATCCCAGATGAACAGGCTCGACATCAAAACGCGCGCAAGTGGAAGCAAGTAGATCTTCGTGTTCCGCATGATCCGTTGGTCCGCCGCAGTATTCATGACCTCGCTCCGCGCCCTGAAATTCCCGGTTATCGCGCTTGGTGGCCTGATGCATGTAGGCCGGACCATTCGAAGACGTCATCCCGCTCTGCGTTCGGTGAGGCAGGCTTCTAGCTGTCGCCGCAGCAGACCCTGGTCGAGATTTCGGCCGATGAGCACGAGCTTGTTCGTCATCGGTCCGTGCCGCCCGCTCTCATCCAGGGAGAAACGCTTGCCGACGAGGTGAAACACGTAGCGCTTGTCGCTTTCGTCGATCCAAAGGACACCCTTGGCCCGAAACACAGTGTCCGGCAGCCGCTCCAGGAAATCTTGAAATCTGTGGACCGCGAAGGCGCGGTCGCTTTGGAACGAAAGCGAAGCGAAACCGTCGGCCGACACATGGTCGTGCCGGCGCCTGCGATCCTTCGGATGCGCCAAGTTCGGATGCGCCAAGTTCGGATGCGCCAAGTTCGGATGCGCCAAGTTCGGATGCGCCAAGTCAGAGAAATACCGGTCCGACTGGAACAGACCCACGCTCAGGATCAGTGGCAGCGAGACCTCGCTACGGGTTGTTCGTACGATGCGGGCGACCTGATTGATGGCGCGGATCCTCTCCTCGACTGCGTTCAGGTCTTTTGTCCCGGCGAGGTCGCACTTGTTGAGCAAGATGACGTCGCCGTAGAGCAGCTGGTTGCGGGTCGTCGGGCCGTCGAAAAGATCGATGGAGAAGCTCGACGCGTCGGCGACTGTGATGATCGAGTCGAGCCGCACCCGGTTGCGGAAATCCCCCCGCAAGAATGTCAGCACGATCGACAAGGGATCGGCGAGGCCGGTGGTTTCGACCACCAGGTACTCGACCTTGGGCGCAAGATCGAGTACGCGACGAACGGCGTCAGCAAGGTCGATGTTGATCGAGCAACAGATGCAACCGTTGCTCAGCTCCACGATATCGGCGCCGGCCGCAACGATCAGCTCATTGTCGATTCCGATATCGCTGAATTCGTTGACGATGACCGCGGTCCGCAATCCCCGCTGATTCGACAGGATGTGGTTCAGGAGCGTGGTTTTGCCGCTGCCGAGGAATCCGGTGATGATCGTCGCGGGCATCCGCGCGTCGCGAGAAATCTCCGGATCGGCGGAAGTAGAAGCGGTCATGAGGGCGCCCGGCTGCCTAGAGTGACAGGTGATGTCCCTCATCGAAGGTGTAGCGGGTGCCGACGGCCGACTGGCTGACGGCATCGCCATAGGCATCGGCAAGGGCGTGCAATGCGCGCCAACCGGTGCAATGACCGGTGATGATATGCTTGATGCCAAACGGCCGCAGCCCCTCGACCGTATCGGGAATGATCCGTTCCATCACGCCACCCAGGTGCAGTCCGCCCATCACGCAGTACATCGGAATGTCGGGAAAAAGACTTCGCGCGTGCGTGCAGACGTTGACGATCCCGGCGTGCGAGCACGCGCTGAACACGATAAGCCCCAGATCGCGCACGTGCGCCACCAGCATGCGCTCGTCCATCAGCAGCGGATCGGGGATCCAGGGGCTATCGGGGCTGGCGCGGCAGAGGTGGTCGACGCGGCCTTTCTCGAACGACGTCACCCGCGGAATTTCGCCGCTATAGTAGAAGTGGCTGTCGAGCAGCAGCCGCGCCTCGCCACGGTTGACCACCTTGGCTCCGTGTTTCTCAAGCTCGGCCGGATTGGGGACATTGGCGACGGGCACGATTGTCCCGTTTTTCAGGCGAACCGCGCGTTCATTGAACATGCCCGGATTGACATGAACGGTGACTTGTCCGCCGTCTTTCACGATGCCATCGACGGCATCAGGCAGTGCAGCCATGTGGTCCCAGTGCCCGTGGGTCACCGCGATGCTTTCAACCTCGCCCAGCCGAATACCGAGATTGGCGCAATTGCGAATAAAGGTCGAACCTTCCGGGCCGGTGTCGAACAACAGGGCATGTCGAGTGCCGCCGGCTTGGGAAACCAGCCGCAGACCAAAACCGAGATTTGCATCGAGCAGCGTTGCCCCGGAAATGACCTTTGCGCCGGCAAGAATGACATTCGAGAACTCTGAAACCGCGAACAGTGTTTTGCTGACATAAGCATCGCTGACATTGTCGGTCACGACGTCGACGACCAGTGAATCGACGGGCGTAAGGGCAGGTGTGTCCGTCATTTGCCGAGTCTTTCAGCTAGTGCGGCGGGATCGGTACGAACCGGTGGCTGGTCAGAATATTTCATCCGCTTGCGGACCGCCTCGTCGTCGGCGTCGTGCGGCTTCGGATGGACATGATTGGCAAACAAGTGAAGAAAGTCCACCTGGCGCCGCCAGCTAGATTTCAGGTCAGTAAAACCGCCGCGTACTTGTTTCGACCAAGTGAAACCATCATTGAATAGCTTTGATCGAGCACAGGCGGATCGAGTTCAGGCACCTTCAAGAGTCGGCCTCGGTAATGGGCGCGAAGTTCAGCAATTCCAGCAGGCCACCCCATCAGCCCGTCAGCCCATCAGCAGTTTGCCGGTCACTTCGCGTCCCATTGTCATGATGTGATCTTTGCCGAGGCCGGCCTTCATCAGGTCGGTGACGAAAAGCTGCAAGCCATCGGCCGGGCTTGGGTTGCCCATCTGACCGAGATCCGTCGCGAGGATGAAGTTTTGCGCGCCGATCTCCTTGACGACTGCGGCGGTCTCCTCGACTTTCACACGGCGCCAGTGCCGCATCCATTCCAGATGGGCCTCCGGACCCATCAACGGGCCCATGGCGCAGAGTTCGAGCTTGGCACCCATCGCCGCAACCTGCTTCATCTGCTCGAGGCTCATATTGACGACCTCAAACTGCGCATGGGTGACGACCATGCGATCGACGCCGGCATCGCGGCCAGCTTCGATGACCGCAAGCGCTTCGGCCGGCGACAAGTGTCCGGTTTGAACGATAAGCTTCTGCGCGGCGCAGATTTTCAGCACCTCGCGCACGGCCGGGAGAACCTTTCCGTCACTGCCGAGCACCTTGATGCCTTCCGGCGCATCCTTGAAATGCTTGACATGATTGTCGGAATCGAAGGTGGGGAACCAGACGACGCGGCCGTAGCCGCCCTGCATGCGCGCCATCCAGTTGACCGCATCAGGATTGATCCCGCCGGCCGGGGAATTCAGCGCAATCCCACCGAATACCTTGAGGCCGGCGACGTGCTTGCGCGCGAACCAGGCGCGGTCCGCAGTGGTGGCGACGTGATTTTTCAGAACCAGCGCCTCCAGTCCGCGATCTCTATAGATGATCGCGACCTCCTCATCGTCCAGAGCGCGGCCGAAAACGTCGGGCGCCGCGTGGACGTGCGTATCCATGAGGCCGGCAATCGGGCTTACGGCCGGTGGCGGCGGCGGGAACACGCGGACCTGCGCGAACAGCTCGCGGGGGTCGACAATTGTCGCCATGCCGGCGGCGCCGACGATCGCAATGCCGGTTTTGAGGAAGGCGCGCCGGCTCGTATGAGCGCACAGGGTTTGGTCGCAGTGGGTGCAGCCGACGTGGACGGCTCCGGAGGTTTGAGGCCGGCCGCAACTGTCCGTGAATTTCCACCTCGGGAGATAGGACCGGCCCATGGATCAGGCTCCTATGTTGCCAGACGGCACTGGGGAGGAAAGATCGTCGGTGGCACTGCACAAACGCAGCTCGGACATATTACATCATCTGGTCGGCGGTGCGGAGCGCTTGGGGCTGCTTTCAGACTAACGAGAGCGTGAAGAGATTTGTGACTTCTCGGCGACGAACCGAAAACGGTTCGGTGCCACGGCCACGACGTAAATCAACGGGACGGGCGATGCCTCCCGGTCTTTGCGCCCGATCAGCAACGCGATAGGCTTCACGGAACGGTCAATGAAGTTCGCAAAACGACTTAAGGGAGGCTCAGTGAAATGAAACGCTGGATGCTTGCTGCGGCGCTGTTCGGCGCTCTCGTCGTTACCGCGTCCTCGGCCTGGTCACAGGCCAATCTCATCGGTCTGGAACATGCCGCGGCCGACCAGGTCGGAGTTTCCAAGGAGAAGCTCGGCCGCATCCACGAAGCGCTCCATGAAAACATTGCCGATGGCAAGCTCGCCGGCACGGTCGTGCTGGTGGCGCGCAAGGGCAAGCTGATCTATGCCGATGCCGCCGGCTTCCAGGACAAGAATGAAGGCAAGCCGATGGAGCTGGATTCCATCTTTCGCATCTATTCGATGACCAAGCCGCTCGTCTCGGTCGCAGCCATGATGCTGGTCGAGGACGGCAAGATCGAGCTCACCGATCAGGTTTCGAAATTCTTTCCGGTGTTCAAAGGCCAGCAGGTCAGCGTCGCGCGGCCGGCTGGCGAATTCGCCCGAACGACCTACGCGACGGTTCCGGCCGATCGCGAAATCATCGTGCAGGATCTGTTGCGGCATACCGCCGGCCTTGCCTATGGTGAGATCACGCTCAATGCTCCGGTGAAGGAAGCCTATACCAAGGCCGGGCTCTATCTGCCGGGCGTCCGCGACTATGACGCACGCGATCTCACGCCGGCCGAGGAGGTCGAGCGCCTTGCCAAGGCGCCGTTGGCGCACCAGCCCGGCACGGTCTGGGATTACAGTCTCGCGGTGGATTTGCTCGGCCGCGTGGTCGAGGCGGCATCGCGCAAACGTCTGGCTGATTTTCTCGCGCAGCGGCTGTTCGAGCCATTGAAGATGCGCGACACGGGGTTCTGGGTGCCCGGCGCCAAGATGGGACGCCTCGCTCAGCCGCTTGCCGTCGATTTTGCCAGCGGCCAGCCGATCAAGCTCATCGATGTCTCGAAAGAGCCGAAGAACGATTCCGGCGGCGCCGGCGGGGTGTCAACCGCGGCGGATTATCTGCGCTTCGCGCAGATGCTGCTCAACGGCGGACAACTCGATGGCACGCGCGTGCTGTCGCGCACGACCGTCGCGCTGATGACGTCGGATCACTTGGGCGCGCGGATTGACGCGCCGACCACGCCGGGTGAGCTTTTGCTCGGCACGCCCGGTTACACGTTCGGGCTCGGCTTTGCCGTGCGCCAAGGCGCCGGCGTCGCCGGCGTTCCAGGATCGGCCGGAGAGTTCATGTGGGCCGGCTATGCGGGGACCTATTTTTGGGTCGATCCGAAGGAGGAACTCGTCGCCGTCTACATGAGCCAGGCGCCGAGCCCCGCGCGGGCCTACTATCGCAAGCTCGTCAAGCAGCTGGTCTACGCAGCCATTGTGAACTGAGTGATGGTGAACGTGAGAATCGACTGGCGGCGCGGCGTGCGCTGCGCGCAATTTCGTCGCTAGGCGGCGAGGGGGTTCAGCCAACCAGGATAGAGGAGCTTCGCCTTGGCAGCGGCGACGGTTTCAATCTGGGAGCTCGGGCTTTGCGACCGGCTTGCCAGTCGAAGCCGTTGTGGCTGGATCCGCACCACGCTTGTGGGCCGTTGCATCGGTCGAGGCGACGTGCGCGTCTGAGACCGGTTTCGATTCTGGCAGGGCGCCAAAAAACCTATTCGCCAACGAACCATCGTTGTCGGTCCACGGGACCGGCGGCAGTTGCGGCAGTTCAATTCCAGACCCAGGCGGCAGGACGATCGCAAGGGGCACGATCTTGGCTGGAAAGCGCGGGTGGAAAATCGCGTTCATTCCGCCGTCGAGCCCACTGTGGATCGGAGCGACGGAAACATTGTCTTTGACCAATTGCGCGTATTCGACCTCGTCCGCACGTTGTTTCGCCAGCGCCGGCCGCGCGATTTTCGGATTGACGACAAAAGCCGGGCATTGAGCGTTCGGATCGAACACAAGCGGCTGCGTCGAATTCGGCGGCGGCTGCGCATCGAACACATAGCGGCGAGCGCACACGTCCACCTTGGGCTGGAGATGCGTCGTCTCGAAATGATCATTCCCGATCTTGAGCATCTTCCAGAAGGCCATGTGCGGATTGGTGCGATGCCGCGCCAGGTTCGCCGGTGTCATGCGGAACGGGTAGGCCTGGACCTGGAACGACGGCTGGCCGCCAAGGAATGTGTCGCGCGCCAATGAATAGATCTCGGCGATCTGCTCGTCGGTCATGGCGAAGCAGCCGCTCGACGAGCAGTCGCCGTGGATCATCAGAAAGGTGCCGTCGCGGGCGTTCGCCTTGTCGAAGCTGTTGGGAAACCCGGTGTTGATCGCAAGATAGTAGTTGGAATTCGGATTCATCAACGCGGGCGTAATTGCATAGAAACCCTCAGGAGTCTGTCGGTCGCCCTCATGCATTTTCGGCCCAAGATCGCCCGACCAGCGACAGATCGGATAGGTCTTGAGAAACTGGAAATGGCGGGTGGTGTCCTGCTTCCAGACTTCGAGCTCCGCTTCTTCCTTGAAGACGCGCAGAATGATCGGCGAATTCCTCGGCATGCGCTTTTGGCCGAGCAGCGAGAGTAGTGCGGGCGAAAGCTGCCTCGTTGCCTTTTCCGGCAACTGATTGGCGTCTTCGGCAAGGCACTGCAATGGCGTCAAAGCGCCGGCCAGAGCCGCTGATAGCACAAACGCGCGAAACAGCTTGGCGCGGATCAATGCTATACCCCCAAACCGTGGGACTTTCCCGATATCTCATACCTGTAGCAGGTGGCGTTCGTAAGGCAACTCACGCCGGATGCCCGCAAATGATGCGGATACGGCGCCTCGCCAACTCAAAACGACGCATGGAATCAATGTCGCAGAAGTGCCGCGAAGCGACAAATCCGTCTGGGCGAACGCGATCACCGCGCTGACGGCTTCGCCGCAATCAGAAAGCGCGTTTGGCGGCTTCCGTCTCAGCCGCGTTACGATGCGCGCGCTTCCGGTCTTTTGTCGGCTTGACCTAGAAAACCGGCGACCAGCGCATCGAGCTGCTGGGCCGCCATCGGCTTGCCCAGCAAAAATCCCTGACCCATGTCGCAACCGAGCTGCGTCAAAAGCTGAAGATCAGCCGGCGTCGACACGCCGACAGCCGCGGCACGGCAGCCAAAGTTATGAGCGATCTGAATGATGGTCTTGCAGATGTTGGCGTTTGTCGAGACGCTCCCACACCCCTCTACGAGCGAGCGGTCTATCTTGATCTCGGAGAACGGCATCTGGCTTATGGCTTCGAAACTGAACGACCCCCGCCCGAAATTGTCGATCGCTATCGAGGCGCCGCATTGCCGAAGCCTCGGCAGGCGGGCCTGCAGAGACTCCATCTTGTTGACGATCTGGCGCTCCGGTATCTCGAGGATCAGACCCGCCCAGTCACTGCAGTCCGGCCGATGCAGCAGTATCAATTCAGCCATCGGGAGCTGCAGCAGCACATCGGCCGTTATGTTGATGGAAATTTCGAGCGCCACGCCAAGCTGGTGGAAGTGAGCGCTGGTCTTGAGCGCATTAATGACCGCCAAACGCGTCAGATCCGCGAGCGTTTCTTGCGCAGCGCCCTTGAGAAATTGATCGGGTGTAATGATACCGAATTGCGGATCGGCGATGCGGGCCACGACTTCGGCGCCGATCACGACGCCTGCCTTGAGATCGATTATTGGCTGGTAGAGGAAGGTCACCGCTTGTCTCGCCAAGGCGTCCTTGAGCGAGATGCCGCCTCCTTTGACCAGGGGTGCGCCGAGCTTTTGCTCGCGAATGATGCCGTGGAGGGTCGCAACCTTGATTGGCATCCGCAGTGGCGGCATCATTTTCAGGCCGCAATCCAGTCCCGTGACCTTGAGGCTTTCGAGGAATTTCGGCTCGCAATTGCCGAAGAGCTGCACGGCGCCGCCATAGCGGCACTCCTTCAAAGCCAGCAGTGCGCGCATGCTTTCATGCGGCGCGGCACCGACCACATTGATCAGGACGATATCCGGATTTTGATCGTCGACCATGCCCAGCAATCGCGAGCTGTTGGAGAACTCGACGACATCGATCGCCTGCCGCCGGAGTTCCTTGCTCAGTTCCTGGCGCAGGCCGAAATCCTCATCCACGATGAAGCATAGCGGCACCGAGCCTCTAGGCTGCTGCGGAGGCATATTCGCGAATTGGCGGTCCGCCATCGTGAAACCAACTCAGGATCGTCGGATCAAAAAATCGAGCCAAAACGCAGCCTAAAACAAGTTGATTGAAATTTTCTTTAAAGACAATTTCTGAGCGAATGGAGCCACTTACACCTCGCCGCGGCGAACCGGGGCTGCCACGCAACCCCGAGCTTGACCGAAAGGCGTCTTTCGGCCCGCGAACTGAAGGCCGACTTGGTCAAATTGCGAAATTTGGTGACTTAAACTGGTGACGATATAGAAGAAGATGTCTGTTCATCGCCTCAAAGAGGCGGATAGCAAACGCGACGCGACGTCTCCATCTTTCTTTTCTATCTTTCCCTGGTCGCGCCGATGTCATGCGACCGGCGTGTTTTGTCTCTTAGCTTTCTGCCGGCGCGCTGTCGGAGAAAGAACGGGCCTCGGCGCCCGAAACAGATGGAATATGGGGTGCGACTGCAATAGGCTCTCAATAGAACCTCCGAAAAATTCATCGGCCAATTCGATGTTCAATCCAACGCTGATCGTCATCGAAGCGTTCATTCGCGAACTTCGGACGATGTACGAACGAACATACGGGGTAATGGAGCCCGGCTATCCGGGCGTTATCAGCTTTATTGCACAGCTTGCGCTGGAAAATATCGCAACCAGCGACGCCGCCTACCACGATGTCAATCACACCATCATGGTCACGCTCGTCGGGCAGGAGATCCTGCGCGGCCGGCACATCAGCGTCGGAGGCGTCACCCCGCGCGACTGGCTGCATTTCATCGTCTCGCTGCTCTGTCATGATATCGGGTATGTACGCGGGATCTGTCAGGGTGACGGCAACGGCTCCTTTGTCACCAACCTTGCCGGCGACAAGGTGACCCTTCCGGACGGCGCCACCGACGCAGCGATGGCGCCGTATCATGTCGCCAGGTCGAAATTGTTTGTACGCGAACGAACCGCCAAGGCCCTTGTCCATCTCGACACTCCGGAGATCGAAGCCAACATCGAGCACACCCGCTTTCCGGTGCCCGAGGATGAGCAACACGAGTCGACCGATGATTTTCCAGGCCTGGTCCGTGCAGCGGATCTGATCGGACAGCTCGCGGATATCAACTATCTGCGAAAGCAGGCCGCATTGTTCAACGAGTTTCGCGAGACGGGAATGAATGTGAAGCTCAAATACAACAGCGTTGCGGACCTGCGCGCGAACTATCCGGATTTTTTTTGGAAGACGGTCCGGCCTTATATCGGGGATGGCTTGCGTTACCTGCGCGTGACGCAAGAGGGCCAGCAATGGATTGCCAATCTCTATGCCAACGTCTTTTCAATGGAGCATAGAGGCCAGCTGCTCAAGTAAGTCTAAAATCGCAAAGTAAGTTCAAATCCTCTGTAACAAGGTTGTGAATCTCGGCTCGGCGGCGCGTAGCCGACACTGCGCGTTCGTGTCACAATCCGACATGACGAAAGACCTATAATTCCAACCGAATTTCGCGCCAAGCCGGCGCGCTTCTCGGCGCCGGGCGCGGGAATCACGGTAATCATAGGTCGGCCAACGGCAACTTGGCATCGGCGAGGCTTCCATGCTGTCACGTCGTGCGTTTTTTTTGTCCGCAATTGCGACTTCTGCCGCAACGACGCTCGCTCGCTCGCAGACTGAACCGCGCGCGAACGTCGACACGAGTAGCGCAGCGCAGACGGTGTTGCGGCTCGAACGCCGCGGGATTGAAGTCAACGGCAAGCCCGCTTCGGTGTTCAGAATCTCGCAGCCAGACGGTGCGTCGGGCATCGTAACGCGGTCGGGCGCACGCTTTCGTGTCCGTGTGGAAAATAATATCGGCGAGCCGAGCCTGATCCATTGGCACGGTCTGACGCCGCCGTGGCAGCAGGACGGCGTCCCCGGCGTATCAGGACCGCCGATTCCGGCGGGCGCGAGCGCCGACTATGACTTCCCCCTGCGCTTCGGCGGAACGTTCTGGATGCACTCGCACCAGGGATTGCAGGAGCAACTGCTTATGGCCGCTCCTCTTATCATTCATGATCAGCGGGACCGGCCCGACCAACAGGAAGTCGTTCTCATGCTGGCGGATTTCAGTTTCACGCCGCCCGAAGAAATCTTCGCGGCTCTCAAAAAGGGCAGCAAGATGCCCGCCATGGCCGGCACGCCATCCGGTGGTTCCGCTGGCATGGACGGATCAAAGGGCGCGGGCATGACGATGGCGTCCGCCAAGCCCGACCTGAACGACGTGAAATATGACGCGTTCCTGGCCAACGACCGCACACTCCGCGACCCCGAAGTGGTGAAGATCGAGCCCGGCGGGCGCGTGCTGCTGCGCATCATCAACAGCTCTTCGATGAGCGCCTTCCATATCGATCTGGGAGAGCTTGACGGCGAGTTGATCGCCGTCGACGGGTTCGAGGTTGTGCCGGTCACCGGGAAGCGCTTCCCCATCGCCGTGGCGCAGCGGCTCGATATCCGTCTCGCGCTTCCGGGCAGCGCTGCAGCCTATCCAGTCCTGGCGGTGCTGGAGGGCGAAAACAAACAAACGGGCATCGTCTTGCGTGCCGGAAATACACCGATCGCGCGCATCCCTGACACGGCCGCCATGGCCTCGTCGGCGCTGACGCTCGACCTGGAACGCCGGCTGCGGGCGGTGGCGCCGCTTGAGCCGCGCAAAGCCGATCGCCGGCACACGCTCAACCTCACCGGCAACATGGCGAGCTATACCTGGTCGCTCAACGATGTCGCCTGGACCAAGGACACCCCGCCACTGCCCATTGCGAAGGGCGAGCGCGTCGAGCTTCTGTTCGTCAATCAGACGCCGATGCCGCACCCGATGCATCTCCACGGGCATGAATTTCAAGTCGTGGAAATCAACGACCAGGGTTTTTTCGGCGCTGTGCGTGACACAGTGCTGGTGCCGCCCGGGCATCGGGTGGTGGTCGCATTCGACGCCAACAATCCGGGGCTTTGGGCGCTGCATTGCCATCTGCTGTATCACCTGGACGCGGGGATGTTCACGACGTTGCGCTATGTTTAGTGCGGAGGTTGGGGCTCGAATTTCCGGGCGAGGGCGGAGGCCACGTGTTTCGACCCGAGCGGCGCTGGTCTTGGACAGGGTGCTCTTGGCCACGATGCTCTTGGCCACGACGCTCTTGGCCACGACGCTCTTGGGCATTGGCCTGCGGCGTGTTGGCTCTGGCCGGCGCAACAGATGTGCTTGCGACCAAAGCATGGGGCCAGGCGATACACGCGGACAATCCGGCGCCGGCGGGTCAGACGTACCTAACTGGGGATTGGGGCGGGCTGCGGTCCTATCTCGAGCGCAACGGCATCACGCTTACGCTCACCAACACCACAGATTTCCTGGCTAATGTCAGCGGCGGCATCAAGACAGGCGCGGTCGGGCTTGGTGCCGTCCAACCGCAGCTCGACCTCGACTTGCAAAAGCTTGCAGGATGGCAAGGCGGGCTAGTCCACGTCCACGGGCTCGTCACTTACGGTCCGCTCTTCAGCGCGAACTATCTCGGCAATATCATGCCCGTGTCGAACATCGAAGCGGGACCGATGGCGCGGCTCTATGCCTTCTGGTACGAGCAAAACGGCTCCAACGACCTCTGGTCCGTCCGCGTCGGCCTGATGTTGGCGGATAGCCAGTTCCTGCAGAGCAAGACCGCAGCCAACTTCATCAACAACGGCATCAGCTGGCCGGATTTTCTCTCCGCCAACCTGCCGGCCTCGGGACCGGCCTATCCGCTGCCCGCGCCCGGCGTTCGAGTCCGCCTCAAGCCGCGCGACGACATGCAGTTTCAGGCCGCGGTGTTCAGCGGCGATCCCAGCGGCGGCAACGGCTCGAATCAACCGGCGCCGCTTCCGACCGGGACGGTCTTCAGCTTCAACGGCGGCGCTTTTTTCATCGCCGAGGCAAGCTACTTGCCAAATCAAGGCAAGGATGCCCGCGGGCTTCCCGGCGCTTATCGCGTCGGCGCCTGGTACCACACCAGCGCGCATTTTGCCGATCAGCGCTTCGACGATACCGGCCTCTCGCTGGCAAATCCGCAGTCTACCGGCACTCCGATGCAACATGCCGGCGATGGCGGCGTCTACGGCGTGATCGATCAGATGCTCTATCGCGCTCCGGGCAGCGACGACCAGGGCCTTTCGGGATTTGTGCGCGCGGGCGGCGTCCCCCAAGACCGCAACCTGATCAACTTCTATGCCGACGGCGGCTTGCTCTACAAAGGCCTCGTGCCGCACCGTCCCGACGACAAGATCGGCATTGCGACCGCCTTCGCGCGCGTCGGCGACAATGCACGCGGGCTTGATGCAGATGTCGGATTTTTTTCAGGAAATCCGTTCTTTCCGGTGCGCAGCAGTGAAGCGGTGATCGAGTTCATGTATCAAGCACACCTCAAACCGTGGTGGATGCTGCAGCCGGATCTGCAATACGTCATCAATCCCGGCGGCGGCGTCCTCAACTCCGATGGCAGCCTGAGAAGGAACGCGTTGGTCATCGGCGTTCGCTCATTTATCAATTTCTGAACGAGCCGAGCCGGCGTGGCGCCCGACTGCTACGCTTATTCGGGGACGATGACGTCCGCCGCTTCCATCACATAGCGCGCATGGCGGAAGTCGCGAATGCTGCCGATGCGGTCCGTCATCCAGTGCAGGAGGATGAAATAGGTCGGTCGCTGCGCCGGATCGTTTGGATCTGTGGCGATGATTGCAGGCCGGCGGTCGACAAATCCGAGCTGGAAGTGCCAGTCACGCGCGTTGGCGTAATTTCCGAAGTAACGGCCGACCTCGGTGCGGCCTTTCAGGCGTGTCTTGTTCACAAGTTCTAGCCGCACGTCTTCCGCCAGCATGTTCCGGACCGTATCGAAGTCGCGCGCATTGAAGTGCCCGACATAAGCCGAAAGCCTCGCGCGTTCGGCTTCGCTGAGGCTCGGCGGCGGCCGATCGTCTGGTTCCTGCACGGCAGCGCGTAGGCCCTCGCGCCCGCGGTGCAAGGCGGCCTTCACCGCTGGAATGGTGCTCTCAGTGATGCCGCCGATCTCCTCCAGCGAGTAGCCGAGCACATCCTTCAAGATCACGCTGCTGCGTTGCGCGACCGGCAGGCGCATGAATGTGTGCAGGCCGGCTGCCGCTGCCTGACGCTGGTGAATTTCGTCAACCGGATCGGCGATCATGGCCACGTCCTCGTCGCCAACGAACCTCTGCCGCCGGGCACGGCTGCGCAGGAAATCGAGCGCCGTGTTATGGGCGACGCGAAACAGCCAAGCCTCGACGTTGCCGATTGCCGCCGCGCCCGGAAAGGCCTCGATGGCTTTCACCAGCGCCTCCTGCACGACATCCTCGCCGTCGATGCCGGAGCCGACCATGCGCGCGCAATAGCGGTGCAGTTTCGGCCGCAGGCCGGCGAGCATGCGGTCGAAGGTTTCCCGATCGATCGGCTCCAGCGGCGTCATGCGATGTCCGGCAATACGGTCCCTAAGGCTCCAGCTTAGCCGTCAGCGAGCATACGGTAGTTGCCGACGATCGTCGCCTCGAGCTGCTGCGGCTCATCGAGGCGCCGCTCTTCGCCGCCGCGCCGGAACGCCGCGAAGGCGTCAAGGCTGGGTATGGTTTTCGCACTGTCCTCGAACAAATGGCAGAACGTCCCGTCGCTCAGCTTGAGCACCAGGTAGCGAGCGTTCTTGGGCGATTTGGCGTGCAGTTCGCGGAAAACGTCCTCGATGAGACGCTGATTTTCCTCGATCTTTTCCGGTTTGACACGATAGCGGATGAGCTTCTGAGGCATCGGTAAACCCCTTTCAGATGTGGCAGCCGATCCTTAGACGTTTCTGCCTGAGCAAAGGATTCCACGGCTCGCAAAAAAATACCGCCGAGGCCAGCATCTTTTCCGCGCTTCCGTCCGAGCGGGCATCCAGAACGGAGGAGCGTTGGATGACCCTGATGGCCGGAACGCGCTTGATGCGATATGCGATCCGCTCTGCGCGCATGCCCGATGCACAGGGCTGCATTGGGCAAGCCAGGCTATTGCCGTCCGGAAGCCACGACGCGACGATCAGTGACGACGATCACAATGAAGTCATGGTGCTCTTTGTAGTGTCGGCCGCACGCGCTTGATAACTTTACGGCGCGTCACACCCGCAAATGCTTTCGCCGCTTGCCGCCTCCGACAATGGATAGACGTCATGACCATTCGCTTTTCGATGCAGGACGGCACCGTGGAGGTCGCGCAATATCAGAAGGTGCCGATCTATCTGCACCCGGCCTTTTTTGTCACCGCCACCATTCTGGCCTGGCCATTCTGGCACACGTTAAGCCTGCGCGGCCTTGGATTGGCAGTGCTCTTCATCGCAATAATCTTCGCGTCGATCTTGCTGCACGAACTTGCCCACTTGGAGGTTGCGCGCCGCTATCGTGTGCCGGCGCAGCGCATCGACATCCATATGCTTGGCGGGCTCGTGCAATTTTGGCATCTGCCGCACACGCGTCGACAGGATTTCGCCATCACGCTCGCCGGACCAGCGTCCAACCTGGCGATCGGGCTGATTGCGCTGGCGCTGCTGGCGATCGTATCGCGTTCTGCGCCGGACATGATTCGGATCGGTGATGAGTTCGTGCCCGGCCCGCCGGCGCACGGCTTCTTCGAACGGCTGGTGCAGGCGTGTGCGTATCTCAACCTCGGCCTTTGCGTGGTCAACCTGATCCCGGCGTTTCCGCTCGACGGTGGCAAGCTTGTCCACCTGGTCGTTGAGGAGCGCTGGGGGCCGCGTAACGCTACCCTTATTGTGGGCGGGCTCGGTCTTGTATTCGCCTGCGTCAGCACGCTCGTGCTGATCGGCAGCGCGATCTCCGGTTTTCCGATCTGGGCGCCGCCGGGATTCAACATCAACTGGCGCGCTTTCCAGGCCGCTCGTCATGGACGGGGCGGTTGGGACATGTATGCGTTCCAGGGATGATTGGGTGCAGTGGGAGAGTACGAATGCAGCCAGGGGCCAAGCCATGAAATCCGCAGGAATTTGCCTTGCGCTCCTGATCGTGTTCGCACCCTGCGCGAAGGCGGCGGAGCAGAAGCCAATCGAGTCCGCCGATCGGCTCTTCCAAATGGGGGAGTTTGCTCAGGCTGACGAACAATACGCGCGGATTGCGACTGATCATCCCGACGACTATTCGGCAATCCTCCAGTTGGGCCGGATCGCGCTTTTGTCCAATCGCCTTAACGATGCCGAGAGCTGGCTGAAAAAGGCCATTGGGCTACGGCCCGGTGAAGCCGACCCCAAGATCATGCTGGCCGAGGTCTATTATCGCCGCGATGATTTCGAAAAGGCGGCGGCTTCGTTAGACGGTGTCGACGTGAGCACGAATCCGCTGATCGTCTCGCAGTATCCGACACTCAATATTGCGAAATTGCGAAGCTTCAAGGGCCAGACGCCCTACCAATTGCACGGCGATGGGCAAACGACACGTCTCAAATTCCTGAGGACAGACCCGCTACCCTTGATCAGCATGCGTGTGAACGGCGGCGCCGAGGTGACTTTTTTCATCGACACCGGAGGCTCGGAGGTTGCGCTGGACACGGAATTCGCGCGGGAGCTCGGTGTCCCGCAATACGGCGCGGTGCAAGGCACGTTTTCCGGTGGCCAGCATGCCGAGGTACAGCAAGGACGAATCGAATCCCTCACGGTCGGCGACTGGACGGTACGGAATCTGCCTGTTGCGATGCTGCCATTGCGCCAGCTTTCAGAAAGCCTTGGCGCGAAGCGGATCGACGGGATCATCGGCACGACTCTGTTCTATCATTTTCTCGCAACCATCGATTATCCGAAGGGCGAGCTCGTGCTCCGTCGAAAAGATGCGGCAAGCTTGCAGCAGTTTGTGGCGTCGGCGGGCAAGAGCATCGCGGTGCCTTTCTGGATCGCAAGCGACCATTTCATGGTGGGCTGGGGCCGCGTGGAGACGCTGCCGCCCACGCTTCTTTTCGTCGATACCGGACTGGCCAGCGCGGGCGTCAAGTTGGCGGAGTCGGTGATCAAGGAAGCCGGAATCAAGCTGGAGGAGGACAAGGCCTCCACAGGAGCGGGCGGCGGCGGGACGCTCAGGATCGTGCCCTACGTCGTGCATCGCCTTTCGTTCGGGCAATTGCAGGAAGACAACGTCCCGGGGCTTTACGATGGACCTTTTCCCTGGGAGAGCCTTTTTGGCTTCCACCTCGCCGGCATGGTCGGTCACGATTTCTTCAAGCCACACGCGGTGACCTTCGATTTTCAAAATATGAAGATCTTTCTGCAGTAAAGGTGGGCCCGGTGAATTGAACGCCGGACTCCGTTTCTGACCGCGACAAGCGCGCCACCGAATCTGCTGTAACTTTTCGACCCGGTAGGGCGAATAGAATAATAGTGCTGAAGCTGTTCGCGCGATCCCGTAAGACCGATTGCCACCGAGATATGGCGGACCGGCTCAGAGGCTATGTCGAAGGGTGAACCATTGGGCATGACGGCGGCAATCGGGATCGTTTGCAAGGCGCCAAAACCGGGCGCGACCAAGTCGCGTTTGGCGGCTGCGATCGGATCGGTCGCCGCCGCGCAACTATCGAGCTGTTTCCTGCAGGATGTCGCGTCCGCCATCGCCGCCATCCCCACACACGTGGGACGCAGCGGCTACGCTGTCTATGCGCCGGCCGGGGCAGAGGAGATCTTGCGACAGTTATTTCCGCCGTCTTTCGGTCTGTTGCTGCAGGCCGATGCCGATTTGGGCAACGTGCTGTTCGGCGCAACGCGCGACCTCCTTGCCGTGCCGCACGATTGTGTCCTTCTGGTCAACGGTGATAGCCCAACTCTGCCGGCGCCGTTTCTCATCCAGGCCATTGAGGCGCTGCGAAAGCCGGGCGACCGGCTTGTTTTGGGACCGGCAAGCGACGGCGGCTACTATCTGATCGGCCTCAAGCGCCCGCATCGCGAAGTCTTCAGCGGCATCGAATGGGGTACGGCCAGCGTAGCGCGCACCACATTGCAGCGCGCGCAGGAAATTGCTCTTGAAGCGACGTTGCTTCCCGAATGGTATGACGTCGACGACGCGGAAACGTTCGTTTGGCTCCGAGACGAGCTTGCGGGCCGGCTCGATCGCTTTCAAGGCGGCGGTCCGGCATCTGCGACGCGTACCTTCCTGGCGACAGCGTCGGAGGGCGTCTAGTGAGCGCACCGCAACCGATTGCGATCGGGGGCTCTGAACGCGCACCGCAATCGAGTAAGGCAGCGCTGACGAAACTCGTTGCGGCCGGGGGAGTCATCGCTGCACTCGTTGCGGCAACGCCATTCGCTTTTCGCCACGGCGGCGATAACGCCTACATTGCCGCAACGGTGATCGCCGGCATTTTCACGTGGGCTGCGGCCGGGCTGGCGGCTCGCGCGCCGGGGCGGCGGGTGCTTCTCTTTGTTCTCGGCTTGGCCGTCGTATTCCGCGGTTATGCGCTGTTCTTCGAGCCATTCCTGTCGAGCGATATCTATCGCTACATCTGGGACGGCATCGTGCAGGCGCACGGGATCAACCCGTACCGCTTTGTTCCCGCCGATCGCGCGCTCGCGCAGCTGCGCGATCCTGCGATCTACCCGAACATCAATCGCGCCGACTACGCACTGACCATCTATCCGCCGGTCGCGCAATTTTTCTTTTTCCTGGTAGCCCGGTTCGGAGCGAGCACTGTCGTCATGCGTGTCGCTTTGCTCGGCTGCGAGGCGGTGAGCGTGCTGCTGATGCTGTTGTTCCTGCGCCGCATGCAACAGCCGCTGACGCTCATCGTCGCCTACGCCTGGCATCCGCTGCCGATCTGGGAAATCGCAAATGGCGGCCACGTTGATGCGCTGATGGTGATGCTCATGCTGCTCGGGATCTGGCTTGCCGTCCTTGGGCGGGCGCAATACGGCGCGCTGCTGATCGCGCTGGCGAGCCTCGCGAAGCCGTTGGCAGCACCGGCATTGGCGGCCATCTGGCGGCCGTGGGATTGGAAAATGCCGCTCGCCGTGATCGCAACGGTGCTGGTTTGTTACTTACCCTATGTCTCGGTCGGGTGGGGCGTGCTGGGCTTCTTGCCCGGCGGCTACCTGAGCGAGGAGGGGTTGCTCTCGGGCGAGGGCTTCTGGTTGTTGTCGCTTTGGCGCCTCGCATTCGGGGAGATGCGTTACGACGTTGCTTGCTACGCGGTCTTGGCAGCCACGCTCTTGCTTATTCTTGCGTCTCATGTCGCGTTTAGGCGCCAACGGACGGCGGACACGACACTCGCCGATGTCAATATGCTGTTGCTCGCGGTTGTGCTGCTGTTGTCGCCGTCATATCCGTGGTATTTTTTGATAATTGTTCCGTTCGTGGCGCTTTTGGCAAACAACCCGGTATCAGCCCCAACATGGGCCGCGTCTATTGGTGCCTTGTTGCTGACCAACGAGACTGAATCAACGAACAACATACCCTGGCTGATTGCCAAGTCGCTCCTATTTGGGAGCGTGCTCATATGTTGGGTGTTGTCGGTTTGGGCCGGGCGGGCAAAGCGATCTACGACGGAACAAATGGCATGAATGCGTCAATTGGCGTTGATCCCCGTCGCTATCACGAATCGGTGCAAGAAGCGCGCGCGGCCAGCGCATCGCGCCCGCCGGTCTGCCTCTACTTGGAAGTGACTAACCGCTGCAACTTATTGTGCACGACTTGTCCCCGGACGTACGAGGACCTGGAACCGCCCGCCGACCTGAGCTGGGATTTGTTCACGCGCATCGTCGATCAGGTGCCGGATCTTGCCCGTGCCGTGTTGCATGGCGTCGGCGAGCCGATGCTGGTGAAAGATCTGCCGCGCATGGTGAAGTATCTCAAGGAGCGCGGCGTCTATGTTCTGTTCAACACCAACGGCACAGTGCTCAACGCACGCAACGGCCGCGCTCTGATCGAGGCGGGGCTCGATGAATTGCGCGTTTCGCTCGACGCGTCCAATCGGGAATCGTTCAAGACGATCCGTGGCGCGGAATATTTCAATAGGATTACGCGAAACGTGCGCGCGTTTTGCGCTTTGCAGGAGCGGGAGAGGATCGAGCGGCCGCAAGTTTCGCTTTGGCTGACCGGTTTGAAAGAGACTATTCGAGAACTGCCGGCTTTCGTCAGGGTGGCAGCGGATCTCGGTGTGCGCGAGGTCTATCTGCAACGCTTGGTGTTTTTCGATCAAGCTGCAATCGGGATCGCTCGACCAGATCAAGCGCTGTTCGAAAACATGACGAAGGACGAAGCGAATTATCTGGAGGAGGCCGCCGATCTGGCGCGCTTGCACGGTATCACCTTCAACGCGTCGGGCGCGGCCTCGGAGCCAGGCCTTAGCCTGAAGAAGACAGACGGCGGCTCGCCTTGGTCGCTGTGCCGGCGGCCATGGTCGCTGATGTACTTCACCGCCAATGGCCGTGCGTTGCCGTGCTGCATCGCGCCTTTCTCGTCGCATGTACACATTAGGCGACGCGACTAAGCAACGCGTCGAGGACATTTGGAACGGGCCCGCGTACCAGTCATTTCGCGCTGCGCTGTTGTCCGATCGGCCGCCGGCAGCCTGCGCCAATTGCGGACTGCGCTGGAGTCTGTGAGGCAGGCTTTGCGTCCCGCCGGATAGCGCACCCATGCCAAGCGTGACGGACATAGTCTCCGCGGTCATCCCCTGTCTGGACGAGGAGGATGCGATCGGCGCGGTCGTTGCCGCCGTGCTGGCGCAAGGCGTCGCAGAGGTCATCGTTGTCGATGGCGCGTCAAGAGATCGGACGGTCGAGCGTGCAACCGCGGCGGGGGCGCGGGTTGTCGTCGAACCGCGGCGTGGCTATGGGCGCGCCGTCCAAGCGGGGCTCGCTGCGCTACGCGAGGACGCAACGATCGTCGTCTTTCTCGACGGTGATGGAAGCGATCCCGCGGAGTTCATCGCGGCTTTGACCGCACCCATTGTTGCAGGTGAGGCCGTTTTCGTCAGCGGCTCGCGCATTCGCGGCAAGCGCGACGCCGGAAGCCTGTCGCCGCAGCAGATCGCAGCCGGGCTCGTGGGCGGTTGGCTTTTGCGGGCGGTCTATGGCGCGCGCTTCAGCGATCTTTCGCCGTTTCGCGCCATCCGCCGGGATACGCTGCGTCAGCTCGGCATGCGCGACACCACTTATGGCTGGAACCTGGAAATGCTGATGCGGGTAGCCGCCGCGCGTTTGCCGGCGTTGGAGATTCCGGTTGGTCAGCGCCGCCGGATCGGCGGCGTGTCGAAAGTGTCGGGAAACCTTGTCGCCGGCGTCAAAGCTGCGGCAGTTCTTGCGATCACATTCGTGCGTTTCGCGGTCAGCTTGCGGCGCGAGCGGCGGCAATGAGAAGAGCTCTAGCCCACGAGATGCAGCAGTAGCCCGATCGGACCCTTGCCCTCGCGCACATTGGGATAGTTCCGCCGCAACGTCGCATCGAGCCCGAGCCTGCGCCCGGCGGCGTCAAGGACGAACATGAACATCAGCAGGGCGAGAAACATGTACGACCACGGCCACTCCGCCGGATCGCCGGGCCGGTAGATACCGAGCCAAAGTTGCAGGACGAACAGGATAGAGAGAATCCCCACGCCGCGGACCGCAAATCCGAGCATCAACGATATGGCAAAGGTCGTCTCCGCCAGATAAACGATCGGTCCCAACAGATGCAGGTTCGGCAGCACGACGTCCTTGATCAAGTTCTGATGAATTGTGAACGCCGCGCGCGTCACCTCCTGCTCCGTCCAATAACGAAGTCCTTCGGAGGCGGGGAGGGGCAGTTTCCACAACGAGCCCTGAAACCACATGCAGCCGATGAGGATGCGCGTGAATGCAATGCCGAGCGTCCGCCCGTTGCGCTGCGCCGGATCGGCCTGCCAGTTGCGAACGGCGATGACGATGCTTGCGATCAACAGCGCCCAGAACAGCGCCAGAAGCAGAAACCGCCACGATCCGATCGCCAGATAGTCATCCGTCGTCGCGGTGACGAATTGCCAGATGTCGTTGAGCGGATTGTTCGGCACGGTCGGCTTCCTTGCACGTTGGCTGTCGCTATTCGGACTTTAGGAAATCGCGCCCCCGAACATCCGTGGAGACTTCAGAGGCAGACGAGGAACGAGCAAAGAAAAACTATAGCGTTTCCCACATGTCGGCAATGTGATGGGTTCACCCTTCGCGCTAGCCTTGAGACTGCCATCGCATGCATCACAGTCGCTGTCGCGGCATCCATGGGCGCCAATGCGGTGTATTTCGCGGTCAATGTCGACGTCGCTCCTAAGCGAGCGGCGACGGCATTCGGCATTATGAACCTCGCTTTTGCGATCTCGGGATTTCTGGCTCCGGTCATCACCGGCGCGGTGTTAAAGCTGCAAGCGTCTTTCGTTGGCGCGTTTTGGCTGATGGCCGGTCTCGCCCCGTTGTCGGTCATCGTTGTGCTGGCTTTTCACGATCCCGATCGTGACCGACCGAAACAAATGCCCTAGCGCCTTTACACCTGGCGCGCGCTCAAGGGTGCTGTTCGTTGGACCCGTCCCATTGTAGACTCTGCGCCAATCGCTGCGCCTGGAGAATGTGAACGATCCGCTCAACGGCTTCTTCACCACCAAGAGCGACCCCCGTGAACAGCAAGGGGGCAGTTAACGGCTTTGTGCCACTTTACTGTCAACCGCTTCCCAGCGTCATTCGCTCGATCGATCCATGGTGAGGCATCACTTGGAGAACCACGGTACCCTCATGACGCGCCCTTCGCGCAGGCAGGTGCTGCGCGCGAGCTTGATCGGCGGCATCGCGGTGTATCTCGCGCCGCTCGGGACGCGAGCTTTTGCGTCGCTGTTCGAAGCTCAATTGCTGACGCGCCCTGACTGGAACAGTCACGACGGCGTCCTGAAATACCGGATCGACGCCACCTCGAAGGTGACAGGCCAGAAAGTTTTCGCGCGTGACATCCGCGCCCGCGACATGCCGCATTGGCCGCGTCAACAGGCACATGCGTTGGTTCTGCGCGTGACCAAGGCAGATCGCCGCTATGCCGGCTTCGATCTGTCGCCGCTCGGCTCCGATCTCAGGCCAGACAGGATCGTGACGGCAGCGGAGCTCAAGCGCGATGGGCTCGACTTCCCGATTTTCTACGGCGAGGACGTGCTGCTTCCCGAAGGTCAGACGCCGGCCTATTTGGGCCAGGCGGTCGCGATTCTGATCTATCAGGACTTCGCCCGCTTTCGTTTTGCCAAAGAGAAAGTGCAATTCAACGACGCCGTGGTGCGCTACGGCGACGTCACCGGGCCGTTGCAGCGCGACCCTTGGGGCTCATCGCGGTTCGTGCGCGTCGGCGGCAAGATTGCGTACGACGAGGACGTTTTTTCCGCGATGAAACAGGCGCCGATATCGCCGTCCTACGACAACCATGAACCGGTCTGGCCGAAGCCCGCGCGCGATGGCGATGTCGGCGCGCAGGGCATGTATCACGCCAACCGCATCGACGATGAGCTTGCCCACCCGCCCGCCGATTGGCTGGTCCTGACGCGCGACTACGCCACCCAGTCCGGCGATACCGCAGCACTGGAGCCCGACTGCGCCAATGCCTGGTACGATGCGGACAAGCAGGAGCTGCATCTGGTCGTACCGACGCAATCGCCGCAGGAAGTGGCGGAGGGCGCCGCGACCATGCTGGGCAAAAGCCGCATCGGCCTGAAGCGATTGTTCCTGCATCCATGCTTCACGGTCGGCTATGGATCGAAAGATCATTGCATCATGCCGTACTATGGTCTTGTCGCCTCGCTGTACGGCGACGGCCGGCCGGTGCGGCTCGCCAACGATCGTTTCGAACAGTTCCAGACCGGCCTGAAGCGGCACCAGTTCAACATGGGCTACACCGCCGCGGTCGACCGGCGCACCGGCTTGCTGCAATCGTTTCGGGCCAACATTGCCGCCAATGGCGGCGGCCGCGCGAATTGCTCGGTCGTCCTCACCATGGCGGGCGCCACCTCGGCCCAGTCGGTCTACTATTTTCCAAAGAGCGACGTGGCTGCCACCGCGATTGCATCGCGCGCCATCGATTGCGGCGCGGCGCGCGGCTATGGCGCGCTCGAAACTTTGACGGCGACCGAGCTGATGATCGACGAGATTGCCGCCGAACTCGGCCTCGATCCTATCGAGTTCCGTCTGCGCAATGTGTTGAAGACCGGAATGAAGACCGCTCAGGGTGCCATCCCGCTCGGGACGCAACGCGCCGAGGCGGTGCTGGAAAAGTCGCGGGCGCATGCGCTCTGGGTCGGCCGCGCGGAGCGCAAGCAGGCGTATGACGCCGCACATCCCGGAAAATATTACGGAGTCGGGTTCGGCTGCATCCAACGCCGCTTCGGCACCGGAGCGGAAGCTAGCCTCGCCAAGGTGGAGATCGCGCCGGACGGGCGCATCAAGCTCTCGCACAGCGGGACGGAAATCGGCACGGGCGCGTCATCGGGTCAGGCGGTCGCCTGCGCGCGCTGGCTCGGCCGGCCGGCGGACAGCCTCGACATGGCCGTCACCCAGTGGGTCGACCTGCCGGTGGAAACGAGCGGTGATCCAGAAACGATGAGCCAAGCCGAGCAGGACCGCTTGGCGAAGAACCCGCGCTGGAGTCCGGCCTTCGCGTCGGCCTCCAGTGCCAGCAACTCGGCGTATTACTTTTCGCATGTGACGCGAGAGGCGGCGCGCATCGTCTTTCTTCACGGGCTGTGGCCGGCTGCGTTGGCGATCTGGGCGCGCAGCGGACAAGCGCCATCACGCGCCCTGAAGCCCGAAAACGCGCGCTGGAGCGACGGAAATCTGATGCTCGAAGGCATGGTTGGAGACATGGAGCCGTTGCCGTTGGCGCGGCTGGCGCAGGAAGCGCATGCGCGCGGCCTCGTGGTCGGCGCGGGGGTGCACGGCTTCAATCGCTGGCAATGGGCGGAGGCTGATTTCACGGTAGATAGCGCCTCGTTGCGCGTGCCGGTGGATGCGCTGTCGGTGCGCTACGGCGATGGCGCGGGTGCGAAAAAGCGCGCGCTGGCGACCACGCCCAACCACTATCAGGTGCTGGATCGCCGGACGGTGTCTTTTCCGCCGACCCGGAACAACAACGCGATGGTTGGCTACAACACCGCGGTCGGCACGCTGGCCGAGCTTGCCGTCGACGCGACCAGCGGAAAGGTCGCGCTCTTGACGCATCACACCATCCTCGAATGCGGCAACATGCTCGTGCCGGAGCTGGTGTCGGGACAACTTCAGGGCGGTGTCGCCTCCGGTATCGGCCTCGCTCTGCACGAAGAGCTGCCACTTTACGAGGATGGTCCGGGCGACGGCACCTGGAATTTCAATCGCTACCACCTGCCGCGCGGCAGCGACGTGGCGGTGTGGGCGCAGACCGCCGAAATCTTGCCGCCGCTGTCGGACTCTGAGCCGCCGAAGGGAATGGCCGAAGTGGTGATGATCCCGATCATCGCGGCCATTCTGAACGGCATTGCGCACGCGATCGGCCATCGCTTCCGGACACTGCCGGTGAGGTCGGACCAGATCCTGGAGGCTTTGGCATGAGTCTGGCGACCCGCCCACTGACGCTGACGATCAACGGCCGCCGTCACGGCCCGATCGACGTGCCGGAAGGCATGATGATGATCGATGTGCTGCACGAGATACTCGATTTGACCGGTTCGCGTTTGGGCTGCGGCCAGGGGATCTGTCATGCGTGCGTCGTGATCTGGGATCGGGACGATGAGACCAGCGAGGAGGTGCCGACCTGCATCACCGGCGCGGGCTTCTTCGACGGCAAGCGCATCCGCACCATCGAGGGCATCGCGAAGACGAACGACGAGGGTGAGATCATTGCATTGTCTGCCGTGCAGCAGGCCTTCCTCGACCGGTTCAGCTTTCAGTGCGGCTATTGCACTCCGGGCTTCGTCAATGCCGCCACTGTGCTGATCGAGCGATTGAAGCGGGCGCCGGTGCCGCGCGCCGAACTCGAAGCAACCATCACCGCTGCGCTGGAAAACCATATCTGCCGTTGCACCGGCTATGTGCGTTACTACCAGGCGGTCCGCGATGTGATCCTGGCGACGCCGGGGCTGACGCGGGAGAGTGCGTGACTGCTCGCCGGCCAGCGTCGTTGCTCGTCGCCGCGGTCGGCGCCGTCACCTTCGCCACGCTGGTCGCGACTAGCGTCTTGAGCGGAAAGGCGGGTGCACCGGTCCAGGCAGCGGACGCGCAGCGGGACCTTGTCGGGCGCGGAAAATACTTAGCCGAGGCCGCCGACTGCGCCGCCTGCCATTCCGCTCCGGGCGGCGCGCCATTTGCCGGCGGCCTGCCGATGCAGAGCGGCTTCGGCACGATCTATGCGACGAACATCACGCCGGATCCTGACGAAGGCATCGGCCGCTGGAGCGCGGAGGATTTCTGGCGCGCCCTGCATGACGGGGTCAGGCGCGACGGACGGCAACTCTATCCCGCAATGCCGTACACGTCTTATCGCGGCATGACGCGGGCGGACGCGGATGCGATCTATGCGTATGTGATGCAACTGCGTCCGATGAAGGTGGCGAACCGCAGAACCGAGCTGAATTTCCCTTTCAACATCCGCCTCGGGATGCTGGGCTGGAACCTGCTGTTTTTGCACGACAGCCTTCCTACGGTGTCCGCCGGAAATTCCCCAGCATGGCAGCGCGGCCGTTATCTGGTGAACGTGCTCGGGCATTGCGGCGAGTGTCACACGCCGCGCGGCATGTTGGGTCAGATGGAGCTGTCGCGAACGTTCGCAGGGTCCGCGCTCAGCCGCGTCGCCGCGCCCGACATCACGCCGGCCGGGCTCACGTCGCGAGGCTGGACGGCGGCCGGGCTGCGCGCATTTCTGGGACGCGGCTTGGCTCGTCAAGGCTCCGCGTTCGGCGACATGCATCCGGTGATCATGCTCAGCACCAGAAATCTCACGGAAGATGACTTGAACGCGGCGGTGACCTATCTACTCGGCGACAGCCCACCCGCGATGGCGCCCCCGTCGACAGACGATGCAGTGGAAATCAGCGCGACGGCCAACGGCGCAGGGCGGATCACCTACGTGGCGCTGTGCGCCGGCTGCCACGGCCTCGATGGCAATGGCGTACCAAACACGGTGGTGGCAATGCGCAACAACAGCACGCTGCGGCTCGCCGATCCACGTAATCTGGTTGTCGCAATGCTGGACGGCATCGGGTCGGAGAATTTTCCGCATCGCGAGAGCATGCAGAAGATGCCCGGCTTTTCCGACAAGCTCAGTGACGACGAAGCGGCCGCGCTCGCCAACTATCTGCGCGTCACTTGGGGCGGACGGAAGGACAACGTGACGCCTGCGATGGTGCGTGCATTGCGTTGAGCCGACGCTCGTTGCATCGCTTACGGCGCGATCTTTGCAAACAGCGGTCAGTCGTGCGGCTGGCCGCTCGGTACTGGGTTTTGTTTGTCACCGTCCTTATGGCGCGGCTCGCCCATAAGGGCAGGCTGAAATAGAGCCGCCGATGTCAGGGTGCAGACAAGCGATAAGGCCAAGAGTTTGCCCATGCTCGATATGCCCGGCTGATTGGAAACCCACAGGCTTCCGAATGCGGTGGCAGTCAGGAGCGTGCTGTAGAACACGGCGCGGGTGAGAACCGACTCTAAGAAGTTGCTTTCGCCACGTCTCCAAGCGGTCACATAGTAGATCTTGAACGCCACGCCGACGCCGAGCAGCACAGGAAGGGCGATGATGTTTGCATAGTTGAGCTGAAAATTTGCCAGCGCACATATTTCTAGCGTGATCAGCCCGGCGACAATCAGCGGAATAAGAGTCACCAAGACGTCCGTGATGCGGCGCAACACGAGCCATAGCAAGATGGCGATTGAAATCAGAGCCAGCACCATCGCCTCGATGAACGCCTCGACGATCGTTGCGCCCCATTCGATGCTGCCGATGGCTTCACCCGTCGCGGTCGGTTCCACTGTCAGCACCGCCCGCGCAAAACGACTGACGATCGCGTTGTCGTTGGCATTACCCTTGGGCCAAACCTCGATGCGCATACGGCCGTCCTCGGCCACCCAATCGCCAACCAGATCGGCCGGCAGGGTTTGGCGGGTTATGGGCTCGGCCATGAGGATCTGGCCGATGTCATCAAGATCTTGTTGTAGCGGACGAATGAAGGCATCGGTCGCCCGCGCGCGTTGCGCTTGATCCGCTTGCGATAGCTTTTGCATCGCGCTGGCCAAACGGCGCGCGGCCTCCGCGCCGACGCCTTGCTGGTCGGCGATGCCTTCCAGCGCGTGCATGCCCTGTTGAAGCGCTGTTACGTTCTCGGCATCGCTTGGCGGCGTGCGCGGCGTGGCGTGCAATGCCGGTTCAAGGGCCTCTTTTGCTTTTCCAATGGCCTCAAGCTTTTTGTCTTGGTCGGCGGGGACGAAGCTGTCGATTGTCCAGGTCGCGCCGACTTCGGGCAACGCGGCAAGCTTGGCTACAATCGAAGCTGTCTGCTCCGGGACGACCAGCAGTCTTGCAGTCTTTAGCGGTAAGTCCTTGGCCAATCTGAGGATGGATCGAAGCGCCGGAGACGATTGGTTTTCCAGTGCGAGCGGATCGAAATTGAACTGAAGCCTCGTCAAGGCCGGAAGACCGGCGAGCACAATGAGAACGGTGATCGAGACAACCCATAGTCTGTGTCGCTTGAGGAAAGCGTCCGCCGGTGCCAAGGCCGGCAATGTCAGCGGTTTCGGCTCCGGCGGGGGGCCAAGAACACGAATGAGGGCCGGCAGCAGCGTCAGGCTCAACACATAGGCGACGACCATGCCGAAGCCGGCGATGATACCGAGCTGGGCCAGGCCACGGTACGAAGTCGGGGTGAACGACAGAAATCCTGCCGCCGCCGCGCCCGCCGCCAGCGAGAGGGGAATGCCAACCCAACCTGCCGACCCGATCAAAGCTTCGTCAAGCTTTCCGAAATCGTGGCGCTCTGCCCGATAGCGGACGGTGTATTGAATGGCGAAGTCGGCGCCCAGTCCTACAAACAGAACCGCAAAGGCAAGCGATATGGGATTGAGCGCGCCGACCATGAAGATCCCGCCGGCCGCCGTCATCGCAAGGCCGGCCGCCAAAGTGACGACGACGGCCGCGACCAACCCGATCGATCTCAGTGCGATTCCTAAGATGATCAGAACGATGACACCCGTGACGACGCCATTGACTGTCGCTCCGTCATGCACGCCGGCGAACTGGTTGTCGGATATGACAACGGGTCCCGTCAGGCTGGTTTGGGCGCCGTACTTGGCCTGAAGCCCAAGTTGCGAAATGATTTCGCGAATGGCAGCCGTGGCCTTACCACCGGGTTCAAGTGCGCTGTGGTCGAGAACCGGCCGCACTTCCACAAAACGATGCAGATCCAAAGGACGCGGATCGCCCCGCGCCAGCGTGCGCCAGGAAAATTCGACGGGACGCCCCTGCGCAACGCCCTCGAGCGTGGCTGCCGCGAGATTTAGCGGGCGCGCCATATCGTCGAAACCGACATAGCCCTGTTTGGCGTAGTCCAGGACACCGACTAATGATTGCACAAGGCCGCGCAGGCTCGGATCACGCGCCAGCCCGGACAGGAGCGGTGCCGCGTTGCTCAGCTGTTCGGTGACCTGCGCCACCTGATCGGGCGGAAGAAACAGCAGGCCGTTGCGGCGGAAGAACGAACTGTCGAGCTGATCCCGGACGGAGCGGAAAAGATCCGGCTTTTTGGCTAGCGCCTCCGCCACGTCTCTCGCGGCAGCCTTGGCGGCCTCGGGCAAATCCGCCGCGACGTCGACCAAAATGAGTTCTACCGTTTGCGGAAAAGCTCGCTGAAATGCAATTTCATTCTTCCGCCAAGGGAGCCGTTCTGAAATCAGATTGTTAATGTCAGTATCGATGGCGAAATGACGGGCCGTGTAGATCGCGGACAAGGCGGCAAGAAGCAGCGCCGCTGCGATCACCAACTTGGAATGCCGAATACAATAGGCTACCCCGCGATCGATCCATTTCTGCAGCATGCCCGCCCGCCCCGTGTCCAAGGTTTAGTCGCTGAAGCCAAGAGAAGCCGAAGTGAAGCCAAGAGAAGCCAAGTGCAGTTCTTGTATCGTGTCCGGCGCCAAATTGCATTGCTCAATCCTAGCTTTAGGAGGAACCAGGGTTCCGCAGCGAACTTTCTGAGCGGCAGGGGTGTGCCTGTGGCTCTTGTGAATCCGCGCGCGAAGTTCGTCGCGCCAATCGGTGTGAATCGGCTAATCTGACGCGATGGGATTCGAAACGCGCGCCTTCCCCGCGACCGACGGGCTCTTTCTCGGCGTCGAAAGTTCGGCGACCGGCCGCGCCTGGCGCGACCGGCTGGACGCGCGCGGCGCCGCGCGCGCGCTCGCAATCGCGCAGCGCTACGATCTGCCCGAACTGCTGGCGCGCATTCTCGCCGGCCGCAATGTCGAAATCGACGCCGTCGAAGCCTTTCTCGATCCGACCATCAAGCGCTCGATGCCCGATCCGCACGTGCTGACCGCGATGCCGGAGGCGGCCATGCGCATCGCCGACGCCGTTCAACGCGGCGAGACGATTGCGATCTTCGGCGACTACGACGTGGACGGCGCCACCTCGTCAGCGTTGCTTGCGCGCTTTCTGCGGCAAGCCGGCAGCGATCCGTTGATCCACATTCCCGACCGGCTGTTCGAGGGGTACGGCCCGAACGTCGAGGCGGTGCGCGGGCTCGCCGCGCGCGGCGCGACGCTTTTGGTCACGGTCGATTGCGGCACGACCAGCATCGAGCCGCTTAAGCAGGCGCGTGCGCTCGGCGTCGATGTTGTCGTGATCGATCATCACCAGGCCGACGAGGAGTTGCCGCCGGCCGTGGCGATCGTCAATCCGAACCGGCGCGACGATCTGTCCGGGCTCGGCTATCTCGCCGCTGTCGGTCTGACGTTCATGACGGTGGTGGCGGTGAACCGCCTGTTGCGCGCTCGCGGCTTTTGGACTGGGAGCCGGCCCGAGCCCGATCTTCTGAGCTTCCTGGACGATGTCGCGCTCGGCACCGTCGCCGATGTCGTGCCGCTCGTTGGGCTGAACCGCCCTTTTGTCGCCAAGGGTTTGATCGCGCTGCGCCAGCGCAACCGCGTCGGCCATACGAGCCTGATGGATGTGGCGCGGCTGGCCGGTCCGCCGGAAGCCTGGCATCTCGGTTTTTTGCTCGGCCCACGCATCAATGCCGGCGGCCGCATCGGCCGCGCCGATCTCGGCGTGCGGCTTTTGATCGAGGACGATCCGATCGAGGCGGCGCGCATCGCCGCCGAGCTCGACCGCCTCAATCGCGAGCGGCAGGCGATCGAAATGGAAACCGTCGCGCAGGCTGAGGCCGAGGCCATGGCGGCGCTCGGCCTCGAGGACAAGGGCGCGGTCGTCGTGACCGCCGCCGAGGGCTGGCATCCTGGAGTCGTCGGTCTCGTCGCCGCGCGGCTGAAGGAAAAATTCGACCGGCCGGCGTTCGCGATTGCGCTCGAGCCCGGCGGCATCGGCACCGGCTCCGGGCGATCGATCCCCGGTGTCGATATCGGGCGTGCGGTGCGCCGCGCGGTGGCGGAGGGGCTTCTGGAAAAAGGCGGCGGGCACGCCATGGCCGCGGGCGTGACGCTGCGCAAATCCGCGCTCGCGCCCTTGCGCGCGTTTTTGGAATCTTCGCTCGCGGCCGATGTCGAGGTCGCGCGCCGCGCCAATGGCCTGATGATCGATGGTGCCGTGAGCGCCGGCGCCGCCAAACTCGAACTGGTAGCGATGATCGAGCGCGCCGGGCCGTTCGGCTCCGGCAATCCGGAGCCGGTGATCGCGTTGCCCGCGCACACGCTGGCCTATACCGAGGAAGCCGGCCAGTCCCATATCCGCGTGCGGCTCAAATCGGCGGACGGGGCGGGCGTCAACGCCATCGCCTTTCGCGCCGTTGGTCAAAAACTCGGCGTGGCGCTCGTGCAAAATCGCGGCCGGCTGGTGCATGCCGCCGGCTCGTTCGCGATCGACCGCTGGCAGGGCGAGGAGCGCGTGCAATTCCGGCTGACCGATATCGCGCCGGCGGAGCCGTTTGCCGGGCATTGACGGGCGCGCGGCGAGCGCGCGAGGCCGCGATCTTGTTTCCGCTCCTTCCCGCGCAAGCGGGTATCCAGAGGCGGCTGGAAATAGACTGGGTCCCCGCCTTTGCGGGGACGAGCGAAACGTAACAGCGACTAGCCCAACGTCCCGGTCGGCCGGGCCTGACGACGCTGCGACGCCTCGGCGGCCTGCGCCCGCAATCTGGCGCGCGTCTGATTGGCCAAGAAGGCCGCGAACTCGTCGGCCGGCAGCGGGACGCTGATGAGGTAGCCTTGCTCCTCGTCACATTTTTGCTGGCGCAGGAATGCCTCTTGTTCCTTCGTCTCCACGCCTTCGGCGACGACGATGAGATCGAGCGCCCGGCCGAGCGCGATGATCGCATTGATGATGGCTTTGCCTTCCGCGTCGCGGCCGATTTCGCGGACGAACGAGCGGTCGATCTTGAGCGCGTCGATCGGCAGTTCCCGGACCATCGCCATCGAGGAATAGCCGGTGCCGAAATCGTCGATCGAAAGCGTTATGCCGAGATCCTTGATCTCCTGCAGCAGGCGTACCGTGCGCGAGAGGTCCTGCATCACCATGCTTTCGGTGATTTCAAGCTCCAGCAGGTTCGGCGGCATGCCGGATTCACCGAGCGCGCTGCGGATGTCGTTCAGGAGGTTGGGATCGACGAATTGGCGGGGCGAAAGGTTGACCGCCACGCGGATCGGCGGCAGCCCATGCCTTTGCCACTGCATGTTCTGCGCGCAAGCGGTCTCAAGCACCCAGCGGCCGATCGGAACGATCAGCCCGGTCTCCTCGGCCAGTGGGACGAATTGGTTGGGCTGCAACAATCCGAGATCCGGATGCTGCCAGCGCAGCAAAGCCTCGACGCCGGAAATGCCGCCGCCTTTGAGTTCGCGCTTCGGCTGATAATGCAGCACGAATTCGTTGCGCTCGAGCGCGCGGCGCAAGCCGGTTTCCAGTATGAGCCGCTCGATCGACTGGGTCTTGATCTCGTCGGAGTGGAGCAGGAACGTGTTGCGGCCGGCTTCCTTGGCGGCGTACATCGCCGCCTCGGCGTTCTTGGTGAGCGTGCCCTCATCCTTCGCGTCGGAGGGAAACAGCGAGGCGCCGATGCTGGCGGTTACGCGGCATTCCTGGTCGTTGATCGTCGCCGGCTTGACGACGGCAGCCAATATCTTGCGCGCGACGTTCGAAATCTGGTCGGCGTCGGCGACGTCCCGCAGCAGGAGAACGAACTCGTCGCCGCCGATGCGCGCCACCACGTCGCTTTTAGTGACGCATTGCTTGATGCGGCCGGCAATCTCGATCAGCAGCGCATCTCCCGAGATATGGCCGAGCGTGTCGTTGATGATCTTGAAGCGGTCGAGATCGACGAACAGCACGGCACATTGCCGGCCGTGGCGGCGGGAGAACTCGACCGCGCCATTGACCTCCTGGCCGAACACGACGCGGTTCGGCAGACCGGTGAGGTTGTCGTGGGTCGCCAGGAACCGGGCGCGCGCTTCGACCCGGCGCTGTTCGGTGACGTCTTCGAACGTCGCCACGATGCCGCCGTTCGGCATCGGCCGGTGCGAGATCGAGATCATGCGACCGTCGGCCAGTGTGGTGAGGATCGGCGTCGTGGAATCGGCCAATAGCCGTTGCTGTGCGGCGGCAGCGTGGGCCGGATCGCTGTCGAAGGCCTGCGCGAGCTCCATCACGTCGCGCATCGGCGTGCCGGGTGCGAGCTTGTCGGGCGGGATGCAGAATATTTCTGAAAAACGCCGATTGGCGATGCTCAGCCCGTGCCCGGCATCGAACATGCACAAGCCCAGCGCCATGTTGCTGAGCGCCGCGTCGAGGAGGAGGTTCTGTTCCGCGAGCGATCTGGCCAGCCCGGCCTTTTCCCGCGTAGTCAACAACAGGCGCAGACGATTGGCGCCCAGATAGCGCACGACTTCGATGGACGAGATGAGATACAATAAAGAGATCACTGACAATACGGCATAAGCGAGCTGCAGGCGCAGCGCGGTACCGACCGCGATCGGCAATAGCAGTGCGACTAGTTGAGCGACGGCGATCTGCGGGCGGCTCGAATTGCGTGCCATCGCCCCGGCCGCGTAGCCCGCTGTGTTCGCCGTAATCAGCAGAAAGCTGACAGGGTCATCGGTGAATACATAAGCGACAAAGTTCGCCAAACCGAGGAGCGCGGCAAAGACCGTCGCGCCGATGGCATAGCGCCGTTCGAAGCTGCGCAGGAGATTGACGTCGTTCCCCGAGCCCGGCCGCTGCTTACGGTATTCGGCTATGGTAAGGATGCGCACGGCCGCCACCGCGGCGGTGCAGACGGTCAATGCGACGAGCCAGGGATTGTCGGTCCGCCAAGATGCAATTGCACCGACCAGGACCGCGGTTGCCGCGCCGGTGACGAAAGAGAAGAGCGGCGCGTGCAGATCGTCGATCAGCGCGCTATAGACTTCCGGGGGTGGCAGCTCGGCCGGCGCGCCACCGATCAGCGGCTTTAGACGTCCAAACAGTCTCATTCCGGCGGTCCGACTGATAGGTACCCGCCGTCATGGCGCAAGACATCTAAAGATCGCCTTCAGTAATTGCAAAATTATCCTGACAAAGTTAGCGCAAATCCGCGCGCATGCGTCGCCGGCCTGCGCGTTTTTGCGCGCCCGGGCCGGCCCCGGACGATGACCGTCGGGCCCGTCCTAAGGCTCTATGTGGCCGGAAGCTCTATGTGGCCGGAAGCTCTATGTGGCCGGCGAGAAAAGTCACGGCCTGGCCGCCGATATCGACGCGCTCGCCCTTGAGTGCGCAATGCAGCAAGCCGCCGCGGCGCGAGAGCTGGCGCGCCTTCAGGGTTGTTTTACCAAGGCGTTTCGCCCAGTAGGGCACGAGCGTGGTGTGGGCCGAGCCGGTCACCGGATCCTCCGGCACACCCTGCGCCGGAGCAAAGAAACGCGAAACGAAGTCCACGCCGTCCTCGCCCGGCGCGGTCACGATCGCGGCCCAGCAATCCACCCGGGCCAGCGCGGCCAAATCCGGCTTGAGCGCGGCAATCTCGGCGGCGCTGCCGTAGACGACGAGATGATCGCGAGCGCGCAGCACTTCGCGCGGCGTACCCCCCAACGCCGTGAGCAAGCCCGCCGGCGCTTCGCACGGCGCGGCCGGCCGCGCGGGGAAATCCATCGTCAGCATGCCTGCACCGCGGCTCACCACAAGCGTTCCGGCTTTGAGGGTGCGAAAGCGCACGGCTTCGCGCTCTGGTTCGAGAAAGCTGAACACGACGTGCGCCGAGGCGAGCGTGGCGTGCCCGCAGAGATCGACCTCGACACTGGGCGTGAACCAGCGCAGCGCATACTCGCCGGCCTCGCGCACGAAGAAGGCGGTTTCCGCGAGATTGTTCTCCGCCGCGACCGCCTGCATGGTTGCGTCGGGCAGCCAGGTCTCGAGCGGGCAGATGGCGGCCGGATTGCCGCTGAACAATTGGTCGGTGAAGGCGTCGACCTGATAGATCGGCAGGCGCATGGCGTGTTGTCTCCGTCGCGCCGAACGTCTAGCCGATTTCATTTGCGGAAGGCTAGGGCGTGTACGTCGCCGCGGGGGAATGCCTGCTGCGCGCAACGCCCACCGCAATTCAACGCGCGGAAATGTAACGTGATCCGGAAGCGTTCGAGCGAGGATCGCGCAATACGCGGTCAAATGGCTAGTCGCCGCGACTGTCCTGGGCACCGATGTCGGGCAATCGACGGGCTCGCTCACGGAGTAGATCAAGGAGTTCGCGCGCCGGGTAGCTCCGATTGGCCTCTATGCCGGACGGCGTGGGTGCAATCGGAATCAGCGTGACGCTGTCTCGATGTTGCAACCAGAGCGCAACGAGATACAACGCTGGAATTTCAAGCAACCTCACCTCGGCGCTGGGGAGGTTCGCACGCTCCGCCACGCGTAGGGCTTCCGCCGTGCCGGCGACGAAGGGGCCATAATTGAGGTGCGCGAACACCTGCGCGCCTCTCGGGTCGGTGACGCTTTCTGCGATGGCGATTGCATGGCCGTCCGGTGCCTGGACCAGGTATCGCCAGCCACCGTGCTTCGCCGATTCCAGACCGCGACCGGCACGTATATCATCAAGCCCCAGCAGATAGACTTGTTGCGGATAGGTCAGGCGGAGCTGATCTGCAGGGTGCCGCCGCAGCTCCCGAGAACTGGAGTGCTCTGCCATGTGCCGGAGCCCCGCGACTGCCACGTCCATGATTTCAGCAGACGGCTGGACGAACTGCATATCCATGTCACGGCCTCGTGTAATAACTATGCGTCCACGTGCCACTGCCACGATAGTTCGTTGTCAACGTCGTGTAAGTGACATCGGAAGGGCCATAGATCGGATCATCAACATTCACGATCTGGCCACCGCCATGGGCGTCGTAACCCCTCGCCGCAAGGAAGTGTGCACCGCCGCCGGACCACGCGACGCGAAGACATAACGGCCGGCCAAAGTCGATCTGGCTTCGTACATTAGCATACGTCTCCGCCACAACGACCATGTGGTCAAGGTGGCCGACGATGTTGAGAGGGTTGTCGAGCACCTGCGCAGTGTTGCAGCTGGTGGAAGCGCCGCGGCCGCAGCAATCGGTGCGTCCGGTTTGGCGGTTGGCGACTTGGCACTGGGTCCAGGTGCTGGATGGGTCGTAATAAAGCGCCACGCTCGTTGCCGTCGCGGCCCAGCACCAATTCGTTTGTTGCTGATGCTGCATCGTGAATGTCAGCAAATTGCCGTTCCACAACGTATCGACAGGCTTGTCATCGAGCACCGTGATGTCGGTCACAACGTGCAATGGCGAACCCCAATCCACGTCGACAACAAACGTCACTCCGTGGTTCGGGTCGAACGGGGACTGTGCGGGCTGACGTTGAGCACGCGGATCGTGGCGTCACCTACAAAGCGGGGACTCTGAGCAGGATCGCCGCCGTTGGGCCGATATTCCGAAGCACTGATGAGCACGACGGAATCGTGGTCGATCGCATCCCAGTTGAAGTTCAAACTACAGCGACCGTTGAGGTTCCACCAATATTGTCGGCAGGTCTCCATCGCGGGGCGCTCCTAGCCGTTCTGGACTTCTATGTCGACGGGCGGTTGATCGAGCACCGTGATATCGGTGACCACGTGCAACGGCGAGCCCCAATCCACGTTCACGACCAACGTCACGCCGTGGTTCGGGTCGAACGGCGGACTGTGCGGGCTGATATTTTCCACGCCGATATTGGCGGCACCGACGAAACGTGGGCTGTGAGCCGGATCGGGCGGATTCGGCCTGTATTCGGAGGCCGCGATCAGGACCACGGAGTCATGATTGATGGCATTCCAGTTGAAATTCAGCGTACAGCGACCTTGTAAATTCCACCAGTATTGTCGGCAGGTCTGTGGCATGGGCACTCCTGTCGTATTGAGATGGTGGTGTTCTTTGGTCCGTTATTTGCTGATGATGTCACAACCGCGCAGATCGTGCTGTGACACAGCGCACTTGGCTCGCGGCGGACCGAGACCAAAATTTGAAGTCTGCTAGCTGACAATCGCGCCGGGCGTATGAGATGCAGCGCATAGCCGACAAATGCCGGTCAGCTCAAGATATCGGGTTCGGTCAGTCGCCGCATTTTGCTCAGGATTTGCTGGAATCGAGCAGCGGCAACGGAAAAAGGTAAGCGGTTCCATGCTGCTGGCGTTGTTTTCTACTCACCCTCATCGATGAGACGACGCCTAGTGACACCATTCGTCACGGGCGATTTTGATCAAGTCGTCGCGATGGGCGAACTCTCCGAGCGGGCCGAGCTCTTTTTTGCCGGCGGCGTCATAGAGCCAGTACCAATCGTAGCTGCCGCCGAAGACAAAATAGCGGTGCAACAGGACGGCGAGATCGTCCTTGTATTCGTTTTTGCAAAAGCTCAGCACCACGAAATCATTGGCCGGCAGCAGATAGCGTTCGTCGCGGCTGCGCAGGTCGTAGCCGTGGAGCGCGCCCGAAGTGGCCCAGCCGGGCGTCATGAAATAAAGCCGCCGCCCGTCGGCGCTGAATTGCTTGTTGCTGAAGTCGCAGAGCTGGCTCTCGGGATCGCCGCGGTGTCCGCTGAGCAGCAGCTTATCGTCCTTGCCGTCGATGCCGATCTGGCGCAATTCGTCCGCCTTCGGCGGGCCGGAACAAAACTGCTCATCGCGTTCGCCGGCGGCTCGGCGCGTGTAGAACACCGAACGTCCGTCGGGCGACAGCACCGGGTCGACATCCTGCTTCGACTTGGTGAGCTGGGTCTTGCTGCCGTCGCGTTCCAGCACGATGCCGTCTCCTTCGCTCAAGACGCGCGGCGCCTTGGATTGCGCGACCGCAATCCCCGGTAGAAGCAGCGCAAATCCCGCTAACATCAGATATTGCCGCATGGTGCGATCCCCGTTGGCAGGAAGCTTGGCGGGCAGCCATGCACGGTATCACCTTGGCACGAACCGTGCGCGCGGCTAGACCGTGATCCAACTCAATCGAATTGGATCACGGTCTAGCTTGTTCGTTTGAGCATGATCTTGGCCGCAAACCGGTTTCCACTCCGGATCAAGTCTGGGGCGGGCCTTTTCGAGATCGTGCTCCAAGGGAGCAGATATTTGGGGAGAAACGCTTAATGGCAAAGCTCGAACTTTCCGTAGCCGTCGGCGATTATGACCGCACCCGCGCCCTGATCGACGGCAGTGTCGCGATCGACGGCGTCGATCCGATTTATATGACGCTCGTTCCCGAAGAGATTTTCTTCCGCGCCTTTCGCGCCGCCGAATTCGACATCTGCGAATTGTCGCTGTCGAGCTATACGGTCAAGACCGCGCAGAACAATTGCCCCTACATCGCCGTGCCGGCTTTCGTCTCGCGCGCCTTCCGCCACACGGCGATCTATGTCCGCACCGATCGGGTGAAGAAGCCCGAGGACCTCAAAGGGCGCAGGGTCGGCCTGCCGGAATATCAGCTCACCGCCAATGTGTGGGCGCGGGCGCTCCTTGAGGACGATTACGGCGTCAAGCCGTCGGACATTCATTGGATCCGCGGCGGCATCGAAGAGGCCGGCCGGCCGGAAAAGCTAGCGATCAAGCTGCCGCCGGGTGTGCGGCTCGACAACGCGCCGGACGGCGCGACGATTTCCGACTTGTTGGAAGCGGGCGAGATCGACGGCTTCATCGCGCCGCGGCCGCCGACCTTGGTCGAGAAGGGCCACCCCAATATCGGCTGGCTGTTTCCCGATCCGGTGGCGGCGGCCAAGGATTACTACAAGCGCACCGGGCTTTTTCCGATCATGCATGTCGTCGGCATCCGTCGCACGCTCGCCGAGAAGCATCCGTGGCTGCCCGGCGCGGTGTTCAAGGCGTTCGAGCAGGCGAAGGCGGCCGGTCTTGAGAAGCTGTCGGATACCTCGGCGACGAAAGTGACGCTGCCGTTTGTCGAGGAGGCGCTCAAAAACGCGCGCGAATTGATGGGCGAAGATTATTGGTCATACGGCGTTGAGAAAAACCGCAAGGTGCTCGACTATTTCCTCGGTCAGCATCACGCGCAGGGCCTGTCCTCGCGGCGCGTGTCGGTGGACGAATTGTTTCACCCGGGGACGTACGAGGCTTTCAAGCTGTAGATTTCCGCCCCCGCGGAGCGGGGGAGGAGGACCGCCGCAGGCGGTGGAGGGAGCCTGGCTTGCTCGATACTTGCCCCCACCGGCTCGCTTCGCTCGGCACCTCCCCCGCGGGCGGGGGAGGATGAAAATCACTTTGCCGGCCGTAATTTCACGTGGATGTTCTTTTCCTGCGTGTAGGCGAGCATTTCTTCAAAACATTCCTCGCGGCCGATGCCGGATTGCTTGTAGCCGCCGAACGGCGCGCCGAGGAAATGCTTGGAGACTTCGTTGATCCAGACGAAGCCCGCCTGCACCGCGCCGGCGGTGCGATGCGCGGTCGACAGATCGTTGGTCCAGATCGAAGCCGTCAGCCCGTATTCAACCGCATTCACCTCTTCGAGCATTTTGGCTTCGTCACTCCATTTGAAGACCGACAGTACGGGGCCGAATATCTCCTCGCGCGCGATGCGCATGTTCGGCAGCACATCGGCGAACACGGTCGGCTCGATAAAGAAGCCTTTGGCCAAGGCCGGATCGGACGGCCGGCCGCCGCCGGTGAGGAGCCGCGCGCCTTCCTGCTTGGCGGACTCGATGAAGCCCAGGATGCGCTCGTATTGGCTCTTGGAAATGATCGCGCCCATGGTGGTCGAGCGGTCGGTAGCGATGCCCGGCTTGAAGTGCGCGATCTTGGTTTTCACCTTGGCGAGCACGGCGTCGTAGATTTTCTCATGGACGAAAGCGCGGCTGGTCGAGCCGCAGGACTGGCCGCACCAGGTGAAATTCATGCCGCCGACCACGCCGCCAGCGACTTCATCGGGGTCGGCGTCCGGATAGGCAATCAGCGCGTTCTTGCCGCCGAGTTCGAGCATGACGGGCTTGAGCGTATCAGCGGCGGCTTTCATCACCGCGCGGCCGGTCGGCACCGAGCCGATCAGCGCGATCATGGCGACGCCCGGATGGGTGGTGAGCGCGGAGCCGGCTTCGCGCCCGCCCGGCACGATGTTAAACACACCGGGCGGCAGAAGGCCGCCGATCAGTTCGGCAAGCCGCAGCGAGGAGAGCGGCGCCTGTTCCGGGGGCTTCATGATCACGACGTTGCCGGTCGCAAGCGGCGCGCCCGCCTTGCCGGCGCAGAACATGAACGGGTGATTGAACGGAATGATGCGGCCGACGACGCCGCGCGGCTCGCGCACCGAGAAGTTCACGACGCCCGGACCCATCGGGATCGAAGCGCCTTTCATTTCCGTCACCAGGCCGGCGTAAAACTCGATCTGCGCGGCGGCGACGGTTGCGTCCATCACCATCTCGTGCACAGGGTTACCGCAGTCGGCAGCGTCGATCATCGCGAGCTCGTCGGCATTTTCCCGCAGCACCGCCGCGATGCGTTTGAGCAGGCGCGCCCGCTCGAGCGGCGGCGTGTTGCGCCAGCCGTCGAACGCCTTCTTGGCCGCCTGCACTGCGGCATCGATGTCGTCGGCGCCGCAATCGGCGAACGGGCCTAGCGACTCGCCCGTGCCGGGATTGATCGAGTCGACATACTTGCCCGATTTCGGCTTGTGCCATTCGCCGCCATAGAAGGCGTCGCGATGCTCCGGCAGGCAAAGCGTTTCCGGCTTGGCCGACGTGACGGGGGCGGCGGTGTTCATCGGCGTTTCCTCTTAGTTCCTGCGCGTATCTCGTGGCAGCAAAATCCCTCTCTCCACCGGAGAGGTGAAGATTATCAACTCTTCGCACGGGTCATCGCGGCGGTCATGGTCGCGGTATAGCCCGGCTCGACGCGCACATCGACCACGGCGACGCCGCCGGCATCGACGGCGGCGATGGCTTTTTCCAGCGCCGGCGCCAGGTCGGCGGTATTCGTGATCGGGCCGATCCCGAGCGCGCCTTGCGCGCGGCCCATGGCGGCGATGTCGATTTCCGGATCGGCCATACGCTGGCCGATCCATTTATTCTCGATCGGACGGTCGCGCATGCGTGCCACCCGCTCCTGATGCAGCTCGTCGTTATAGAAGGAGCGATTGTTGGCGATCACAAAGAGAAGCGGGATTTTGTAGTGGACTGCGGTCCACACCGCGGTGACGCCCATCAGAAAGTCGCCGTCGCCGCAAACGGCGACGGGGAGCCGTCCGGAATTCTTCAGTGCCAAAGCTGCGCCGACCGAGATGCCCGGTCCGCCGCCGACACCGCCGCCGCCATCAGAGCCGAGAAAGTCGAGCGGATGGCGGAAAGTCCACCAGCGATCTTCCCAGGAGATCGGCAGATGGGTGAGCGTCACCGGCCGCTCGCCGACGACTTTTCTCAGAACACGCGCAATGTGCTCGTTGGTGAAGCCGGGCGGATCATCTCCGGCTGCCGCGGCGCGCGGCGGCGGGGCTGCGCGCGGCCGGCCGCCGGCGCCGAGCGCCTTCACCAATTCGGGTACGACAGCATCCGGATCGGCGGAAATAAAAAGATCGATCGTCGGCAGGCCCTGATAGTCCATGCTCCAGCCGTTATGGATGCGATAGTCGAGCGAGACCTGGATGATCTTCGCGGCAGGCGAGGGCGGCGCGAGCTTGAGCGCGCCGGCGAGATCGACCCAGTCGAGACTCAAAATCACATCGGCGGCGCGCAAGGCTTCCGCGCTGTCCGGCGTCAAGGCATGCGCCGCGCCGACATAGAGCGGATGATCGGTCGGGAAGCTCGCGCCGATTTTCAGATCGGTGATCACGCGCGCATTGAGCGCTTCTGCGAGCGCCACACGCGCACTCCAAGGATCCTCGCGGCGCGACGTGCGGCCGGCAAGGATGACCGGCCGTTTGGCGGATTTCACCAGCGCGGCGGCTTCCTGCACGAGGTCGGGGGGCGCGGCGGTCGTCACCGGCGGCGTGTAGCGAGCCGCATCGATCGGCGGCAATGGCTCGCTGAGCTTCGCCTCCTGCATCTCGGCATCGAGATTGATATAGACCGGACCTTGCGGCGTGGTGTTGGCGATCCAGCTGCCGCGCAGGATCGCTTCGCGCGCGGCACCCGGCGAGGCCGGCTGATCGTCCCATTTGGTGTAGCCACGAATGAGCGCGCCCTGATCGCGCGCGGTGTGGATCCAATCGATCCAGGGCCGTCGCTTCATCGCATCGACCGGGCCGGTGGCGCCGAGCACCACGACCGGCATGCGGTCGCACCAGGCATTGAACATCGCCATGGTGGCGTGCTGCAGTCCCACATTGGAATGCACGGCGGCGGCGATCGCCTTGCCAGTGACCTTGGCCCAGCCGTGCGCGATGGCGACGGCGGATTCCTCATGCACGCAGAGGAGCATTTGCGGCAGGGTGTTGCCGAGATAGTTGACGATGCTGTCATGCAGCCCGCGATAGCTCGCGCCGGGCGTGACCGCGATGTAGGGAATTTCCAGCGCGCGCAATGTGTCGGCGACCACGTCGCTGCCGAAGCCCGGCGCGTTGGCGCCGGCGGCATTCGGACGCTCGATCGCGGCGATCGATGCATCGGCGGCAGGCTTCGCGCTTGGGCGCGCGGCCGCAGGGCGGGGCGGGGACATCAGGGGCTTTCCTCGAATTTCTGATCTTGGTCTTTGTGGTCGTGCCGGGTGAGATCGAACCGGATCACGGGCCTTGGCGCAAGCGGGCGAGCAATTTGATTCCTGCATACCCGTCCGCCGGATTCATGCCGACCTTGCGCTGATAATCGCGGACCGCAAGCATGGTGCCATTGCCGACGCGGCCGTCGGCTCCCCCCGTATCGAAGCCGAGCGCGGTCAAGCGGCGCTGAATTTCCTGCACTTCCGCCAGCGTCGGCGCGCGTTCGCTGCCGGGGAAGCTCTGCACGAAAGCTTCGCCGCCGGTGCAGCGGTCGCCGAGATGCACAATCGCCAGCGTATAATTCATCGACGGATTGTAGGTATGCACGGCGTAGAAATTCGGCCCGAGCAGGAAAGCCGGCCCGCCCGGCACCGGCACCCAAAGCTTGGCGGTGGCGTCGGGGAGGGGAAAGGCCTGCCCATCGGCGCGCGCGACGCCGAGCTTCTGCCACTCGGCATAGCGGCGGGATTTCTTGCCGCCGACCTTGTCGGGCGCCCGCACCTCGTGGCCCCAGGGCTCGCCGCGCCGGTAATTGCCGCGCTCGACAAAATAGCGCGCGGTCGTGGCGAGCGCGTCGTCAGGCCGCCCGAAGGGCGAGATCTTGCCGTCGCGGTCATAGTCGACGCCGAGATGCAGCCAGACTTCCGGCATCCATTGGGTATGGCCCATGGCGCCGGCCCAGGAGCCGTTCATCTCGGCGGGCGTGCTCCAGCCGTTCTGAATGACGGTGAGCGCATTGATCAGTTCGGACTCCCAGTATGTGCGCCGCCGCGGTTCGCCCCAGGCGAGCGTCGCCAGCGAGGGGATAACCGGCCGCATATGGTTCTTCTGCACGAGCGGGTCGCCAAAGGTCGACTCCACGCCCCAGACGCCGAGCATGACCGAGGGCGCGACGCCATAGTCGCGCTCGATGCGCGCGAGCAGTGCCGCGTATTCTTGCGCCTTTTGCCGGCCGGCGATGATGCGCCAATCGGAGACACGGCGGTTGAGATATTGCCAGAGCTGCTCGTTGAATTCCGGCTGCTCATGAATCGCCGCAAGCCCGGTGTTGTCGGGCTTCAGCCCGCTCATCACGCGCGCATAGGTTTCCGGCGTGATGCCGCGCGCCAGCGCTTTTGACTGAAACGCCGCGATCCACTGGTCGAAGGTCGGTTGCGATGGCTTGGCGCCAGCCGGCCGCGGCAGGATGAGGCCCGCCAGTGTGCCGGCCAATATCTTCAATGAGGCGCGTTTGGCGATGTCCGGTAAACGGCCGCTACTCGGCTGACTGCTGCGCACGCGCGATCTCGCGTTCGGTGGTGCGGGCGGCGACGGACCGGGCCGCGATCTTGTTTGCAGCATACCATGCGGCCGGGCAGGGGGATGAGGGGCGGCTTGGCTCGTCCGCTTCCGATTGTCTCCGCCCACTCCCGCGCAAGCGGCAATCCAGCAACTGGGTCGCCGCTTTCGCGGGACGAGCGGATGCTAGCACAAAGCGCCAGTTCGCGGCCGCTGCTATTGACGGTTGGCCGCTCGCATTTCGTCAGGCGGCTGCAGTTTCTTGACCACGGCCTCGATGCTCTCGGCAAAGCTTTCCGGTTTGAAATTCAACGGATCGTCGTGGCCGTTGGGAATATCGGCGTCGAGCGCGGCGTGGTAGGCCGGAATGAGCCAGTGCTGCGAGCGCACGCTGGCGATCACGTAGAGCAGCGCAAGCCGGTCGTATTGCGCGGGCGTGAAAGCCGGATTGGGGCTTTGCGCATCGTTGTGGCGGCCGTGGCCGGACGAGCGCCGCGGCTGAATCAACTCGACGTGCAGGAACAGGCCTTTCAGCGCGCCGCTGAAATTCGCCGCCTGCTCGAATTTGGTCTCGCGCCAGGGAATCTCAAGCTCGTGATTGAGCAGCATGTCGCCGGAACGGTTGATGACGACATGTGCCTTGCCCCAGCCGTCCGAACACCTGAATTTGTTGAGGCTGTTGATCTTGGAATTGCCGTTGTCGACTTCTTCGGGAAATGCGCGATGACCGAAATTCGGGCCGCTGGTGTCGTGGATGACGAAATAGCGCGCCATCGGCGCGGTCGGATCGTTGTCGTTGGCATGCGACACCGGCAGCCACAAATACTGGGCGAAGTCCCACTCGAGATCGAGCTTGGACAGATACGTGCTGAGCCCCTCGCGCGTCGGCAGGCCGGCTTCGTTGCCGACGCGGTCGGCCAGCGGCGCCGGCATCATCGCCATCTGCGCCCCGAGATTGCGGGTCTCGTCCATGCCGCGCATCAAACAGCGGGCCTGCTCGACACCGTCGCCGTGAAAACTCAGCGTGGTCTGATCGAAGGCGCAACGGCCCATGGTCTTGATGAAATAGGGCGCCCGGAAGTGATGCGGCTTGCATTGCGCGCTCCAAGCCACTTGCGCGGACAGGCCCAAAGCCACGCCGGCGACGATGGCGGCCCGCAGGCAGCCGCGCCATGGGTTCAGAGAGCGGGCGGAGGCCGAAGCCGGCACGTCGCAAAGAGACTGCTGGAAATTCCAGCGCGCAGGGCGGTCGAGGGAGGCCGTCAATTTCACGATTCCGAATCCCAAACCAAATCTCTTATGGCTCTACTATCGTCAGCAATGCTCGCGATGCCAAGCGGTGCCATGATGCCGCCGCGGGAAAAATACGTAAAAACTTCTCTGTCGGCGCGCTTTTTCAGAACAATGCTTCGCTTCCTGAATAGATGTTCAGAGTGGGCGGCGTTGTGAGGACGCAAGGCGCGCATGGCGGCTCTGCGAAGCTGTGGCCACCGGCGCCTCTTACGCAGCTTTCGTTCACGATCTATGTTCTTGAAAGGCGTGACAAACGCGGCTCGCGGCAAGGAATCGGCAATGGATCAGGTCCTCGAACAGCGCCCCGCGCCGGAGGCTACTCCGGCAATCGAAGCGACGCTCAATTACTTTGTTAACGACGGCACCAAAATCTTCACTGAGGCGGCCGGCGGCGGCGAGCGCGACAAGCGCGGCGGCACCATCGATCCACACAAGGTTGTGATTCACAACGGCCGCTTGCATGGCGCGGAATTCGAGCTCGAGCGTCACGGCTTCCGGTTCGCGCGCCACGACACCAGGGTCACCGACTTCTTCGACGAAGCCGAAGTGCGGCGCGTCTATTACCGGGAAATGGAAAACCTGGTGAAGGCCGAAAGCGGCGCGTCGCGCGTCGTGGTGTTCGACCACACGCTGCGCACCGGCGACGACGCCATGCGCGAGCAACTGAAGATCCGCGAAGTGGTGCCGCGCGTGCACAACGATTACACCGAATGGTCGGCGCCGCAGCGCGTGCGCGACATTCTACCGGATGAAGCCGACGACCTGCTCAAGCGGCGCTTCGCGATCGTGCAAGTGTGGCGGCCGATCCGCTATCCGGTCGAAAGCTCGCCGCTCGCCATGTGCGACGCGCGCTCGATTTCGATCGACGATCTCGTGATCTCGGAGCGGCGCTATCCCAATCGCGTCGGCCAGACTTATGCCATCGTCTACAATCCGGACCACAAATGGTTCTGGTTTCCGCGCATGCGGCGCGACGAGGCGATCGTGTTCAAGGTGTTCGACTCGTCGAAAGACGGCCGCGCGCGCTGGTCCGCGCACACCGCGTTTGAGGATCCGACCTCGCCGGCGAACGCGCGCCCGCGCGAAAGCATCGAAATCCGCACGCTGGCGTTTTTTTGATCTGTCATTCCGGAACGGCACAAGCGCCGGGGCCGGAATCCATAACCCCCGGGTCACGAGGGCGGCACTCAGTTCTCGTTGTGCGATTTCAGCGAATATGGATTCCGGGCTCCTCGCTTTGCTCGGCCCCGGAATGACGCGCCTTATTCCTTCGCGCGCTCGACGTAGCTGCCGTCGGCCGTCATCACCACGATCTTGGTGCCGATGGTCACAAAGGGCGGCACGCTGGTGCGCACGCCGTTGGAAAGGAGTGCCGGCTTGTAGGAGGAGGCCGCGGTCTGCCCTTTCATCGCCGGCTCGGTTTCCACCACCTCGAGGACAGCGCGCGGCGGCAGCTCGATGGCGACCGGCGTGCCATCATGCAGGCTGAGCGTCACTTCCATCTCGGGCTGCAAATAGGCGGCTTGATCGCCGATGATGTCGGGCGGCACCGCGACCTGATCGTAGGTCTCCATATTCATGAAATGGAAGCCGTCGCCATCCTGGTACATGTATTGGTGCTTGCGGTCCTCGACGAAGGCGCGCTCGACCTGTTCGGTGGTCTTAAACCGCAGCGACAACTTGACCCCGTCGGCAATGCGCCGCACGTCCATCTGGGTGACAGGGGTACCCTTGCCGGGATGGATATTTTCGGTAGCGACGATAACTCCGAGCTTGCCGTCGATCTCGACGACATTGCCTTTGCGGAGCGAACTGGCGATGACTTTCACGGGTTCCTCGACGATGTGGCCTTAGTTTCTTTGACTTTGCGCATGTCCTTGTCGGAAAACTGGTTCCCAGCACTCGGGACATGGCCAATTCGGGGCGCACCATACTGATCTTGAGCCTAATCGCCAGTAATTTCCGCGGATTTCGTACACAAGGTTATGGCGAAGACGCCACCCACCGCCCCCGCCGCATCGCCTTTCTGGGCCGCGGACGTGCATACCGACCGCCGGCCGTTCCTGGTGGCACGCAACCGCATCGTTTCGGCGTTGCGGGGCTACTTTGCCGCAGGCGATTTCGTCGAGGTCGACACCGGGGCCTTGCAGGTGTCGCCGGGCAACGAGACCCATCTGCATGCTTTCGCCACGACGCTAATGGCCCCTGAAGGTGCTTCGCGGCGGCTCTATTTGCGCACCTCCCCGGAATTCGCCTGCAAGAAGCTTCTGGCGGCGGGCGAGCGGCGAATCGTCGAATTCGCCAAGGTGTTCCGTAACCGCGAGCGGGGCGCGCTGCACCATCCGGAATTCACCATGGTCGAGTGGTATCGCGCCGGCGAGCCCTATGACACCTTGATGAGCGACTGCGCGGCCATTCTCGCGCTGGCGGCGGACGCGGCCGGCACAAAGGTCCTGTCGTTTCGCGGCCGCACGGCAGACGCCTCTGCCGCGCTTGAGCGGCTCACCGTCGCCGACGCTTTCGCGCGTTTCGCCGGCATCGATTTGTTGGCGACCTTGCCGGGCGGCGAGCCGGACACGCAGGCGTTGGCTCGCTCGGCGCGTGGCGCTGGCATCCGCATCGGCGACGACGATCGCTGGGGCGATATCTTCAGCCGGATGCTGGTCGAGAAGATCGAAGGCAATCTCGGCATCGGCCGCGCCACGATCCTCGACCGCTATCCGGTGCATGGGGCGGCCTTGGCGAGGCCGGCAGAGGACCGGCGCGTGGCCGAACGCTTCGAGCTTTACGCCTGCGGGGTCGAACTCGCCAACGGCTTTGGCGAATTGACCGATCCGGTCGAACAGCGAAGGCGGCTCGAGATTGAAATGGCCGAGAAGGAGCGCATCTACGGCGAGCGTTATCCGCTCGATGAGGATTTCCTTGCCGCGCTCTCGGTCATGCCGCAGGCTTGCGGCATCGCGCTTGGGCTCGACCGGCTGGTGATGCTGGCGACCGGCGCCTCGCGTATCGAACAAGTTTTGTGGAATCCGCTGGGATGAAATCGTCATCCAATACACTGCGCACGATCGACGAACTGTGCGCGCAGGCACTGGTGCCGCGCGACAAACTTAATGCGCTCGCCGAAGTGGCGGCGCGCTATGCGGTCGCGCTGACGCCCGCGGTGGCCGATCTGATCGACCGCAACGATCTGGACGGTCCGATCGCGCGACAATTTGTGCCCGATGCGCGCGAGCTCGAGCGAAAGCCGGAAGAAAGCGCCGACCCCATCGCCGACGATCCTTTCAGCCCGGTGGAAGGCGTGGTGCATCGCTATCCTGATCGCGTGCTTCTGAAAATCGTCAATGCTTGCGCAGTCTATTGCCGCTTCTGCTTCCGCCGTGAAATGGTCGGGCCGGGGCGGGGAGGGCTCTCGGCCGCGGCCCTTGCCGCGGCGCTCGACTATATCGAAAGCCATCCGCAGATCTGGGAAGTCATTCTTTCCGGCGGCGATCCGCTGATTCTTTCGGCGCGCCGGATCAAGGACGTCGTGCGGCGGCTCGCGGCCATTCCTCACCTACAAGTGATCCGCGTGCATACGCGCGTTCCGGTCGTCGCGCCGGAGCGGATCAACTCAGCGCTCGTGCGGGCGCTACGCACCGGCAAGGCGACCTTCGTCGTGCTGCACGCCAATCATCCGCGCGAGCTGACCGACGATGCGCGTGCCGCCTGCGGGCGGCTGATCGATGCGGGTATTCCGATGCTATCGCAGTCGGTACTGTTGCGCGGCGTGAATGACGACATCGAAACGCTGGGCACGCTCATGCGCACGTTCGTCGCCTGCCGCATCAAGCCCTATTATTTGCATCACGCTGATCTGGCGCCCGGCACCGCGCATCTGCGCACGACGATCGCGGAGGGGCAGGAATTGATGCGCAGCTTGCGTGGACGGTTTTCCGGGCTGTGCCAGCCGACTTATGTGCTCGACATTCCCGATGGCCACGGCAAATCGCCGATCGGCCCGAATTATGTGAGCGCAGGCGACACTGACGCGACCGCGCTGATCGAAGACTATACCGGCAGGCGGCACGCCTATCCGCCGAAACCCTGATTTTTCTAAAAGTCTCCGGCGTTTTCCGCTCGTCGCGCTAAGCGGCGGTTTTCCGTACTTCTGGAAAAACGACCGTGGTCTCGAATCCATAGCCGCAAGCGTCGCATGACCAGTTGTGGCGGACGCAGCGTTCGTTGAAATGTTCTGACCAATCCGGCGCGAGCAACCAAGCGCTGCATTGCGGGCAAATATTCTTGTCATATGTGACCAAGCGCGAATTTGCCGCGTATTGCAATGCCATCGGGTTTCTCCTGGCGACCGCCTCCCCGTAACACGAAAGCTATCCGGAACCTGTGGCAACGTCGTGACGCAGGTGAGTCCAACAACGGACCCGCAGACGAATGTTGTGCGACAGTATCGCCGAGGAACATTCGCTGATTGTTTTAGGTTAAAGTACGGGGTCGCGGCACGTAAGGATCACCCCATGTTTTTCACACGCGTTTGCGGACTGTCGCTCGCGACCGTTTTTCTGTCGGCCGGAATTGTGTCGGCGCAAGTCCCGCCGGCGCCATATGTCGCACCAGCGCCGATTTTGAATCCCAGCAGTTCGCTGGTCGTCCCGGCGCCGCGCCAGGTTCCGGTCTCGCCATCGATTTCAGGATCGGCGTTGGGATCGCTCGGCGGATCCGGATCCAACGTATTCGGAACGGGAGAGTACCTGCGCGGCACCAACCAGGTGGTCAATCCGCCGCGCAGTGTTCTGCACCATCCCCGCCGGCACCGGCATGCCCAGCGCTAGACCAACTCCGATCGGTTAGGATCGCCGCTCGTCCCCGCCCCTCCGATTCAAGCCCGGGGGGTGAACTCCGGCGGGGCCGGCTCGCAAGTGCGGGTTCGGGTCCTTGCGTCCGCCCGAAAGCCTTGGCCGGGGCGGCGCCAACGGTTGTCTTACGGAAACCACACTTCGCAAAAAGTAGCGGCTGGGCGTTCATTTTCCGCGGTATCGTCACCTTTTCGGACTCAATTTCGCCTGATAGCCTGCGTTTGAATCTGCGTGGGTCGAAGCGATTTGGGTTGAGACGTTGGGGACGTCCGTGGCGGAGAAGGGATCCTTCATTTCGCGCTTCTTCTACAAGCTCCTGGAGATCATGGGCGCTGCCGTTGCCACGGCCGTGAGCGGCTATCTCGTCGCTCATCTCGGTGGCTTCCTGCCATCACAGACGCACGCGCCGACGCCCGCGGTTGCGGTCGCGCCGAGCGAGCGCCCGGTTCCAAAGAGTGTTCCGGCGAACGCGCAAGCGAGCCAGCCTGCGACGCCGCCGCAGGCGACGCAGTCCGCGGCCGCCCCCGCTTCGCCCGATGCCGATCACCGGACTGGGCAGCCGCAACAAGAGGCGACAGGTTCGGCGACCCAACCGGTCCGCAAGACGGCCAAGGCCCCGCCGGCGCAGCCGCAGCCGCGTAAGCCCGGCAAGTCGGAAACGGCCGCGACCGAAGCAAACCGGCCGCGCGAGACCACCGAGGCCAAACCACGCGAAGCTGCCGAGGCCAAACCGCGCGAGGCCACCGAGGCCAAGCCGCGGGAAGCTGAGGATAAGGAATCCGTCGAGGCCCGGGTTAGGGCCGCGCTGGCCAATGTCGACGCCAACCGCCCGGCGCCAGCCGACGTGCCGCCGCGCCGAGGCGACAATCCCGGAGCGGCCGCGCAGCCGCGGCCCGCCGAAACCTCGCCCAACACGACGGCCATTCCGCCGCGGCCGCTCGATCTACCGCCGGCTTCAGTCGGGGGGCCGGGGGTGCAGCCACGTTCCGCGGACCTCGGCTCGCCGGCGACCCAGTCTCCGGGCGCCCAACCGGCGACGGCGCTGCCTCCGCCGGTTCAAGTGGCGCCGGTCCAGCCGACGCCTCCGCAGCAGCCGGATGCGCTGACGCCCGTCGAGATCAAGTCGCGGCCGGTGGCCACGATCGATACTCCGCCCGCGCCCGAAGCGGCGCCGCAGCAGGAGGATAAGGGCGTGCTGTCGGTCTTCAAGCGCATTCTTCCGGACCTCCGCCGTCCTGCGTCCACCGACGAAGCGCCGCGTCCGCCGGCGTCCGTGGGCGAATAGGCCTCTCGGCGGCGGCCGTAGCGCTGCGGCCGTCTCTCAAACGATCGCTTGTGTTCCCTTCGCGGGCCGCTCATTTTGAGCGGCGCATGGCGGCGAGCGCCCGCGCGGTTTGAATCGCACTGCGCGCGTTTGCGACATGGCTCGATGTGGTCAAGGCGCTGCGGCCGCGATTGCATCCTGTCATTTGCCGATTGGACTGCGACGGTATTTTTCGAGTCGCGGGCTCGCGCGGTGCCGCGCTTGCATTGAGATCGGCGCACTGATCCGCGCCTGCGCCGACTGCCCCTGCTGACGCGGAGTGAAAGGCAATGGCGGAAGCCGACATCGGTGGGCCGGAGGTCGCTCAAGGCTCCTGGCTTCTGACGAGGCTGAGCGATGACGTGTCGACGGCGGTGCGGGCGGCCGGCCCCGCCCTCGTGTTCGGATTGCGGTTGTGGGCGTCGGTTTGTCTCGCTCTCTACGTCGCGTTTTGGCTCGAACTCGACAACGCTTATTGGGCGGGCACGTCCGCGGCCTTGATGTGCCAGCCGCACCTTGGCGCGTCGCTGCGCAAGGGATGGTTCCGCATGATCGGAACTGTGGTGGGCGCGGTGTGGATTGTCGCGCTCTCTGCCTGGTTCCCGCAGGACCGCGTTGGTTTTCTTGTCGGTCTGGCGCTTTGGGGCGCCATGTGTGCGTGCGTTGCCACGCTGCTGCGCAACTTCGCCTCCTACGCGGCGGCGCTGGCTGGCTTCACGGCCGCGATCCTTGCGAGCGACACGCTCGGTGCGGTGGGCGGCACCGATGGCCATATCTTCAATTTTGCCGTCATGCGCGTGAGCGAGATCTGGATCGGCATCGTATGCGCCGGCATCGTGCTCGCGGGCACCGATTTCGGCGCTGCGCCGCGCCGCTTGGCGAAGCTGTTTGCAGATCTGGCCGACAACATCGTCGTTCATTTCCGCATCACACTCGCGCGCGCCGCGCCATTTGCGGACACGCAACCGGTTCGACGCGAATTTGCCCGACAAGTTATCGCGCTTGACCCGGTGATCGACGAAGCGATTGGAGAATCGTCCTGGCTTCGCTATCGCGCAGTGCTGTTGCAGCAGGCCGTTGACGGTTTGTTTGCTGCATTGGCCGGCTGGCGCACAGTTGCGGTTCGGCTTGCGGCATTGCCGGCGGACGTAGCCAGGCACCAAGCCGCCACTGTGTTGCAGAAGGTTTCAGACCAGCTCTACTCCGCCGCGCCACAGGGCGAGCCGAGCCGCTGGTTGAGCGATCCGATTGGAGTGCGCAAACTGTGTGTTGCTGCGGCTCGCTCGCTCATCGCCATGCCGGCTGAGACGCCGTCGCTGCGATTGGTGGCGGACGAGGCCGCGAGAGTGCTGGCGGGCTTGTCCCGCGTGCTCGACGGGCTCGCGCTCCTGATCGCCGAGCATTCTCCCGCCCGCGTGCAACGTCGCCGCCTCAGGTTTTATGTGCCCGATTGGCTGCCGGCTTTTGCCAATGGGGGGCGAGCGTTTGTTGCCATCGGTGCCGTCGCGGTCTTTTGGATCGTGAGTGAATGGCCAAACGGCGCCATGGCGATCACCTGGACGGCGATTGGCGTGCTTCTGTTTGCACCGAGAGCGGACGAAGCCTACGCGCGCACTGTCGGTTTCATGGTGGGCAATATTTTTGCTGCTGCTTGTGCGGCGATCGCGGCATTCGCGCTGCTGCCGCAGGTGGAAACGTTCGTCGGCTTCAGCATGGTGATGGGTCTGTTTCTCGTCCCTCTGGGCGCGCTGATGGCCCAGCCATGGCAGACCGCGATGTTTACCGCTCTGGCGGCGAACTTCGTGCCGCTGCTCGCACCGACCAATCAGATGACCTACAATACGCTGCAATTTTACAATACCGCGCTCTCGATTGTCGTCGGTGGCGGGGTTGCGGCGCTGTCGTATCGGCTGCTGCCGCCGTTGTCGCCCTCATTTCGGACGCGCCGGCTGCTCGCTTTCACCTTGCGTGATCTGCGCCACCTCGCGATCGGTGCCCAGCGGGTGCGGGAAGATTGGGAAGGCCGCATGTACAGCCGGCTTGCGATGTTGCCCGACCAGGCCGAGGCGCTGCAACGCGCGCAGCTCGTGGCGGCGCTGTCAGTCGGGACCGAGATCATCCATCTGCGCCGGATCGTGCCTCGACTTGGCCTGGGCGCGGAACTTCAATCGGCGCTTGCGGAATTCGCGCGCCCGGACATCGCGGCGGCGGCGACAAAATTTGCCGAGCTCGATCAGCGTCTCGCCTCGCTCCCGGACTCCGGCTTTCGGACGGCGCTTTCGCTGCGCGCGCGCGGCCGCCTCCTTTCCATACGCGACGCCCTCATTCAGCATCGCGACTATTTTGATGCAGGAGCACCCGGTTGAAGTTCGTGGAGATCGATTTATTCGGCGTTTACGTTGCGCCGATCTCGTTGCTGATGGTGGGCGCATGGCTCGTTACCATCGCGTTGCGCCGCGTCGCGGGCCGTTTCGATCTGCTGCGCTACGTCTGGCATCCGGCGCTTTTTGTATTTGCCGTGTACATTATTGTTCTGTCATCAATGGTGCTCATCATCGCACGTTGAGCGCGCCATGACTGAAGTCGAGGCAAGACGAGAGAGCGGCACGCCGGCGGACCGACCGGTCGTCGTTCCGGCGAAACCGGTAAATCGACCAATGCGCGCGTCGCGCTTCAGAATCGTTCCGCTTTTGATAACGCTGGTGACCACTGCGGTCGCCGCAGCGTTCGGCTGGGCGATGTGGAAAACCTATATGCAGACGCCGTGGACGCGCGACGGCGTGGTGCGCACCTATGTTGTCATCATGGCGCCGGAGGTTGCCGGACGTATCGTCGAGCTTCCCGTGATCGACAATCAGTTCGTGCATAAAGACGATTTGTTGCTGGTGATCGATCCGACCGACTACAAGATCGCACTCAAGCTCGCCGATGCGGCGGTAGAACGAATGCAGGCGACGGCGCAGAATGCGCAGATAGAGGCGGAGCGCCGGCGCAAGTTGACCGACCTTGCGGTCACCCAGGAGGAGCAGCAGACCTACAATGCGAATGCGGTCGCGGCCCAGGCGCAGTATCACCAAGCCGTCGCCAATCGCGATCAGGCGCAAGTGAATCTCGACCGCACGCAAATTCGCTCGCCGGTCAACGGGTGGGTCACAAATCTTTTAGCGCGGGTCGGCGACTACGCCACCATCGGTCGCAGCGTGATTTCCGTCGTCGATGCCGACTCGTTCTGGGTCGACGCGTATTTCGAGGAGACACAGCTTGCCTCGATTCGCGAAGGCGACCCCGCCCAGATCAAATTGATGGGCTATAGCCAGATCGTTCACGGCACCGTCGCCGGGACGGCGCGGGGCATCAATGTCTCGAACGCGCGCGCCGACGAGCAAGGGCTTGCGACGGTCAACCCGATTTTCACGTGGGTGCGCCTCGCGCAGCGCGTGCCCGTGCGCATCAGGATCGATCACGTGCCTGACGGCGTTCGCCTGGTCGCGGGCACGACCGCAACGGTGCAGGTCGATGCCGATCGAAACCGCCGGTGAACCACTGCAATGTTTTGATCGCGTTCGTGGAGCTTACGCGCGTCAGGCGCCAGGCCAGCGCGCCTCGACTTCTTTCATCTTCAACGCGAACTCGGTCGGCGTCAGCAACCCCTTGCGGAACAGGATATTGGCGAAAGCCACGATCCAGCGCTCTTAATAGCTCAGCTTGCCGATCAATTCGGCGCCGAGCGCTTCCACGCCGCAGCGCTTCTCCTCGGTGTTGATGATCTTGTGGAAGTCGAGCACGTCGGCGAGGGCATGGCAGCGCTTTTCCCAAGGCTCGAGTTCGTGATCCACTTGCTCGATCCGCTCGGCCGGCAAGCCGCCGATGTCGTTGGCGATGCGCTTCACCAGGTTTTCGGTTTGGGTCATGATGCCGCGCTTTCGGATGGAATTCTGGCCGGAACGACGCCGATCATCGTGTCGCGCGTGACCAGCGCCGCGAGCTGCTCCTCGGTGTAGTGCTCCGTTCCTTCCGGGCGCATCGGCAGCACCAAATAACGAACCACTGCGGTCGAATCGCTCACCCGGACCTCGACGTCGTCCGGCAGAATGGTCCCGAACTCGGCAAGCACAGCGCGCGGCTCGGACACGGCGCGGGCGCGGTAAGGCTTGAGCTTGTACCAATCCGGCGGCAGCCCCAGCACCGGCCGCGGGTAACACGAGCACAGGGTGCAAACGATCAGGTTGTGTACCTTCTCGGTGTTCTCCAGCACGATCAATTCGGTGTCGTCGTAGAAGGTGATGCCGAATTCCTGCTCGCAGGCGGCGCGGCCGTGCGCCAGCAGGTGGCGGCGGAAGTCGGGATCGATCCAGGCGCGCGCTACGACCTTGGCGCCGAGCGCCGGGGTGCGCGAATCCAGAACCTCGATCTGGCGGCGAATTTCGTTCGCGCCGATCAATTTCTTCTCGACCAGCAGTTCGCGAATGGCCGTTTCCATCATGTCGTAGTAGCCGGGGCGGGCGCTCGAGCCAATCTCCGCATGAGCATGGTGATCGTGCTGGTGATCCGTGCCGCTCATGCCGAGCTCCTTTCCAGCCAGCTCTCGAACACTTCGATACGCAATCCGTCGTGCGCCGAGCCGCGATAGTTCTGCCATAGCTCGGTCATTGCGAAGGCCACACGGTAGTAGTGACGCTTCGATCCGGCATTGCGCCCGTAGCCTTCCTCTTCGTTGTCGACGAGGGCCGGTTCGATCACCGCTTCAATCGAGCCGGTTTTGCCGCGCAGATAGATCGGCACGCGGTAATGCCCGATCGGCGTGCGGTCGGACACGCGGACCCGATCGCCGGGACGAAAGATCGGCACCTCGCCGGCGGCCGGTACGACGGAGGAGTTGGACATGCAGACCTCGGCTTAGCGGATTATTTTCAATCAATCCTGCATCGGTCGCGATCTTCTCGCAAGCGACGGCTGATCCGCGCCCAAAGCTCCATCAGCGCCATTGCCGTACCGGGCGAACGCGGCGACGGTCTCAGCCCAGCGCACGATGACATTGCCGTTGGACAGAGCCATGACAGAGAATTCCACGGCGCCTCCAGCAGCAACGCAGCATCGGCGGCGAGCTTGCGCAACACGCGACGCGGATGAAGGAATAGGATCCAGCGCGCGCCGTCTGCAAGCGACGTTGCGCGGATCAGCTGAGTCTGACGGAAAGAAATTTGATGGAGCGCGCGCGTCTCCCGCTCGCCGCTTTAATCGGCATCGGTTTGGGCCGGATCCGTCTCGGCCGTATCCGTCTCGTCCGTATCTGTCTCGGCTGGATCAGAACTCGGCTGGCACCAACGGCCAGGCGAGTTCATCCGCAGACGAGGTCGTATCGCTCACAATCTCCCAGCGAAGCGACCGGCAGAGCTTTCTCAGCGCGTCCGCATCCTTGTTGCGGAAAATAATGAAGCCATCCGGCTCGAACGCGATGACAAAATCATCGCCATCGCGCTGCATCGCTACCTGTCGCCGATATTCCATGAGACGGTCCCCCCGTGCACCCGATCAAACGCGGCGACGCGAAGATTGTTCCGATCGGGGGCGATGGAACCCGGGCGGTAGCAGCCGGGCAGGCGGCCCAGCGCGGCGCCCATATCCATGAAATACTTGGACTTTTGCCCCGGAGCAAAGCCGGGAAGGGCGGAAAGCAGCCGTCAAAGTCCGAGGTAGCTCGTCTTGACGCGTTCGGAACTCAAGAGGTCTCGTGCCAGGCCCTCCAGCACAATGGCGCCATTTTCGAGCATGTAGGCGTAATCGGCGACTTCGAGACTGAGCTGAACGTCCTGCTCGACGAGGCAGACAGCGACGCCGCTGCGCGCGATTGCGACGATCGTCGCGAAAAGTTGCTCGATGATCGCCGGTGCCAGTCCGAGGCTCGGTTCGTCGAGCAGCAACAACCGCGGGGCCGACATCAGGCCGCGGGCGATCGCCAGCATTTGCTGCTCGCCGCCGGACAGGGAGCCGGCGAGGCTGCGGCGCCGCTCGCGCAAACGGGGAAACAGACCGTACATGTGCGCCATTCGGTCGGCCGCGCCGGCGCGCGCACGCGTGCAATAGGCGCCCACGCGCAGCGTTTCCTCGACGGTGAATTCCGGAAACACCAGCCGGCCTTCCGGAACGAGCGCGAGCCCGGCTTCGACGCGTTCGCTCGGCCGCGCCGTGGTCAGATCGCGGCCGGCCAAGGAGATTTGGCCGGATCGCGCCGGCAGCAGGCCGGCCAGCGCCCGCATCGCCGTGGTCTTGCCCGACCCGTTGCTGCCGATCAGCGCGGTGATTGCGCCGTTGGCGACGGCGAAGTTCACGTCGCGCAGCACCGCGACATCGCCGTAGCCGGCGAAAAGATTGCGAACTTCCAGAAGCGCGCTCACGTCTGCCTCGTGCCGAGATAGCAAGCGACGACGCGCTGGTCGGCCACGATCTCCGCCGGCGATCCTTCGGCGATTTTCTCGCCGTGATGCAGTACGACGATGCGCTGGCACAATTGGGTGAGCGCGCGCATGACGTGCTCGATGACGACAAGCGTGAGATCACGGCGGCGATGCACCGCGCGAATGATATCGAGGGCCTCGGCGACTTCGGTCGCTGTCAATCCGGCCAGGACTTCGTCCAGCAAGAGGAGGCGAGGGCCGGCGGCAAGCGCGCGGGCGATCTCCAAGCGCTTGCGGCCGGCAAGCGTCAGCGTCTCGGCGCGCCGGTCGAGATCGCGCCCCAGCCCGACCTCGCTCAGAATCTTGCGCGCACGATCCTCCGCGGCGCCGCGCGAGCGTTCGCGCGCGTGGCCATACATGGCGGCGACCACGAGATTGTCGATGACGCGCAAGCCGCCGAACGGGCGCACGATCTGGAAAGTGCGCGCGACGCCCAAGCGGGCTGCTGCATAGGGCGGTTTGCGGTCAATGCGCGCGCCGTCGAACCAGATTTCGCCTGTGGTCGGACGCTGCGTGCCGGCGATCAGGCTGAATGCCGTGGTCTTGCCGGCGCCGTTCGCTCCCATCAGTCCGACGATTTCGCCTGTAGAGACCGTGAAGCTCAAGCCGCGCAACGCCGCCACGCCGCCATAAGATTTGCCGACATTGTCGAGCCGCAGAAGCGTCATCCCTTGGCGGCTCCAAGCAGGCGCTGCGCCCGGCCCACGAGCCCCTCAGGCACGAACAGCACGAAGGCAACGAGCAGCACGCCAAGAATGATCATGTAGATTTCCGGTGCGCGCGCCCAGAGCAGTTCCGACATCAAAACCAGCAGCACCGCGCCCAACAGCGGACCCGGCACTTCGTCGCTGCCGCCCAGAATGGCGATAGTGACGATGGTGAACGACGTGGTCGGGCTGAAGGCCTGCAGCGGCTCGAAATAGGTGGAGCGCAGGATCATCAAGCCGCCCACCATGCCGGGAATGATGGCGGAAAGAACGAAGGCCAAAAGCTTCAAGGCCGGCGCATTCACGCCGACCGCTTCGGCCGCGACTTCGTCCTCGCGGATCGCAAGAAGCCCGGTACCGAGCCGGGCGGAGCGGACGAGGTAGAGCACGATCATGCTCAGGACCGCGAGCGCCAGCATCGCTTCAAACAGAATGCCCAGACTGGGCGTTCCAATCAGCAGGCGGCCATTGCGGCCGAGGCCCGCCTCGGTGCTGATCACGATATACTTGATGAACTCCGCGACGCCGAGCGTCAGGATCACGAAATAAGGGCCGCGCACGCGCAGACACGGCCAGCCGAGACAGGCGGCGAGCAGCGCGGCCACAATCCCGCTCACGGGAATTGCCAGCCACAACGGCACCACCATCCACAACAAGACGGTGACGTAGGCGCCGGCGCCATAGAACGCCGCATGGCCGAGAGAGATGTAGCCGGACAGGCCGGAGAACATCGCCCAGCTTTCCGCAAGCGCGATCCACATCAGGAGATTGAGCCCGATGCCGAGCGCATAGGGCCCGGCCACCAGCGGCAGCGCCGCGCAAGCACCGATCGCGATCAGGCAGACCAGCGCCATATGCCAGTGCCGGATCATCGCGCCCTGATCGATCTGCCCAACAGGCCTTGCGGCCGCAACAGCAGCACCGCGATGAACACGCCGTAGACCAGGATGGAGCGGAAACTCGGCGACATCAGCGCGACGCCGTAGACTTCGACGGCGGCGAGCACCACGGCGCCGAAAATGCTTCCGGTGAGATTGCCGAGGCCGCCGAGAATGATGATGACGAATCCGGAGACGGTGAACGGAAAGCCCATGAAGGGCGAAATCTCCTGCGTCGTGCTGATCAGCGCGCCGGCGAGCGCCGCCAGCGCGAAGCCCAAGGCGAACACCTGCACATTGATGCGATCGACGTCGATGCCGACCAGAGCTGCGGCGTCGCGGTGCTGGATGATGGCGCGCATCGCCATGCCGGAGCGGGCATAGCGGAAGAACAGGACGCAGGCGAAGCAGGCAATCGCCGCTATCACCAGCGCGGCAAGCCGGTTGGCGGTGATGCGCGCATCGCCAATGACGACGACATTGTCGAGATACTGATAGCCGCGGTTGTTGGCGGTGAAGGCGAGCGTGGCGGCATTTTGCACGATGATGGAGATGCCGAAGAACAACAGCAGCGAATTCGACTCGACCCGTTGCAGCAGGCGCGCCGAGCGAAACAAGCGGCGGATCACCGCGATGTAGATCAGCGCACCGGCGAGCGCCGCAAGCGCCATGGCGATGAACGCCGAAAGAAACGGGCTGATGCCAAAGCGAACGAAGCCCCAATAGGCGACGTAGCCGCCCAGCATCACGAGTTCACCATGCGCCACATTGAGGAGGCGCATGGTGCCGTAGACGAGGTTCAGTCCGATAGCGACGAGCGCGTAAAGCGAGGCCAGCACCAGCACCGAAGCCAGAAGCTGGCCCGAGAAGAGGACGCTCAGAGTCACTGTCCGCTCCGCCCGCGGCTGCTACGCCGCGCAGGCGTTTACTTGGCCCATCCCGCTTTCGGCTCGAAGCTTGCGGTCGCCTCCGACGGCGGCCACACGATCTGCGCTTCGCCCTTTTGGAATTGCAGGAACATGGTCGGGGTGGTGATGTTCTCGACGCCCTTGAACTTGACCGGTCCGTTGATGGTGTCGAAGGTCTGGGTCGAGATCGCTTCGCGGATCTTGGCCTTGTCTAGGCCTGCGGTCTTCACCGCCTGTTCGAGGATCTCGATCGACATCCAGGCCAGCGCCGAGTCGAGGTAATCCGGCGGCTCGTTGAACTTCTTCTTGTAGGCCTCGTAGAACGGCATGGCCTTGGGCCACTTGGCCTCGTGCGGCGACCAGTGCCCCATGGTGACGATGCCGTCGAGGTTGGGGCCGAACATCTTCGAGAAGAAATAGTCCGCCGGGCCGACCAGCGCGAGCTGGAACGGCGCCTTGATGTCGAGCTCGCGCGCGCCCTTGATGAAGAGGATCGAGTTGGGCGGATAGGAGAGCGAGAGGATCGCATCCGGCGCCGCCTGCTTGATCTTGGTCAGTGTCGCGGTCAGGTCCTTCACGTCCGGCGCGTATTCGTCGTTGACCACGACCTTGATGCCGGCCTGTTCGAGCGCCGGCATCAGATACTTCTTCACCTCGAGCGAGAAGGGAAGCTGCAGCGTCGTGACGGCGGCGGTCTTGACCTTCTCGGCTACCAGGAATTTCGCGAGCTCGGCGCCGAGCCGGTCGGGAATGGCCGAGGTCGGGAACCAGATATTGCCGGGCTTGATCTCGCGGATCGTCACCGAGGCGGCCGAATTGCCGACCAGCGGGAATTGATATTTCTCGAGGATGCCGGCGATGGCGAAATGGAATGGCGTGCCCCAGGGCGCGAGCAGCAGATCGACCTTGTCGTCGGTGATCAGCTTCTCATAGATCTGCGGCGCTTTGCCGAAGTCCGATTGATCGTCGTAGGAGATGAACTTCACCGGCCGCTTTTTGCCGCCAACATCGATTCCGCCGGCTGCATTTACTTGATCTTGCCACAGCTCATAAGTGTTGATCTGCGTATGCGCGGCCGGCGCAAACGGACCGGTCTTCGATATGGCGTAACCGATCTTGATCGGTTCGTCCGCCGCCGCGGCGGTCATTCCCGCAGCGAGCAGCGTTGCGGCCACTGCCAATGAAAACTTCATCGTCGTGCTCCCCTCTTAGGCGACAATACTGCGTCGCTATCGGTACCAGTTGCACTTCCACTTCAGCATCGGCAGCCTGGACATTCCCCGAACCCTACCAACCCGGCGGGCGGGAAACGGTGATGTGCGGCTGGACTTCTTCTTCCGTCGGCACCCATTTGAGTTTGATGTCGCGGGTTTTGGGATGAAGCTGGTGCGACCCAAGCCCCTCCGTAAATCCTTTGGCGCGAAGCTTGGCGCGCAGCTCCGCCGTCTTCGTCTCGTCGATGCGGTAGTCGAGCGCCTCCGCATCGACGACGTCGATGGCGACGCCGTAATAGTCGCGCGCCGTCTCGACCGTCAGCCACTCGTCCATGACGTCGGTCAGCACGAGCTGCGGGTCGCGCTCGAGCGGATTGCCGAAGCCGCCGCCGCCGGACGAGGCGTAGAAAATCTTGTCGCCCTTTTTCAGCTCGACGCCGGTCGCATACATGCCGGCATTGAACTCGCGGTCGGTGCCTTTGTTGATGATCAGGTTGCAGCCGCCGCCGTTGAGCCCGCCGGCCATGCCAAACGGCGTGAACTTTTCACGGTCGCCGTGGATGGTCATGGTGACGTCGCTGAGCACGGTCATTTCGCGCACCAGCGCGAAGCCGCCGCGATACGTGCCATGCCCGCAGGAATCGATGCGCGCTTCGTAGCGCGTGTAAAGGACGGGGAACCAGCGCTCCTCCAGCTCCTGCGGAATGGTGCGGGCATTGCAGAAGCGCATGAAGATCAGCGATTTGCCGTCCTTGAAGGTGCGCGCATTCTCGCCGCCGACCGCATAGGTATATTGCACGAAGGATTTCTTGGTGCGCGGGTTGTAGCCGCCCATGCAGAGATTGGTCAGGCTCACTGCGGCCGGATAGACGCGCCAGGGCTGCACCTCGCTCATCGGGCCGGCGAGGCAGGCGATCGTCACCGCTTCCACTTTGTCGAAGGCGCCGGAGGCATAGCCGGTGGTCGGCGCGGGCTCGACCACGTCGACGCACGTGCCTTTCGTGGACAGGATTTCCAGGTTGCGGATGATGCCGTGATTGAGCGGAAAAAGCTGCGGGAAGCAGATCATGAAGCCGAGATAATTGCCGCCGGTCAGCGTCGCGTAGCTGCAGCCCCATGAGCCGCGCGGCTGCGGCCCGCTCTTGGTCCAGTCGAAGGTGAGCTTGGTGCCGCTTTTGGTCATCGTGCAATGCACGCGGATTGGCGGCTTGCCCGGCGTCATCACGTCCTGATCGCCGAAATCCTCGAATTCCCAGGTGCCGTCCGGCAATTGCTCGAGCTCGGCCAGCATCACGCGTTCGGAATAGTTGAACTGCTCCTCGAAGGCGGTGAACAGCGTCTCGACGCCATAGCGGTCGCACAATTCGTGCACGCGGCGGTCGATCAGTTTCGCCGCTTCGAACTGCGCCTGCAGATCGGCGCGCCGCTCGACCGCGCCGCGGATATTGATCGCGATCAAGCTGAACAATTCCTCGTCGAGCACGTCGCCCTTGAACAGCCGGATCGGCGGGATGCGGATGCCCTCAGCATAACAAGTAGTCGCTTCCGGATTGAACGTGCCGGGCATCGGGCCGCCCATGTCGGCCCAATGGATCACGGTGCAGGCGAACGCCACCACGTGATCGTCAAAAAAGATCGGGCGGATCAGGCGCGTGTCGTTGACGTGCGATCCGGTGCGGTAGGGATCGGAGAACAAGAACGTGTCGCCGCGCCGCATCGACTCGACGGGGTGGTCTTTGAGGAGTTCCACCACCGACGGACCGAACGAGGCATAGTGCGCGGCGGCATCGGTGTGTCCGTGCGCCACCAGCCGGCCGTCCCTGGTGAGCAGCGCGTTGGAGCGATCGCGCCCCATGCCGACCACCGGATGGTAGGCGACGCGCTCGATCGTGGTCGAAGCCTCGTAGCAGGCGGCGACAAAGGCATTGCGCATCACCTCGAAGGTGATGAGGTCCATGCCGATGTCGCTGACATGGGTCAGCTTCTCCTTGACGCCGTATGTGGAGTTGGACTGTTGGCCGCTCGCGGATGCTTTTTGCATCGTGTGCCTACCGTTCTACCCTGATGACGAGGTTGCCGTATTGGTCGGGCGTACAGAGTGTGCCGGGCGGCATCACGGTCGTGGTGTCCGGCTGCTCGACGACGGCCGGCCCCTCGAATGACACACCGACCGGCAGCTTGCCCCGTTCGTAGATCGCCGCTTCGACAAATCCGGAGCCGCGGAACCAGACGCTGCGCTGGCCTTTGTGCGCGCCGGCAAGCGAGGCGGGGCGGGTGATTTCCGGCAAATGCGGCTTGGGAATTTGTCCGATGGCGATGACACGCAGATTGACGAGCTCGACCGGCGCATATCCCGGCGGCAGGGTGTAGCCATAGGCCGTCTGCATCGCCGCCATGAAGTCGCGCGTGATGTCGTCGAGATGCGTGATGCGCTGCTCCTTGATTGGCACGGTGAAGAAGCGCGACTGGCTGAAATATTTCACGTCGACATAGCGCTCGATCTCGATCTGGTCGGCGCGCATGCCTTCGCGCAGCAGCGTCTCCTTTGCCTTCTTGACCAGATCGTTGAACGTCATGTTGAGTGCGTCATAGTCGAGTTCCGCTTCGATCTTGTGCAGCGGCTCGGTGAACTCGTGTTTCACGTCGACACGAATCGCGCCGAAGGCGGATGCATAGCCGGGAAGCGGCGGCACGATCACGGTCGAAGCGCCGATTTCGCGGGCGAGGTCACAGGCATACATGGCGCCGCCGCCGCCATAAGGCACGATGGCGAAGTCGCGCGGATCCCAGCCGCGGCTCACCGTCTGCAACCGCATCGCCATCATCAGATTGGTCATGGCGACCATGTACATATTGGCCGCCGAGGTCTCGGCATCCCAGGCGTAGTGATGACCGATCTTGTTTTCGAGCGCCTGCCGCGACAGCTTGGCGTCGACCTGTATCTCGCCGCCGAGATAGTAGTTCGGATCGATGCGGCCGAGCACGATCTGGGTGTCGGTGTTGGTCGGCTCCGTGCCGCCGGCGCCGTAGCAGGCAGGTCCGGGCACCGCACCCATGCTCTGTGGGCCGACATTGAGAATGCCACCCTTGTCGACCCAGCCGATCGAGCCGCCGCCGGCGCCGATATAAACTGTATCCACCGACGGTAGGCAGCAGGGCACGTTCCAGAGAATTTTCCACTCGTGCGTGATGGCGGGCTTGCCGCGATAGATGATCGAGACGTTGTTGGTGGTGCCGCCGGTTTCGAACGCGATGACGTTCTCGAAACCCGCAAGCGATCCGATATAGCCCGCAAGTCCAACCGCGCCGGAGACCGGCGAAGAGTGAAATGTGCGGGCCGGGAGCTTCAGCGCCTCGTCCATGCCGATAACGCCGCCGCCCGACGTGGTCACCAGGATGGCGCCGGCATAGCCCCAATCGGCCTTCAGACGATCGGCGAGGCCTTTCAGATAATTCTTGAGGATCGGCGACACATAGGCATTGAGCACCGTCGTGCAGGTCCGCTCGAACTCGAGCATCTGCGGCAGCACCTCGTGCGACAGCGTGATGTCGATGTCGGGCAATTCTTGGCGCAGGATTTCGCGCGTCCGCTGCTCGTGCACCGGATTCATGAATGAATCCATGTAGACCACCGCGACCGACTCGATACCGCGCTTTTTGATCATCCGCGCGGCGCGCTGGACGTCTTCCTCGGCGAGCGGCGTGACGATCTCGCCATACGGACTGACGCGCTCGCGCACCACCAGCACGTTGCGCCGCGGCACGATCAGTTCGGGCGGATCCCAATCGAGCTCGAAAGCGGAAATGCGCTCGGCGCGGCCGCCGCCGAGTACGTCGCGGAAACCCTCGGTGGTGATCAACGCGGTCTTGACGCCCTTGCGCTCGAGAATGGCGTTGGTGGAGACCGTGGCGCCGTGGCGGAACGAGAGCGTCTCCTCACCGCGTATGCCGGCGCGCGCCAGGCCGTTGATCACGCCGTCGAAGAAGGTGGGCGGCGTCGAGGGGACCTTGCCGATCCGCTGCTCGCCGGTTTCCAGATTGACGCCGATCACATCGGTGAATGTGCCGCCGATGTCGGTGCCGACCACCCAGACGCGCTTGCCGCTCATGCTGTTCGTTCCACCCTGACAATGCTCACTCAGGCCGCAGCCGGCCATTAATGAACACTATTCGTTATTCAGACGTTGTCAATCCGGACACCGCTATGCCTTGGCTCATTTCCGCCGCTCATGACTGAGCTGTTTCGGCCTCGGTCTCGACTTCCAACATCGCTTCGAGCACGCGCGGCGGGGCCAGCGGCAATCGCCGCAAGCGTGCGCCTATTGCGGCATTCACCGCATTCGTGATTGCCGCGGCAACGCTGTTGATGCCGATCTCGCCGACGCTTTTCGCACCATAAGGCCCGCGCGGATCGTGTGACTCCACGATGATCGCTTTAAGCTCCGAGGGGGCCTCCGTGAAGGTCGGAATTTTGTAATCCATCAGTGTCGGGTTGATGAGTTGCGCGCCGTTCCAGACCATTTCCTCGAACAGCGCAAAGCCCAGGCCCTGGACGAAGGCGCCTTCGATCTGGCCTTCGACCATTTGCGGATTGATGGCGCGGCCGACATCGCAAGCCGACCAGGCTCGCCGCACGCTGCATTTGCCGGTCGTTTCATCGACCTCGACATCGACCACCGTGGCGTTGAAGACAAAGGCGCCGATCTGCGGGAAGGGCAGGCCGACGACGGTGGCGCGTTTGGGATCGACGGTCTTTTGATTGAACACCCAGCTATGGCTGCCGATGATCGGACCGCCGGCCGCCCAGTGCGCGCGGCCGGAAACGGCCGCGAAGCTGACATTGCGTTGCGGGACGCCCTTCACCGCGACGAGGCCGCCGGGGACGAGTTCCAAATCCTCGGGCGCGCATTCGAGGATCTCCGCGGCCTGATCCTTAATCTTGCGCTCGACCTCGGCGGCGGCGCCAATCACCGAAGTGCCGGTCATATAGGTGATGCGGCTCGCGGTCGTTCCCCAATTGTACGGCGAGCCGTCGGTGTCGGGACTGGCGATGCCGACGCGCTCCAGCGGCACGCGCAGTGCTTCCGCGCAGATTTGCGTGAGGATCGTGTTCGAGCCCTGCCCGATATCGACCGACCCGGTGTTCAGCAGAATGGTGCCGTCTTCAAGCAGGCGCACGATGGCGCCGGTCGACAATAGCCCGCTGATGTGAGCGCTGCAGGCAATACCGAGCGCGCGCCGGCTTTCGCCGCCGCGTGTCGTGCGCGGTTCGCTGTCCCAGCCCGAGATGGCGCGTACCTTCTCCAGGCATTCGCTCACGCCGTTCGATTCGATCGGCTGCCCGCCAAGCCAGCAGTCGCCCTCGCGCTTGAGATTCTTCTGCCGGAATTCGATCGGATCGAGGCCGAGCGCATCGGCGATCTCGTCCATCTGGGTCTCGCCGGCAAACGTGACCTGCGGAACGCCGAAGCCGCGGAACGCGCCGAAGCGCATTTTGTTGGTGTAGGCAAGCCGGCCATGACAATGAACGTGCGGGATGCGGTAAGGGCCGCAGCTCATCAACAGCGAATAGCCGAGCACGCCCGGACTGTCGTCGCCAAACGCGCCGCCGTCGAGCAGCACCTCGACCTCGCGCGCGACCAGCGTGCCGTCACGCTTGACGCCGGTCTTCACGCGGACCTGGAAAGGATGGCGCGCGCGAACCATTTCGAAATCCTGTTCGCGCGTCAGGATCAGCTTGACCGGCCGTTTCGCCTTCATCGCCAGCAAGACGACGATCGGCTGAACGTGCGGCTCCATCTTGTTGCCGAAGCCGGCGCCGATCTTTGGCGTCAGACAGCGCAGCCGCGACATCGGCAGCCCGAGCGATTCCGCGACATTGGCCTGCACGCGAAATACCGATTGGTTGGCGGACCACAGCGAGACGCGGCCGTTTGCGTCCATTTCCGCGAGTGCGCCGCATGGCTCGAGCGATACATGCGCCTGGGGCTGGGTCTGATAGCTCGCCTCGAAAATCAGCTCGCTTTCGCGCCAGCCGCGTTCGATGTCGCCTTCCTGAAAACTGGTGCGCGAACAGAGATTGGCGCCCGTGCCGGCATCGAACACCTTGATGTAGTCGGCGGCGTGTTCGTGAATGACGGCGGCGTCCGGCGAAAGCGCATCCTCCGGCGAAAGCGCCGCCGGCAATTCCTCATAGGTCACTTCGATGGCGGCGGCGGCCGCGCGCGCCAGCGCTTCCGTCTCGGCGGCGACGGCGGCCACCGGCTCGCCGACATAGCGAACCTTTCCCTTCGCCAGCGCATGTTCGTCCTTGATGAACGCGCCCATGCGCCAATGCTCTTGCAGGTCGTCGCCGGTGACGATCGCGTGCACGCCCGGCATGGCGGCGGCCTGCGCGATGTCGTAGCCGACGATGCGCGCATGCGCGTGCGGGCTTTGCAGCAGCGCGCCATGGAGCATGTTCGGACGATAAAGATCGGCGATATATTGAGCGCTGCCGGATACCTTTTCCTGCGCTTCGATTTGCGGCGCCGACTGGCCGACGGCAAAGCTCAGCGGCTTGTTCATGCGGACGCCTCCGCAGGCAGGCGCGTGGCAGCTTCGAGCACCGCTTCGACGATCTTTTTGTATCCGGTGCAGCGGCAGTAATTGCCGGACAGCGCCCGGCGGATCTCGGCTTCGGACGGGCGCGGATTGCCCTGCAGCAGCGCGAAACTCGCCACCAGCATCGCGGGCGTGCAAAAGCCGCATTGAAAGGCGCCGCCGGCGACGAAGGCGCGCTGCAGCGCCTGCATGATCGGCTGGTCGGTCAGCCCCTCGATCGTGTTGATCCCGCGGTCGTCGCAGTCGAGCGCGAGCGACAGACACGAGCGCACGGGGCGGCCGTCCACCAGAACGGTGCAGGCGCCGCAGACGCCCTGATTGCAGCCGCGTTTGGCGCCGGTGAGCAGGAACTGATCGCGCAGCACCGTGAGCAGCGTGTCGGCGGTGGCGGCGTTCGCTGTCAGCGCCTTGCCGTTGACTTTCAGCGTCACGGAATTTGGCTGCGTCATGCGACCGCCTTCCTTGCCGCTGTGATATCACGCACGCTGCGCGCAAGCATGCGCGGGATGAGAAGTTTCCGATATTCGGCGGTGCCGCGCACATCGTCGACCGGATTTGCGAGCGCCACCAAAAGCTCGCCGGCGCGGCGCAAGGTTTCGGCGGACAAGCCGGACGACAGCATTTGGTCGGCTTCCGTCGAAGCGAGCGGAGAGGGGCCGCAGCCACCGACGGCGACGCGCGCCTCGCCGTCATCAGCCAGTGAAAGCGCAATCGAGATGATGGCGAAATCGCCTGCGACGCGGGCGTGCTTCAGATAAAACCCGGCGCCGGGTTTCGGTTTCGGAATTTCGAAGCCGGTGACGATCTCGCCTGGCTCGAGCGCCGTGGTGTACCAATCCACGAAGAAGTCGCGGACCGGCAGGGTGCGACGGCCGGACTTTGCGGCGAGTTGCACGCGGGCATCGACGGCGCACAATGCGGGCGGAAAATCGAGGCCGGGGTCGGCGTGCGCGACCGCACCGCCGATGGTGCCCATATTGCGAACCGCAACACCGGCAATCTGGGACGCGGCATGGGCCAGCACTGCGGCCGTGCCGTCAAAGACCCTGTCGGCGGCGATGGCGCTATGCCGGGTCGCGGCGCCGACCAGGATGCTGCCGTCAGCCGCGCGCCGGATGCCGGAAAGCTCGGGGATCCGCATGAGGCTGACGAGTGCCGCAGGCTCGACCAGTCCGGCATTCATCATCGCGACCAGCGACGCGCCGCCGGAAATCGGCCTGGCGTCTGGCGTACCGGTGAGGATGTCGAGCGCTTCATCCAGGGTACGGGGGCGAAACAAGGACGGGCTGGACGGCATGCCTGTGATCCGGACGCCTCCCTAAGCTCAGTCGCGAAGCCGACAGGGGGCTTGGCGATCGAGGACCGCAACGAATATTCTCGCTGCGTCCACCATTACCGAATAGTATTCGGGTATAGGTGGCTGTCAAGAAACGTTCGCTGCGTCAATCGCGGAAACCGGAGGGTTTTACGGCGGCGCAAGGGCCGAGCAAGGGGAGGTCGTAAGAGACGACAAGTTGCAAGCCGGCATTATCGCGGTTACACCAAAAGGCATTTTCAGAGACCCGCAAACAAGGAAGAAACAGTGGCACAGATAAAGAAGAAGGAAATCAGACGCGCGATTCTGGATGCCGCTTACAAGCTTTTCTCGAAACGAGGCTATTCGGACACCAACATAGCCAATATTGCGCGAACGGCGGGCGTGGCCCCGGCCAATGTCTATGTTTATTTCCCCTCCAAGCTGGAAATCCTGTTTTCGATCTACGAGCCGTGGCTGACCAAACAGTTCGATGCGCTGGAAAAATCGCTGCAGCGCACCACCGACCCGCGGCAGCGTCTGCGCAAGATTCTCTCGACCTTGTGGCGCGAGATTCCGTCCGCCGATAACGGTTTCGCCAACAACATGATGCAGGCGATCTCGGCCGCGAATGGGCGAGAGGGCTATAGCCCGGCGCTGCGGCTTGCCATCGAGGAACGGCTGGCAAAGCTGCTCGAGGATTGCCTGCCGGCCGCCGACCGCAAGATCGTGCGCGACCTCGCCAGCATCATGCTGATGGCGTTCGACGGCTACGCGTTGAATTTCCATCTCAAAGGCGGCGCGGTGTGCCCGGCGCGCCAGCTCGCGTTGTTCGCGGACATTTTGATCGCGCGGCCGCAAGAACGCGGGCGTTTGCCAACCAGCAAGGCGGAGGCGCGCTGGACCAATCGGGTCACGGCGGTGGGACGAGCAAGGGTCGCGGGATGAGCACGGATGCGGTCGAGAATTTGCCGCGGGTATTCCCGACCGTCGTGCATATGCTGGCCGAAGCCGCGGCCCGTTTCCCCGAGCAGACGGCGCTGACCTGCGGGCCGCGCAGCCTCAGCTATGCGCAGTACCTGCGCTGCGTCGCCGGTTTCGCTGAGGAGTTGGCCGGATATGGCGCGCGTGGCGGCCGCGTGGCTCTAGTCTGCGCGAACTCGCTCGATGTCCCGGTCGCGATGTTCAGCGCCCATGCCGCGGGCGCGCAGGCGGTGCCGATCAATCCGACCTACACCGAGCGCGAGCTTGGCTACATTCTCAAAGACGCCGATCCGGTTGTCGTTGTCTACGACGCCGGGGTCGCGAGCAAACTCGAGCCGCTTGCGGCGGCGCACGGTATCGCGCACACCGTGCAGATCGGGGAGGGCGGCCGCACACTTGATGTGTGGAAGGACGAGCCGGAGCGGGTCTTGCTCGAACCGCTGCCGTCGCCCGACGATCTTGCGACCTTGCAATATACTGGCGGCACCACGGGACTGCCGAAGGGCGTCAACATCAGCCATCGGCAGATGGCGGTCAATATCAGCCAGCGCGAAGCAGCGCTGCCGACACGCCGGGGCGACGAAAGCATCCTCTGCATGATGCCGCTGTTCCACGTCTTCGCCGTGGCGATGTGTCTTCATCTCGCCGCCTATTGCGGCGGGCGGCTTGTCATTATGCCGCGCTACCGGCCGGACGCGGTGCTCGATCTTATTGCAGAGCAGAAAATCACCCGCTTGCCGGCCGGGCCGACCGTGTTCATCGGCTTGCTTGCGCACGAGAAGTTCAAGGCGACTAATTTTTCCTCCTTGCGCACCGCCTATTCCGGCTCGGCGCCGCTGCCGGAGGAGACGATGCGGCAGTGGTCGGCGCAAACCGGCACGCCGATCCTGGAGGGTTTCGGACAGACCGAAGCCGGACCGGTGCTGACCTATGTGCGCGAAGGCGGGCCCTCCAAAGTCGGCTCGTCCGGTCCCTCCTTGCCGCTCACCACGATCGAGATCGTCGATACCGAGACCGGCACCAATGTGCTGGGCGTCGGCGAGATCGGAGAAATCCGCGCCCGCGGCCCGCAGATCATGTCCGGCTATCGCAACAAGCCGAAGGAAACCGCCGAGGCGCTGCGCAACGGCTGCTTATTTACCGGTGACATCGGCGAGCTTGATGCGGACGGCTATCTGTTCATCCGCGACCGCAAGAAGGACATGGTGATCGTCGGCGGCTACAACGTCTATCCGCGCGAAGTGGACGAAGTGCTGTTTACGCATCCCGCGGTGAGGGAGGCGGCGACGACCGGCGCGCCGGACCGCTACTATGGCGAGACCGTGCGCGCCTTTGTGGTGCTCAATGAGAACGCGCGCGTCGCGGCCGACGAACTGATCGCGCACTGCAAGAAAAATCTGGCGCCCTATAAGGTGCCGTCGCAAATCCATCTGGTAGAGGCGTTGCCGCGCACGACGGTCGGCAAGATCGACAAGGTGGCGTTGCGCGAACGGCTTATTTCAGAGGCGCAGACGTCAAGCGCAAAGAAAGGCGGACATGGCCTACAAGGCTGAAATTCCCTACGGCGCCTATTGGAGCACGCCATTTGCGCGCTGGCAGGGCGCCTTCGCCAATCTGCATTCGCTGGAATTCGCCGCCCACACCACGCGCAAAGAGCTCGACCGCCGCGGCATTCCAGCGAACGCCATCGAACATGGCGTGCTTGGTTTCAGCGTGCCGCAGGCGCATTCGTTTTACGGATTGCCGTGGGTCGCGGGCCGCGCCGGGCTCGGCCATATCGCCGGACCGACGGTGATGCAGGCGTGCGCCACCGGCGTACGCGCGCTGCTCGCAGCCACGCAGGAGATCGAGGCCGGCCTGTGCGGCGTGTCGCTGGCGCTGACCTGCGACCGCACCTCCAACGGTCCGCATCTCTATTATCCCAACCCAAAAGGCCCGGGCGGGACCGGCGCACACGAAGATTGGGTGATGGACAATTTCAGCTGTGATCCGCTCGGCGGCCACGCGATGCTGCAGACCGCGGAAAATGTCGCCGCCAAGCATCAGATCACGACCGCGCAGCAACACGACGTGGTGCTCATGCGCGACCGGCAATATCGCGATGCACTCTCCGACGGCTGCGCCTTTCAGAAGCGCTATATGAGCCTGCCGTTCGAGGTGCCGGATCCCGCGTTCAGAAAGACGGCCGCAACGCTCGAATCCGACGATGGAATCCGTTTCTCCTCAGCCGAGGGCCTTGCCAATCTCAAGCCGGTCCAAGCGGGCGGAACGGTGACCTATGGCGGACAGACTCATCCGGCCGACGGCAATGCCGCGATCATCGTCGCCGAGCCGGAACGGGCCGCCGCATTGAGTGCCAATCGCGATATCCGCGTGCGTCTGCACGGCTTTGGCAGCGCGCGGGCTGCGCTGGCGCACATGCCGGAGGCACCAATTCCGGCCGCCAAGCAAGCGCTCGACGCGGCCGGAACGAGCATCGAACGGATGGATGCGGTCAAGACGCACAATCCGTTTGCCGTCAACGACGTTTTGTTTTCGCGGCAGACGGGCTTTCCGCTGGAGAAGATGAATAATTTCGGCTGCTCGCTGGTGTGGGGCCATCCACAAGCGCCGATGGGTACTCGCGGGGTGATCGAGCTGATCGAGGAATTGGCCCAGCGCGGCGGCGGTTACGGCTTGTTCGCCGGCTGCGCCGCCGGCGACACCGCCATGGCGGTCGTCATCGAAGTGGCCGACCAGCGGAAGAATTAGGACCTGCCGTGAACGACCCGCGCGTTCAGGATTGCTCGACCTTCTTTTTGAACGCCTGCGCGAACTCGCGCCCCAGGCTTTCCGCCTTCTTCTTCATCACTCCGAGGCCGAATTTCCCGAGCCGCCCGACGACGGCCGCCTCCGAGGCGTAAAACACTTCGGTCTCGTTGTCGCTCAAGGCGGTCAGCCGCAGCGTGTTCTCCGCCGACAGCGAGCTGGCGCGGCTGCCTTCCTCACCGCGCGTGCGTGAGTGGACTTCTTCCGGGGCCGTTTCCGAAACGATTTCGACATCGACGTTGAAGTCGGCCTTGATCGGCCCAACCTGCACGCGGATTTTCGCTTTGTAGAGCGTCGGGCCGATGACCTCGACCCCAAGGCAGCCGGGGATGCAAGGCGCCACGACCGCCGGGTCCTTGATGGCGAGCCAGACCCGCTCTCGCGGCGCGGCAACAACAAAGCGATCCTCTATGCGCATGATGCGTCCATCGTTTGAGGCTAGGGGCTGGCTGAACTCGCCCATCCGGTGCGCTGGGCGCGTCGGCAGCGAATGGCGTTCGTCTTCGTCCCATGCCGATATTGAATAGCGAATGCCATTCGTTCTTAGACCAAGACTGCCGGGGTTGGAAGAACATGGTTGGCCGCCATGCCCGCGCGCCGCAAGCAAGACCTCGCGTCGGACATCAAGCGCAACGAATTGAGTTTACGCCGATAATCACAGCGCCGTGATTGGCTTGCTAAAGATTAATCTGTTGGTCACATCGCCGAAAGATCGCCGGGATTATTCACCGCGCCACGAGGCTCGCCCTTTTTCGTTGACGCACTTTTGTCGACCTGCGAGCCGCCGAGAGCCGCCCTCTAAGAACAAAAAAGCTGCGGGTCGTTATGATTGCCAACGATACCTCCCCGGCGTCCCTGCGGTGCCAGCGTTGCGCCCAGCCGATGAAACTCGTCCGGCGAACGCAACGATTCGGCGGATTGCCCGATCTGTGCACGTTCGAATGCGCAGCGTGCGGCATATCGCATACGGAGGAATGCAAGCCCGCTCCATGGCACGCCGCCGACATGTATCGAAGGCAGGCCAAGGCATGCCGCGATCTGGCGAAGCAGGCGCGCGGGGAGGATCGGAGTTTCTGGCTCGGTCTGTCCGACTGCTGGCAGAAGCTCGCGCAAGTTGACGACAAGCGGGAAGGCTAACACACAATCCAGCCGTCAACGCTCTGAGACTGTTCCGGACGGGCTTTACCGTGACACAGAAAGACGACGAATTGCTTGAACTCGGCGGGCGGTTGGCGAGCGTGCAACCCAAACTCGTCAGCATGCTGCGCTGGGTCAACGAAGTCCGCGATCTACTTGCAACGGAAGTGCGACGCCGAGGATCGTGGCCCGAGGATTCGGAGGAATGGACGTGGCGCGACGCGGCAGCCTATTGCGCCGCACGACAATGCGTTGAGCGCGAAACTGAAATTGGCGCTGCCTACGTTCGGGCTATGGACGCCCTTGAGGCCTACTACACGCGCGTCGATCCGATCTGCAACGCGATACTCTCGTTCAAGGCAAGAACGCGGGAAGGCCGCGCTGTCAGAAAAATGGCTCGCGCGGTTCGGATGGGTCAATGGCGTGGATGAAGCTTTCAGCGAATTGCAGTCTGCTTTGGGCAAATCGCGACCGAAAGTTATTGACGCCACGGGAAACGCGGCAAAAAAGCAGGAAAAAAGGCAGTCTGGCAGTTTCGCTCTTTTGGATTCCGGTCGGCTTACCGAACAGACCACTTCAGAGCGGGTCAGGCGACGCTCACCCACAAGGAAGTACTTGAGGATATATTTCCCTTCGTGCGCCTGAAGGGGACTTCCGCATCTGCGGCAGACTATCTGTCCTTCCAAACCGACGTTAATCGCATTCCAAGCGCACAAGCTTGCAGCGTGCGCCGCAGCTCGGGCAATCGAACGGGCTCGCTGACTGTGTCGCCGTCGTCACATTCGTCATTTCCGCCGTATAGCTCCCCGGCGGGGCCGCTCGCGTTGCAGCGTCACAAGTCGATCATGCGTTCCGAAACGCACGGTGTCGAAGCGCTTCAGATCGCTAGATTCGCGCTTGCCGGTTCGACCGGCGCGCGCGGCTCGATAGCGAGCGGCTCGAGAGTAGCCATGATGTTCTCGATGCGTGCAATGACATCGCGCGAGAACGGCCCGACGTGCAGGTATAGAGCCATCAGCGCCACAAGCCAGCGAATCGAATCCGGATTGCCGGACATGCACTGGCTCAGCGTGCTGCGAAAGACCTCGCGCGGTTCGGGCAGGTTGGTCATGATCCGATGCAACATTTCGAGACTGCCTAGGTTGCGCCGCGAATGCGCCGCGCGCGTCTGCCGCTTTCGGCCGGAATTGTCGAGCATCCCCGCCAGACGCTGGAGACGGCCCGCGTAGGCGACCGGATCATAGATGCGCTCTAGGATGTACGCGTAATCGGCAAGCACCTCCTGCCGCGGCCGCACCGTCTTAAAGTTGAGGCCCATTGTGCATTGGTCTGCGGTTTTTAGATCTTTCCGCTCGGGATGCGGAAACAGACGGCCTTCCTTTTCGAGCCGGCGCTCGAGTTGCGTGTGCGGCAATGCATAGAGCAGACCCACCATGCAAACCGGGATCGCCGCTTCCTCGATCAACTCGATCATTGCCTCCGCCGCCGATTCCGTTTCGCTGTCGAAGCCGATGATGAAGCCCGCGGTCACAAAAAGACCGGATGCGTAGATCTTATGAATGCTCTGCGCAATGCTGCGCCGCGTGTTCTGCTTCTTGCGCATAGCGATCAGCGTCGCGGTGTCGGGGCTTTCGATGCCGACAAAGACCCCGACAAAATTGGCGCACTCCATCAGCTTCAGAAGCTCCGAATCGTCGGCGAGATTGATCGAGGCTTCAGTCGTAAACTCGAATGGGTAGTCGCGCGCTTCCAGCCACTTTGCGAGCTCCGGAAGGAACGCCTTGACGGCTTTCTTGTTGCCGATGAGGTTGTCGTCCACGAAATCGACATGGCCGCGATAACCCAAGCGATAAAGCTCGTCGAGCTCTGCCAGCATCTGGGCATTGGTCTTGGCGCGCGGCACCCGCCCGTAAAGCTCTATGATGTCGCAGAACTCGCAGGTAAACGGACAGCCGCGCGAAAACTGTACGCCGATATGGAGATAGTCGTCGAATTTCAGGAGATCGAAGCGCGGGATCGGCGAGCTGGTCACGTCGGTTTGAAATTTCTCCGCCTCGAACTGCCCTTCGCGCGCGCCCGCTTCCCAGGCATCGATGAAATTGCTGATGATATGTTCGGCTTCACCAATGACGCGGAAATCGGCCGCCTGATAGAGATGGGGACACGATGTGACTCCGGGACCGCCAACGACCACGGGCTTCCCGCGGGCGTGGCAGAAATCCACGACGTCCAGAGTGTCGCTCTGCTGCGGTAGCATGCCGCCGGTGAAGACCAGATCGGCCCAATCAAGATCGGCGTCGCTCAATTCCTCGGTGTTGCGGTTGACCAGCCTTATCGACCAGGCAGACGGCAGCAACGCCGCGATAGTGATCAGGCCAAGCGGCGATGCCGGATATTTGGCCCCGAAGACTTCGGCGGTTCGCTTGAAATTCCAGAACGTGTCCGCATCAAATCGAGGATAGATCAAAAGGGCATTGCATGCTTTTGCATTCAATATCCTCGTCACCTGGGCAGCCCCCCTGAAAAGTCACCGTAGGTCGAAACGATGTGCAAGTCCACAACGCGACTTCTAGGATCGCAATGCTCGGATCTTGCCGGTCTCGAATCGAACCGGGATCAAATTTCTCCAGTTCGGCCAATCGTCGACGAAAGCACGCGATGGCTCCGTCGATATGCTCGCGCGTTAGTATGGGCTCGGTCGGCGGCGTCGTTGGTGGGCGTCGAGGTTTGGCCAGTGATTATTGGACATGTGATAGACACCAACTGAGGTCCGTATTACTAAGTCATTGATTTTGCTGGCGCGCCCTACGGGATACGTAGGGGCAAGTCAGAAATGCCCGTCAAATCTGAATAACTACGCCGTCCTGCCGAAGCAGTTGATACCACCGATTT